>CALLQB010000001.1 GCA_938015295.1 uncultured Acidimicrobiales bacterium
CGTTCTCGAGCGTGCGATCCGGTCATGTTTCGGGTGCCGATATGGGCGCCTAACTGGCCCGATTCTCTATACGTCGTGAATCGGTATCGACGCATTTGTAACGTCGGCGATCTGTTCGATGTGGTTTCGGTTTGTGGTGACAACCGCATCACCACGGCGCACCGCTCCCTCAACGACGGCGACATCAACGATGTCGGCCAGGCCGCTCTGGGCGATCAATGAGCCGATTTCGCGGGCTTGGGTCTCGTTCATTGCTTCGATTCTGCATCCCTTTAGTAGTTGCGACAGGCGATGTTGGGGGCCGCCGCGCCATGCTTCGGCGAGAACGCCAACGGGAACGGTTGGGGCGATACCGCGACTGAGAGCGGCCCGGTGTAGCGACCAAAGGAGACGTTCGTCGCGTTCGGCTGCGATTAGGGCACCGGTGTCGTAGGTGAGCCCGTTTGTGCTCACGCTGACTTTCGGGCTGTGTCGTGCATGAGGCGGTCGAGTAGGACCTCACCTGCTGCGAGTTCTTCGGCAGTTAGGGCACCAGCCTGTGATTCCCATTCGGTGACGCCTTGGATCCCTTCTCGAATGAGCAGTGAGTGTTCGGCTGCGTTGGTCAGCCACGCTGAGAACGATACGCCTTCTTCAGTTGCGGCTCGTTCGACTCTGGCGGCGATTGAGTCGTCGAGGGACACGGAACGTTTGGAAACTGCCATGCAGACAATGGTAATACCATCGGTAGCACCATGCAACAGGATGTCGCCGACTACCCATACATCCCGAAATATCGAGCGTATACGTGTGGATATAGGGGTAATCCCCGATGTCTTTGGTGCAGTGCCCGGGCGGCTTGCCCATTCGGCGCCATCGGGTGACAGCAAGTGTTGCCGACGTGCCGTTGTTTCGCTGCCTGATCGATAAGATTCGCTTGGTGGTATGGGTGGCGGTGCGCCGAGGTCTTACCTGGGAACATCCCCACCCGGCAGCCGTTCGGTATCGGAGGCGAGCCCGAGGTGCCGTTGAGTGTGGGTTCTCGTGTCGATTGCGGTCGGGCGATATGGGCAATGTTCGCTCCGGCGAACGGGGTGCCAGCGCCGAAGGTGGCGTCAGTCGAGGGGTTCTGCGGCTAGGTGGGAGGGGATGTCGCGTCGGGCGTGCAGGACTCGCCAGATATCGATGTGTTCATCATCGGCGATGTAGAAGATGAGGTAGGGGAACTTCTGGATCGGCCAGCTGCGAAGCTCGGGGATGTTGAGTTCGTACGCGAACCGAAGCGAGCCGCTATCGGGGTGTAGGCACAGGTGGCTGATTGCAGCTTCGAGTTCATCGACGAAGTCGTTTGCGACGGTGCGGCCGGCTTCCTTTTTGTAGTAGGAGATTGCGGCTTCGATGTCGGTTGCGGCGAACGCTCGGATGTCGGCGTACATCTGAGGGCGGCTCAGCTGCCGGTTTCGGTGCTTTCCCGAAGTGATGCGAAGTAGGCGGCGTCTGCTGTGGCAACGATTGGCGAACTCGCTCCATCGAGGAGCGCTGTTCGCAGCTGACGCCGCTCCTGGTCGCGGCGGATGAGGTCGCGCACGTACTCGCTTGTGGAGCCATAGCTGCCGCGGTCCACTTGAGAATCAACGAAGTGTTTGAGATCGTCGGGGAGCGAGACGTTCATCGTGGTCATGGTTTCGAGTGTACCGTGTTGGCAAGAATTGCCAACACCCTTCCCGCACCTTGGACAAGCCGGTCATATTGGTCAGTCGGGCTACGGCTTTGACGCACGCTCATCCGGCAATAACTAGCGCATATCCGACGATATGCCGGTAATAGTTTCAAAGGGTTTTCAGATCCGTCCGTCGGACGGATCTTGAACACTCGGCGTGATGGTCGCAGGGGTTCGGTTACCCAGCGTGACGAAATCCGCCCGCGGGCGGACGTTGCTCAATGTTCCGGATCGTCCGCTCGCAGTAAGCCTGCCGATAACGGACAGCAGTGCCGTGTGGCTCGTCTACCTGGGTAGGGACGGTGTGCCTTGCACCTATTGTGTACCCACCAAATACCCACAAGTGCCTGGCATTTCGTGGTATTCGGTGTTTCTGGCTAGTAGGGCGTGGGATTGAAAAGTTCCGCAAAAGACCAGCTCAGCGGTCTGAATTATTTAGCGCCCTCGGGAGGATTCGAACCTCCGCACACGGTTCCGGAAACCGATGCTCTATCCCCTGAGCTACGAGGGCTGAAGACGACAGACTACCCGCCCGAGCCGGGTGTTACGCACCGGGCGAATGGGCGAAACCGGTGCGGGGCACGACCAGCCAAATGGCTAGGCTTGATGGATGATCGTAACGATCCTCACGGATGCAATTTCGGCCGCTCTGACGGCGATGGATGTTGAACCCCCAGCCACAATCACCCTCGAACGCCCGGCCCGCCGCGAGCACGGCGACTGGTCGACCAACGTGGCCCTGGCAACGGCGAAAGCTGCCGGAAAGAACCCCCGCGAGCTCGGAACCGGACTTGCCGAATACCTAGACGCCAACAAGCCAGAGTTCGTGTCGGCCGTCGATGTTGCGGGCCCCGGTTTCGTCAACTTTCACCTCGAAGATGCCTGGCTGCATCGCCTCCTCGAAGAGATCGTTGCCCAAGGAGAGGCCAACTTCGCCCGGCTCGATATTGGGCAGGGCACGTCAGTAAATGTCGAGTTCGTCAGCGCGAACCCGAACAAGCCGTTACATGCGGGCCACGCTCGGGGCGCCTGCTACGGCGATTCGGTGGCTCGGCTTCTCGACCGCACCGGCTACGCAGTGACCCGAGAGACATACCTCAACGACCGTGGCGTACAAATGGGACTGTTCGCCGAGTCGCTCGCCGCTCGTAAGAAGGGCGAAGAGCCGCCTGAGGAGGGTTACCAAGGCGCCTACATCTCCGAGTGGGCCGACGAGATGCCCGACGATGCCGATCCACTCGAGTGGGGATACGCCCGAGCACTTGCCAGCCATCGCGCCACGCTCGATCGTGTCGGCATCCATTTCGACGTGTGGTTCAGCGAACGCTCGATGGTCGAGTCGGGTGTCATCGAGGAAGCGCTTAGCGAGCTGGGCGAAAAGAACATGACGTTCGTCGACGACGGAGCAACCTGGCTTCGGTCGACCGACTACGGCGACGACAAAGATCGCGTGCTCGTTAAAAGCGACGGCGATCTCACCTACCTCGCCCCCGACATTGCCTACCACCGCGACAAGTTCTCCCGAAGCGCCAAGCTGCTCAACGTGTGGGGCGCCGACCACCACGGCTACACCGTGCGGATGAAGGCGGCAATGCAGGCGCTTGGCCACGACCCCGACGAGCTTGAGATCATCATCACCCAGTTGGTCGACCTTGAACGCGACGGCGAGGAAGTGCGCATGTCGGGCAGGTCGGGAAACTTCATTTCGTTCGATGACATCATCGACGAAGTTGGCGCCGACGCAGCCCGCTTTACGTACCTGATGCAGTCGGTCGACAGCCGCCAGACAATCGATCTCAACCTGGTTGCCACCAAGGCGATGGACAACCCGGTCTATTACGTGCAGTACGCCCACGCCCGCATCCATTCGGTGGTGGCCAAGGCAATCGAGGCTGGCCATGAGCGAAAGCCGCTAGCCGAAACCGACCTTTCGCTACTTACCCACGAACGCGAACTTGCGTTGCTCCGGAGTCTTTCGACGCTGCCCGAGATGGTCGAGTACGCAGCGAAAGAACGTGCGCCGCACGCCATCATTGGCTGGTCGCGCGAACTCGCCGCCGCCTTCCACGGCTTCTATCAAGAGTGCTATGTCGTCGGTGACGGCGTCAGCGCCGAACTCACACAAGCCCGGCTCTGGTTGCTTGAGGCGACCCGGATTGGGCTTGCGATCGGTTTCGACCTGGTCGGTGTGAGCGCACCGGAGTCGATGTAATGGCTGGACCGCTGCCCCGACACCTTCTGCCAGATACCGCCGCAATCGCCGACGGCGCCGTTTCGATCGGCGGGCTCGAACTCGTCGACCTTGCCGCCGAGTTCGGCACACCGCTGTTCGTGTACGACGAACAACATTTGCGGCAACGATGCCGCGACGCCGTCGAAGCGTTTCCGGGCGGCGTGTCCTATGCGTCGAAAGCGTTCCTCTGTATCGCCATGGCCCAGTTGGTGGCCGAAGAAGGGATGCAGATCGACGTGGCAACCGCTGGCGAACTCTACGTGGCGCTTGCCGCCGGGGTCGGCGGCGACAAGTGCATTTTTCACGGCAACAACAAGTCGATGGACGAGCTGCGCTATGCACTCGATAGCGGCGTGCGCCACATCATGGTCGACTCGTTCGACGAACTCGACCGACTCGACATGCTGCATGCCGAGATCGGTTCGGTCGCCGACATTATGTTGCGCATCACACCAGGCGTAGAAGTGCACACCCACGAGTTCATTGCCACCGGACAAGACGACTCGAAGTTTGGCTTCACTGTTTCTACCGGCCTAGCGCTGCGAGCCGTCGAGCGTGCATTAGCGAGCCCGGCGGTGAACCTCGTCGGCATCCATGCCCACATCGGCAGCCAGGTATTTAGTATCGAATCGTTCCAGAAGGCGGTCGAAGTCATCGCCGGTTTTGCTGCTCCCTACGACGTCGACGAACTGTCGATCGGCGGCGGCTTGGGAGTCGCCTATGTCGAAGGCGAAGAGGCGCCTACCTTCGCTTCGTGGGGCGCCTCGGTGCAACGAGCATGCCGAGACGCCGGATTCGCCGGCCGGATTACCGCCGAACCCGGACGCTCGATTGTCGCTGCTTCGGCGGTCACGCTCTATGAGGTCGGCACGATCAAGACCCTCGAAGGCATCCGCACCTATGTGGCAGTCGACGGCGGCATGAGCGACAACCCCCGGCCGGTGCTCTACGGCAGCGGGTACGAGACCTTTCTTCCCCGATCTGGCGATGCCGAGCGCGAACTCGATATTCGCCTTGTTGGTAAGCACTGCGAGTCGGGCGACATGCTCGTGCGTGAAGGCTGGGTGCCCGACGACCTCGCAGTCGGCGACATCCTCGCCACGCCGGTCACCGGCGCCTACGGCCACAGCATGGCCTCGAACTACAACAAGGTCACCCGGCCAGCGGTTGTGTTCGTGCGCGAAGGCGAAGCCCGCCAGGTCATACGGCGCGAGACACTCGAAGATCTGATTCGGTTAGATACATGACCGCCGAGTTATATGCTGCCAGTTCACTGAATCGTAACTACCCGCAAAGACCCCACGGAACCTCATGTCGACTTCGCCAACACCCGTTCGAGTAGCCCTGCTGGGATGCGGAAACGTCGGATCAGCTTTGGCGACACTTGTTGCCGGTCAGCACGACGAGATTCAACTCCGCACCGGCCTCGACATCACCATCACCGGCATTGCCGTGCGCGACCTCTCGATCGACCGAGGCATCGATGTGGCGCCCGAGGTATTTACCGACGACATTTCATCGCTAGTCATCGCTGACAACGTCGACATTGTCATCGAACTCATCGGTGGCATCGAACCAGCGAAGTCGTTGATCCTCGCCGCCCTAGCGGCAGGCAAGCCGGTGATCACCGGCAACAAAGCACTGCTGGCCGAACACGGCGCCGAGCTGTACAAGGCCGCAGAAGCCGGCGGGGTTGACCTGCTCTTCGAAGCGGCCGTCGCAGGCGGCATTCCCCTTATGCGTCCGCTACGCGAATCGTTGTTGGGTGAACCCATCAACCGGGTGCTCGGCATCATCAACGGCACCACCAACTACATCCTCACCCAAATGACCGAAAACGGCGCGAGCTACCAAGACGCGCTGGCCGAAGCCCAAGAACTTGGGTACGCCGAAGCCGATCCCACCGCCGATGTCGAGGGGTTCGACGCCGGAGCAAAGGCAGCAATAATCGCCACGATCGCGTTCGGGGCCTCAGTCGTGGCCGACGACGTGCACCACGAAGGCATCTCCACCATCACCAAGAGCGACATCGAGTATGCCGGCCGAAATGGCCACGTCATCAAGCTGGTCGCCGTTGCCGAACGCCTCGCAGCAACCGACGGCGGGCCCGACGAGATCGCCGTTCGTGTGCATCCCGCGATGGTGCCGCTCTCGCATCCTCTTGCTGCGGTTCGCGACAGCTTTAATGCGGTGTTTATCGAGGGCGGCGCTGTCGGCGAGCTCATGTTGTACGGCCGAGGTGCAGGCGGCGAACCCACCGCAAGCGCAGTCCTCGGCGACCTTATCGATGCCGCCGCCAACTGGCGTGCAGGCACGCACGCGTACTTTGGCCCGCTTCCTGTGGCGGCCATCCGGTCGATCGACGATCTTGAGTCGGCGTACTGCCTTACCCTTAATGTCCGAGACGAAACCGGCGTGTTGGCTGAAGTCGCCACCACATTCGGAAACCATGGCGTATCGATAAAGTCGATGGAACAGTCTGGTTTAGGCGATGAGGCACAAATCATCTTCATCACCCACGTTGCACCAGAGCGCGACGTCCGAGCCACCCTCGACGAACTCCGCAACCTCGACCGTGTCCGTTCGGTTGGTGCAGTGCTAAGAGTGGTCAGCGGTGGCTGACGCCCGCTACATCAGCACGCGTGGCAGCGCCCCCGAACTCGGTTTTGGCGATGTGCTGCTCACCGGGCTCGCGAACGACGGCGGATTGTACGTTCCGGCCCAGACGCCAACGGTCGATTGGAGTCACCCCGAAGACTGGCCACATAAGAGTTACGTCGACACCGCCATCGAGGTGATGACGCCGTTCGTCGAACCCAGTTTTGGTGCCGAAGAATTCGCACAGATCGTCGCCGATACCTACGCGACCTTCCACCACGACGACGTCGTGCCGCTGGTTGACCTAGGCGAAAACTCGCACCTGATGGAGCTTTTCTGGGGTCCGACCTTGGCGTTCAAAGACGTCGCGCTGCAGCTTGTCGGTCGGCTCTTTGATGCCGAGCTGAACCGTCGTGGCGAACGACTCACGATTGTTGGCGCGACCTCGGGCGATACCGGCTCGGCCGCCATCGAGGCATGCCGCGATCGCGATGCCCTCGATATCTTTATCCTGTTTCCCAAAGGTCGAGTGTCCGACGTCCAACGACGCCAGATGACCACGGTGACCTCCTCGAACGTGCACGCGATAGAGATCGATGGCACCTTCGACGATTGCCAAGACATCGTCAAGGCCATGTTCGCCCACGACACGTTTCGCGACGAGGTTCGGCTCGGCGCAGTCAACTCGATCAACTGGGCTCGGGTGATGGCCCAGGTCGTCTACTACGTGTGGGCCGCCCGCCGCATCGGCAGGGGAGGGCCTGTTTCATTTAGTGTGCCCACCGGCAACTTTGGCAACGTCTTCGCCGGCGAAACAGCTCGCCGCATGGGAGTTCCCGTTGCCCAGTTTGTTGTGGGCAGCAACCGCAACGACATCCTCACGCAGTTCTTTGGCACCGGCTCGATGACCATCGGCGAGGTATCGCCCTCACTATCGCCAAGCATGGATATTCAAGTGTCGTCGAACCTCGAGCGTCTGGTATTCGATGTACTCGGACGCGACGGAGCCAAGGTCGCCGACTTCATGATGCGGTTCCGCGGCGAGGGCACCATTGCGCTTGAAGCCGATCAGATGAATCTTCTTGCCGAAACCTGGAGTGGATGCAGCGTCGACGATAGGGCCACGCTCGATACGATCGCCCGCTACCACCGAGTGAAGGCGATGACCGTCGACCCGCACACCGCCGTTGGCTTACTGGCCGGTGAACAACTTCGGGTCACTACCGATGTGCCCATGATCAGCCTCGCCACCGCGCACCCGGCCAAGTTCCCCGACGCCGTCGAGAGCGCGATAGGCGAGCGGCCTGCACTACCGGACTACATCGGCGATCTGTTCGCGCTTCAAGAGCGGTTCGCGACTCTTCCCAACGATCTGGCTACCGTTGAGACCTTCGTCCTCGATCATCGAAGTGAAGCCGGCTAATGCGAGTCCGAATCCCAGGGTCAACAGCGAATATCGGTCCCGGCTTCGATGCGGTCGGCTTAGCTCTCGATCGGTACCTCGAGCTTTCTGATGAGCCTTTCGAGGGTGCGCTCGAGGCGCCTGCAGAAGGCCTTGTGCGTATCGCTGCCCGACAGGCTGGCAACGACCTGCCGATGTACTTTGCCACCGAGATCCCGGTGGGGAAGGGTTTCGGATCGAGTGCAGCCGAAGCCGTCGGCGGCGCCTTTCTCTCGCGTCTTGCGGCGGGCGACTCCGAGGCCGATGCCCGCGAAGCAGCCTTTGCTGTGGGAAACGAGATCGAGGGCCACGCAGACAATGCGGCACCTTCTGCCTATGGAGGTCTGTGCCTTGCCGTTGGCGACCGCACCCATTTCCTCACCCCCAATCTCGATGGTCTAAAAGTGCTCATCTGGGTGCCCGATGCCGTCAACGAAACCAAGGCAGCACGTGGTGTCATTCGTCAGTCGCTGAGCACCGCGGAGGTCATCACCCAATCTGCGGCGACGGCCGCGGTTGTGGCGGGTCTGATGCTGGGCGACCTCGCGTTGCTGGCCGAATGCAGCAACGACCAGATTCACGAAGTGGCCCGACTCGAACACCTGCCCGCCACCAAAAAGGTGCTTCACGAACTCCGGCGTTGCGGGTTTGCCGCGTGGTTGAGCGGATCCGGGCCTTCGGTAGCGAGCATCGCTAGCGCAGATGCAGCGGGCGCGTGTGCCGACGCGATGAGCGAGGTGGGCGACCTGGTCGAGGTAGCCGTCGATGTCCTTGGGTGCCGGATTATTCGGTAGGCTGCGGCTACCGTAAGAACGAAGACGAGTACAACAGCAAAGACGTGGCGGTAAACCGTACCGATGTGTTGCCCAACCTGGGCGCCGAGGTGCGGTGTAGGACGCCACAAGATCAGGAACAGATCAGGAAACCCTGGTCAGGAGACCCTAGGAAGCTATGAGCGACGGAACCGCGGAGTTCAAGAAGTCCACCCTGCAACGCAAGGATCGCAACGAACTCAACCAGATTGCCGACGCGCTGCAGGTGAAGGCGCCGACCAGTATGCGTAAGGCGGAGGTCGTCGACCTGATCCTTGCGGCAGTATCGGGCGACTCAACCGACACGTCGGCTGATGCCGCATCCGGCACTGCGGACGAGGCCGCACCCGCACCCGAACCCGAACGACAGGATGCTTCGGGTGATTCGTCGTCGACATCGAAAAACAGCAGCGACAAGAGCTCGGATGGGTCCTCAGCAGGGTCACCTAGCGAGTCTCAACAGGGAAGCTCGAACGAAAGCCGCAACGGCGGCTCGTCACGGCCAGCAAATGACCGGAACCAAAACAGCGGTGCGAATCGCGGTGGTTCCAACGCCGGAAACGATCGGAACAACAACGATCGGAACGGCTCGAACGACGACGCCAACGGAAATCGTGCCGACTCTGGCGGCGAGGTATACCACGCAGGCGACGACGGCGGCCGTAACCGCAACCGTGGTCAGGACCAAGGCGATAGCGCCAACCGCAAGAAGCGTCGGCGTCGCAGCCGTGACCGCGGCGGCGCACCAAGCGAAGGCGGCACTGAGTTTAGCGGCGAGCCTTCACCAGTCGAAGGGCACCTCGATCTTCGCGGCGAGGGCTACGGGTTCATTCGTACCACGGGTTTCGCACCAACAAAGGCCGATCCCTATGTGTCGGTCAAGATGGTCCGCGAGTTCGACCTCCGGCCCGGCGACCACGTTGCTGGCGAATCGCGGCCAGCGAACCGCAATGAGAAGAACCCGGCGCTGCTGAAGATCACTTCGATCAACGGCGGCGATCCGTCGGCTGCGACCAGTCGCCCCAACTTCGATGCACTCACGCCGCTTTTCCCCGACGAGCCACTCACGCAGTCGAGTAAGGGCGATCCGTACAACCTGACCGCTCGCATCATCGATCTTTTCTCGCCCATTGGTAAGGGCCAGCGCGGCATGATTGTCTCGCCGCCCAAGGCTGGCAAAACATCGGTGATGAAGAGCATCGCCACCTCGATCGAGACCAATAACCCCGAGGTCAAGCTTCTGGTACTTCTGCTCGACGAGCGCCCCGAAGAAGTGACCGACATGAAGCGCCACCTCAAAACTGGCGAAGTGCTTGCCTCGCCGTTCGATCGGCCCGCCGAAGAGCACATCCTCGCCTCCGAAATGGCACTCAACCGCGCCCGACGCATGGTCGAAGCTGGCGACGACGTTGTCCTTTTGGTCGACGGCATCACTCGTCTCGCCCGGGCCTACAACATGGCCGCACCAGCAAATGGTCGAGTTATGTCAGGCGGCCTCGACGCTGGTGCGATTTACCCGCCCAAGCAGTTCTTCGGTGCAGCCCGCAATGTTGAAGAAGGTGGATCGCTCACCATTGTTGCCACAGCACTTGTCGACACCGGATCGCGTATGGACGAAGTGATTTTTGAAGAATTCAAAGGCACCGGCAACATGGAGTTGCGGCTCAGTCGCAAAGCCGCCGAGCGTCGGATCTACCCAGCGATCGACATCGACGCTTCGTCGACCCGTCACGAAGAGCTCTTGATGGACAAAAAGCAGCTCCAGCAGGTGTGGAAGCTGCGTCGGGTCCTCGGTGGAATGTCCGCCGGCGAAGACACCAATTCGCTCGCCGGACTCGAGCTCCTCCTCGACCGCATGAACACCTTCACAAGCAACGCCGACTTCCTCGCCGAAGTGGCGAAAGGCACCTCCCTAAGCGCCTCCTAAGCAAAATCTCGTGACACCAGGCGACAAGAATTGTCGCTGGGTGTCACGAGATCTTCGAAGTAGCGCGAGAAACTTGTCACTCCTGATGATCTTTCTGACCGTCAGGTGTTGGAACTACAGGCCAAGAAAGGCCAGACTGAGTACCTATGAAGCCCGATATTCACCCTACGTACCGACCCGTCGTCTTTCTCGACCAGTCGGCTGGCGAATCATTCATCACCAATTCGACGATCGAAACATCTGAAACCGTCGAATGGGAAGATGGAAACACCTACCCGCTCGCCAAGGTGGAGATCTCGGCTGCTAGCCATCCGTTCTTCACCGGCACGATGAAGATCGTCGATACCGCCGGTCGAGTCGAGCGTTTCGAACGCCGCTATGGTCGCCGCAAAAAAGCTGCTGGCGAAACCGAAGCTGCTGAAACAGCCGACGAATCGTGATGCTGGTCGCCAAACTGGCGACCGCAGACACCATCTGACGGCGTGAATCCTTCGCTGTTCAGCACCGTAGTGCGCGCTCTTGCGAGCGCGCATTTCGACGTTTTCGAGCCAACCGCCCAAGGGTTTCCATCTGGTGCGTACGTGGTCGATGGCGACCATCTCGTGGTGTATCGCCACGACGACGCCGCCCTGGTTCTTGGCCCGGCGCTGTTGATTGCTGGAAAACAGCGTTGCACCCAGGTGTCGATTCTCGTCGGCTCCTCCGACGCCAGCGGGGCTGGTCTCTGCGCACGTCAGACCACACAACTGTCAACCGACGTCTCGGTGTTTGTGGTCGACGGCAAAGACATCTCACCGGCTGTGCCAACCCCCGATCCCGGGGCGCTGGCATGCGAAGCCGATAGCGAGGCCTTTCGCCGTGAAGTCGCCTCGCATGGCCTCGAAACCGTTGTTGAAGCCGGCCTCGTTCGCGGCGAACTTCTCGGACTCGAAGTGGCCAGGTTCGAACACGGCGCAATGCAGGTGGGCGTCGGCCGGTTCGATCGCGAAGCCGGAGCGATGATTCGTGGCACCGGCGCCACCGACGATGCCCTCGGAGATGCGATTGCTCTCGTGCGACCGCTGCGCCAAGCGGGAGCGCTATCGCACCCTCTCAACCGGCTTGCACGCGAACGATGGCTCCGTTCCGTGGCGATGCAGGATCCGTCGTTGCTTCATCTGGCGTCGATCGAGTCGGTCGAAACTGTCGCTGAGCGAGTCAACCTCCTCGATCCGTTTGTTGCGGGCGCACTCGGTCTAGACGCCGATGGTGCATCGGTGGTTGTTGGTTTCGCTGCCGGGGTCGACACCACCGCTATCTCGCACGTTGCCGACCTGGTTGCCAGGCACAACCCACAACGTGTCGTCGTCGCAATGCCCAGCGACGATCTCCTCGCTTCGCTGACCGCTGTGTTCGACCACCTTCGAGTGCCGACGAGCGTTATTGGCATGGCTGCGCCCTGGCCTAGGTAACCTCAAACTGTGCTTGATCGAATTGCAGCTCTCGAACGCGAACTCCACGACGTTGAGGCGCGCCTTGGCGATCCTGAACTCCCGAAGGATCAGACCAAATACCAGGCCGAGATGCGCCGCCACAAAGAACTCAAGGAGGTCGTCGACACAGGTCTTGAATATCGCCAGGCCTTCGAGGATCTCGCCGACGCAAACGAGATGGCAGAAGAAGCGACTGGTGGCGAAGCAGCCGAATACCGCGAGATGGCAGCCGAACTCGAAGCGACTGTTTCGCGACTCGAGGCCGATCTGCGGCTGCTGCTTCTTCCCAAGGACCCCAACGACGCCAAGAACGTTATCGTCGAGATCCGCGGCGCCGAAGGGGGAGAGGAAGCCAACCTGTTCGCTCGCGACCTCTATGAGATGTACGTCGGGTTCTCGAAGCGGCAAGGTTGGAAGCTTGAAGTGCTCGAGGGCAAGGCCTCCGACATGGGAGGGTTCACCGACATCACGTTCCTTCTCAAAGGCGATTCGGTCTGGTCGCGTATGAAACACGAAGGCGGACCGCACCGGGTTCAGCGTGTGCCAGTTACCGAATCTCAGGGGCGGGTACACACGTCCTCGGCCACCGTTACCGTGTTGCCCGAAGCCGAAGAAGTCGATATCGAAGTCGACGAAAACGATCTGCAGATCGACTACTACCGCTCGTCGGGCCCCGGCGGCCAGTCGGTCAACACCACCGATTCAGCGGTGCGAATCACTCACGTACCCACGGGGGTGCAGGTATCGATGCAGGACGAAAAGAGTCAGCTACAAAACAAGGCCAAGGCGCTTCGAGTGTTGAGATCACGGCTACTTAAGGCCGAGCAGGATCGCCAAGCGGCCGAGCTGTCATCGGCTCGCAAAGACCAGGTCGGCGGCGGTGGCCGCAGCGAAAAGATCCGCACCTACAACTTCAAAGAAAACCGGCTCAGCGACCATCGTGAACTCGGCGGCATCACCATCTACAAGCTCGACAAGGTGCTAGCTGGCGAACTCGACGAAGTAAGCGATTCGCTGATTCATGCCGAGCGGCAAGCACAACTTGAGTCAGGTGACTGAGGGCCCTCCTGACGGCGACGATGGCACGATCGCCTGGCGATCGTTGCTCGCCGAGGCAACCGACCGGCTCGCAAGCGTCAGCGAGCGTCCAGACATCGATGCGCGCCGCATCATCGAAACGGCGGCCGGATTCGAACCCGCCGAGTTTCTGGCCGGCCTCGACCAGCTGGTAACCAACCGGGCCATTGCCTCCTATGACCAGATGATCGACCGTCGTCTTCAAGGCGAGCCGCTGCAGTATGTCGTCGGCTCCTGGTCTTTTCGATATCTCGACCTCATGGTCGACCGCCGCGTGTTGATTCCTCGTCCCGAGACCGAGGTTGTCGCCGGCCTCGCTATTGCCGAAATCGATGCAATCGGCGCGACCAAAGTCGCCGACCTGGGGACTGGCTCGGGAGCAATTGGGCTTTCGATCGCCCACGAACGCGAGGTTGAAGTATGGGCAACGGACTTGTCGCAAGAAGCGCTGGCGGTTGCTCGTGCGAACTTGGCGGCGCTTGGTCGAGTGGCCACCAGAGTGACGCTGGCTGAGGGGTCGTGGTTTGAGGCGTTGCCTAGTGAACTCATGGGCCAACTTGACGTCATTGTGAGCAATCCGCCCTATGTCGGCGATGATGAGGAGTTGCCTTCCGAGGTCGCTGATTGGGAACCAGTCACCGCTCTCCGGGCCGGACCGCAGGGTACCGACGACCTCCACTTGCTGATTTCGCAGGCGCCAGAGTGGTTGAGTGCCGGCGGGTCGCTGGTGCTCGAGATGGCTCCCTGGCAAACGTCCGATGCTCGCGACGCTGCGCTCGCTGCTGGGTTTGTGGCCGCCGAGGTCTTTGCCGACAACACGGGGCGCGACCGGGCGGTCGTTGCCCGGAAGCGTTCCGAGGCGTAGTTCGTGATGTTGGTGCCGTGCGGAGACGATGCGCTTGTTCGGGCGATCGCAGAGTTAGAAATGAGCCGACCCGTGATCTTGCCAACCGACACGGTGTATGGGCTTGCGGCAAAGGCAACCGATAGCGATGCGCGTGCGACCATTTTTGCGCTCAAGAACCGCCCCCCAGAAAAGACCATGGCCGTGCTGGTGGCAGACCAAGCGCAGGCGGCAAAACTCGTGCGTGTCGACCAAGCTTTCGAGCGCTTGGTCGAGCAATTCTGGCCCGGCGCATTGACAATCGTGGCGCCTCCGGCCGACGCATCGCAGGACAACGACTTCGCCGAACTGGGCGCCGCCGACGGTTTCATTGGCGTGCGCGCCCCCAGCAACGAATGGGTGCGAGCGCTTTGCACCGCGGTGGGGCCAATCGTGGCGACCAGCGCAAACATTCACGGTGAACCACCGGCGACCACCCCCTCGGCGCTCGTCGACCAATTTCCGAACATCCTGGTGGTCGATGGTGGGCTTGGCGGATCAATTGCATCAACCGTTGTGCGTCTTGACCAGGGCGCGTTCGAGGTGCTGCGGCCCGGGCCGGTAACGGCCGATGACATTTCGATGACTCTCGGGTGAATTCTCGTTGCCGTAAGGCGCACCCTCCCAATTGCCCAGACTTTGGATTCTTGGTCGCCTAGGATTCAAAACTGACCTGCGGAGGTCGATAGATCGATCGAAGACTTCAATAGCGACAGGAAGCAATGCGATGGCGACGAACGAAGAGACTCCGGTAGTTATTCTTTGTGGTGGATTCGGCACACGAATCCGCGAGGCAAGCGAAAGCCTGCCAAAACCGATGATCGAAATCGGTGGCATGCCGATTCTTTGGCACATTATGAAGACGTACAACGCGCACGGGTTCCGCCGCTTCGTCCTCACCTGCGGCTACAAGGCCGCGACCGTCAAGGATTACTTCCTTCGCTACCGCGAGCACTTGTCGGATTACACCGTCAACCTCGGCTCAAACGAACCGCCGGTGTTTCACAACAACGGGCTCGACGAAGATTGGGAAGTTACCTGTGTCGACACCGGGCTCAACACCCTCACCGGCGCGCGCCTTTCAAAGGTTCGCCAGTTCCTCGATGCCGATCGTTTCCTGCTGACCTACGGCGATGGCGTCGCCGATGTCGACATCACCGCCCTCATGGCTGCCCATAAGGCCCATGGTTTGGTCGGCACGGTCACCGCCGTGCACCCAACGTCGCGTTTCGGCGAACTCAACGTCGACGGCACGTCGGTCACCGGCTTTGCCGAGAAACCAGAACTTTCCGGTGGCTTGGTAAACGGTGGCTTCTTTGTATTTGAGAACGAATTTCTCGACCGGGTCCACGACGATGACGGCATGCTCGAACAGGGCGCGTTGCAAAAGCTGACCGTCGACGCACAACTCGGCCACTACGTGCACGAGGGGTTCTGGCGCGGCATGGACACCTTTCGTGAGTACAAGGAGCTCAACGAGCTTTGGGACGCCGGCGAAGCACCTTGGAAAGTGTGGAAGTAAAAAACACACCTTTCTGAGGGTCAAGATTCTGTTCATCTGTCCGATAGAGAGCGAGGGGCTACCAGCCCTTCTCGACTTCCCTACCGAGGATGACCATGAAGAATTCGACCTTCCTACGACGTGGCGTCGCAGCAGTTGCAGCGACATCCGCCGTAATGGCACTCACCGTGCCGGCTGCACACGCAGTAGCAACTCCGTGTGGCGATGCGCCTAACGGCTACAACGTCATCGTTTCCAACGCTGCCGTTATTGCTGGCACCGCCGGACCTGACTTCATCTGCGCTGGAAACGGCGACAATGAGATCAACGGCCGCGCCAGCGACGACCTGATCTTTGGCCGAGGCGGAAACGACCGCATTCTCGGCGGCGACGGCTCCGACGTGCTCCACGGTGGAGGCGGCGACGACTTTATGGCGGGCGGCCCACAGGCTGACATCATCAACGGCAACGCAGGCAACGACCTTCTCAAGGGCGGCGCCGGTTCTGATGAACTCAACGGTGGCGATGGCGACGACAGCGTCAACGGCGGAAAGAACGGCGACGTTCTTTCCGGCGGCAACGACAACGACATCGTGGCAGGCGGCGGCGGCGGCGACAATGTGAAGGGTGGCAGTGGCAACGACACGGTCATCGGTAACAAAGGCCGCGACACCGTTTCTGGTGGAGCTGGCGACGATCTGCTGTTCGGTGGTTCAGGAAACGACTTCCTAACCGGCGACGCTGGCATCGACGACGTCAATGGCGGCGGTGGCTCTGACAGCTGTGTGCTGTTCGCCACAGAGACTCTCTGCGAAGCGACCGATGTGCTCACCAACACCCCAGAGCCCCCGATCCCGTTCAACGATGACGTGACGACCGACGAAGACACCGCGGTCACCTTTGATGTCACCGCAAACGACATCGACGCCAATGGCGACGTTCTCACTGTGACCGCAGTGAACGGTTCGACTGTCGGAACGTTTACCAACAACGGCGACAACACGGTTACCTACTCGCCAGTTGGTTCGTTCGATAGCCTTCCCCCAGGCCAGAAAGCAACCGAGTTGCTCACCTACGACGTCACCGATGGCACGTCGACTGTTACGGGTCAGATTCTGATCACCGTGAAGGGTGCCAACGACTTGCCGATCGCTCTCGATGAGAAGTTCGAGATCGCCGGCGATGCAGCGGTCAGCTTTGACGTACTGCTCAATGACACCGACATCGACGGCGACACGCTTTCGGTGACCACGGTCAACGCAGACGATGTCGACTATGCCGGTGGTTCGTTCTCGATGGCCGATGGCGTCATTACCTGGACCCCAGCGGGTTATGTGGCCGTTGCTGGCGACAAGATCTTCATCAACTACACCACCGTTGATGGACGCGGCGGGCATGATACGGCAGCACTCGAGCTCACGGTTGCTCCGTAAGGTTTCGCCGTAGCGCAACCGCTACAGATAACGAATGATTGCTGGTGGGTCGCCCGAGAGGGCGGCCCACCAGACGTTTTGGGAGGACGTTCTGCGAGACTGGATGCAATGCATGTTTGCGCAGTGGCCTTCGAGTTCCATATCCCTCAGGCAACGACCCTCAAAGAGAAGCGGTCGGTGCTGAATTCGCTCATCGATACAGTGAGACACCGCTACCCGGTCGCTATCGCCGAGGTCGATCATCAAGACACCTGGCAGCGGTCGGCGATCGGCGTGTCGGCGGTGTCAGGGTCGCCGCGTCAGGTCGAGGAGGTCCTCGACAGCGTCGAGCGCTATGTGTGGTCGATCCCCGACATAGAGGTGACCTCGGCAGAACGAACCTGGCTCGAACTCGAGTAGGTCACAAGAGCCAGGGTTTAGCGTCGTCCGGGCGCTGGCCGGCGAGCAGAATTTACAGTAGGTCCCAAGCTTTGTCTTTGTCGCTCATTTGTGTGATGGCGATGGGAAGCTCGATGCCAAGAGTCGGATCGTCGACCCGCAGCCCGCGCTCGACGCCAGGTGTGTACGGCCTGCTGACCGTGTAGAGCGCCTCGGCATCGTCGCTCAGTGCGAGGTACCCGTTGGCAAATTGGCCTGGCACGTATAGTCCGCGATGGTTGTCGACCGAAAGCTCGACGCCGAACCAGTTGGTGTAGGTGGGGGAGCCGGGGCGCATATCGACGATGGTGTTGAACGTGGCGCCCTTCACGCAGCGGAAGAACTTGATTTCTTCGTGCGGCGGATCCTGCCAGTGGAGCCCACGAAACGTGCCTTTTGTGAGGTTGTTCGACAAGTTCATCTGTTCGATGTTCGTCTCGAGCCCATGAGCTTCGAATTCTTCGCGGCACCATGCTCGACCAAAGAACCCGCGGTCATCCGCAATGGGTTCAAGGTCGACCACATAAGCACCGGCAAGCGGCGTCTCAGTAAATTTCACAAGCACTCCTACAAGCTCTTCCCACCCGAAATTTTGTTGTAAAGCGACCGTTTTAGGTTGCCCGGGGTGAAAATTTCGGGGGGGGTTGCTGATTTCTCGGGTTGGTCAGGTTGGCTGCCGGGGGGGCGTTGGGTTGGCAGCCTGGGGTTCGCCGGTTGGTGTTAGCTCATGTTGAGCTGGGCACGCCAGAGCTTGACGACGTCGACCGATTCGTCGAGGTCGACGTTGTCGAGCGAGATGGGGTCGTCCTGGCTCATGGCACCGGTAACCTTGGCGTACTGCACCAGGCCGATCGGCAGGTAGCCGGAAGCGTTCTCGGCGGTATCGACCAGACCGTAGGCGGTGAAGCCGCCGATGCAGTCGAGCGCTTCGCCCGGCGTCAGGTCTTTCTTCGCCATCGCCACAACTTCGGTGACATGTGGAGCGTCGACGGTAGCGAGGGGCTCACGGTCGAGAATCACATCGGCCAACGTGAGCGGAAGCTCGAGGTGCACAAGGTGATACGGGCGGAAGAAGAAATAGTCCGGACCATCGCCCATCTTGTAGAACCGCATCGGGGTCTCTACCAGAGCATGGGTCTCGTGCCGGGCAACCACACCAACACCAGCAGCGAAATCGCCCTCATGGGTGAAATCGACCACACCAGTGGAGTCCATCTTGGCCTGGGTGATCGCATTCGGAATATCGACCGCTGCCTTTTCGACCATGGTGCGGATGCCGTGCATGCCGCGAACGTCGGGGATCATGCCGGTCGCGTTGGCAACCACCGCCATCTCGACCTGCATCTTCGTGCCATCGCCAAATGACGTGGTCATGATGGCGCTGGTCTTGTCGCGTTCGCTGTAGGCGGCACCCGAGTCAGGCGTTTGGTGCACATTGAGATGACGCTTGCAGTTGAGCGCCACCGTCGGGTGGAAACCCCAACCGGCGATGTCTTGCATCACCCGCAGAATCACGCCCGGTTGATCGCCATCGGCAATGGAATACACCGCGCCGCTGGCCTTGGCCCGCTCGTGGAACGTGTACGCGAGCAACCCGTCGATTTCGGCGTTGAACGATACGACGTCCTGGCCGGCATCGAGGCTCGCCAGGATGGCTCGGGCCCCGTAATCGAGCGCGCCGGTCGCTTCGACCATGATGTCAATCGGCAAGCTGGCTACCGGCTCGTATGACTCGGTGTAGGCCGGTTTGCCGGCGTTGATTGCGTCGGCGAGTACACCAACGTCGTTGCTGACAACGACGTCGTCGGCGCTATAGCCGGCGAGTTCATAGGCGGCGATAGCGCGATCAGCGGTGCGATTGACGACCAAGGCTGGCCGCATCGCCGGAGCGCGCACCAGTTGGTTGACGATCGATGTACCTACGTAACCCGCACCGATGACCGCAATTTTGGCTTCGCCGACTTCTTCGGCCCGTCGATTCATTCGATTCCAAATACCCATATGCAAAACATAACGGCGCGTTCGCAGCACGGGTTGAGATGGTTGTACCAAATTCGGTGCGGCGGCACCGCCCGGAATGCTTTCATTTGCGATGAGATGACCGATGGAATGGTGTTCTGGCTGCAATGCTGGGATCACAGCAAACTTTCCCCGATCACCCGACAACTTGGAGCAATGTTTCCCGTGGACGTCACCGCACCGATGACTGCCGAAGAGGTCGTATTTAGCGACCTTGAAAATCTGGCGGCCGATCTCGCCGAAGATTTTCCCCGCCTTGCAGGAAAGCGTCTGGTCATCACCGGCGGCGCCGGTTTCCTTGGCTACTACCTCGTGCAAGGTGTTCTTCACTGGAACGAACACCACAACGAAGGCGAATCCGTCGACCTAGTGGTGTACGACAACTTCGTTCGCGGTCTACCTGACTGGTTGAAAGATCTCGAGAGTAACCCTGCGCTGACGTTGGTGAAACACGACATTGTGCAGCCGCCTCCGGCTGAAATGGGCGACGTCGATTTCCTGATTCACGCCGCTTCGATTGCGTCGCCGATCTTCTACCGCGAATACCCGATCGAAACCATGGACGCGAACGTCATTGGTCTACGTCACCTTCTCGAGTACGCAAAGGCTCAGGCCGAAAAGGGCAAACCACTCGAAAGCTTCCTCTTTTATTCAACGTCGGAAATCTACGGTGACCCTGACCCCGACAACATTCCGACCCCCGAGACCTACCGCGGCAACGTGTCGTGCACCGGTCCACGCGCCTGCTACGACGAATCCAAGCGCTACGGCGAGACGTTATGCGTCAACTTTGCCAAGCAGCACGGTCTGCCCATCGTTACCGCCCGTCCGTTCAACAACTACGGGCCGGGCCTCAACATCAACGACGGCCGGGTGCTTCCTGATTTTGCCCGCAACATCTTCAACGATGAAGACATCGTGCTGCTGAGCGACGGTTCGGCTACTCGCACCTTCTGCTACATCTCTGATTCGATCGCCGGGTACTACCGCATCCTTTTCCGTGGTCGCGCAGGCGAGGCCTACAACATCGGCACCGAGACGCCCGAGATTTCCATGTCATACCTTGCCGACACCGTCGCAAAGCTTGGCACCGAACAGCACGGCTGGACCGGCAAGGTCGTGCGCGGCGTCAGCGATGACCCCGAATATCTCACCGACAACCCCAATCGGCGTTGTCCGATCATTGCCAAGGCTCGCGACGAGTTGGGCTACGAACCAAAGGTTGCTTTCGAAGAAGGCATCGAACGTTCGCTCGCCTGGTACTCGGGCAACCGCTAACGGGTTCGCCAGTCTTCCAGTCTCCAGTCTTTCAGTCTTCCAGCACCTGCTCCCACTGCTCCTCCCAGCACCGAAACAATGCAAGGCACATCATTATGAAGATCTCTGTTGTAGGAACCGGCTACGTCGGACTCGTCTCCGGCGCCTGCCTGGCTGCCAAGGGCCACACCGTCAGCTGCGTCGACATCAACCCACAACGGGTCACCGACATCAACAATGGCATCCCTCCAATTCACGAGGACGGTCTGCCAGAACTGATGGCCGAGCACGTAGGCACCAGCCTCAGCGCTACCGGCAACCTCACCGAAGCGGTCATGAACAGCTCGGTATCGCTCATCGCGGTGGGGACGCCGTATAAGGGCGACGAGATCGACCTCCCGTACATCCGAGCCGTCGCCACCCAGATCGGTGAGGTTCTCGCCGACAAAGACGACTACCACGTCGTGATCGTCAAGAGCACCGTGGTTCCCGGCACCACCGAAGACGTAGTGCTGCCGCTGCTTGAAGAAGCTTCCGGCAAGACCGCTGGAGTCGATTTTGGCGTTGGTATGAACCCTGAATTTCTTCGCGAAGGTGTCGCAATTCCTGACTTCATGGATCCCGACCGCATCGTGATGGGCGGCATCGACGAACGCACTCTTGGGGTCATGCAGGAGATGTATGCCCCCTTCGCCGACGTCGACAAGATGACAACCACGCCGCGAACGGCCGAGATGATCAAGTACACGGCGAACTCGTTGCTGGCCACGCTTATTTCGTTCGCCAATGAGATCGGCAACATCTCGAGTGCTGTTGGCGTTGACGTTATCGAGGTCATGAAGGGTGTGCATCTCGATCACCGCTTCAACCCGATTCTCGACGACGGTGGCCGCCTCAACCCGTCGTTTCTCACCTATGTCATGGCTGGTCCGGGCTTTGGTGGCTCGTGTTTCCCCAAAGACGTAAAAGCCCTGGTTGCGCATGGCAAGGCAAAGGGGTCGTTCCCGCATGTGCTCGACGCAGTCATCGACGTCAACGAGCGTCAGCCGGTTCGGATGGTCGAACTTCTCCAGGAGAACATTGGCGACCTTCGAGGCAAGGCCGTAACCGTTCTCGGCTGCGCCTTCAAACCCGGAACCGACGATGTGCGCGAATCGCCATCGATTCCGATTATCCGTCATCTGGTTGATGCAGGCGCGAACGTGACCGTGCACGATCCGATCGCTCTCGACGGTATTCGCCCGGATTTTGGCGACGCCATCACCTACGACGACAACCTCGATACCGCTCTTGCAGGTGCCGAGGGCATCATGGTGGTCACCACCTGGCCCGAGTACAAGGTGTTGCCCGAGAAACTCGCTGGCGTCAGCCCGCAACCTCCCGTGGTCGACGGACGCCGTATGTTCGCTGTCACCGACTTCGAGAACTACGCCGGAATCGGTCGCTGACGGTCACTCCGGTTTTTCCCGGAGTTTACTTCCCCTTCTTGAACGACCTGGCGTAGCTGTTCTTGAACGACCTGGCGTAGCTGCCGGCCTATGTTCATATGATCGAGAATCGCCGTCGTGTGGCAGCGGCAAAAGAATTTCTGCGCGCGCTGAATAGAGCCCCACCCGATACATCGAGCGATCTGCGGGGCGCGTTACGATTGGCCGTTACGCCTTCGGTGGCATCTCGCCCGCACCTGTTCTTGCGTGTGTGGGTAAGGCCCCACCGGACTTCGAAACACCAGAATGAAAGAAGGCCACCATGCCTTGGTCAACAAGCCGCGACAGCGACGTCTTTGCCCTCATCGACGAGGAAGTCGAGCGTCAAAACACTGGACTTCAGCTCATTGCATCGGAGAACTTCACCTCTCCTGACGTGATGGAAGCTTCAGGGTCTGTGCTGACCAACAAGTACTCCGAGGGCTACCCCGGCAAGCGGTACTACGGCGGCAACCGCGTCGTGGATCAAGTGGAGGACATCGCTCGCGACCGGGTCAAGGAACTGTTCGGTGCCGCAGCGGCAAACGTGCAGCCCCATTCGGGCGCAAACGCTAACGCAGCGGTCTTTCTCGGCCTGCTTGAGCATGGCGACACAGTTATGGGTCTTAGCCTTGACCACGGCGGTCACCTCACCCACGGCTCGCCGGTCAACTTCAGTGGCCGCCAATACAATTTCGTGTCCTATGGCGTCACCGCGAGCGACGAACGCATCGATCTCGACGAGATGCGTGAAGTAGCGCTCGCCAACAAGCCGAAACTCATCATCGCCGGAGCCACGGCCTACCCCCGTATCATCGACCCCGAACCCATCCGCGCAATCGCCGATGAAGTTGGCGCCTACTTCATGTTCGATGCCGCCCACATCGCCGGCTTGATCGCTGGCGGTGTCCACCCAAACCCGATGCCGTTCGCCGACGTGGTCACCTTCACCACGCACAAGACCCTTCGCGGGCCAAGAGGCGGCTGCATCCTGTCGACCGAAGAACTCGGCCCGGTGATGGACAAGGCGATCTTCCCCGGGCTCCAGGGCGGCCCCCTCGAGCACATCATTGCCGCGAAAGCTGTGGCCTTTCGCGAGGCGCAGCAGCCGGAATTTGCCGAGTACGCAGCGCAGATCGTGAAGAACGCAGCGGCACTTGCAGCTTCGCTCGGTACCAACGGCTTCCGCTTGGTATCGGGTGGTACCGACAACCATCTTCTGCTGGTCGATCTTCGTACATTCGACGAGGAGCTGACCGGTAAGGTGGCGCAGGAAGTGCTCGACCGTGCAGGGATTACGCTCAACAAAAACACGATTCCCAATGACCCACGGTCGCCCTTTGTTACCAGCGGAGTGCGTATCGGCACCCCTGCGGTCACCACCCAAGGAATGAAAGAAGCCGAGATGGCCGAGATCGGCTCGTTGATTTCACGAGCGCTACGGGAGCGTGACGATGAGGCGGCTCTTGCGGGGGTACGCGCCGATGTCGCTACGCTTTGCAGTAAGTTCACGCCATACCAATCATGACCGATAGAAGAAAAATGACTTACAGGCGTCAGGGCTAAACGTTGCCCTCTGTTGCTTCCTACGGCGTAATCCTCGCCGTTGCTGCGATCGTCACCTTGGTGACCACACCAATCGTCCAGTTTTTCGCTGAACGATGGGGCCACATGGTCGCGCCAGATGAGCGCATGGCGCATGACAAACCAACGGCGACCCTTGGTGGCGTTGCGATGGTGTTCGGCCTGCTCGCCGCCATCATGGTTGCCTCACAGATGGACGACTTTGACGCCGTTTTTGCGTCGGGTACCGAGTTGCTTGGTGTTGCGTTTGCCGCAGTGTGGATCTTCGGCGTAGGTGTGTACGACGACCTCCGCGAAATTTCCGCGCCGGCAAAGATCGCCGGGATGGTGGTCGCGGCCAGTATCTTGTCGCTCGCCGGTGTCAGCCTGCTGTTCTTCCGAGTGCCGTTCTTTGAGTTGGTAACCCTTTCTTCTGACTGGTCTGCACTGCTCACCGTTCTGTGGGTGGTCGGTATGGCCAATGCGGTCAACCTGATCGACGGTCTCGACGGCTTGGCCGCGGGCATCGTCGCTATCGCTAGCGGAACGTTCTTCCTGTACTCGTTGCGACTGGCCGACGCCGAGGTGATCTTCCCCGGTAACCCCGGCGCACTTCTCGCCATCATCACGCTTGGTCTGGTCATTGGGTTCCTGCCGCACAACGTCCATCCGGCAAAGATCTTCATGGGCGACGGGGGAGCGTTGCTCCTTGGCTTACTCATGGCGGCATCGACGATGTCAGTCGGCGGCCGAACCTCTGCAGAGTTCTCCGGACAGTCGTTCTTCTTCTTTGCGCCGATCTTCATCCCACTGGTGATTCTGGCGGTGCCAATCGTCGACGTCGTATTCGCCATCATTCGTCGAACATTTGGCGGCCAGAGCGTGGCCTCAGCGGACCTCGGACATCTCCATCACCGTCTGGTGCGCCTCGGCCATGGCCACAGGCGATCAGTCATCATCATGTGGCTCTGGACAGCGTTGCTGTCGGGGTTTGTGTTGTACCCCACCTACACCGGCGAGGGCGATGCAATTGTGCCGCTTGGCATTGGTGCCCTTGGCTTGTTGTTGTTCTCGGTTTTTCATCCGAGTGGCCGCACCCGCAAGGCAATGCAGCGAGAGGTCGCCGAATCAGCTGGTGTCGAGGCTGCCGAACCGGGCTGAAGCCCGGCCACACGTGTGACAAAGTCACTCCGGCGCCTTAAAAACCGATGAGCGGGGCCGACTTTGACAGTAGTAATCGTTTTGCTTTTTTGGCTACTGCTTCAGGAGAAGCCGCCCGTGTCAGCCCTTTCTCGAACTTTGCGACTGGTAACCATCCGGTGACCAATCCACGGGTGGTGGTGTTTAGCCAGCGCGGGCTTCGACCCAAGGTCTCTCGGTGCAGCGGATTCGAGTTCGAAGACGTTCTCGCCTCGGTGACCAATGCACAGATTGTTTCGCCGACCCACAATCGCTTCACCCCTCTGGCCGAACCACTGATCAACCGTTTGAACAAGCGGTTCGTGTTGGGAGCCAAGGTCGATGCGCCGTTTGGTTGTGCGACCATCTCGGCCCAGCACGACATTTTGTTTGCACTTTTTCAGTTGCCCTCGGACTTGGTGGCGCTTTCTGCTTTGCGGGACTCCGACCGGTTCGCGAAGAAGATCTGCTTCATCGAAGAGATGTGGGCTGCAGATCTTGACCGTTGGAAGGGCCACATTGAACGGCTGAACGAGTTCGACCATGTCTTTCTAGCCTCAGCTGGAACGGTCTCCGCGCTGCAACAGCGCCTGACGACGCCGGTCTCGTTTCTTCCCTTTGGCGTCGATGCGCTGAAGTTCGGACCGCGCGACGCCGACAAGCCACGGCCGATCGATGTGAACAACATCGGCCGTCGTTCGGCGGTGACACACCTGGCACTGCGAGAGTGGGCCCGTTCGACCGGTCGCATGTACTACTTCGATACGTTTACGCCTGGGTACGTCTATGACTTCCGCGAGCATCGCGAACTGCTGGCAACCGTCAACCAGGCGAGCAAGTACGTCATTACCAACCGTGGCATCGGGGCGAACCCCGAGCGCACCAATTGGCAGGCTGAGCTGAGCTTCAAGTATTTCGAAGTTGTTGCCTCGGGCGGCATCATCGTCGGCGAGCCGCCGACGATGCCAGAGTTCGAGAAGCTGTTCGATTGGGAAGACGCGTCGGTGGACGTGCCATTCGATTGCGCGGATATCGGCGACGTGCTTGAAGAGCTCGATGCGGATCCCGCAAGAGTGGCCCGAGCTCGAAAGCTCAATCTCCGTGCTGGCTACGAGCGCCACGATGGGCTCTACCGGGTCGAAGAGATGTTTGAGGCTGTTGGTGTGTCGCTTGGCGACAAAGCCGCAGAACGTCGAGCAGAGCTGCTCAAGCGCTCCAACGCCCTGTAATCGTCAACGGGGTGAACCTGTGCGGCTGCAGTAGCCGCACAGGATCAACTCACAGGTTGCGGAGACGCTGCGCGAGATAGCTCACCGGGTTGCCGACGCGGTCCTTGTTCGCTGCGAAGCTGCGACCGAGCGCAAGCGGGAATGTGCCGTAGCCCTTGACCCGGCCAGCGAGTGTGGGTGACACCGGCTCGAGTGCATAGCCGGCTTCGATCATTTTGGCTTTGGCTACCGACTGAATGAGTGCGATTTCGGTGTCGTCGAGACGTTTCTTCCAACGCGCAACCGCTTCGGTCGAGATGCCGTGCGCATCGTTGAAGTTCGAGAACGAACTGTTGCTCATTGCGACATTCATCATGTCTTTGCTGAAGCTCAGGTCGAGCCAGTCGCAAAGGTCGCGCACATGGGGCTCGGGGTCGGCCACGAGATCTTCGTACTTCTGGATATAGACGCGGTCCGGGCCGAACTCTTTGTAGGCGCTCAGCATCGAGCCTGCCTGGCCCCGCCACAGCGTGGCGAGGATCAGCGGGTGGTACGAACGGCGGGCTCGAAGCATCTCTTCTTCGAGGATCACCGCATGATCAGGATCGGTTTCGAGGTCGAATCCGCCCTGGTTTCGCCAATCCCGGTACGACGCAGTCACCGCACGGGGGTCTCGCATCATGCCGACGATGCGTGCATCGGGATATCGCTCGAGCATGTCGCCGATCCGAAAGACGTGGCGTGGCGTCTTCTCACCAAAGATTGACACGCTGTCGTCTTTGGCGACCATCATGACGTAGGCCTCGAAGTAGGCATCGGCCGTGCCGCCGAGTTCGTCGGCGAGCGCGGCGAGGTCGTCGCGGTGCATCCAGCCTTTGTCGGCTTCACCACCATGGCCAAACGGCCGGTGGGTCTGGGCGAGGAAGTAGTCCTGGACGGCGCGCAACTCGGCGCCGCGGAGCACTGCTGTTGCGGGGGCCTCGACCGTCGTGCGGATGTCGTCGAAGTAGTGCGTTTCGGGAGCGATGCTGACGGTGGAATGGCCGGTCAGTAGCTCGCGCATCATGTCGGTGCCAGAACGCGAGGGTCCGACGACGAAAATGGGCTTCTTAAGGGGGACGAAGTTGGGATTGTCCATGAGGAATTCTTCGACTTTCTTGGCGGGTGTCTTGAGTAGTGCGTGTGGCTTGGCTGTTATGCCGCGCGCTGGTCAGGGGTGGGAACGTCAGCGAGCGCTGGTGTTGCAGCGCCGCGTTTGGTGCGCACGGCGTTGATCTTGGCGCGTAGTGCGGGCTCGGTGAGCGCCAACGACCCCAGAGCTGCAAGGCCGGTCAGGGGGCCAACAACCAACATTCGAATCAGGAAGTGCACGCCGATGCCGTTCATGGTCCAGGTGGCAGCGAGGCCGACGAAGATCACGACCAGGGCGGAGAACACCGACGGGCCTACCGCTGTGGCGAGTTTGGTAACGCTTACACCGGTAACTCGACGTACGACAGCCATGTACATCGGCAACAGCAACGCGAGGGTCACGATGAGTCGCAGTCCGGAAATTCCGGCGATCTGGGTGGCCACGGTGCGATCGCCTAGGAGAACGCCACCGATGTAGAACGTGACAAGGCTGACAACCGCAGCGGCCCACGACAACTTTGCCGCGTCGTGGGGTCGGCCGAGCGCTTCGAGCATGGGGGTGACAAAACCGAGCATTGCCCGCCCTGCGGCCCACACACAAAGGAGTTGGAGGGGGAGTACGGCGTCGTTCCACTCGCTGCCCATAATGTCGATGAGACTTTGCGCATTAATAGCGAGGATGGCGAGCAGGGGAAAGGTCAGAACGGTGCTGGCCCGCATCAGATCGATGACCCGGGCGTTGAACGCTTTGCGGTCGTGCTGATGTCGAGCGAGCTCAGGGATGCTGATAGCGCCAAGAGCGTTGGTGGCAATGTTGAGCAACATCGTGACAAAGCGGCTAGCGAAGCGGTACAGGCCAACGGCAAGCGGACCAAACATCGCGCCGATCAAAATGTCGGCGCCGCGTTCGTTGATCACGTTTCCGAGGCTCATGACCGCAGAGCCCGAAGAAAAGCCGAGCAGTTCTTTAGCTTTGGCGACCGAGAAGGTGAAACCGGGACGCCACGGGTCGACCTTAAAGACCAAGAACGTCGTGGCCGCCACCTGCACGAGCTGTTGGCCGACCATCGCCCAGATGCCGTAGCCGGCGATGGCCATAATCACGCCAACCACGCCGCCGAGGAGCGTACTGCCGTTGGTGGGAGTGGCGAGACGTTTGAAATCCATCGCCCGCTGCATCAGTGCTTCGTTGACGAGCGTTGTTCCGCGTACCGGGAGGGTCAGCGCGAGAACGAGGAGCACGTTGCGAAGTTCGGTCGATTTCTCGACAAACTCGACCGGGTCTTCGATTTCGATCAGACGCGAATACGGGCCGGCTCCCAGCACGACGAACGCCGCGAGAACGAGGCCGAACCCGACCGAAATCCAAAAGGCGGTCTTGAGGGTGACATCGCTGATGTCGTCGCGTTGGATGATTGCCGGTTGCAACGAGTGGCGATGAAGAAGTTCCATCATCAGGATTGCCAGGGTCGCCAGGGCGATGATGCCCCAGTTCTCGGGGCCGACGATTCGAGCGATGACCAGCGACACCACGATCAGGCTGATCTGCCGACCGCCGTCCATGATGTAGGACCACTTCAGCGAGGTGCCGAAGTTCCCTTTACCTCGACCGTCGCCGCCCGCGGCGGCTCCAGGCGTCGACCCAGGTGCTGACTCAGTACCGGTGGTCACGCCTGCACTCGACGAAGTTTCTCGTCGACAAACGCAAGTTCTTCAGCGCTTGCCGTTGCGGGGTCTTCAAGGGCGCCGGTCTTCTGTAGCCGCCAGAGGGTTCCCGAGACGCCGATCATCACGAACCAGACCATGCGGAATTGTGCGTAATAGAACGAGTCGAAGGTTACCGATGCGAATGCGGCGATCGCCATGACAGCGAACAATGTCTGGGTCAAGTGCAGCGCTGCGTACGTGCGAACCTGGGTGCGCATGATGCGGCTCATCATTGCCGGCACGACGAACATCATGCCGAGGACAAAGAGGCCTACGTAGCCTTTGGTGATCAGCTCACCCAACCACTGGTTGTCGAGGATGAAGTACTCCTCAGGGATGAACGTGCCCGAACCGCGGCCGAGGATCGGTCGCTCGCCGATGTAGCCGAAGGCATCGTCGTAGTCCTTGCGTCGGCCAGAGATCGAGGGATCTTCGCCGGCGTAGAGGAACAACGCTCGAATAGTGGCCAGCAGGCCGGGAGCGACGATTTGCAGTGCAGCGACGGCGCCGACACCGGCGACAAAAGCGTAGAACCGGTAGCGGGCATTCCAGACGATGAACAAGATCGTCAGTCCAATGACCACCGAAGCAGCGTTTGTCCTCGATACCGAGAATGCGCCTGGCAGAGCGATCATGGCGGCAACCACGATGCGCTTGCGCTTTTCTTTAGGGTCATCGGTGGTGATGATGAAGTGCACGGCGATCATCAGGCACATTGCGAGTACTGCGCCATATTCGATGGGATGCGTTGAGGTTCCCGACACACGGTTGAGCGTCGATCGACTCTGCACGCCGTAGAGCTCGTTGTTCAACGCCAGAAAGGGCACCGACAGTTTGTCGGTGATGTCGAAGTTGAAGAGGAACTGCAGCGATCCGGTGAAGCCAAGGTAGGCGCCGTAGTAGGTCAGCCGCGACAGCAACGTGTCGAGGCGGGCCCGTGTCGGTATGCCGTCGGCTACGACAAGGGAGATGGCCAGGGCACCGAGCAAGAAGATGAAGAACCGGTCAGACGATGCTGCTTCTGCCGGAGTGAGTCCGCGGGCGTGGCCAGCTACGTAGCTAAAGGCGAAACTGCAGAAATACAGCGCCGCCAGCCAACGAATTGGCTGATTGCCGCGAACGGTGAGGCTCGGGACGAGTTTGGTCATGCCCCACCAGCCCATCAGCACAAGGCTGACGAGTAGCTCGGGCCGGCCAAGGCCTCCCAGTGCAGGAATCGTGAGCTGGTTGGGGATGAGGAAGGTGAGGCCGAGTACCAGCGTCATCAGCGACGCTGCATCGGGGTGCCAGTTTCGGAATCGGGTGACTCCGGGAAGGCGCTCGATTGGCAGCGGGGCTGTGCCTTGGCGACGCGGTGCCTCTAGAACAGAGGCCATGGGTTACTTCGACTTTCTGGTCGAGGTTGACGACTGGGCTTCGAGTTCTTCGAGCTCTTGCGCCAGGGTCTTGTTGCTCCCGCCAGTTACCGGCACCTGGGGGTTTTCGTGTGTGGGGTGATCGGCTGCAACCTGCGTGGCGGTCACGCCTGCGGCGGCGCTCGTCTTCGTGGTGCTGGTCGCGTTTGGTTGTGGCGAGTCTGACGGCGTTCCGTCTTTGCGGCCCCGGTTTTCAAGAAAGCCATCGGCTGCAACCGTGAGGGCGAAGGCCGCGATCATGGTCACCAGCGAGAGCACGATCAACATTCGTGAGCGGCTCGAGAGGTCCTTGATTGCTTCCTGGTCCTGGAACACGATCTCGACGTCGTTGAGGAGTCGGCTGTCGCCGTTGACCTGTCGTTCGAGGATGTCGCTCTTCGCGAACTTCACGACAAAGTCGAGTGTGTCGACCGAGAGGTCGGGATCGGGCGACAACACGTCGATGGTTACGTGGGGGACCTGGCCGTCGGGGATCGACACGATGAAGTCCGAGTCGAGCTCGAGTTCCTCAGCGCTGGCCCGTGCCTGGCGATCGAGTCGTGCCGCAGAGGTCTGCGCGACAGCTCGGGTGGCGGGAGCGAGGGCGTCGCCCGGGGCTTCGGTCTGGGTGTCGGCGTCGATGATCTGTACCTTCAAGGCCGGTGCCTTGTAGTACAGACTCGCGCTTGATCGGTACTCGGGATCAACCCCGCTCGACACCATAAAGGCGAGTGCGAGGCCTGCGGCGATTGCAGGCAAAGTGAGGTACCAGCGGCGGATGCCGATCTGAGCGGCTTGCCAGAGGTCCATGGTCGAGCTCCTGTAGTAAAGAAAGTAAATACGTGCTGTTGTCCCTTTAGGTAACGGCTAGCTGAGGGTGTCGACCTGAGCACTTTGTGGAATTTGTCGGCGAAATCAGGTCAATGCGTTGGAAAGCTGGCAAAACGGGTCGTTCGCCCGGTTTGTATTCGGGCACAAATTGGCGTGAAACTTGCATCTCTTGGAGTTTGAGATATATTTCACAAGGCCAGAGGCGAGGCAGTAGCCGAGCCGCCAGCCAAGCAAGCTCGAACTCCATGGTTGGGAGAGTGTCAGCAGCGGTTCCGCAGGCGCACTACCAATCGTTTTTGCAATGATGCGCGACGAAGCAGATGAGGGTCGCTAGGGTCTCGTCTGGTTCGCAGTACGCACTCGGTACTTCACTTCATTCTTCGATCTGCAAGCAGTCTCCAATGGATGCAACTCAGCGACAAGAGATCAACCAAGGTGTCCAAGAGGGTATTGCCCGTGGCCATGGCGGTTTCGAGATGGCGCTGAGCCCCTTGCTGTGCGGACTCCTCGGCTACTGGATCGACACCAAGCTCGGTTGGGTGCCCGTCTTTACGATTGCGTTTACGATCCTTGCTTTTGTCACCGTTGTCCTGAAGACCTTTTACGTCTACCGCTTCAACATGGAACGAGAAGCAACCCGACGTGAAGAGCGCAAGAACGCTGGCCGCCAAGGGTTGGCATCGTGACCACCGCCGCTGATCCGCTCTCGCAGCGTCTCGAAGGCCCGCAGCCGGCAGTCGAGATCGCCCGAGACCTCGCACGACGCGGCGTGCTGGTCGCCCCGGTCATCATTGGTTTCGGTGCCATTTTCTGGGGTGCCAACGGTGCAGCGTCGGTTGGTTACGCGCTTGCCATTGTTGTTGCAAACTTCCTTCTCGCGGCTTTCATGTTGGGCACCGCAGCGCAAATTTCTCTCGCGATGATGGGCGCAGCCGCCCTGATGGGTTTCGTTACTCGACTCGCACTCATCTTTCTTGCCGTTATGTTGGTCAAGGATTTGAGCTGGGTGGAACTTGTTCCCTTGGGTATCACCCTTATCGTTGCCCACTTGGGCCTACTCTTTTGGGAAATGCGGTATATTTCCGGGTCGCTTGCGTATCCGGGCCTCAAGCCCCGTCCGGGTCGGTCGTACTAGGCGGCAGTTCTCGAGCTGGTTCACGCCCGCTCACCAAGTGTTTCGTTTTCTACTCGCTGAAATTTCAAGGAAAGTACATCAATGCTCTTTGCAGCTGAAGAAGGTGGGGGCGGTCTCGCTTTCCCACCAATCGAAAACATCGTCGAATGGGCACCCATTCTTTTCGAAGGTAACTCGCTTCTTGAGTTCAACAAGATCGGCCTGATCCACTTTCTTGGCCTGTTGCTGCCTGCGATTCTTTTCTTCGTCGCTGGTCGTCAAAAGGGTCTGGTTCCAAGCGGTGCGCGAAACGTCGCCGAGGGAATCATCGACTTCATCGAGACCCAGGTGGTCATGCCGACCATGGGCGCCGAGGGTATGCGGTACTTCCCGATGCTGCTCAGCTTCTTCCTCTATATCTTCATCGGTAACATCACCGAGGTCATTCCGTTCTTCCAGATGCCAGCCAACGCCCGCATGGCCGGGCCGTTGGTACTCGCCCTCGTCGCTTGGGCTGCCTTCATCATTGTTGGTGTAAAACACAACGGCATGGGCTACTTCAAGTCGGTGCTGTTCCCATCCGGAGTGCCCAAAGCCCTCTACCTGCTCGTCACGCCCATCGAGTTCCTCTCAACGTTCATCATTCGGCCTTTCAGCCACGCCGTTCGACTCTTCGCCAACATGCTTGCCGGTCATATTCTTCTCGTGACCTTCTCGGTGCTGTGTATTGGCCTCTGGGCAGCAAAGCCCACCGTCATCGTTGAAGCGCTTACGTTCCCCGGCTTGATGCTGTTCACCGCCTTCGAAATCGGTGTTTCGCTCATCCAGGCGTTCGTCTTTACGATTCTTGCTTCGGTGTACATCGGCCTCGCCCTGCACCCCGAGCACTAATTCCACCCAGCAGTACCGTTCAACGTTCATCAGATCTCGACGCATTGCGTCGGAAACCCAAATACAGGAGAGCAATCCAAAATGAGTATCGCGAGCACAGCAGCTCAGGTTCTTGCCCAAACCGACATCACCGCCGACGAGCTCAAGGCAGCGGAAGGCGCAAGCAGCGCCGGCTTCGCTTACGGCCTTGCCGCAATCGGTCCCGGTATCGGTATTGGCTACCTCGTCGGTCAGGCCGTTCAGGCCATGGCCCGCCAGCCTGAGTCTGCAGGTACCGTGCAGACCACCATGTTCCTCGGCATCGCCTTCACCGAGGCTCTTGCCCTCATCGGCTTCGTGGTCTTCATTCTTCTTAAGTTCGTCTGATCCCACCTAGGAGCTAGTTGTGACGATTCACGTCACCTTTGACGGTCAAACCGCATTCCGGTTTACCGAAGAGGAAGAAGAAGGCGAACACGCCGAAACCGACAGCCACGAAGGCGACGACGGGGGAGTAACCAACCCCGTTCTGCCCGTGTGGAACGAGGTCTTTTGGGCTGCACTGTTTTTCTTTGCCCTCTGGGCACTGATGAAGTTTGTGCTGTTGCCGCCACTCATGGCGGTTCGAGCCGAACGCGAAGACAAGATTCGCGCAGCGAAAGATGCTGCCGATTCCGTTGACGCCGATCTCGGCTCGGCAACGGCCGACTACGACGCCAAAATTTCAGCTGCTCGGGACGAAGCGAACAGCATCATTGGTCAAGCACGCGAGGAAGCCGACAACCGTCGAGCCGAGTTGCAGGCGGCCGCCGATGCCGAAATCGCCGATCTCCGGGCGTCAGCTGACGCCGAACTTGCTACCGCACGGGCCTCAGCGCTCGGCAACATGCGGGGCGACGTTGGCGACCTTGCAGTGCAAGCTGCTGGCCAGGTCATTGGCTCGGACATCGATCGTTCTGCCGCACAATCCACTATCGACCGGGTGCTTGGTTCCTAGCGGAACCAAAGCTCAGTCGAGTAACCATTCACCAAAAGTAGACATGCAGAAGGGACCCACGTATGTGGACTCTGGCAGCTGAAGGACCGAACGGTCGGTTCCTTCCAAGCGATATCAATGAATTCATCTGGGGATCGCTTGCGTTCCTCGTGGTCGTTGCGGTCATGATCTGGAAGTTCGCGGGCCCTGTTAAGGCAGCGATGGCAGCTCGGACCGCACGCATCAGCGATGAACTTGCAGTAGCCGACAATGCCAAAGCAGAAGCTGAAGCTCACCGCCAGGCCCAACTGGCCAAGCTCGGTGACGCCGATGCCGAAGCCGCAAAGATTGTGGCCGACGCACGAACCCGTGCCGCCTCGATGAAGACCGATCTGATGGCCAAGGCCGAGAGCGATGTCGAGGCGTCAAAGGTTAAGGCTCGCAGCGACATTGAGATGTCGAAAGGTCAGGCGTTGTCTGACATTCGAGCAGAGGCAGCCCAAAACGCCGCCAACGCTGCCGAAGCGGTTGTCAACGACAACCTCGACGACGCACGCCTTGCCTCGCTGATCGAGAACTACATTGCCGAGGTTGGCTCATGAGTGACAGCATTTCTACCTACGCCGACGCGGTGCTCTCCATCGCCCGAGCCGAAGGTGACCCCAACGTCGAAGGGCAGCTGGCATCATTCGCCAATGCGCTTAGCGACAATGACCAGCTCAGCAGCGCTCTTGCTGATGAGACGGTGCCGGTTGAACGCCGCCAACAGATCGTTGAAGACCTCCTCGGAGGTCGGGCGTCGAAGGCAACTTCGGCGGTGGTCTCCATGCTGATCGCTGCTGGTCGAACCTCTGACATCGCCGCAATTTCCAAAGCCGTATCTGAGCAAGGATCTTCGGGCCGCGGACGCGAGTTCGCCGAAGTCCGTTCTGCTGTACCGCTTACTGAAGATCAAACCCAACGTCTCGCCGCAGCCTTGAAAAAGTCGACCGGCAAAGACGTCGAGGTCAACGTTGTCATCGACAAGAGCGTCGTTGGCGGTCTGGTTACCCAGATCGGCGACACGGTTATCGATGGCAGTGTCCGCAGCCGACTCACCAAGATGCGCGACGCCTTTCACTAGGCACGTTCACCACGAGCGTGAGCTATCACGCTTTGCGCACCGTTCTTAACTACTCACTACCTGCCACCAGGCAACAGAAACAGAGAGACTGATATGTCGGATCTCACGATCAACACGAACGACATCACCGCAGCACTGAAAGCCAACCTCGATGGGTTTGTCCCTTCGCTTGAGGCGGCCCAGGTTGGACGCATCACCCAAGTAGGTGACGGCATCGCTCGCGTGTCGGGTTTGCCCAACGCTGCCGTGAACGAAATGCTCGAGTTCCAGAACGGTGCAACCGGTCTGGCCCTCAACCTCGATGAAGACTCGATTGGTTGTGTGGTTCTCGGATCCCTCGAAGGCATCGAAGAAGGCCAGAGCGTTCGGGCCACCGGCGACATCTTGTCGATTCCGGTAGGCGACGGCGTCCTCGGCCGTGTTCTTAGCCCTCTTGGTGAACCGCTTGATGGAAAGGGTCCGCTCGCCAATGTGCAGACCCGTCGTATGGAGGTCCAGGCACCCGGCATCATGGGACGCCAACCCGTGGCTGAGCCCATGCAGACCGGTATCAAGGCGATCGATTCGCTCATCCCTGTTGGTCGTGGCCAGCGAGAGCTGATCATTGGTGACCGTAAGACCGGTAAAACCACCATTGGTATCGACACGATTCTGAACCAAAAGGGTCTCGACGTAAAATGCATCTACGTCGCTATTGGTCAGAAAGCCTCCACCGTCGCGCAGACCGTTGCACTGCTTGAAGAAAAGGGTGCTCTCGAGTACACCGTGGTTGTGCTCGCTCCTGCGTCTGAGCCGGCACCGTTTAAGTACATCGCCCCCTACGCCGGTTCGGCCATGGGTCAGCACTGGATGGAAAACGGCCAGCATGCGCTCATCGTGTACGACGATCTGTCAAAGCAGGCCGAGGCCTACCGTCAGATGTCACTGCTGTTGCGCCGTCCACCAGGCCGTGAGGCATACCCGGGCGACGTCTTCTACCTGCACAGTCGTCTTCTCGAGCGTGCCGCAAAGCTCTCCGATGAGCTTGGCGCGGGCTCGCTTACCGCTCTGCCGATCATCGAGACCAAGGCCGGCGACGTGTCGGCCTACATCCCGACCAACGTGATTTCGATTACCGACGGCCAGATCTTCTTGCAGGACGACCTGTTCAAGTCTGGTGTGCGACCTGCGGTCGACGTGGGTATTTCGGTTTCTCGTGTCGGTTCGGCGGCACAGATCAAGGCCATGAAAACTGCGGTAGGTACGCTCAAGTCCGACCTTCAGCAGTTCCGTGAACTCGAAGCGTTCGCGGCGTTTGGTTCTGATCTCGATGCGGTATCGCAAGCGCAGCTCGACCGGGGCTACCGCCTCACCGAACTGCTCAAGCAAGGCATCTCATCGCCTATGGCGATCCAGGATCAGGTTGTGTCGCTCTACGCCGGCACCAATGGCTACCTCGACAACCTTCCGGTCGAAGACGTACTGCGCTTCGAAGAGGGCCTTCTCGCACACATGCGTGGCAGCTACAGCGGCATGCTCGACGATATTGTTTCCACCGGAAAACTTGACGACGAAGCCGCCTTCGACGCCGCCATCAAGGAATACGCCGACGGCTTTGTGCCGAGCGATGGTGGTAAGGATGCTCCCGATGCGGCCGACCCCGGAGCACTCAACTCCCAGATGGTCGACAGCGACGTCACGCTTCCTGAAGAAGACATCTCCGCCGACGGCGAGGCCTGATCGATGGCCGGTGCAAAGGAACGGGTTCTTCGACGCCGCATTGCGAGCGTTAACTCCACAAAGAAGATCACCCGCGCCATGGAACTTATTGCCGCCACCCGTGTGGTGAAGGCAATGCAGCGCGCCAACGAAGCGAAGCCTTATGCCACCCAGATCACCTCGGTGATCGAGAACCTTTCGGCTGGCGGTGCAGCGGTAAGTCATCCCTTGCTCCGTGAACCCGAGGTCGTGAACCGTGTCGGCATTATCGCCATCGCCGGTGACCGCGGTTTGGCTGGTCCCTACAACGCTGGTGTCATCCGTGCCGCAGAGCGTCAGCTCAATGCGGCCCGCACCGAAGGTGCCGAATACGCACTTATCCTCTGCGGCAAAAAGACCAACGACTACTTCACCTTCCAGGGTTACGATATCGATTCGACCTACACCGGTATGAGCGATTCGCCGACCTACGAAAACGCCCGTGAAGTGGCCGGCGAAGTCATGCGGATGTTCACCGATGGTGAAATTGACCGAGTTGAGCTTGTGTATACCGAGTTCGTCTCGATGGGTACCCAAAAGGTCACCGTTCGCCGGTTCCTGCCGCTCGAAAGCAGCGACACCGTGGCAGCCGAAGGCGGCGGTGACGCAAGCGCACTCGCCGCTTTTGAGTTCGAGCCTTCTGCCGGCGGCGTTCTCGAATCGCTACTTCCACGCTATGTCGAAGCTCGTTTGTTTGGCGCCATGCTCGAAGCAGCAGCATCCGAACACGCCAACCGCCAGCGGGCTATGAAAGCCGCCACGGACAACGCAGAAGAACTCAAGGTGAAGCTCAGTCGTGAGATGAACCGAGTTCGCCAGGAAGCAATTACTACCGAAATTATGGAAATCGTTAGCGGTGCCGAAGCACTCGGCGCTTAGCGATAGTTCATCAGTACCTAGCAATCACCACCTTTTCTTTACGCCTGTCACTCAGGAGACTTACAGCACATGACCGTTACCGAACCAGCACTCAAGTCGGGCCGAATCGTCGGTATCGCCGGCCCCGTGGTCGACGTTGAATTCCCGCCGAACGCGTTGCCCGAGATCAACACTGAACTCGAGTTCGACATTGTCGTCGACGGTGAAACCACCGTCGTTCCGGCGGAGGTCGCTCAACAGATCGGTGAGGGACGTGTGCGTGCCATTGCGCTGAAGTCCACCGATGGTCTCAAGCGTGGCACCGAAGTTCGCAACACCGGCCACGGCATCGAGATGCCGGTGGGCGACGCGACGCTCGGCCATGTTTGGAACGTCATGGGCGAATGCCTCGATGTTCCTGGCCACACGGTCGCCGAGACCTGGGGTATTCACCGCCCAGCTCCCGACTTCGACGCCCTTGAGCCTTCGACCAAGATGTTCGAAACCGGTATCAAGGTTATCGACCTGCTTACCCCGTACAAAGAAGGCGGAAAGATCGGCCTCTTCGGTGGTGCGGGCGTGGGCAAGACCGTGCTTATTCAGGAAATGATCACCCGTGTGGCCTCCAACCACGGTGGTGTGTCGGTCTTTGCCGGCGTAGGCGAACGGACCCGTGAGGGCACCGACCTCTTCATCGAAATGGGCGAAGCCAAGATGGGTGCTGGCGACGACGCCGCAACCGTGCTTTCGAAGGCTGCGTTGGTCTTCGGCCAGATGGATGAGCCACCAGGCGTTCGTCTTCGGGTTGGGCTCGCCGGCGTAACGATGGCCGAGTACTTCCGTGACGTGCAGGGCCAGGACGTGCTGCTGTTCATCGACAACATCTTCCGCTTTGTGCAGGCCGGCTCTGAGGTATCGACGCTTCTTGGCCGTATGCCTTCAGCCGTGGGTTACCAGCCCACCCTCGCCGACGAAATGGGCGAACTTCAAGAGCGAATTACGTCGACTCGTGGTAAGTCGATTACGTCGCTGCAGGCTGTGTACGTACCTGCCGATGACTACACCGACCCGGCGCCGTTCACCTCGTTCACACACTTCGACGGAACTACTGAGCTCAGTCGTGACATTGCGGCTCTCGGTATTTACCCAGCGGTGGATCCGCTTGCCTCGACGTCGACCATCTTGGCTCCTGAGGTTGTTGGCGACCGTCACTACGGTGTTGCTCGACGAGTGCAGGAAGTGCTGCAGCGCTACAAAGAGCTTCAGGACATCATCGCCATTCTTGGTCTCGACGAACTTTCCGAAGAAGACCGAGTCACCGTCGACCGGGCCCGGAAGGTCCAGAAGTACCTGTCGCAGCCAATGTTCGTGGCTGAGGTCTTCACCGGTCAGCCTGGCGTGTTCACCCCGCTTACCGACACCATCGACTCGTTCGAGGCGCTCCTCGACGGTGAGCTCGACGACATTCCAGAGCAGGCCTTCTACATGGTTGGTGGCCTCGACGAGGTGCAGGAAAAAGCTGCACAGCTCGCAGCCGAGGCGTAACCAATGCTGCAGGTCGAAGTCGTTTCACCAGAAGCTATTACCTACTCGGGCGAGGCAACCATGGTGGTTGCCCGCACGGTAGGTGGCGGCGATATTGCCTTTCAAGCTGGGCACGTACCGTTCATCGGCGTGCTCGAGGTGTGGTCGGCCAAGGTCATCGGCAACGACGGAAACGATGAGTTTGCCGTACATTCTGGCTTTATCCAGATGGCCAACGACAAGGTCACCATTCTTTCCGACGTGTCCGAAGCGAAAGACGAAATCGACGTCGAGCGGGCCCGTGCGGCGATGAGTCGGGCCGAAGCTGCGATTGCTGCCGATGACAGCGATGTCGAAGCCATTAGTGCGCTCAAGCGGGCAAGTGCCCGCCTTGCGGTGGCTACCGGCGAATCTGGCTCGGGGCACTGATCGCTCTCTGCCCTCAGAGAACCGAGAAACACCCGCAACCTAGGACCCCCCGAACCCCTTTCGGGTCATGGTGCCCCAGTCTGATCGGCCGCGCATAGCGTCGACGAGACCGCTGATACGCCAGACGACCGTGGCCACGTGCATGATCGTCTGTTCAAACAAGGCTGCGAGCACGAGTCGGAATCTGTCGCTTGCCGTGTGATAGGTGCGGTTGGCGAGTTCGTCGAGCAGTAAGACCGATGTCGTGATCAGTAGCCCAGCCATGTACGCACACGCGACAATCAGCACCGTAAAGGTGGTGAGCTGTCCGCGGACTGCCGCGATGAACAGCAGCACGATACCGAGAGCCTCAAGCAGCGGCGCGAGGAACTCGACGATGAGGTAGTACGGCATGCCGAGCATGCCCCCAGCGCCGTATTTGGGTCGAAACAGCATTTTCTTGTGCCTACTGAGCACGTCGATAAGACCTCGGTACCAACGTCCTCGCTGGTTCGCAAGGCTGTCGAGCGCTTCTGGCACCTCAGTCCACGAACAGGCTGCCGTCATGAACACGACCTTGGCTGGGCGGTCGTTCTCGTACCCGAGTCGTCGAAGCCGAACGACCAGCTCCATGTCCTCGCCGATCGACTCGTGTTCGTAGCCGCCGATGTCGATGAGTTTGTCTCGGCGAAACAAGCCGAACGCCCCGCTGATGAGCAAGTTGCCACCGAGTTTGTTCCACCCGAGGCGACCAACGATGAAAGCTCGGATGTATTCGACTGCTTGTGACGCCGCAAGAATGTTGCGCGGGGCCCGGAGTTTTGTGACGATGCCGTCTTCGATGACGGCGCCGTTGGCATGGCGCACCATGCCGCCTGACGCGACGACGTCTTCGTCTTCGATGAAGGGCACGGCCAACTTCTGCAAGGCGTCGGGTGCGATGAGGGTATCGGCGTCGATGAAGCAGATGAGCTCACCGGTTCCGGTGTTGAGTCCACAGTTCATGGCGTCTGCCTTACCGCCGTTTGCCTTGTCGATGACGAGCAGCGTTGCTTCGGATGCGGACCGGTACATCTGAGACACCGGCTGAGTATCGATGCGGTGCTGATAGATCGGGTGGACCGGTACGAGGTCGAACCCTTTGCGAAGCTCGCCGAGTGTGTCGTCGCTGCCGCCGTCGATAACAACAACGACCTCAAGGTTCGGATACGTCAGCGCCAGAATGCCGCGTGTCGCCTCGTTGATGGTGCGCTCTTCGTTGTAGGCAGGAATGACTACCGTGATCTTGGGAAGGATGGTGCTAGTACTTGCGCGACCCCAAACATGATGGCGTTCGCGTTGCGCCACATGACGAAGTTCGAGCACCGCCGAAATGAGCAGCAGGAGCTGTGCAGATGCCAGGACAACAACAGCGACGGTGAGCATCGTGCCGCCTATTGTTTCGAAAATGCTCATGCGGCTAAGAGATCCGGAGTGGCTCGAAGGTCTTCGAGAGTTGGTGGGGCGGGCTGGCGGGTTCGTGCCGCGGCAGCCTCGAGGACTTGGCGAGCCATGTCGCGGGCGAAGGGGTCTTCGGTCGACAGAGCACGTCGTAGCAGCAGCGCACCGGCTGGGCCGATCTTGTCGAGCGCGAGCGCAGCGTTGCGGCGAACGTCCCAGGAGGGGTCGCCGAGCAGTTGTGCGATAGCCGAGGCTTTGTTTACCGCTCGGAGGCGGCCGAGAGATGACGCGGCCTCGGCACGAACGCCGGCCGATTCATCGGCGAGCATGTTTGCGAGCATATCTGCGGCCTCTTTCGCCGACCCGAGCGCCAGTCCTCGGGCGACCATGATGCGGGTGTCGGTTTTCTCGGCCTGGAGATGCGATTCCAGCGCAACAACAAGTCGCGGGTCGCCGATACTTGCGGCGACTTCGATTGCCAGGCTGGTGCCCGCCCGGTGCGGCCCGCTCAGGTACTCGACGAGCAGATGCAGAGATCGGCTTTCAGACCGCAGCAGCGCGTGTTGTGCCGCTATTTGTACAGCTCGAGACCGGTGGTCGAGCATCTCGAGAACCAGGCTGTACACGTCGTGAATGTCGGATCGGCTCAGCCCTTCGAGCGCGTAGGCCTGAACGGTTGGGTGCCGGTCGGCAAGAAGTTTGGCTCGTGTTGGGTCGTCTTGACCGAGTAGGTGGGCGAGCTGAGCGGCGCGGCAGCGCTGTCGCCACCGGGTTCGTCGTCCGAGGGAACGGATGTGGTGATCGATGCCGAGTGCGTCGGCCAACCGGAGCAGTCTGTCGTGGCTCGGTCCATTCAAATCGAACGCGAGCTGCTGCATTGCGCCCAGCACGACGCGGCGGCGGGCCTTGCGAACGCGTTGAAATTCTTCGGTAGTTTCCTCAGTCGGTTGCAACAGGATCCTGGCGAGATCGAACCGGACCGTTGCGAACTGTTCGCCGCGGCGTCTGCGGCGTACATCGCGCACCGCTCCGCCGAAGACGAAAAGCGTACAGACGGCGATGTTGGCGCCGATCAAAGCGATCAAGACGTAGGTAAGGATCGTCATGTGGCTTCGATGATTCGGGAGACTCGGTGCCCGAGAATCAGCGGTGCAAAAGGCTTGCGAATGACGTCTGCCGCGCCGAGTTCGAAACATTCATGAAGTTCGGCCTCGGCGGTTCGCGAGGCCAGCATGATTGTTTTGAAACGCCCGAGAACACCGGCGTCGCGTAGGTGGCGCAGCAGATGGATTCCGTCGATGCCTTCGAGCTCGAACTCGACCAAGATTGCCAGGGGGGCCTGCGGCCGATTCGGGCCGGTGAGGTAAGCGAGCGCTTGAGTGCCGTTGCTGCACTCGGTAGACGAAAACCCGCGTTCGGTGAGCACCGCAGAAATGACTGCTCGAAGAGCTGGGTCGGGGTCGACGATCAGTACATCGGCGCTATCGACTGCGTTCGGTCGCCAATCGGTCGTGGAGATCAGCGGACCATCGTTTTCTGAGGTTCGCTCGATCGCCGAGGCGGCTGCATCGATGAGGGGCGTCAGCGTGCGCCCATCGGCGGGGAACTCCGAAATACCGATTCGGGCACTGCCGTTTCCGAGACCCAGCTTCTCGACAACGCCGGCGAATCGTTTGACGGCGGCGTGTCGCGGAAGCCCTGGCAACATCACCACGGCTTGACGTTCGCCGTACCAGCCGGTGAGGTCTGCCCGTCGGAATTCGCCAGCAAGAGGGCCGATAGCTTGTCGTAAGACCTCGGGGGGCGTTGCTGGGTCGAGCTGCAACAGCGCAACGCTGACCCGTCGGTCCATGCGGGCTTCGGTGACGAGGAGACGTTCGCCGAGGAGTCGAAGCGAGGTGAGTGGCAGCGCGCTGTTTGCGTGCACGACCGCTTCGAGCGGTTCGAGGATTGTTCGGGTGCGAAGACGCGTAAGGATCAGGGTCGCGAGAAGGTCCTGTGTGACCTCAGCCGGTGCGACGGTGTCGAAACCGGACCGCAACAGGGCAATCTGCTCGTGCGGTCTCGGGTCGGTGCCGGGCACGGCTATGAGGGGCGTTGCGCGAAGCTCTGGATCGGTACGAACCAGGCGAGCGATGTTGCGCATGACATTGAGTTCGGTGTCGACGACAACCAGGCACCGAGCCTTGTTCAGACGAAGCTGCTCGACCACCGGTTCGGGACCACCCGACACGTCGCACCAGCTGCAATTGAATCCTTTGCCCGCCATCGATGTGGCGTCGACAGACTGCTCGCTCGCAAAGAGTGCAGATCTCGCCAGCTCTGCGCGGGCCATCGCCTCGATGACCTGGTTCGCCGCATCCGCAGGTGCAGAAGCAGAGACGACTGCTGCTAGCCCGCCACGAACAGATGCTGGCAGACTGTGGCCGTCTGGCACGATTGCGACAATCGGAATGTCGGGGTAGAGCTGGCGGGTAGCGCGCACCAAGGTACTTGTGGCGGTGAGGCCCGTGGAGGCGATGGGCAGAACGACCGCATCGATATCGTGAGGCGGGTTGGTTTCGTCAAGATGACTAACGCCGATGTCGCTCGTTGAAAGAATAAAGAGCAGCGAGTCGAGGTCGGCCGACGCTTCACCTGCCGCAACCACATGGTGGAGGTGTTCTCGTTCGGCCGACAGCGTCGCGTGAGTGTCCGCCAGGACGACTCGGAGATCTTCGAGTAGGCCGGCCGCGGCAACAGCTGCGGAGATATCTGCCTCGGCAGCGGTGACGGCTTCGGCGGTGTCGCGGATCAACTCAGCAGCAACAGTGAGGCCGAGATGACCGAACCAACGAGCCAGTCGGTTGGTCAAGTCGACGACGACCTCAACCTCGTCGGCGGTTAGGGAGCGGTCGAGAAGGGCGGAAACCGGCGCCTCAATCGTGTGGAGAAGCACTTCGATTCTGCCGCGAAGACGAGACCAGATAGCGATGCTTTCGTCCGCCGCGGCGCGTTGATCGGGGAGAGTTTTGTCCTCATTCATGGCCGGTGTGACCAATTGGGCGCTGTTGTTCTCCACGCCTCTTGTGTCGGTGTCTTTGCCAACCGACTTGAATCGGTCGAAGGTCGCTTGACAAATGTCACTAAGCCGATCATCGGTTGATGCCGATCACATCCTTGTGCCTGACATTTCGATCCTCCTCATCGCCTATAACACCCGTGACCTCATCCAGCGTTGCCTGACCACCGTTGAGGAGAACAAGGGCGATGTGTCGTTGGAGATCATCGTGGCGGATAACCACCCTGGTGATGGCACAAAAGAGATGCTTGCCGAAGAATTTCCGCAGGTACGGTACTTCGATACCGGAGGGAATCTCGGCTTCGCCCGAGGCGTAAATTTTGCGGCAACGAAAGCGACGGCCGGATACCTGTTGCTGCTCAACCCTGATACTGAGGTTAAACCAGGGACATTCGAAGCGCTCCTAGAGCTGGCCGACCGTCGTCCCGATGGCGGACTGTATGGCGGCCGAACGTTGAATGAACACGGTGAGCTCGATCCGGGGTCGTGCTGGGGGGAAACCACCTTGTGGAGCCTTACCTGTTTCGCGACCGGGCTTTCTGCAGCGTTCAAGGATTCGATGCGTTTCAACCCTGAGGAACTACCGGGATGGCAACGAGACACCGAGCGCGAGGTCGGCTATATCACCGGCTGTCTTGAGCTTGTTTCCCGCAAGGTTTGGGATGAACTTGGTGGATTCGACGAGGACTTCTGGATGTACGGAGAAGACGCCGATCTTGCTCGCCGGGCACGCGAACTCGGGTACAACCCCATGATTACTCCCGACGCCGAAATCATCCATTATGTGGGCGCCTCGAGTCCCAACAGGGCACACAAAGTGATTCTTCGCCTCACCGGCGATGTCACCGCAGTTCGCAAGGGCTGGACGGGTTGGCGTCAGCGTTATGCCGTGGCCGCTCTGCAAGCAGGCGCCGCACTACGTGGTCTCACCTATGAGTTCTTGGCTAGGGCAACCGGCGGGCGAAAGTCGTCGGGGCGTTACTGGTATGAGGTTTGGAGTCGTCGTGACGAGTGGCTCAAGGGTTGGGAGCCTGCCGCCACTCGTGCCGTCGAAGCGCATCGATCAGGCAACGAATCGACCCCCAAAGCAGCCTGAGTTGGTCACCCGACAGCAACTCTCACGAGCAGGACGATTGCGGCAGCGGTCGAAAGCAGGAGAATTGCGGGTCGGGTAAAGCCGCGGTCGACGATTGGTAATAGCGGCCCGCTCAGGAGGAAACCGGTAACTGCCGCAGGTATCAATGCTGCGCCGTAGCCGAATTCGGTTGCGCCGAAGCGCCCCCCAAGAGCGAGGCCGATCAGGGTGATGAGGGTGCCCACGATGAAGAACGCCGACATAGACGCCCGTACCTCAGATCCCTTCGCGTCCTGAAAAAGCAGTGCTACTGGCGGCCCGCCTATGCCGGCGGTGCTCGCCGTGAACCCCGAGACCGTACCGGCGGTCAGCATCGTCGCCATCGATCTTTTCGGTGCGCCTGCCCACCCTGCTATGGCAACCATGAGGAGCACACCAAGCGCTACAACCAGTTGCAGGGCATCGGCCGACAAGACGCTGAGTACCCCAACGCCTATGGCGGTGCCGAGAACTCTGCCGTACAAAGCGCTGCGCACCGAGCCGATGTCGATGTCTTGTCGATCGCGTCGCAAAATCAGCACGTTCATAAACAAACCGGCGAAAAGGATCGCGCCGGGAACAAGGTCGGGTTCAATCTGCACAACGAGTGGCATGGCGACCAGGTTCGCCCCGAAGCCCACAGCGCTCTGCACAGCGCAAGCGATCGCAACAATCACAAAGACGATGATGAACACGAGAAGCGACATAGTACTAACCCGGCATCTGCTGGCAGTAAGAAGACAGAGGTGACAGCGGCGAGCTAGTCGGGGATGACGAGATCGAGAATACCGTCTTCGGGTTTGGGATACGCCATATCGAGGCTTTCGAAGGTGTCGACGAGAATCTGGCTTACCAATCGGTTCCGGAACCACTTGCGGTCGGCTGGAATGACATACCAAGGTGCATCTTCGGTGCTGGTTTCCTGCAACATGACACGAAACGCTTCTTGGTAGTCGTCCCAGTGTTCGCGTTCGGCGAGGTCGCCTTTCGCAAACTTCCAGTTTTTCTCTGGAGTGTCGAGCCGGGCCTGAAGGCGTTCTTTCTGTTCGGCTTTCGAGATATGTAGGAAAAACTTGACGATGTGTGTGCCTTCATCGACGAGCAGCTGCTCCCACTCTCGAATGTGACGGTAGCGCTTCGACCAGACCTTCTCGGGTACATAGTTATGTACGCGCACCACCAGGACATCTTCGTAGTGCGAGCGGTTGAAGATAGTGAGCTGGCCGCTCGCAGGTGCGTGGCGGTGGACCCGCCAGAGATAGTCGTGTGACAACTCTTCGTCGGTCGGCTTCTTGAACGACGCAACCTTGACCCCGGCGGGGTTCAATCGGTCGAACACGTGACGGATGGTGCCATCCTTGCCTCCGGTGTCGGTGGCTTGAAGGACAGCAAGGATCTTGTGTTTGTCCTCGGCGTACATGAGCTCTTGAAGGTGCTCAAGGCGGCTGTTCAGCTCGGCGGTTTCGTCGCGGGCGGTGTCCTTGTCGAGACCCCCGTCGTCGTTGGGGTCCCAGTCGCTGAGATCAACCTTTTTGCCCGGCGAGACTCGGTACGGCGTTGTATCCATCATCTTTGTCTAGCAGGGTACGGATTTGCCGTGTTGCCCTGCTAGTCGTTGGTTCGACACCGCTTGGCGGTCGTTGGCCAGCAACCCTCGTCCTTTTCTGGCTTAGGTGCGGGCGCTGTAGCGATCGTGGTGCTGGGTGCGACCGTGGTCGGCGTGACGGTCGTTGGCGTGACCGTGGTGGTTGGTGTCGTCGTTGGTGGAACAGCAGTCGTTGGCGCGACGACAGCCGGGGCAACGGTGGTTGGTGCCAGCGTCGTTGGAGCGGGAGCGATCGTTGCAACTGTGGTGGGTGTAGCGACAGGCTGTGGTGCTCGGGTGGTCGACGTTGTGCTCGCTGGGGCGGCGTTGGTCGATAGTGGTGCCGGCTGCGTGGTGGCCGGAGCGATGGAGGGCTGGGTCGGAGCGACCGACGAGGGGAGAACCCAGCCCGACGATGATTCGGTGACTGTTTCGGGAAGACCGCTGAGATCGAGGACAAACTTCGGGGCGGTCGGTTTCTCGGTGGTTGGTGTCGTCGATCCCTCAGAAATCGAGCCTCGGGTTTCGACGAGGCGCGTCGAGGTCGGCCAGGTGGACCTTGACGCTTCCGGCATGTCGGCATCGGGTTGGCTTACCTCGACGTTTTCGCGTTGCTGATCGGTGTTGCTTCGGAGCGAGAGCGTCGCAACAAAAACAAGGGTGACAACGGCGGCGCCTGCGAGGAACAGCGCCGCAGCACGGCGCCGAGCAGCGCCGCTTTCGACGGCTGTCACGTACACCCAGGGCTTCCATCCAACGCCCGGGTTGGGCTGTGCGTGCGAACCGACAGTGGTCGCGTCGTTCTCGAGTACATCAAGGACAAAGGCCAACGGGTTCGGCGTGCGGCCAACCACCGACCATCGAGCGTAGGCTTTGCCAAACGCACGTGAACAGAGCGTGGCTGCAAGAGCCTCGTCGTTGTCCGCCACGGCAAGAGCGGTGGCGAAGCAATGGTCGTAGACGCCGTCGAAGAAGACCCGAAACGCGACCTTGGCTACGCCTGGTGCAACGGCGTTGTCGGGCTGCGGGTCGATACCAGTGGCTGCTACTTGTTGGGCGCCGTCGCGACTAGTCGACACAGGACTCCTGCTACGTGTGGGGGATCCCAGAAGTAGCAGAAGAGTGTGTGAAAAACCACCAAAAGTGGTCTAACGGCCTACGTTGTTGTGTCCTGCGGACAGTCTTTTCGGCGCGTTGCACAGCGACAGCATCAACACAGAGAGCAAGAAAAAGAACTACTCGACGAAACAACCAAGTGACTGGTCGGCCCGACACGATGGCCACCTATCGCCCGTAGAGAGAAGTATCGGGTCGTGTCCAGCGTCTAAGAAATCGTTGTAAATTTCGAATTCTCGGCTTTTCAGTTGAATTTGGGCTCCCCAAGTCTCAGGGCCATCAACATCCTTCAGCGTGGCTATCGAATAATAGTCGATGCCCTCTCGAATGAAATATTCGTCCGCCGTCGCACTCGTGCCAGGCTTCGCCAGGATTCTCTCGGTGATTGCTATAGCTTCGAACCTGTCGGTGCTCAACGGAACAAAGATTCCATCCGGAGCGCGATTGATCGCAGCGTCATCGCGTGCCGGACCTTTTGAGCCCGGGCCGCACGCCGACAACAACACGAGAAGTGTTACGACGACACCAAAGGGCAACCTTAGGGATTGTCTCATCAACCTTCTAGGTTCGGGGGGTTGAAGCTGGCGTCACGGTCATGTACGTGGCCCCTTTAGGATTCGCGTTGTGTCGTCGCTTGCGTGCCGACGCCTTTGCCGTTGTGAAGGCCCTAGTAGTCGATGTTGGCGTAGGTGTTGATCTTGTCGGTGTGGTGTTGGGCGTTGATCAACCGCACGGTGCCTGAACGTGAACGCATCACGAGAGACTGTGTGTAGGCGCCCTTAGCGTCGTATTGCACGCCGCGGAGCAGATCGCCGTCGGTGATTCCGGTCGCCGCAAAGAAACAATCTTCGCTTCCGGCGAGCCGCTCGATGGTGAGGATTTCATCGAGATCCCAACCACCTTCGATGGCAGCAGTGCGTTCAGCTTCGTTGCGCGGCCAGAGCTTGCCTTGCATGCCGCCGCCCATGCTCTTGAGTGCTGCTGCGGTGATGACGCCTTCTGGTGTTCCACCGATGCCGAACAGAATGTCTACGCCCGAATCTGGCCAAGCGGTCGCGATAGCGCCGGCGACGTCACCGTCGGGAATGAGTCGGATACGAGCACCCGCCTCGCGGACCTCAGTAATGAGTTCTTCGTGGCGGTCGCGGTCGAGGATGACAGCGGTGATGTCGCCAATGTCTTCACCCTTCGCCTTCGCGACGGCGTGCAGGTTTTCGGTTGGCGATTTGGTGATATCGATCACGTCGGCGCACTCGGGACCCGCAGCGATCTTCTCCATGTAGACACACGGCCCGGGGTCATACATCGAACCGCGTGGAGCGACAGCGATCACGGCAATGGCGCCGCCGCGGCCCAGTGCCGTGAGCGTGGTGCCATCGATGGGGTCGACAGCGACGTCGGTTTTTGGTTCGCTGCCGTTGCCGACAATTTCGCCGTTCCAGAGCATCGGAGCTTCGTCCTTTTCGCCTTCGCCAATGACGACCAAACCCTCCATGCTCACCGATCGAAGCATCAGACGCATTGCGTCGACGGCCGCGCCGTCTGCTCCTTCTTTGTCACCACGCCCCATCCACCTAGCGGCTGCCATTGCCGCCGCTTCGGTAACTCGGACCAGTTCGAGTGCGAGGTTGCGATCGGGAACTTGGGTTCCGTTGTCAGTCATGAAGAGTCGGGGCCTTTCGCGAGGGGGTTAACCAAGAACGCTATGTGGTTCTCCGTCGGCGACCCTAGAGCAATCGTGAGGTCCGCGCGGTCACCCGTTCAATCGAGCCGAACCAAACGGGTGCCTTTTCTGCCGTTGCAGCAGCTGGTGTGAGCCGAGTTGTTGGGTCGATGTAGGGCGAACCACCAAGCGAGAGGCCATAATGGCGCGGTGACTGGAAACGACGACGACGCCATCGATATCGATCCGAGTGGGCTTGCCGACCAAGACGCTGCCGTGGACGGTGCGAGTGAGGCGAACCCCGGGACAGAAGATGTAGATGTAGATGTAGATGTAGATGTAGATGTAGATGTAGATGAAACAACCGGAGAAGAAGGGCCGGCGACGATTTCGTTGAACGGCGGACCAGAATTCTGTTTCCAGTGTGCAAGCGAGTACGTGGCCGGTACCTCGGTGTGTCCCGAGTGTGGCGTTGGCTTGGTGAACGACCGACCGATGGCGGTGACCTCTGTCGGTAGCGAAGACGAGGAGCAGTTGGCATACGAACTCCACGAGTGGGCGTTCGAATCGCGTCGGATGGTCGATCAGGTTCTCACCAACGAAGGCGTTGAACATGCGTGGCAAGGAGCAGTGTTGATTGTTCGCGACGCCGACGAGGCGCGCGTTGACTCTGTCGTTGATGCCATCGAACGCACCACGCTGCCCACACTTGCCGAAGATGCGCCCAAGGAGGTCTACGGCATGGACGGCTGGGACTCCGAACAACAAAGCGAGTTGTCGTCTCGTCTTGGGCTCGGTGGCATAGCCCATGAGTTCAACGTCGAAGGCGACCTGGTTGTCCTCGAGGCCGATGAAGAGGCCGTCGAGGCAATTTTTGATGCCCTCCTTGACGAGATCGAAGCCGCCGATGACGACGGTTCAGAGTTGGTCGCACTCGAAGGTCTCGAGGCAAACAAGCTGATGAGCGAGGTGTTCGCGGCGGCGAGTCGACTCGCCAAAGACGCCCGCGACTACAAAGGGGTCCTTGGCCTCAGCGAACATGGCCAAAAGATGATGGGTTGCAAACGCCCCTTTGGCTTCGACTCGGCAACGTGGGGCGGCATCACCGAGTTGGTGCAGGCCATCCAGGTTGACCTCGAAAACAACGGCGACGACGAAGACATTTCGGAGAACGCGACCGCGCTTCGCGACACCCTTCGCAATCTGATCTGACGTCGTCTGGCTTCGGGTGCCAACACAGCGACCAGTACGATGGCGTCAGTGTTGCTGGCCGAGCTCGAAATATTTCACTCACGTCCCATTGCCCCGACCCGCCGTGTAGCCCTCGGCCAGAGTCGGCTGCCAGTCGACCCTGCGCCCGGTCACGGTGGCGTACTTCTTGGGGGAGTCGTGGCACGTTTCTCGGGCGAAATGGACCCCGACCTGTTCCCCGATATCTTTGCGCTGACCCGCGAACTCGAAGCCGGATTGCGTATTGCTCAGCCGCGTCTGCGTCACCGACTTCAACAAGATGTGGTGGGTTTGGGTAGCAGCGTCCAGCGCCTGGTGAAAAGTGAAGGTGAATTGGCCTACAACTTTGAGGAGGGCAAGGGTGCCCCCGAACAATTTGTTCTGGGCGCAATCTATGCGGCCGGCGAACTTCCCCTTGTCACGCGCCAGCCGGTTATGGAAACGATTCGCAAGGGTCTCCGGTGGAGCGGGCCGGTCGGTCCGTCGCTGATCTTTCACCTGCTCGGCGGGTCCGCTGCGGCCGTCGGCTCATTGTCTATGGGCACCGGCGACCCGGTGCTGTGGGCGCTCGAAGTCCTCGGATTCGGCGGCACTGAGGCAACCCCGGCGAAGAAAATCATCCAGACGCGGTTTCGCGACCTACTTCGCGACGCACATCCCGATCACGGTGGCGGGTCTGATGACGCTGCCGACCGCATAAGCGAACTCACCGAAGCTCGACGAATTCTGCTCGCATCGTGAAGCCGGGAGCACTGTTGTTAACCCCGGGAGCGGGGGCCGACCGCAACCATCAGACGCTGGTGGCGCTCGACGAGGCAATCGCGTTGCCGACGCACCGCATCGACATCAAATCAAGAAGCCAGAACAAGGTCGTAGCGCTACTCGAGGATGCTGCTGCCGAGCTCTGCGCTGAAGCGAAGGTTCGGCCAAGTCGACTCGTGCTCGGAGGTCGGTCGTTTGGCGGACGCATGTGTTCGATCGCGGTAGCTGAGGGGTTGGCTGCCCGGGGCCTTGTCCTTCTGAGTTATCCGCTGCATCCACCAGGCAAGCCCGAGAAACTCCGCACCGCTCACTTCGCGCAGCTCAACGTTCCGGTACTTTTTGTGTCGGGCGACCGAGATCCCTTTGGTACCCCTGACGAGTTTGCCGAACACGTAGGCGACATCCCCGGGCCGGTGACCCAAATATGGATCGAAGGCGGACGTCACGATGTAAAGGGACGCGAAGACGAGGTTGTCGCCGCGGTTCAAACGTGGTTGGCCACTCTCAAGTAATGCTCGAACTGCTCCGCTAGTGCTTGGTTGCTGAGGCGAAAGAGCTAGTGACTAGAGAGACGTGAATTCGACCTGTACCTCGGTGCCGGCCTCGGGAGCTTCTGCGTCATGGGCGCTCACCACGATGTCCACGGCGGACGAATCACGGGTTGCCACCGCGCCAGAGGGAGGCTTTGGCGAGACGTCAAAACCCAGACGCTCGAGTTCGGTTGCGACTGCTGCAGCGACGACGCCTTCAGCCGCTGAGCACGTTGCAAATACCGCATGATGGTCGTTGGTGGTCGGACCGACCTTCGGTAGGAGGTCGCAGGGCATAGCAATACCGCTCAGAAGTGTGCTGAGCGGCGCGTGATCGAAGGTCGCGTTATTTGACGAATGGGTCTCTCGAACTTGGGGGTCGAAGAGGCCTCCGGTGGCTTGCGCCGCTGCAGCGCCGCCAACCGAAGCGCGTTGCGTCGGGTTCATTGCAGCGAGCACCGAAGGTTCTATCTCAGCAGTGGTGACAAGCGGATCGGTGGCAAGCGGGTCAAGGCGCGAAGCGATCTCTGACACCGGAAGTCGGTCGCCAGCGTCTGGCGGTGCTGCCGCGGCCGCAACTGACGGCTGCACGATTTCGTGTGCCTCGAGTTCTGGGGTCGCCTGTTCTGCCGCCTGTTCTGGTGACGCCGGATCGGCTGCGGTTTCGGCAGCCGGGGCAACCTCGTTCGCGGCGACTTGAGGCACGCCGGTTTCTGCATCGCCCGGTTTTGCCGGAGCCCAACGTTCGGGAGAGTCGAGCGGCAACTCGTCGGTCGTAGTATCGGTTTCGGTCTCTTCGACCTTTGGCTTCCGGTTGGCGGCGCGGTAGATGTACACGCACACCGACATGGCGAACCAGATCCAAAAGAGGGTCACAAGTGCGGCTGGCATGGTGTGCCCGTCGGTCAAAGAACGACTGGTTCAAGGCTTCGGCGGCGGCCTTGCTCGTCATCTTCGCCGCAATTCGGGGCTACGTTTTGGTCGTGACCCCACCAGAAACGTCCCAGGATGGCTGATGATCTCTTTAGCGCAGCGGCCGAACAGCGTCTCGAGCAGCGAGCGCCACTGGCAGCTCGACTCCGTCCGAGGCACCTCGACGATGTTGTGGGACAGCAACATTTGGTCGGCGCCGGAAAGCCGTTGCGCTCGCTCATCGAGACCGATCGCCTGTCATCGGTCATTTTTTGGGGCCCGCCAGGAACAGGGAAGACCACCATTGCCGAACTCATCGCCCATTCCACGGCGAAAGCGTTCGAAAAGCTGTCCGCCGTAAGCGCCTCGGTGAAAGATGTTCGAGAGGTGATAGCGAAGTCTGAGCAGCGTTTGGGCGAGCGTGGTCAAGGCACGATCTTATTTCTCGATGAGGTCCACCGCTTCAACAAAAGCCAACAGGATGCGCTGCTTCCCTCGGTTGAGTCTGGTCTCATCGTGCTCATCGGCGCGACCACCGAGAACCCGTACTTTGAAGTGAACCCGCCGCTGCTTTCACGCTCGACCCTGTTCCGTCTCGAATCGCTCGACCGCGACGCAATCATCGAGCTGTGCGAGCGAGGGCTTCGAGCCGAGGGGGCTACCTCCTCACCAGAGGCGGTCGCTCACCTAGCTGATCGTGCCGGAGGAGATGGACGCCACGCGCTCACCAGCCTTGAGGTGGCTGTTGCGATCGCCGCCGACCGGGCGATGCCGCCCGAAGTCACCCTCGACGACGCTGAGGCGGCGTTGGGTGCCAAAGCGCTCCGCTACGGCCGCGATGAGCACTACGACGTCATCTCGGCGTTCATAAAGAGCATTCGTGGCTCCGACGTCGACGCAGGTCTGTACTGGCTGGCGCGCATGCTTGAGGCGGGTGAAGACGCTCGATTCATTGCTCGCCGTCTCGTGATCTTGGCGAGCGAAGATATCGGAATGGCTGATCCAATGTCGCTACTCATCGCCGACGCCGCGGCCCGGGCGGTCGAGTTTGTCGGTCTCCCCGAAGCGCAGCTCAACCTTTCGCAGGCGGTCATTCATCTTGCGTCGGCGCCGAAGTCCAACCGGGCGACCACCGCAATAGCGAACGCCCGACATGCAGCACGGGAGGCCACGGGAGAAGGGGCAGTGCCGCCAGCGCTGCGAGACGGCCACTATCAGGGTGCTGCCTCGCTGGGTCACGGGGTCGGCTACCGGTATCCGCACGACGACGACCGCGGCTGGGTCGAGCAGCAGTACCTTCCTGATGAGCTGGTAGGTGAGCGGTTCTACGAGCCGTCGCCACATGGCTTCGAGGCCGAGGTCGCCAAGCGAGCGGGCGAACGCAGCGGCGAATAGGCCGAACCACTAGGATCGTTACATGTTCAAGCGCGTGGTGTGGACGGGAGTCGGTTACGGACTGGGGCTCGGATCTTCAGTTCTTGTGCAGCGCAAAGTGAAGCGCGCCGTCGAGCGCTACACCCCCGAGAGTGTTCGAGTTGAAGCCGCCGAGCGATCGAAGAACACCGCTGCGAAGGTAAAAGAGCTCACGTCAGATGTCCGGTCGGTGGTACAGAAGGTCCGCAACGCAGGCGATGACGTCGATCTTCGAACGCCAGCCCACGGAGCTCCTCGCCGAAGTCGAGGCGGGCCCTACCGACACCGGTAAACTCGCGGCACCATGAAAGCCAACGAATTACGCCGCGCGTTCACATCCTTCTTTATCGAGCGTGGGCACACCGAGGTCGAATCCGCCAGCGTCATCCCGCACGACGCGACGCTTCTGTTCACCAACTCCGGAATGGTGCCGTTCAAGCCGTACTTCGTCGGCGAGGAAACTCCGCCGTATTCCCGCGCCGTAACCGTGCAAAAGGCGGTCCGAGCGGGCGGCAAACACAACGACCTTGAAGAGGTCGGTCGTACCACCCGCCATCTCACGTTCTTTGAGATGATGGGCAACTTCTCGTTCGGCGACTACTTCAAGGAACAGGCGATTCCGTGGGCCTGGGAGTTCGTCACCGATGTGCTTGGCCTCGACGCCGACAAGTTGTGGGTAACGGTGCATCTCACCGACGACGAAGCCGCCGATATCTGGGTACAGCAGGTGGGCGTGCCCGCCGAACGTGTGCAGAGGCTCGACGAAGATAACTGGTGGCGGATGGCCGACACCGGACCAAACGGGCCGTGCTCAGAGATCTTCTATGACCTCGGCGAACAATACGGTGAGGATGGTGGTCCAGAACACGGCGGCGAGCACCGGTTTATTGAGATCTGGAACTTGGTGTTCATGCAGTTCGAACAGCAGCCCGACGGCGAACAGGTTCCTTTGCCAAAGCCCAGTATCGATACTGGCGCTGGCCTCGAACGAATCCTGAGCGTGTTGCAGGGTGTCTCCTCGGTGTGGGAAACCGACGAGTTCGTTCGGCTCCTCGCCGCCGCAACCGATATCACCGGCGTTGAAGACGGCGCGGGCACCGAATCTGACGTGTCGCTTCGGGTTTTCGCTGATCACGCAAGGTCAACGACCTTCATGATCAGCGACGGCGTGTTTCCCTCGAATGAAGACCGTGGGTTTGTGTTGCGACGCATCATCCGGCGCGCGGTGCGCCATGCTTACATTCTTGGCGTCGAGACCACAGTGATGCCGCGGATGATCGATGCCGTGGTCGACATCATGGGTGCCGACTACCCCGAAATTGTCAAGAACCACGACTACATCCGCGACGTCATCGAACGCGAAGAAGAGGTATTTCGCCAAACCTTGGCGACGGGTTCGAACATTCTTGACGCGAAGCTGGCCGAGCTTTCGCCGGGCGACGTGCTTCCCGGCGAAGTGGCGTTTCAGCTCCACGACACTTACGGCTTCCCGTTGGGCGTCACCGAAGAGATCGTGGCCGAACGAGGCGTCACGGTCGACCACGGCGGGTTTGAAGCGGCAATGGACCAACAGCGCAGCCGTGCGAAAGCGGCCCGAAATACCGATGCGGGCGACTTTGACCCCATGCCCTATCGCGAGATCGCTGATACCAGCGGACCTACGGTTTTTGTTGGTCGCGACGAAACCGAAGCGACTGGGCAGGTGCTGTTGGTCGATGAAACCTCGATCGTGCTCGACACGACGCCGTTTTATGCCGAAAGCGGCGGACAGGTCGGCGATTCGGGAACGATCACCACCGACACCGGCACTGCAACAATCGAAAATGTTGTGTACGGCGTGCCCGGGGTTCATCGGCACCTGATCTCTTCGGTCGAAGGCACCATTACCGCCGGCCAAACCGCTACCGCCAGCTTTGACATCGAGCGTCGTAACGCGATTCGTCGAAACCATACCGGTACCCACATTTTGCACTGGGCGTTGCGTCGGGTACTTGGCGATCACGTCAAACAGCAGGGCTCCTATGTCGGCCCCGACCGTCTCCGCTTTGACTTCTCGCACTACGACGCACTCAGCGCCGAACAGATTGCCGAGATCGAAGATCTGGCAAACCGCGAGATCCTCGACAACGAGTCTGTCCGCCATTTCGAGACCTCGAAAGACAGCGCAGAAGAACTTGGCGCCATTGCATTCTTCGGCGACAAATACGGCGATGTCGTGCGGGTACTCGAGGCAGGGCGCAACTCGATCGAGTTGTGCGGCGGAACCCACGTCAGCGCGTTGGGCGACATTGGTCCGGTAAAGATTGTGGCCGAAAGTTCGATCGGTTCAAATATTCGACGTCTCGAAGCGTTGACCGGCAGCGGACCAGTTGAACGTCTTCGCCAACGCGAAGGGCTGGTCGATCAGGTAGCAGCATTGGTTGGCGTCGCCCCCGACGACGTGGTCGAAGGCGTCGAACGGCGCCTTGGCGAAGCCAAGACGCTTCGCAAAGAAATTGCTGATCTTCGCCGTCAGGTGGCCATCGGGCAGGCCGGCGAACTGGCGGCCCAGGCCGTAGGTGGCGTGCTCGTTGCTCGTGTCGAAGATCTTGACCAAGGCGGTTTGCGAGATCTCGCGGTAGCAATCCGCGACCGCGACGGTATTGACGCGGTCGTGTTGGGATCGGCTCCCGAGAAGGGTGTTTTCCTCGCGGCCGCTGCTGCCCCCGGCTCGTCGTTCGATGCGGGCGCCTTGATCGAAGAGGCAAAGAAGACCATCGGCGGTGGTGGTCGCCCCGGAGCCGAGCTGGCAACCGCCGGCGGCAAGGCTCCCGAGAACCTCGATGCAGCACTCGACCAGGCGCGCGCTGCGGCGGGCCTTTGAGGGCTCTCGGACTCGACTTTGGGTCAAAGCGGATAGGTGTAGCGATTTCCGATTCTGATGGCCGGGTCGCGACACCAATCGACACCGTGCATCGTTCGGGCGACCGTCAGCGAGAACACCGCGAGATCGCTGCGTTGGTGATCGAATGGGAAGCCGAGGTGGTGGTTGCCGGGTTACCGCTGTCGCTCGACGGCAGCCATGGCCCGGCCGCCAAAGGTGTTCTCAAAGAAGTTGCTCAACTGGGTGCCACACTTCGCGTGCCCGTTGAGACCTACGATGAACGCTTAACTACCGTGACTGCCGACAGGTCGCTCATGGAACAGAACCTCGGTGCTGCCGAACGACGCAAGGTGGTCGATCGGGTTGCGGCCGCGGTGATGCTCCAAGCCTGGCTCGATCGACAGCTCTCCGAGGATCCTCTTACCTGATGAACAATCCCTCCGATCTCTCCGAACCGAACCAGGGGCGTGCTGGAAGCACGGTCACACATCCCGGCGCGCCGGTCGAGCAGCACGCTCCGCAGCAATACGTGCAGGGATACCAGCGGCCCGACCAACCGGCGCAGCCGCACATCGAATACATCGACCCCCGCGATTATGTTCGCCTGCCCCGTCGGTCAGGACCGTTGCGCAGGCTGGCTATCGTTTCTATTGTTCTCGGTTTCGCATTGTTCTATGCGGTTGGGGTCGTCGATGATTGGGCGGCTGGGCAGGTCGTTCCAACAGATCCCATTGGCGAAGAAATCGAGTTCCTCATTGCTGACGGCGAAGGCACGAACACGACCGCCCAAAACCTTGCCGGAGCTGGGGTCATCAGCAACCCGACACTCTTTCGTTACTGGCTGCGATGCCCAGGTGCCGCGAAACCGCTGCTCGATTGTGAAGACGAACAGATCGTCAGCTTTCAGGCCGGCAAGTACCGGCTCAACCGCAACATGGGCTTTCAAGACGTTGTCGATCGGCTCAACCTTGGCTCGATTCCGCCAGAGGACTTCTCGGTCACTATCCCCGAAGGTCTCACCGTCGACCAGATGATCGACCGCCTCGTCGCAGAGAACTCGAAGTACAACGCCGAGGATTTCCGACTTGAGCTCGACAACCTGCAGGTCGAAAGCCGCTTCCTGGCATCGGTGACCTCGCTTCGCTCCGACGCCGACGGGTTCCGCACGCCGTATGAAGGCATTCTTTTCCCGAGCACCTACCAGGTCCGCGAAGATGCAGGAACGAGCGAGATCAGTATTCTGCGCAACATGGCCCAGACGATGGAGCTCGTCTACGACCGGTCGATTGAAGCGGCCGGCGGATCGCTTCCGACAGTTGCACAGGAGCTGGAGCTCACCGACTATGACATTTTGGTGATTGCCTCGTTGATCGAAGAAGAAGCAAAGATTGACGCTGATCGTCCCAAGATCGCCCGGGTTATCTACAACCGCCTCCTTCGTGGTGAGGCTCTCGGTATCGACGCCAGTACCCGCTATGCGGTGAACAAACGACCGGGAGATCCGTTGCTCCAGAGTGACCTTGACTCCGAGTCGCCGTACAACACCCGAAATTCTTCGGTGACAGCACTACCGCCAACACCGATTGCTGCGCCAGGCGAAGCGTCGTTGAAAGCCGCGCTTGCTCCAGCCGAAGGTGACTGGTTTTTCTATGTCCTCACCGACGAGGGTGGGGTAGCCGGGGCACACACGTTCGCGGTCACCAACAGCGAGTTCCAAGCCGCCAAAGATATCTGCGTCGAGAAGGGCTACTGCTGATCGCATGCATCGGCTGCCGATTTCCGGTGCGACACGATTGGCTGGCGTTATCGGCGATCCCGCCCGTCACTCGTTGTCGCCAGCGATCCACAACGCAGCCTTTGGTGAGGTCGGTGCCGATTGGGTCTACCTGGCTTTCGACGTAGCGCCCGACGAGTTAGCTGCTGCTGTTGAGGCGATGCGAGTGCTCGACATTGGTGGCCTATCGGTGACGATGCCGCACAAAGAGGCGATTCTCGCCCTGGTTGATGAGGTCGCGCCCGAAGCACAGCAGCTGCGGGCGGCCAATTGCATCGTGAACGACAATGGCGTCTTACGTGCGCACAACACCGATGGCGACGGGTTCATTTATGGCGCAGTGCACGACACGGGGGTGCATTTTGCCGGATCACGGGTGGCAGTACTTGGCGCGGGTGGAGCAGCGCGAGCGGTTGTCGAAGCGCTACGTCGTCACGATGCGGCAGAAGTAGTAGTCATTAACCGGAACGAACAACGTGCCGTCGACGCCGCGGCCCTTGCGCCGGGTGTAGCGCGAGTCGGGTCGGAAACTGACGTGACCCAGGTCGATGTCGTCGTGAACGCAACGCCAGTGGGGATGACGTTGCACGAGGTGGCTCGAGCCGATGAGGTTCCGTGCGATCCTTCGTTGCTGCACGACGCCCAGACCGTGATCGACCTCATCTATTCGCCGAGCGAGACCAGCTGGTTGCGCCAGGCGGCGGCGCGCGGTGCCCGCACGGCAAACGGCCTATCGATGCTGGTTTTCCAGGCTGTTGCTCAGTTCACGCTATGGACAGGCGAACCTGCGCCGAGCCCGACGATGCACGCTGCAGTGCTGGGTGCGCTGGAAGCTCGGGATGAAAAAGCGAAAAAGTCGAACGACGTTGCGAAAACAACTGAAATCTGATTCGTACGTGCCGATTCTGTAGTGAGTCACCTTGCTATGGAGGTAAACGTGGCGTTACAGGGAACAATCGATACCTTTGAGCTGCCGGACGTCTTACGTCTGTTGGCGACCAGTCGAAAGACAGGTTGCCTCACGGTAGACGGCGACCGCGGTGTGGGTCAGATCTGGGTAGAGGACGGTGAACTTGTTGGTTCGCGTCTTGACCTAGGCGACCATCCTTCGACCGGTTCGACCGAAATCACCGAGGGCATCTTTCAGGTGCTGCGGTTTGTCTCGGGCGACTTTACCTTTGTCGCCGACGACGACGGAGCCGACAAGGTGCCCTCATCATCGTCGGGTTCGGCAAACGTCGACGACACCATCTCCTCGTCCTCGGCAATGCTTGACGAGTTGGCCGGCATCAACGAGCAAGTACCCGGGATCGAAAGTTGGGCAACGCTACGTCCAGAACTCGACGCTGATGGTGTGACGCTCGGAAGCGAACAGTGGCGCGTGCTCGCGTCGATCGGCGACGGAACCACGGTTGCCGGAATCGCTTCGGCCTTTTCTTTCGGTGAGCTCGATGCACTACGCCGTATCAACGACCTGGTCGGCGAGGGCGTCGTAGCCATCTCTGAAGCGCCAGCTGCTGTTGTTGCTGCTCCAGTTGATGACGACATCGAGATTCCCGTCGCCGAGACCACTGGTAGTGAAACCTCCGACGACGGTGCCTTCGAGCAGGACGTGTTCGACACCGCCGATACCTCCTTTGCGGTCGCCGACGTGCCGGAAGCTGATGATCCGTTTGCTCCGGTGGCTGTTGATGCTCCGGTTGTTGATGATCCGTTTGCTCCGGCAGCTGTCGAGGTTGCCGCCGAGGAAGTCCTGCCCGAGCCCGTCGCTGGTGGTGTCTTTGGCGGCGATATCTTCGGCGACGTCAACCCTGATCCGGTTGCGGAGGTTGCTGAAGAATGGGCCGTCAATGACAGCGCTGAAGCTTCAGCAGAATGGCCAGCCGCGCCGATGACCTCAGATGCCGTTGACGTAGACGCTCCTTGGTCGACCGCACAGACGAGCGATCTGCCCCCGCCACCCGCTCCTGACTCGTTCATCGACCAGATCGGCGCGAGCGCCGACGTGGAGACGAGCCACCTTCCGCCGCCGCCAGCCCTCGACGGCTTTGGCGCCGACTACGAACCGGCCGCGGCAGCGGCCGTTGACGGACTCGATCACTCGACCGACAACGCTGCCTTCAATACCGAAGAATCTCCTGCACTTTCAGAATTGCCGGCACCGCCTGCTCCCGCATCGTTTGTCTCGCCCGACGAGGACGCTGACCTCCAAGAGCCAGCGGCTGGCGAACCGAGCGAGACGAACAGCATGGCTCGCCAGTTGGCCAGCCTGAGCCCAGCAGCGGCACGCGCAGTCGCCCAGGCAGCGCGAGCCGACGACCCGGTAGAACGCGATGCTGCACTTGCTGAGGCCGAGGCTGAGGACAAGTCGGTCGACCGGAGTCTTCTTCTCCGATTCCTCGGGAAATAAGCAGACAACTAGACAATGGTCTTGTGAACCTCATTGTGGTGCTGGCGATGGTGCCCTTCGGCCTCATCGTCGGCAGCGTGCTCAGCATGGTTGCGACCCGGGTGCCCGACGGGCTTCCGGTGTTCTCGCCCGGCCCGCAGTGTCCGGGGTGCGAACACGATCTGGGCTGGGGCGAACTCATCCCGATCGTGTCCTGGGTTACCCAGGGCCGCGCCTGCAAACACTGCCAGAACCAGCTTTCGTTCAGCTATCCGGCGATTGAGCTAACCACTGCTCTGCTCTTTGTGGCAGCAGCGCTCGAGTTCGGTGATCTCCGACTGCTCGTGCCCCATCTGGTGCTGTTCGCCGCGCTGGTCGCCATATCGGTCACCGACCTCTACCTCTACCGAATTCCCGATCGCATCGTCTTTCCGACGTTGGCCGTTTCACTACTGATGATCATTGCCGCCTCGTTGTCGTTCGACAGTCCGGACCTGATCGGGCCAGCGCTATTCGGCATGGTCGCGTACTTCGGCTTTCTGGGCGTTCTCTGGCTGATCTACCCGCCCGGCATGGGCCTCGGCGACGTGAAACTTGCCCTGCTTCTGGGCCTGTTTGTCGGCTGGGCAGCGGCGGGAAGCTACGCCTACGCAGCGGTGTTCGTGTTGTATTCGCTCTTCCTCGGCTCGATGATCTTTACCGTCTTTTCGGTGCTGTTGGTGTTCGCCCGGAGCCGAGGCATCGACCTGCTGCCAGACCCCGACGAAGACGACTACCGCGACACGTCCGACGACGTGTACGACGATGACGGCGAGTTGCAGCGCGGCTCAAGCAAAACGCATACCGGCGCGCCAATGGGTCCGGCGCTGGCTATTGGCGCCATCATTTTGGTCTTGTTTCCGGGTTCGTTCGCCTAAACGCGACCTTGGCTGAGTCGCTCAACGACCTATCCAGGGGTCTCCACCGTGAGGTGGGTGCGCGTCGGCAGCTACGATTGGGGCAGTGATGTGCCACCGAGAAGCTGCTCGCAATGATTGAAGTACCCGTTGATCTTGGAGACCGCACCTACCCGGTGTTGGTCGGCGAGGGCGCACGGCACGAACTGGCTGCGGTGATCCCACCCGACGTGCGACGAGTAGCAGTCATTACCCAAGACGGCATCGGCGTCGCCGTCGACCCAGGCGTCGAGTTCGAAACCTTCACGATCGCCGATGGCGAACAGGCTAAATCGCTGTCGACGATTGAGACCATCTGCAGCGCGTTGGCATCGGCCGGATTCACCCGCAACGACTTGCTTGTGGGGGTCGGCGGGGGAGTAGTCACCGACATTGCGGGGTTCTGTGCCGCTGTCTATCACCGTGGTATTCGTTTCGTGACCGTGCCCACCACCCTGCTCGGGCAAATCGATGCAGCAATTGGCGGAAAAACCGGCGTAAATCTGCCCGAGGGAAAGAACCTCGTCGGCGCGTTCTGGCAACCGTCAGCAGTGTTGTGCGACATCGACACGCTACAAACTCTGCCTCCTCGCGAATACCGCAGCGGCATGGGCGAACTGGCAAAATACAACTTCATAGCGAATCGGCGCCTCGATGAGCTTCCGCTCGACGAGCGGGTCGCTGCGAGCGTGAAAATCAAGGCCGATGTCGTCGCTTCTGACGAACGGGAAGGCGGTCGACGGGCGATCCTGAACTACGGACACACGCTCGCCCACGCGCTCGAAACCTCTGGCGCCTACGACATCCGACACGGAGAAGCTGTCGCCGTCGGTCTGGTCTACGCCGCCGAGGTCGCACACTTGCTCGGCCGGATCGACGCCGAACGGGTCGCCGAACATCGTCGCCTTGTCGCGGCGTATGACCTCGATGCGCATCTGCCGTCGGGCGCCGACCACCACGAGCTGATCGACTTGTTCTCGCGCGACAAAAAGGCCCTCGACGGCGTAACGTTTGTGCTCGACGGCGCCGCTGGTATCGAGGTTGTCACCGGCATCGAGCGTGCCATCTTGGCGGAAGCTTTGGAGAAAATGTGACCGCCGCGCCAATGCCGGACATGTTGGTTGCCAGCCGCATACCGGCGCTGCGGCAATCGCTTGCCGACGCTCGACTGCACGGCCTTGTCGTGACCTCGATGACCAACGTGCAGTACCTCTGCGGTTTCTCCGGTTCGAATGGCCTCCTCATCGTTACCGCCGACGACGCCGTGTTGATCACCGATGGGCGTTACACCGAACAGGCGCCAGAAGAGTTGGCGTTAGCCAGCGTCGATGTTGCTGTCGACATCGCCGCTTCGCTTTTCGATGCGTCGTCGAAATACGTCAGCGCGGCTATGGCGGTAGGATTCGAAGAGGCGGTACTCGCGTTTGCCTCGCATCGCGACCTTGCTGAGGCGCTTACGTGCACGCTGGTGCCGACCAGCCGCCTCGTCGAAGATCTCCGAGCTATCAAAGACGAAGGCGAGGTTGCCCGTATCGAGGCGGCAGCCTCTATTGCAGACCGTGCGCTCGCGACGGTTGTTGGATTGCTGGCAGAGGAACCCACCGAGCAGGAATTTGGCTTTGAACTCGATACCGCTATGCGTCGTCTGGGTGCCGCCGAACGATCGTTTGAAACCATTGTTGGCTCCGGGCCGAACGGTGCGAAACCCCATGCTCGACCAACCGAAAGACGCATCGCACAAGGCGACCTGGTTGTTCTTGACTTCGGTGCGATGGTCGACGGGTATCACTCCGATATGACCCGCACTCTCATGGTCGGCGAACCCACTCCAGAGCAGGCCGAAATGCTCGCGGTCGTGCGAAGCGCGCAGGCCGCAGGACGCGACCTTGTCGCTCCAGGAGTCGACGCGAAAGCTATCGATCACGCCTGCCGGTCGGTTATCGACGAAGCTCACCTCGGCGCCTATTTCATGCATGGCACAGGTCACGGCGTCGGTCTCGACATTCACGAATTTCCGGCGGTGTCGGCGCGATCGGACACCGTGCTCCAAACTGGCCATGTCATCACCGTCGAACCCGGCGTGTATGTCCCCGGAACCGGAGGAGTTCGGGTCGAGGACACCGTTGTCGTTACCAGCGGCGGCTACCGTGCATTGACCCGATACTCAAAAGACCCTCTCGTCTAAAACGAAAGACACCAAGCCAGTGCCTACTATCACCACCAACGACCTCAAGAACGGCATGCACCTCGACATCGAGAACAACTTGTTCCAGGTCACCGATTTCCAGCACGTCAAGCCCGGCAAAGGCCATGCCTTTGTGCGTACGACTCTTCGAAACTCGCGCACCGGTGCAAACGTCGAACGTACCTTCAGGGCGGGCGAGAAGGTCGAGCGAGCGATGATCGACAAGCGCGAAATGAACTTCCTCTATCGCGATGGCGAAGACTATGTCTTTATGGACAACGAGAGCTATGACCAGATGAACGTCGCCCCAGATTCGCTTGGCGACGCCGTGCATTACCTGCTCGAGTCAAACAATGTCGTGCTGCAGATGTACGGCACCGAGATCGTCGGAGTCGATCTTCCCGCTGCTGTCGAGCTCGATATCGCCGAAACAGAGCCAGGATTGCAAGGCGACCGCGTGTCGGGGGCAACCAAACCAGCAACGCTGGTCACTGGCCTCGTCGTACAGGTTCCCCTCTTTGTGAACCCGGGCGAGACCATCAAAGTCGACACCCGTTCTGGCGACTATTTGAGTCGGGCGTAGCGGTTCATGGTTGGTGGCATTGGTTCGAGACACGAATCGCGCGAAGAAGCGCTGAACGTTCTGTACGAAGCGGATGTTCGCGGCATCGACCCGCGCGAGGTTCTGGCCTCGATGGACTTTGAGCTATCGGAGTACTCCCACAATGTCGTGCTTGGCGTAGCCGACGAGTTGGCGGCCATCGACAGCCAACTCGATGCGGTTGCCAACGACTGGACCGTCGTCCGGATGCCGGTTGTCGATCGCACCGTGCTTCGCATGGCGACGTTCGAGCTGCTTCATCGTCTTGATGTGCCCACCACTGCGGTGGTGTCTGAGGCGGTCGAACTGGCCAGTCAGTACTCGACCGAGAACTCGGGTCGATTTGTCAATGGTGTGCTCGCCCGGCTGGCGTCAGACATTCGCGGCGACCAAGTTGAGGTCGCGGCGGTCGAATCCTGATTCGCGTCGAGTACCCGGTGTCGCCGCTCGTCGGAGACGGCGTGACGCTGCGCCGGTGGGCTGCCGGCGATGCGTCGGAGCTGGCTCGGGCGTGGGCTGACCCGTTGGTACAGGCTGGCTGCGCAGTCCCAGTGGATCGTTCGTCCCATGATGCTCGGCGATGGATCTCAGGCCAGCAACACCGTGCCGACCAGGCACAATCTGTAGACCTTGTCGTTGAGGTACGTGGCCGCGTGGCCGGTGAGGTTGGCCTCGGCCCTTTCGACCATCAGCGGCGTGCCGCAGTGTTGGGATTTTGGGTTGGGCCCGACTTTCGCGAGCGAGGAGTCGCGAGTCATGGGGTCGGTCTGTTCACCAACTGGGCGTTTGAGGAACTCGGCCTCGCGGCGATTCTTGCGCAGACCACGGCGATGAATCGTGGGTCGACTGCGGTGCTTGCCAAGTGTGGTTTCGCGCAGCTCGCTACCCAGGTTGGCGCAACACAAACCTGGGTCGTCCGCAGCGACGCTCCTCGACCGCTAGACCCCGAATCGCCTAAGAATTAATCGCGAGTTCGTCGAGGTAGTCGGCGTAGCGGTCGAGCGCCTCGGCTCGGCGCGTGGGAACATGATCGATCGAAGGGTCCGAGGCTTTGTAGTTCTTGAGAACTTGGCGGGCCACGGTGACCTTGTGTACCTCGTCGGGGCCGTCGTAGATACGCGCCGCCCTTGCCGCCCTGTACATAGATTCGAGCGGAAGATCGGTGGTGTAACCCAATGAGCCGTGGATCTGAATCGCGCGGTCGATGACGTCGTGCAGCACCTTTGCTCCCCAGAACTTGATGACACCGATTTCGAGTCGAGCGTCGCTGTAGTGGCGACCCTCAGCATGAAGTTTGTCCATCGTCCACGCAGCGTGGAGGGTGAGGAGGCGAGCAGCCTGGCGGTCGGCATACGACTGGGCGATCCAGTCCTGGATCATTTGCTTTTCGGCCAGTAGCGAACCCTTTGTCTCGCGGGTGAGGGCCCGCTCGCACAACAGGTCGAAGGCCCTGCTCGATTGGCCGAGCCAGCGCATAGCGTGGTGGATGCGGCCAGGGCCGAGGCGCTTTTGAGCCAGTGCAAATCCCTGGCCGATGCCCTCTTCGCCGCCGACGAGGTTGTCGAAGGGCACGCGGACGTTGTCGTAGATGATCTCGGCGTGGCCACCGGGTTCTCCGGTTTTATGGTCGGGTTCGCCCATGGTTGGCACGTCGCGCAAAATGTTGACACCCGGGGTGTCTGTCGGGACCACAATCATCGAGAACGATCGGTACGGCGAGGCATCGGGATCAAGGTTGGTTTTCACCATCACGATCAAAATGTCGGCGACCGACGCATTCGAGGAGAACCACTTATGGCCATTGATGACCCATTCGTCACCGTCGCGTTCAGCTTGGGTGGTCAACATGGTTGGGTCGGCGCCGGCGCCGGGCTCCGTCATCGAGAAACACGAACGGATCTCGCCGGCGAGCAGCGGCTCCATCCATGTCGTTTTCTGATAGTCGGTCCCGCCGATGGACAACAGTTCGGCGTTTCCTGAATCGGGAGCATTGTTGCCGAAGATCCGCGGGGCAAGCGGCGACTGGCCGAGGATCTCGTGCATGAGTCCGAGCTTGACCTGCCCGAAGCCACCGCCGCCGAGTTCGGGCGGAAGGTGAGACGCCCACAGTCCTTGGTCGCGGACCTGCTGCTTGAGGGGTTCGGTCATACGCCCATAGAGCTCGCGCCCCTCGGGGCTCCGGAACTCTTCGGCCAAGGTTTCGAGCGGAAAGATCTCGTCACGCACGAAGTCGCGCATCCAGGCGAGTTTGGCTTCGAATTCGGGTTCGGTTGAAAAATCCCAGGCCATGAGTGGCTCCTCGACAGATTGTTGGCTAGCTGATCCTCGTGGTCAGTCAACGGCGGGTCAAATTTCTCGGGAAACTGTTGGCATCGACCGGATTCCTGCGTGTTCTAGGTGTTACTGGTGTGGCTCGTGTTGTTTCGGCCGGTAGTGTGAAGCGGTGGCGTTCACCATCAAAGAAACCATCTACAGCCAGCCAGGTTGGCGGGCGAACGGGACGTACCAGCATCACCTCGACCAGAGGGTCTGGCAGATCTTTGAAGACGGCATATGGATCGCCGACTGCGAAACGCCGACCGAAGCCGAAATCGCCGTGATCGACCTCGAGTTTGCGGTCGAGGAGTCGGCAGTTCTCGATCTCACCGACGACACGCTCCGCTGAGCCTTCAGGCCGAGCTTGCCGGCCTAGCCGACCAAAGCCGGCGAGTTGCGAACAAATCGCTCGCCAAAGTGACGAAAAAGTGAGCTGGTGTCCGCGCGCGCCATCGGGGCGCGTTACTGTCGACTCCTGACCGTGAAGTGAGTCCCGTGAGGCTCACACGGACAGGAGCTAGCTGTGGCTGAACGCGAACGCAAGATGACGCGCCCCTTCGGCGGCGTCTTCGTTCCTCGAACGACGGTGATGTCACAAGACGACATCGACCGAGCGATCTGGCGCATGGCCCACGAGATCCTCGAACACAACCACGGCGTCGAGAACCTGGTGATCGTGGGGCTGCAGACCGGTGGCGTGCCACTTGCGGCCCGTATTACCTCAGCCCTTGAAGAAATCACCGCAAACGACGTGCCCACCGGAATGATCGACGTGGCGCTTCACCGCGACGACATCGGCCTGCGACCCGTGCTCCCTGAAGAAGTCACCGACATTCCGGTAGATCTCACCAACAAGATCGTTGTACTCGTCGACGATGTGCTCTTCACCGGCCGTACGATCCGTGCAGCCCTCGATGCGCTGACCTCGTTCGGTCGCCCACGATCTGTGCAGCTAGCCGTGATGGTCGACCGAGGACATCGCGAGTTGCCTATACGGCCTGACTATGTGGGCAAGAACATCCCCACCCGCCGAGACGAGGTAGTCGACGCGACCCTCGAAGGTGTCGAACTGGGGGAGATGCGCAAATGACCCCGAAACACCTGCTGTCTATCGACGATCTTGGGCGTGAAGGGATCGAAGAAATCCTTGGTCTTACCGATTCCTTTGTCGAAGTAAGCGCCCGCCGCATTCCGAAGGTCCCTGCGCTGCGGGGCAAGAACATCGCCTGGCTGTTCTACGAAGACTCCACCCGCACCCGACTTTCGTTCGAAACCGCAGCCAAACGCTTGTCGGCCGACACCATGAACTTCAGCGTTGGTTCGTCGTCGGTCAATAAGGGCGAGTCGCTCCGCGACACGTGCCTCACGATCAGCGCAATGGGCGTCGACGCCATCGTCGTTCGGCATCGTTCGGCCGGTGTGCCCTGGCAGATCGCCAACTGGATCGACGCTTCGGTGATCAACGCCGGCGACGGGTGGCATGAACACCCCACGCAAGCACTGCTCGACACCTACACACTTCGTTCTCACCTCGGCGATCTCGACGGCCGGCATATTGCGATCGTCGGCGATATCAAACACAGTCGCGTCGCCCGCTCAAACTTGGCGGCCTTTACCGCGCTTGGCGCCGAAGTGACCATGGTTGCCCCCCAAACACTCCTGCCGCCGAGCCTCGAAGGTTGGAACGCCAATGTCTCCCATGACCTCGACGCGGTGCTGCCTACCGTCGATGCGATCTACCTGCTCCGGATGCAACTCGAACGGCAAACAGACGCCCTTGTTCCCACGCTGCGCGAATACACCGACGGCTACGGCCTGACCACCCAGCGGCTTGCGGCCTTGGGTGAAAAGGCGCTCATCATGCATCCGGGACCAATGAACCGAGGCGTCGAGATCTGCCCAGAGGCAGCCGACGATCCACGGTCGGTTATTACCGAGCAGGTCGCCAACGGTGTGGCCGTTCGTATGTCGGTGTTATTTCTTCTTCTCGGCAGTGGTGCCGAACACGAGGCCGGAGGGCTTTCATGACCAACGCAGTGCTTCGCCAATCGGTGTTGATCAGGGGAGGTACCGTCGTCGATGCGTCGGGCTCCCGTGTCGCCGATGTCCTGGTCGGTAGCGACGGAATGATCGAGGCAGTCGGCGAAGGCTTGAAGGGCGACCTCGAGCTCGACGCCGGCGGTTGCATCGTCAGCCCGGGATTTGTCGATCTCCATACCCATCTTCGCGAACCTGGCAAAGAAGAAGCCGAGACCATCGAATCGGGTTCGCGTGGCGGCGCGCTCGGCGGGTTCACCGCCCTTGTTGCCATGCCAAACACGACGCCGCCGATGGATTGTGTCGGAGTCGTGCGAGACGTCATTGAGCTCGGCAAAACTGCGCTGACCGACATCTTCCCGTCGGCAGCGATCACGGTCGGACGAGCTGGCGAACAGCTCAGCCCCATGGCCGAGCTGGCGAAGTTAGGCGTTCGAATTTTCACCGACGACGGCACCGGCGTGCAGGACGACCTGCTGATGAAACGAGCGCTTGAGTACTCGGTGGGCCTTGCGCCGTTTACCGGTGGTGCTTCGGTGGTACTAGCTCAGCACTGCGAAGTTGCGGCGCTTTCCGACGGCGGGTTCATGCACGAGGGCGAATGGTCGAGCCGGCTCGGCATCCCCGGACAACCCGCCGAAGCTGAAGAGCTGATGGTGATGCGCGACATCGCTCTTGCGAAAAGCACCGGAGCGAGGGTGCATTTCCAGCACATGTCAACCGCTGGGTCGGTCTCGCTCATCCGAGCTGCAAAGGCTGCCGGCTTACCTGTTACCGCTGAGGCAACCACCCATCATTTCACGCTCACCGATGCGGCCTGTGCGTCGTTCGACACGGTCTTTAAGGTGCACCCGCCACTGCGTACCGACGCCGACGTCGCCGCGGTGAAGGTCGGGTTGGCCGACGGAACAATCGACGCGATCGCCACCGATCACGCACCGCACTGCGCACATGACAAAGAACAGCCGTTTGACTCGGCACCCCCCGGCATGCTCGGCCTCGAAACAGCGCTCGCCCTCGCACTCACCGAACTCGACCAACCCGTCGAGAAAGTCGTTGGGCTTCTTTCCTGGCAAGCTGCAAAGATCGCGGGAATCGACGATGTACACGGCTGCCCGATCGAACCTGGACGGCCGGCGAATATCACTGTCTTTGACCCCGCCGAAGCCTGGACGATTGACTCGTCGAGCTTCGCCAGTAAGAGCACCAACTGCCCCTATGAAGGACACAACGTGAAAGGTCGCGTGCGACACACCATCGTCAACGGAGAACCAGTCGTCATCGACCAGGAGGCAACACGGTGACTGAACACACTGAACGCAGGGAAATCGTCGAAGCAAAGCTCGTTCTGGCCGACGGTTCGGTCTTTGCGGGCGAGGCGATTGGGGTCTACCCCGAATCGGGCATCGCGACCGGTGAGGTCGTGTTCAACACCGTTATGGCCGGCTACCAGGAAGTGATCACCGACCCGAGTTATGCCGGTCAGGTCATCACCTTCACCTACCCCCACATCGGCAACTACGGCGTCGTCGACCTCGACTACGAAAGCCGAGGCACCTTCTGTCGTGGCGTGATCGTTCGAGATCTCGCGCGTCGACACAGCAACTGGCGGGCGACAAACGACCTCAGCTCGTTGCTTGCCAAACACAACCTGCCGGGCATAGCCGGACTCGACACTCGGCGACTCACTCGCCATATCCGCGACGCTGGCGCAATGCCCGGTGCGTTTGGTACTGCCGATGAGGTAGCGCTCAAGGCAGCAGCAGTCGCTGAACCAGAAACCACTGGTCTCGACATGGTGCAGACGGTGACCTGTGCCGACTCCTACAAGACTCCCTTTGCCGGTGGCGGCACCGCCCCAAGATCGATCGTTGCGTACGACTTCGGTATCAAAGCCAACATCACCCGCAGCCTGGCCCAGCTTGGCGATGTCGAAGTCGTACCCGCATCGACCTCGGCCAATGACGTCCTCGCTCGCAAGCCCGATGGAGTCTTTCTCTCGAACGGGCCCGGCGACCCAGAGCCGGTGGCCTACGCCATCGCTGCCATCAAAGACCTACTGGGCGAAGTGCCGATCTTCGGCATTTGTCTTGGACACCAGCTGCTTTCGCTGGCCCTAGGCGCCTCGACCTATAAGCTTCCCTTCGGACACCACGGCGGCAACCACCCGGTACGCCAGCTGGCCAACGGCAAGATCGAAATCACCAGCCAGAACCACAACTATTGCGTCGATTGTGCTGGGGTGCAGGGCATCGAGCTCACCCATCTCAACCTCAACGACGAGACCGTCGAAGGCCTCCGCAGCACCGAAGCGCCGGCTTTCAGCGTGCAGTATCACCCGGAGGCGAGCCCGGGACCACACGATTCGAACTACCTGTTTGGGTCGTTCGCCGACCTCATGGATGGACACAAGTAATGCCCCGCAGAACTGACATCGACTCGATCCTCATTATTGGATCGGGCCCCATCGTCATCGGCCAGGCGTGCGAGTTCGATTACTCGGGCACCCAAGCATGTCGTGTGCTTCGCGAAGAAGGCTTCCGGGTCATCTTGGCGAACTCGAACCCGGCCACGATCATGACCGACCCCGAGTTTGCCGACGCGACCTACATCGAACCTCTTGACCTTGAGGTGCTCACGAAGATCATCGAGCGTGAAAAGCCCGATGCGGTGCTGCCAACAATGGGCGGGCAAACCGCGCTGAACTTGGCGATGGAGCTTGACGAGGCAGGAGTGCTGAAGGCCAATGACACGAAGCTGATTGGTGCCAGCCCTGAGGCGATCGCGACCGCCGAAGATCGCGAACAGTTCAAGGTTGCGATGGCCGAGATCGGCCTCGAAGTACCGCGATCGGCGATCGCGCGCGGCAATGGCGAGACCAAAGCCGAGGCGATTGAGGTCGGGATGGTCGCCGCTCGGAAACGGATGGAAGAAATCGGCCTGCCGATCGTGATCCGCCCGTCGTACATTCTTGGCGGCAAGGGCACCGGCTTCGCTCACACGGCCGAAGAGTTCGAGATCGCGGCGAGGCGTGGGCTTGACGCGAGCCCGATTACCGAGATCTTGGTCGAGCAGTCGATCAGAGGCTGGAAAGAATACGAGCTCGAGGTCATGCGCGATCACGCCGACAACTGTGTTGTCATCTGCGCGATCGAAAACGTCGACCCTATGGGTGTGCACACTGGCGACTCGATCACGGTTGCGCCTGCACAAACCCTCAGCGACGTCGAGTACCAGTTCATGCGCGACGCCTCACTGGCTGTTATCCGCCGTGTTGGTGTCGAGACGGGTGGTTCTAACGTCCAGTTCGCGGTCAACCCCGAAAACGGCGACGTCGTCGTCATCGAAATGAACCCTCGGGTCTCGCGCTCCTCGGCGCTGGCCTCGAAGGCCACCGGTTTTCCAATCGCGAAGATCGCCGCAAAACTCGCCGTCGGCTACACCCTCGACGAAATTCCAAATGACATCACACGGGCCACCCCGGCCTCGTTCGAGCCAACCCTCGATTACGTCGTTACCAAGATTCCGCGTTGGGCCTTCGAGAAATTCCCCGGAACGTCTGGCGTCCTCACCACCCAGATGCAGGCCGTTGGTGAAGTCATGGCCATAGGCCGGACGTTCCCCGAGTCGCTCCAGAAAGGCCTTCGGTCACTAGAGCTCGGCCGTCACGGACTCAACGCTGATCCGGCCGAAAAAGCGTTCGACAAGCTCGACGACGCCGAGTTGCTGCGCCAGGCCGACGTGCCGACTCCCGAACGCATCTTCCAGCTTGAGTCGTTGCTGCGACGTGGCGTGAGTGTCGACGAGGTCTACAAGGCCACGATGGTCGACCCGTGGTTCCTCGATCAGATGTTGAGCATCACCGAGGAGCGGGCATTCCTCGAAACGAAGAACACAGCCACGATGAGCGTGCGCGACTGGCGGCGGGCCAAACAACTCGGTTTCTCCGATGCGCAGCTTGGCTACCTGTGGAATATCGATGAGCTTGAAGTGCGGGCGGCCCGAAAAGGCGCCGGAGTGGTTCCGACCTATAAGACCGTTGATACGTGCGCTGCGGAGTTCGCTGCAGACACGCCCTATCACTACAGCACCTACGAAGATGAAGACGAGGTACGGCCGAGCACCAAAGAAAAGGTGATGATTCTCGGGTCTGGTCCGAACCGTATTGGTCAGGGCATCGAATTCGACTACTGCTGCGTGCACGCGAGCTTCGCGTTGCGCGCCGCTGGCTATGAAACGATCATGGTCAACTGCAACCCAGAGACGGTGTCGACCGATTACGACACTAGCGACCGCCTCTATTTCGAGCCGCTCACGTTTGAAGACGTGAGCAACATCATCGATGCCGAACAGCCACTCGGTATCGTCGTCTCGCTCGGCGGCCAGACGCCGCTGAAGCTCGCTGGTCTGTTGCCGCCCGAATTGATTCTTGGCACGAGCCCAACATCAATCGATCTTGCCGAAGACCGCGAAAACTGGAACTCGTTGTGTGCCCGTCTCGAAATTCCGCAACCGGCGGGCGGTACGGCAACCCAGCTCGCCGACGCACTCAAGATCACCAGCCGCGTCGGGTATCCGGCGCTCGTGCGACCTTCCTACGTGCTCGGCGGCCGAGCAATGGAGATCATCTACGACGATGAAGGTCTCGAAGCCGCGATGGCGCAGCTGACCGTGTTCGGCTCGCTCGGCATCGAGGGCGGACTTTCCGCTGAACGTCCTGTGCTGATCGACCGCTTCCTCGAGGACGCGACCGAGGTCGACATCGATGCTGTGCGCGACGCCGAGGGCGAGGTACTCATCGGAGCGGTCATGGAACATGTCGAAGAGGCCGGCGTGCACTCCGGTGATAGCGCCTGTGTTATCCCGCCGCCGAACTTGTCGCTCGAAACTATCCGCGTCATCGAGGAGTACACGAGGCGCATTGCTGCCGAACTCGAGGTCGTTGGACTCATCAACGTGCAGTTCGCGGTAAAGGGAAGTCAAGTCTTTGTTATCGAGGCAAACCCGAGGGCATCTCGAACGGTTCCGTTTGTCGCCAAGGCCACGGGTGTGCCGCTCGCAAAGATCGCATCGCGGGTGATGGTTGGCGCCTCGCTACACCTGCTCGAAACCGAAGGCCTCGTGCGGCCTCGTTGCGACGCGTTGCATGTGTCGGTGAAGGAAGCAGTGCTGCCCTTCAACCGGTTCCCCGACGCCGACGCTGTCCTCGGGCCGGAAATGCGTTCGACTGGCGAGGTGATGGGCATCGACCGCACCGTCGGTCTTGCCTTTGCCAAGAGCCAGATCTCAGCCGGTGGACCGCTGCCGACTAGTGGCATGGTCTTCCTTTCGTTAGCTGACCGCGATAAACCCCACGGGGTCGAGGCGGCTCGCATTCTGGTGAGTCTCGGCTTTGCCATTGCAGCAACCGAAGGCACCGCCAATGCACTTTCTGAGGTCGGTATCGAGGTCGACTCTCGGGTCGCCAAACTGGGTGACGAGGGCACCGATGCGGTCGAACTGATCAACTCGGGCCAGGTGGGGCTGGTCATCAACAGCCCCCGTGGCCGGGGGCCGCGAGCCGACGGTGGCCACATTCGTGCAGCCGCCGGCAAAGCGAATGTGCCGCTGCTAACCACAGGCGCTGCGGGCCTAGCGGCGGCTCGAGGCATGGCCGATTGGCGACGTCTCGACCTGGAGGTCCGCTCGATTCAGGAGTACCACGCAGCTGGAGCGGAGGCAGGACGCTGAGCTTCTCTCGTCGTCGGTCGAAAGTTCCCAAAAAGATCCCAGCGGTCGATCTTGCGTCGTCGGTTGGTTCGCTGACTTTTCCGAATCCCGTCATGGCGGCTTCCGGTACTGCCGGGTATGGCGCCGAGTTGGCAAACTACGTCGACCTGGCCTCGATTGCCGCGGTCGTGACGAAGTCGCTATCGCCCGAACCGTGGGGCGGTAATCCTGCACCCCGGGTGCACGAAACGACGGGCGGCATGATCAACAGCGTTGGTCTTCAGGGCCCAGGCGTCGAAGTCTGGCTTGAGGACGAACTGCCGAAACTACTTGCCACCGGAGCCAGAGTGGTCGCCAGCATCTGGGGACGTACGCTCGACGAGTACGCTCGCGCTGCCGAAATGATGGCGGCTGCACCGCCGGAAGTGATCGCGGTTGAGGTCAACATTTCGTGCCCGAATCTTGAGGACAAGAAGCGAATGTTCTCGCATTCGGCTTCAGCAACGGCCGAGGTCATCGCAGCTTGTGCGCCGGTTGGTAGGCCACGCTGGGCCAAGCTGAGCCCCAACGCCACCGACCTCGTGCCGATCGCTGCGGCGGCGGTCGAAGCCGGCGCCGAAGCACTCACATTGGTCAATACGTTGGCGGCGATGGCGATCGATGTCCGAGAACGGAAACCCGTCTTGGGTGCCGGGCGGGGCGGGCTTTCGGGCCCCGCCGTCAAGCCTGTCGCGATCCGTGCGGTCTACGACGTGCATGAGGCGCTGCCGCATCAGCCAATTGTGGGCGTGGGCGGTGTAGCGTCAGCAGCCGACATCGCAGAGTTTCTTTTGGCCGGCGCATCGGCTGTGCAAGTCGGTACCGCAACATTTGCCGATCCACGCACAACCGGCCGTTTGGTGACAGAACTCACGCAATGGTGTCGAGATAACTATGTGTCAAACATCGCCGAACTCGTCGGCGCGGCACACCGCTAGCCTGAAATCACTCGAACTTCCCCCAGACCCACCGTTAACCAGCTTCAGTCGAAGCTGCCCTGAGGAGACAGCCCATGGTCGACACCACCGCACCCAACGAAATCCGTAGCAAGTTGGCACTGGCGCTTGACGTCGACGACCTCGTTGCCGCGTCACGACTCGGCAAGTCGTTGGCCCCGTACTTCGGTGTAGCCAAAATTGGCCTTGAGTTATACACCGCCGCCGGACCCGATGCCATCGGAACACTGATGAACCTCGGATATGAGGTCTTTCTCGATCTCAAGTTGCACGACATCCCGACGACGGTCGAGAAGTCGGCGCGGGTCCTTGGCGCTCTCGGCGTTTCGTACGTGACCTTCCATGCCCACGGGGGCGTCAAGATGCTTGAGGCTGGTGTAGCGGGTCTCAACGATGGCGCCTCAAATGCCGGACTCGACACGCCTTCATCGCTGGCGATCACCGTCCTTACCTCAGATGCTGACGCTCCCGAACACATTCTCCCGAAGCGCGTTGGCCTCGCAGTTGAGGCCGGCTGTACCGGCATTGTTTGCGCCGCAAGCGATCTGAAGGATGTCTATGCCTACGCGCCGCGCCTCGAGCGGGTGACCCCCGGTATCCGGTTTGCTGGTGGTCCTGTCCATGATCAGGCTCGATCCGCCTCGCCTCGTGAGGCGCTCGACGGAGGCTCAGACCTTCTGGTTGTCGGTCGTGCCGTCACCGAAGCCGACGACCCCGTCGCCGCTGCAGTACGCCTTGTCGGCGAGGTTTCCTGATTGGATCTGGTCGCGTCGCGACATCTGTCCAGACCATTCGGCAACCTGACCGAACATTGTTCACACGGCGTATTCTGACCACGAAAGACCGCGTTCAGCGGATACGGTTCACCCCATGGCAAAGCCTCCAACTCTCACCCCAGAACAACGTCAAGCAGCACTCGCCAAGGCAGCGGTGGTCCGCCGGGCGCGCGCCGAGATGAAAGAGCGACTGAAGATGGGCTCGATCACCTTCACCGAGGTTCTTGAGCAGGCGAAATCTGACGAAGTCGTTGGCAAGACCAAGGTGCTGGCGGTGCTTGAGTCACTGCCTGGCGTCGGCAAAGTCAAGGCTCGCCGCACCATGGAAGAGATCGGTATCGCTGAGTCGCGGCGCATTCGCGGTTTGGGAGATCAGCAACGCGAGAAGTTGCTTGCACTCTTCGGTGAAGATCAGTAAGCAGGGCAACACGGTCGCTAGGCAACACGGTAGCTAGGCGGCGTCAGCCAGAGATATCTGGTAGCAGGGGTACACAATGGATCAAACACCTCCAACAGCGCTTGTGCTTCACGATCGGTTACTGATCGTCGTGTCTGGGCCAGGAGGTGCCGGCAAGGGTACCTTGGTCCGCCGATTGCAAGAGACCGACCCTCGGCTTTGGCTGAGCCGTAGCTGGTCGTCGCGTGCGCCCCGCGAAGGCGAAGACCCTGAGTCGTATCATTTTGTGACAAGCGCCGAGTTCGACGAGCACGTCGAGGCGGGCGGGTTTCTCGAGTGGGTGGACTTCCTCGATTACCGGCAAGGCACACCGCTGCCCGATCCGCCCGAAGGCATGGACGTAGTTTTCGAGATCGACGTCTTTGGTGGCGAAGCTATTGCCGCCCGGTACCGGTCGCCGCTTCTGATCTTTGTCGATACCCCGTCAGTAGACGAGCAACGGGCACGACTTGTCGGTCGCGGTGATCCTCCCGAAAAGGTCGAGTCACGGCTTGAGCGAGGGCATCTCGAGCGCGAAAAGGCTGCTCAGCTAGGGTATGTCACGGTCATCAACGATGACCTTGAGCGAGCCGCTTCAGAGATTGCTGGACTGATTCAGGTAGCCCGAGCCACCTAGCAGGCCTTCGAGGCGGTAAGCTAGGGAGTCGGTTCGAAGTAGGAGTAGCAGTATGGCTCGTCAGCACGATCAACTCATGAGGCCACCAATCGAGGACCTCCTCGAAAAGGCCGACTCCAAGTTTCGCTTGGTGACGCTCAGTTCGCAGCGTGCTCGCCAGATCAACTCGTATTTTGGTCAACTCGGCGATGGCCTCGGTAAGGCTGTTCCGCCGCAGGTGACCTCGACGGCGCGCAAGTCGCTCTCGGTTGCCTTCGAAGAAATTGGCGCCGACGTGATCGTGCCGATTGCCAAGGTTGAGGAACCAGATCCTGTCGTTTCCGAGGCCGACGAGGCCGAATAGGCCTGGCGCTGGCCTGCGAGAACACGCCTCATGAGCAACATGAGTAACGAGGAGTCCGCGAACCAGTCAGCGGTGGCGGGCAAACGTATCGTTTTGTGTGTCAGCGGCGGCATCGCTGCATATAAGGCAATCGAAGTCATGCGACAGCTTGTCGATGCTGGTGCCCATGTGGTGCCAGTGCTGACGAAGGGCGCGCTCAACTTCGTTGGTAAGACCACCTTTTCTGCCCTTGGCTCCGAACCGGTACAGATGGGCCTGTTCGATAATCCAGCGAACCCAATTCCCCATACAAGGCTTGGCCAGGGAGCCGATGTCGTTGTCGTGGCGCCGGCGACGGCTCGGGTTATCAGCGACTATCGAACCGGTCGATCTGCCGACTTGGTGACCGCAACGCTCATCGCGACGGCAGCGCCGGTGGTTCTGGCGCCAGCGATGCATACCGAGATGTGGGAACACCCCGCAGTCGAGGAGAACCTGTCGGTCCTGGCTGATCGTGGCGTGGTGATCGTTCCGGCCGAACAAGGGCGACTTGCCGGAGGCGATATCGGCAAAGGGCGGCTCGCTTCACCCGAAACAATCGTTCGAACCATCGAAGCGGTTGCTGCTGGTGTGCAAGGCTCGCTCGCTGGCCAACGTGTGGTTGTCACCGCTGGCGGCACCCGTGAAGCCATCGACCCGGTGCGGTTCATTGGCAATCGATCGTCGGGCAAGCAGGGATACGCCATAGCGTCGGAGGCGGCGGCCCGCGGCGCCGCTGTGACACTCATCACCACCGTCGAACGAGAGACGCCAGCCGGAGTCGACGCCGTTCGGGTCGAAACGGCAGCCCAGATGGCGATCGCAGTACGCGAAGCCATGCCCACCGCAGACGTGCTCGTGATGGCTGCGGCGGTCGCTGACTTTCGCCCAACCGAGACAGCCGCCGGAAAGATCAAGAAGGCAACCGGGGTCCCGACGGTGGAGCTTGAGGAGACCGACGATATTCTCGCTTCTGTCGGCGCCACTCGGCGACCTGATCAGATGATCGTCGGCTTCGCTGCGGAGACCTCAAATCTTCGCGAAAACGCTGCCGGAAAGCTCACACGCAAGGGCGTCGACTTGATGGTTGCAAATGATGTGTCCGCACCCGAGGTCGGGTTCGGGCATGACACCAATGAGGTGCTCATCCTGAGCGCGAATGGCGATGCTCACGCAGTTCCACTTGCCTCGAAAGCCGTCATAGCGCGCGCCGTGCTCGACCACGTGGTGGCGGCGCAAGCGAAAAAGTAAGCACAGAAGTAAAACACAGCAGCAAACTACAGAAGCAAGCCACAGAAGCAACGAACAATCAGTACTACTCAGCGATGTGTGCATCGTCGACGAACTAGACAGGAATTCACTTCATGAGTCGTTGGACCTTTTCCTCCGAATCCGTAACCGAAGGCCATCCCGACAAAATGGCCGACCAGATCTCCGATGCAATCCTCGATGCGCTGTTGACCCAGGACCCAAGTAGCCGAGTGGCTTGCGAAACGCTCGTCACCACCGGACTAGCGGTCGTCGCCGGCGAGATCACCACGTCGGCATATGTCGACATCCCCTCGATTGTTCGCGAGACCATTAAGGAAATTGGCTACGACCGCGAATCCTTCGGGTTTGATGGCAACACCTGCGGTGTCATGGTGTCGCTTGACGAACAGTCAGTCGACATTGCCCAAGGCGTCGATGACTCCGAAGAGGTGCGATCGGGGCAGTCCGAAGAAGACGAGCTCGACAAACAAGGCGCTGGCGACCAGGGCATGATGTTCGGCTACGCATGTGAAGAAACGGCCGAGCTGATGCCGTTACCGATTCACCTCGCTCACCGCATGGCCGAACGGCTCGCCGAGGTGCGTAAAGCGGGCACGGTTCCCTACCTTCGTCCAGATGGAAAGACGCAGGTCACGTTCGAATACGAAGACAACGTACCCGTCGCTCTCAAGACCGTGCTTGTCTCAACGCAACACAACGATGGCATCGATCGCGATTCGATGATTCGCCCCGACCTGATCGAAAACGTCATTCGGCCGGTGATTCCGGAACAATTCGCAGACGACGACTATGAGGTGTACGTCAACCCGACCGGCCGCTTTGTTATCGGCGGCCCCGTTGGCGACGCCGGTTTGACGGGTCGCAAGATCATTGTCGACACCTATGGCGGTTCGGCCCGCCACGGCGGCGGCGCCTTCTCGGGTAAGGATCCCTCGAAGGTCGACCGCTCGGCCGCCTACGCCACTCGTTGGGTCGCAAAAAACGTTGTCGCTTCGGGTGCTGCTAGCCGCTGCGAGGTGCAGGTTGCCTACGCAATTGGTGTAGCAAAGCCAATGTCGGTACTCGTTGAGACCTTTGGTACCGAGTCGGTTGATCCGGAAAAAATTGCTGCGGCCGTCGCCGACATCTTCGACCTTCGGCCGGCCGCGATTCTTCGTGACCTCGACTTGCGTCGCCCGATCTACAAACGCACCGCGGCCTACGGCCACTTTGGTCGCACCGACAACGATGGTGGATTTCCTTGGGAGAGCACCGACCGCGCTGGCGATCTCAAATCGGCGCTGGGGCTCTAGATCACCGCGCCATCCGCCGGTCAGGGCCGGCTGATCGAATTTGAGGACGACCCGCCACCGCTCTTCGAGCGTCCAGAGGGGCGGGTCGTCCGTGTTTTGCCTGATGTAACGGGCATCAAGAAAACCTTCGACTACGTCGTGCCTGACTCGTGGTCGCAAGCCAAGCGCGACCTCGTGCGCATCGGCTCGATCGTGCGCTTTGATCTGGGCGGTCGGCGATTGCGCGGCTGGGTTGTTGCAGCCGACGTCGAACCGGCCGATGGTGTGCAACTTCGGTCGTTGACGAAGGTAACCGGGTTGGGGCCAGCCGCCGATGTCATCGAGTTGGCCAATTGGGCCGCCGACCGGTGGGTGGGGCACCCGAGCAGGTTGTTGATCACGGCGTCGCCAGCGAAGGCAGTAACCCGCATTCGCACGTCGTCAGCGTCGAATGTTTCACGAGCTGTTCCGGAACAAGATGCTGATATTGAACAGGTGTTCGCCGAGTCGCGGTCGGTGGTGCGATTGCCACCGCGGGGTGCGTCGCTACCGTACGCTCTTGCTGCTGCCCGGCGCGGCAATGCGCTGATCCTGGTGCCCAGCGCGGCCCGTGCGACCTGGCTTTCACGGCGTCTTGCTGATGCCGGTGTTTCCGTGGCATCGCTGCCCGGCGGGTGGGCACGCGCCGCCGGTGGAGCGACGGTGGTTGGTGGCCGTTCAGCGGCTTGGGCGCCGGTGGTCGATCTCGCTGCGGTCGTGGTGTTCGACGAGCATGACGAGGTATATCAGGACGAACGAAGTCCGACGTGGAATGCCCGCGATGTGGCGATTGAACGAGCCCGTCGTGCCGGTGTGCCGTGTGTCGTAGTGTCGCCAGCGCCGACACTCGAAGCGCTTTCCTGGGGTACTGAATTTGTGCCGACTCGCTCCTCCGAGCGCGCCGGATGGCCAAGGGTCGAGATCATCGACCGGCGCAACGACGACATTGCCCGCACTGGGCTCTTTTCTGACGCAGCGGTGCGTGCGCTTCGCGACGCCGATCAGGCGCCGATTGTTTTCGTGCTGAACCGGAAGGGCCGAGCACGACTTGTCGCGTGCGCGAGCTGCGGTGAGCTTGCATCGTGCAACGTTTGTGCGTCGGCACTTGTGCAGAACGATGACGATCATCTGCATTGTCGTCGATGTCTCACCGACCGCCCGGTGGTTTGCGGTGCGTGCGGCTCGTCGACCTTCAAACGGATCCGTATGGGCGTTGGTCGTGCACGAGAAGAGCTCGAGGTGCTGGCTGGGCGTCCTGTTGCTGAGGTGACGGGTACGGGTGGCGACGATCCGCCTTCCGATATCGACGTGTTTGTTGGCACCGAGGCGGTCCTGCACCGAATAAAGGAGGCCCGCACGGTGGTGTTTCTTGACTTCGATCAAGAGTTGGCTGGTATTCGCTACCGCTCGGCCGAGCAAGCATTCGGATTGTTGGTCCGTGCTGCTCGCCTGCTCGGCGGTCGCGCTGATGGCGGCCGGCTGCTTGTGCAGACGCGAAAGCCCGAACACGAGGTGCTCCGAGCAGCGGAACAAAACGACCCATCGATACTGGCGACGGAGGAAATGGGTCGCCGTTCGGCTCTTCGGCTTCCGCCCTTCTCCGCGATGGCAGCACTTTCTGGATCGGTGGCTGCAGAGTTCGTCGCCCGGTTGCCGGAACATCCCGACGTGCAGGTCCTCGGGCCGATGGACGAACGCTGGCTCGTAAAGGCACCAGATCACTCGACGTTAAGTGAGTTTCTGCGAAGTGTGGAACGGCCGTCAGGGCGCATGCGAATAGAAGTCGATCCGTTGCGCGTTTAGCCGTGCCCGCCACACCACCGGCAAGGATGCCTGCGCTAAGTTGGGCGGCGGATGGGATCGTATTCGGAGGAGCGCTTACAAGAGCTGGTGGAGATGGCGGCGCGCCAGCTCATCGCTCACATGGCCTTGTGCATCTCGAACGCGCTCGAACTTTTGCCTCGTCCAACGGTGGAGTCTTGCGAAGCACTGAGTTTGGTGCTTCACGAAAGCCCGGACGATCCGATGGAATTTCGTATCGAGTTGCGAGCGACCACCGCTTCGCAGGTGCAGTCGATGTCTGCGGCTGGCATCTCAGATCCTGAGGCACGTTGGTCGCTCGATCACTGGATCGACATCGTGCTGTGGGATTTCGATTGTGTCGAACCGGGCGCCAATATCGAGCGTCAGACGCGAAGCTGGGCTATCGCTGAACTGGCGGCGAATGGGCATCCGCCAAGTGGCGATGCAGGATTCGCGCACCGGGTACGCACCTTGCTCGGGCAGGTCGGTGCCCAGCTGCATCGTTCCGGAGCGATCGAGCGGGTCTTTGGTCGAACGCTGCCAATCATTGTGCAGGGGCAGCTGTACGACGAGTGGGCCAAAGAAATGACTGCCCACGCCAATCCTTGGGCTTCAAAGACCGAACGCCGAAAGTGGTTTGTCGCCAGCTAACCTTGCGCCCGCTCTACCAGTGGACGTCGTTGCAACCGGTGTGTGATTCGTGCTCGACCTGGAACGTGGCGTGTTCGATGCCGTAGCCGTCGGTGAGTAGCACGCGAGCCTGGTCCAAGATGGCGTGATGGTCGGCGCCGTCGGCTGCGGTGAGATGCGCCGATACCGACTCCATCGAGGAGGTGAGCGTCCAGACGTGAAGGTCGTGTACATCGACCACGTCGGGGAGGCCGGTGAGGTCGGTTTCGAGCTGGCGAAGGTTGATATGCCTTGGTGCCGACTGCAGCAGCACATGCACTGCCTGTCGGCCGAGTCGGAAGGTGCGAGGCAATATCCAGAGGCCGATGATCGAGGCAAACAGGGGATCGATCCACGACCATCCGGTGAATTGGTAGACAACAGCCGCAGCGATCACGGCGACCGATCCGAGCATGTCGGCCAGTACCTCAAGGTAGGCACCCTCGATGTTGATGCTCTCCTCGGCGCCGTCGCGCAACAGGAAGAACACCACGACGTTCACCAAGAGTCCTATCGTCGCAACGATGAGCATCGGAATGCCGAGGAGTTCGTGATCGTCGGCGAAGAACCGTTGTGCTGCCTCAACAAGGACGTAGATCGCGACGCCGAAGAGTAACAGCGCGTTGACAAAGGCGGCCAGGATTTCGAGCCGGTAGAGACCGAACGTGTGTTGCGTGTGGTGGCCGTCGTGTTGTTGTTCGCTGTGGCGCATCGCCAGTTGAATCGCGGCGAGGGCCATTCCGAGACCAATCACATCGGTCAGCATGTGCCCGGCATCGGACAACAGGGCCAGCGAACCTGTCCAGAACCCCGCTACTGCTTCAACGAAGAAGTACGCGCCGATGAGGCAGAACGCGATTTTGAGCGGTTTGAGATGACGCGCACCAGCGGTCGCCAAGCTCGGTCCATGGTTGTGGCCGTGATCGTGACCGTGCGTATGGCCGTCGTGAGAAACATCCATTTCCACCAGTATCTATCGGCAGCTCACCGCCTGTCGCTACCAATTCGGTCACGAAGGGGTCAGGCACTTATGGGGTCAGGCACTTATGGGGTCAGGTGCTTGGCGGGCGGAGGCTACGGTGCGGGCGGTGAGAGGTGTTGTCGGCGGGCTTCGTACATGGCGATCGAGCCGGCTGTTGCGACGTTGAGCGAACCGACCTTGCCGAGCTGGGGGAGGAACGCCACCTCATCGACCGCTCCGAGAGTTGCGGCGGTGACGCCGCGGTCTTCGTGGCCGAGAACAAGACACGTCGGTACCGAAAGGTCGACCTGGTCGAGTGGCCTGGCCTGATCGGTCAACTCGATAGCAACCAAACGGAACCCGGCCTTGCGCGCAAGGCCGATTGCCTCGTTGGCGGTCTCGGTTGCGGTCCACTCGACATACCGGTCGGTGCCGAGCGCTGTCTTGCCAACCTTCGGGTTGGTGGGCACGGTATCGGTCGCTGCGACCCAAAGGTGCTCGACCCGATAGGCCGCAGCGGTTCGAATCATCGAACCAAGATTGAACGGACCTTGAACCCCTTCGACCATCAGGGCAAGACGGGCGTCGGTTTTACGGCGCCATTCGCGGTGAAGCCGTTTCATGCCGGTGCTGTCGAGTTGTTTCATCGATTGGTTTCACTTTCTGGATTCGCCCGAACCTCGAGGATGCGAAACGCCTTTCGGGAGCTCAACTTCTGGGCGGGCCAGCCCTGTTGGCTGAGCCAGCTAGTGAGCGAGTCGGCCCCTAGGTGTTTCTGCACCACTAGGTAGGCAATGCCACCTGGTGCTAGTCGATTGAGCCACGTCGTCAAAAGATCATGGAGTGCCGTCTTGCCGATACGAATGGGCGGGTTTGCGTAGATCCGGTCAAACAACAGCTCTGGGGGCACGGCGTCAGGCAGTGCAACGGTCACGTTGTTTACTCCAGCCTCCTTGGCATTGAATTCGCACAGGGCGAGTGCCCGTTCGTTGACATCGACGGCCCAGACGGTACTGGTAGGCGCTCGTTTGGCGAGTGTCAGGGCAATCGGACCGTAGCCGCAGCCCACGTCGAGCATCGTCAGGTTGCCCGGCGGAGGCAACGGAGCCTCGAGTAACAAATATTTCGTGCCGGTATCGATCTGCTCTGCAGCGAACACACCTCGATCGGCGGTGAGCCGCAGATGGATGTCGGGCAGCGAGAGCTCGAGGACGCGACGATCCGATGCCACGTCGGGAGAGGCGTCAAAATAGTGCTGTTTTGCTGGAGATTCGGGTGTGTCGTCTGGCGCTTGGCTCGGATTGGGCACGCCGGTGACGGTAGCCTGAACTTATGGCCCGCTACTCACTCCGGTACGTCGGCGATCCGGTGCTTCGCGAAAAGGCGAAAGATGTCACCGACATCGACGGCAAACTCGTCAAGGTCGCGCGCGACATGTTTCCGGTCATGTATGACGCGCCAGGAATTGGTCTTGCCGCGCCCCAGGTCGGCGTCTCTAAGCGAATGTTTGTCTACGACTTTGGCGACGGACCCGGAATCCTGATCAATCCAGAGGTCGTCGAAAGTGAAGGCGAGTGGACCTACGAGGAAGGTTGCCTTTCGGTGCCTGGTCTGTCGTGGGAAATCACTCGTCCCAAACAGATCCATCTCGTTGGTCTCGACATCGATGGCAATGAGGTATCGATCGAAGCAGACGAGCTCGAAGCTCGGTTGTATCAACATGAGCTCGACCACCTCGATGGTGTGCTGCTGCTCGAACGACTTGATGACGAAACGCGCAAAGAGGCGATGAAGACCATCCGCGAACTCGACTTCCAGTCGATGAGCAAGCGCCAACGGGCAAAGATTGCCGACGATCTGTCGTTGCCGTAGCGCTGTATGCCCGAGCAAATGTCTCTAAAAACTCCGCCGGGCGAGATCCGGCGACTGGTGTACATGGGCACTCCAGCCATGGCGGTGCCGCCGTTGGTTGCACTCCACGAGGCGGGGTTCGATATCGCGCTCGTTGTGTCTGCTGCTGACAAAAGGCGGGGGAGAGGCGGCGACCTCAGCCCGACGCCGGTGAAAGCCAAGGCGCTCGAACTCGGGATTCCCGTATCGGAGAACGTGGCCGACGCATTGTTGGTTAACGCTGATCTCGCGGTGGTTGTGGCCTTTGGGCAGCTCATCCGCGCCGAGGTGCTCGAACATCTTGCGATGATAAACCTGCACTTTTCGCTCCTTCCTCGTTGGCGTGGAGCAGCACCCGTCGAACGGGCAATCCTCGCGGGCGACCTTGTGACCGGCGTCGACGTTATGCAGCTTGCTGAAGGGCTTGATACCGGCGACATCTACGCCGAAGTCGAGGTGCCGATCGGCGAAAATCAGACGGCCGAGGAGCTGCGCGTTGTGCTTGTGGAGCAGGGCAGTCGTCTGCTGGTGGAGACGTTGCAAGCCGGACTCGGCGACCCACGTCCCCAGGAGGGCGAACCGACCTATGCAAAGAAGATTTTCAGCGACGACCTTTTTCTCGACGTCGCACGTCCAGCTGTCGAGCTTCATCGCATCGTGCGGGTTGGTAATGCGTGGACAACGTTTCGCGGTAAACGGCTCAAGGTGTGGGCGACCACCATTGCGGCCGATCCGCCGGAGCTGGCACCGGGGGAGTTCTCGAAAGCAACCGTGGGCACCGCTGACGGCGCGCTGACACTGGTCACCGTGCAGCCGGAGGGCAAGGCTCGCCAGGACGGCGAGGCGTGGCTGAACGGCGCGCAACCTACCGCCGACGAGCGACTTGGAACCTGATGGGTAAGCCAGCAAAGAACGAATCGTCAGCCACGAAGCACAAAAAGCCGAAGCCCGAAGCGCCAAAGACCGCTCGTGGCATCGCGCTTGAAGCCGTTGTGCGCATCGAACGCGACGGCGCGTACGCAAATCTTCTTTTGCAGCAGATGTTGCAGAACTCGCCGCTCGAGACCCGCGACCGTGGGTTTGTCACCGAACTTGTCTACGGCTCGACTCGAATGAAGCGGGCTTGCGACTATCTGGTCGACCGGTTCATTGCCGACCCTCCGCCTGTGGAGGCGCGGGCAGCCTTGCGGCTCGGTGCCTATCAACTGGTGTTTCTCGGTACACCCCCGCATGCTGCGGTGAACGACACGGTCGCCGCGACGCCGCACAAGTTTCGAGGGTTGGTGAACGCGGTTCTTCGCAAAGTCATCGGCGCTCCGGTGACGTATCCGACCGATGCGATCGCGTTGAGTTACCCGGATTGGTTGTTTGATCTTTTCATCGCGCAGTTCGGCGACGAAGATGGCCGTCGGATGATGGCGGCAATGAACGAACCGGCCGAGGTGGTCGAACGCGACGACGGTTACCGGCAGGACCGCAGCAGCCAAATGGTGTCGGCGCTCGTCACGGGCACTCGAATCGCCGATATCTGTGCCGCTCCAGGTGGAAAGTCGACCGCAATTGCGTCCGCCCAACGGGCTGGTGCGTTCGAGTCGGACGACGTCGCTGGTAGCGAACCCTTTGTCGCTGCCTCTGATCGCCGGCTCAGCCGAGCGCGACTGGTTGCGAGCAACACTGGTCGGCTCGACGTTGACAATGTCACGACGGTTGTCGCCGATGGACGGTTTTTGCCGTATCGGCCGGGTAGTTTCGATACGGTCTTGGTCGACGCGCCCTGCACAGGGCTTGGCGCGCTGCGTAGGAGGGCCGACGCAAGATGGCGGATCGGCGCCGAGGACGCGGAACGGTTGTCTTCGTTGCAGGTCGAACTGGTGCTAGCAGCGCAAGATCTTGTTGCGGTCGGGGGCGAGATTATCTACAGCGTGTGCACGATCACCGACGCCGAGTCGCTCGATGTCGGCAAACGATTGGCTGAACTGGCCCCAGGTTTGGAGCCCGTCGACGACTTTCCAGAGGGATGGGAGCGCCACGGCGTCGGGGCACGGCTTCTCCCCGACGCCCACAACGATGGCATGGCGGTCATCCGGTTCCGCAAAACCTAGAAATCCGCCGCCGCACAGCACCGAATTTTGTTGTGAAGCGACACGACGTGTCGCTTCACAACAACAGAACGGTTGGATGCCACTCTCGGTCGTTCAAATGAACGCATAGAGCGCGTGAGTGCACACTGACGGTCGATATTTTGAGGTGAAATTGCTGTTGCTCCTGTTAGCGTTGTGACCGTTGTGACAACCAAAAGCCGGTCCACGAGAGCCAAGAGCTCATCCACTCGCTCGGGTACAACGGTGCCCCGTTCGACGTCGAAGAAAACAACTTCGACGCGGGCAGGCGGAACAACAAAGAAGGCTGCGGTAAAGAAACGTCCGGCCTCCGCCGCAAAGTCGGCGCCAAGGCAGGCAGCAAAACAGACAGCAAAACAGACAGCTAGGTCCAAATCGTCAAGTACGAAATCCACCCGCACCAAGCAGCCGCAGCGCACCACCACCAACGAAGCCGTCAACGAGGCCTTTGCCGATCACGGAGCCGATCTTTGGGGGCTCATCCTCATCGCGGTGGGCCTCTTTGCCTCGCTAGCCACCTACGCGGAGATGGCCGGTCCGCTAGGGCGGCTCTACGACGGGTTCTTTGGCTGGCTCATTGGTCTTGTGCGGGCGTGGATCCCGGTCGGTCTCATTGGGTTTGGCATCGTGCTGGTCCGCGGCAAAGCTGACGACCCCTCACCGGAGGGCGACCGGCAGCTCACCATGCGGTTCGCCGTTGGTGCGGTGTTGACCGTTGTCGCCGTCAGCGGCCTGTTGCATGTTTACCGCGGTCGTCCGAACCTCGAAGCCGGGGTTCACGCCCTAAGTAATGCTGGCGGAATCCTCGGACTCGCAACCGGCGGCGTCCTACTGAAGGTCGCCGCATTCTGGGGTGCTGTGCTCGTTCTCGGCACGATTGCGATCGTGGCCTTCCTGGTCATGAGCGGGATAACCGTGCGTTCGATTGCCGAAGCAACGGCCAGCGGCCCTGAAGGTCGCCTGTCGATCGCCGAACGGCTGCGTTGGCTCCTCGAATCGCCAAGCGATCGGGACTTTCTCGATGGCGACATCGATCTGACCGATGACGGCATCGACCAGATAGACAACGGATCGTTCGACATCGGCGCCGATGGCAAGCTGCACATTCCTGACGACGATCATGACCCATCGAATGCCGTGCATTCCGATGAGTCGAACGAGCGGCGAATTGATGTCGACGCTGCGACCCCAGCGCCACCTCCGGCGCCGGCGGCCGCCGAGCGACCAAAGGTCGAAATTCCAACCCGTCCCGCAGCCCCCTCGCCCAAGAAGCGCAGTATTGCCAAGAAAAGCGGCGACTGGGTCCTGCCACCGCTGAACCTTCTCGACGTCTCCGATGCACAGTCCATCGACAAGCGCGCTGTCGAAGAACGAGGCCGAATTCTCGAAAACGCGCTCGCGGAACATGGTGTCGAAACTCGCCTGGTCGGCATGGTTGTCGGGCCGACGGTCACCCGTTACGAACTCGAGTTGGGGCCCGGTGTGAAAGTCGCCCGGGTCACCGCACTCAACAAGGACATCGCCTATGCCATGGCTTCGCCTGATGTGCGAATCCTGGCGCCGATTCCGGGCCGTCAGGCCATCGGAGTCGAGGTGCCAAACGCCAACCGAGAAATCGTGGCACTGGGCGATATTCTCGGCTCGCAGGAGGCGCGCGACGCCGATCACCCAATGGAAGCTGCGCTCGGTCGTGATATCAACGGCCGCTCGATGCTCGCCAACCTTGCAGCGATGCCACATATCCTCATCGCCGGCGCAACCGGTGCTGGTAAGTCGTCGTGTATCAACAGCTTGATCACGTCGATCCTGATGCGGGCAACTCCCGACCAGGTTCGCATGATTCTTGTCGACCCGAAGATGGTCGAGATGGGCCAGTACGAGCGGGTGCCACATCTGCTCACCCAACCAATCACCGACGCCAAAAAGGCAGCCAACGCGCTCGCCTGGGCTGTACGCGAGATGGAACGTCGCTACCAGTTGCTCAGCGAATGCAGCTTCCGCGACATTGGTGGCTACAACGAGGCCATCGCCGAGGGCAAGGTGAAGACCAAGCTCGGCCAGGTTGACTCCGAGGGCAACCCGCGCCAGTTCGAGCACATGCCATACATCGTTGTGGTCGTCGACGAACTCGCCGACCTGATGATGGTTGCAGCCCGCGACGTCGAGGAATCGATCTGTCGTATCGCCCAGAAGGCCCGTGCGGTCGGCATCCACCTTGTCATCGCCACGCAGCGCCCGTCGGTCAACGTGATCACCGGTGTCATCAAGGCCAATGTGCCTGCCCGTCTGGCGTTTGCGGTGTCGAGCCTCGCTGATAGCCGAGTCATTCTTGATCAGCCGGGCGCCGAGCGTCTGGTCGGCAAAGGCGACATGCTCCTTATGGGACCCGCTTCAAGCACGCCACATCGCGTGCAAGGTTGCTGGGTTACCGAAGAAGAAGTTCGCAACGTGGTCGAGTTCTGGCGCGAGCAGCAGCCCGAACTCGTCGAGTCAGAGGGGGCCGAGGCCGATGAGCGCAGCGGCGCTTCGATGGATGCCGGAAACGGCAGCGCCTCCACCACCAACGAACTGGCAGCGCCCTCTGCAGCCGATGTGTCGGCCAGCACGGTCAAACATCTGCCGATCGCCAACGTGCCCTTCCCGCAGATGGCCGAGGTCGACGATCTCACCTCAGCGGCTCCTCCAGGAACGTTCGGCGCCGCGGCGGGTAACGACGACGACGAACTGCTGGTGCAAGCCACAGAACTCGTGGTGCAGAGCCAACTGGGTTCAACGTCGATGTTGCAGCGAAAGCTGCGGGTCGGGTTCGCCCGCGCTGGCCGCCTAATGGATCAGCTCGAAGAACGTGGTGTCGTTGGACCGAGCGAGGGTTCAAAGGCCCGTGAGGTGCTCATTAGTCCTGAGGATCTCGCAGCCGCTCAGCAGCAGGCGTAATCGCCACCATAGCTTCTGGGTGCGTGTGCGCTGTGGCTGCCATGACGTTGGCTACGGACCCCGGCTACGGCCAACCAGTTCCTTCCAACTAGCGGGTTTCGTCTGAAGGTTCTGCCCTGTCGTGGCTTGATCCAGAGGGGAATGTCACGATGACGCTCACCGCGGAGAGAAAGAAACATCCTGCAACCCAGAACCATGCCCATTTGATGCCGCGCATAGTGGTGAGATCGGCCGTTGACGAGGCTGCTGCGATCAGGGTGATCGATACTGAAACGCCGAGCGCATACGCGGCCTGGCGAAGGGTGTTGTAGGTCGACGACGCTACGCCGAATTGGGCTTGGGGAATATCGGAAAGTCCGGCGCTCGACCAGGTGGCCACGGTGAGTCCGATGCCTGCGCCGATGACCACACCAACGGGGACGAAGATAGCGAGTACTTGTGGCGTGTCGTCGAGCAGTAGTGCGTAGGCGAGGTAGCCGAGTCCACAGAGAACGCAGCCAAGGGCCAATAGCCACCGGTGGCCATACCGGTCGGCCAGTCGGCCGGTGATGGGGGAGACCACCGCAGCAAGGAGGGGCCCGGGGATCAGCGCCAGCCCAACGGTTCTGATCGGTTGATCCCAAACCTCCTGCAGCATCAGCGAGTTGACGAGAAACCCCGAGCCAAACGCGAGTCCGTAGAAGGTCACTCCCATGTTTGCGCTTCGGAACGACTGGTAACGAAAGAGCTCGAGGTTGATGAGCGGTTCGGGGTGCACTCGCGAGCGGCGGAGGAGTACCGGAATGAGGGTGAGACCTACAACGAGCATGGCGACGACGCGAAGGTCGGCTAGGCCCCATCGTTCGCTCTGCACGACGGCGAACATGATGAGTGCCACAGCAGCGGTGCCGACCGGGACGCCGATTGGGTCGACCTTGCCGGTTGCGTTGGGGTCCTTCGATTCATTGAGCAGCCGGGGTCCGATAAGTAGCACCAGAATGCAGAGCGGCACATTGACCCAGAAGATCGCCCGCCACGAGAACAGGTCGATAAGGATCGACCCGATGACCGGCCCTGCAACAGCTCCGAGTGACCCAGTTGCGCCGGCGATGCCGATTGCCGTGCTGCGTCGCGAGGGCGGGAATTCGGGCAACATGACGGCGAAGCCCGCGGCATTGACGACCGCACCGCCGACTCCTTGCACTAGGCGGGCGGCGATGAGGAACCCTGGCCCAGGAGCAAGCGCACATAACGCCGAACCGACCGCAAAGAGGGCCACGCCAGGTAGATAGACCTTCCGTCGGCCAAGGCTGTCAGCGAGGCGGCCCGACAACATGAGCAGGGCTCCGACCGTGATGCTGTAGCCCGACACGATCCAGCTCAGATCGCTCGACGAGACATCGAAGTCGTCGCGGATCGACGGGAATGCAACGTTGACTGCCGAGATGTCGATGACGACGAGGAACACCACCAGCGTGCTCACCGAGAGGGCGAGCCAGGCCTCTCTCGACACTGCGGTGTCGGGAGGCGAGGCCCCTGCGGGGAGCTGCGCTGTCGGTGGCGCTTTTGGTGACATTGCTCCGGAACCTACTGCTCAAGCGGCGTAGCTGACGACCTCAAACTCGATGCCGTCGGTGTCGTCGAAATAGAACCGGCGGCCCGGCTCGTAGTCGCCGTGGTTGTAGGTGGCGAAGCCGGCTGCTTTGACTCGTGTTTCGGTGGCGTCGAGGTCGTCGACAACAATGCCGAGGTGATTGAGGCCGCCGACCACGCGGTAGGTGTCCGCTGGCGCAGTCGTGGTGACGACCTCCGAAGGTTCTGTCGCCGGTGTTTCTTGTGCGGTGTACACGGCGAGGTAGTGCGTGTCGGTGCCCACGTGTACGGTCCGCCCGCCGAGGGCGGAGTGTCCCTGCCAGCGCACATGCCAGCCAAACAGCTCGCACAACAGCTTGGCGGTTGCTTCGGGGTTCTTCACGGTGAGGTTCACATGTTCAAGCATGATGATCTGTCTTCCTGTCTTGCTGTTCTTGTAGTTTCGGGGGCTTTCCCTAGAAGTAGGTGTACTGCCTCAACAAATGTTGAGGTCAAGAGGTTTTTCGTGAGAGTCAGGAAGTTTTCGCGAGAATCGAGCCGAATCTTGTGCTCGTCGAACCTTCTGCGCAAGGCTCCACCTATGGAACTGGGTGTTTGCGTTGCGTCAAAGATCGACGATGTCGACTACATCGTGCAGGCCGAGGCATTGGGTTTCACTCATGCATGGCTGGCCGACAGTCAGATGATTTGGAGCGACCCCTACGCCGTCTTGGCCTTAGCAGCGCAGGCAACATCGACGATCAACCTGGGCACAGGTGTTGCCGTCGCCGGGACCCGACCCGCTCCGGTCACCGCCGCAGCCATGGCGACCATCAACCAGCTTGCCCCGGGCCGCACATTCTGCGGCATCGGAACCGGCAACACGGCGATGCGAATGATGGGTCACAAGCCGTTCCGAATTGCGGAGTTCGAGCGCTACCTTGCCGAGTTGAAGCCGTTGCTTCGAGGCGAGGAGGTTGACGTCGACTTCCGCGGCCGCGTTTCTCCGGTCAAACATCTGATGCCCACGGAGGGTTTCGTGAATTTTGTCGACCCGGTTCCGCTGTACATCAGCGGGTTTGGGCCACGCAGCCTCGGCCTCGCAAGCCGGTACGGCGATGGCGCAGTGCTCTCGATTCCGCCGGTAGCTGAACGAATGGAACGGGTCTGGCAGGGGTTGGTCAATGCTGCGTCGGAGGCGGGCCGAACGATCGATCGTTCGAATTTTGCCACCACGACGCTTACCACCATCGTGGTCCTCGACGAGGGCGAGGCTGTCGACTCGGCGCGAAGCCGAGAACTCTGCGGAGCGTTTGCGATTGCAGCCGTGCACTATGCCTACGAGCAGTGGGCCCAATATGGACGAGAACCAACCGGGCCGGTGCGCGAATTCTGGCCCGAATACGTCGCGTTACTCGAAGAAGTGGCCCCCGAAGTTCGCCATCAACGCATCCATGAAGGACACAACTGTTGGGTCGTTGAGCAAGAGAAGCAGTTCGTCACCAAAGCCCTGATCGAGGCAACGTGCCTGGTGGGCACCCGAGACCAAGTTTTGACCCGTCTTGGCGACCTTGACGAGGCTGGTCTCGATCAGGTCATGATCCTGCCGCCGCTTGCTCCTCGCTATGAGGTCCTCGAATCGGTTGGCAACGAGATCATTCCGTGGCTCACATCGGCCAAGCGATGATGGGCTGTTTCGTCGACCTCCTGGCGCAATCGACGTCGACGGTCACGTTTCTTGGCGGCGAATCGCCGGGTGTCTGGTCGGCCGAAGATTTGGCGATGGCCGGGCGCAGCGTTGCGGGGCGCTTACAAACAGGTGGCTTGGTAGCGGGCGATCGCCTTGGCCTCTGGATGCCTAATGGGCCTGCCTATGTCCAGGCACTGGCCGCGTGCTCGGCAGGTGGCTTTGTTGCGGTAAATGTCAACACGCGATTTAGCCTCGAAGAGGCACGTGATCTCATGCAGAGAAGCGGGGTCGCTGCGGTTGTCACCGACCGACCGTCAGACGTGCCGGACGGTGTTCATGCGATATCACTGGCCGACATCGAATCGTCGACGGTAGGCCCAGCGACGGACCACCTACCCGATGCGGACGATCCTTTTGTGGTTTTCACCACCAGCGGCACGACGAGCAAACCGAAAATGGTGTTGCATCGCCAACGGTCGATCGTCGAGCACTCGGAGTTTGTTGCGCCCCACTTTGGGTACACACGACAAACCCCGATGCTTGTCGCGCTGCCGTTGTGCGGCGTGTTCGGCCTCAACACCTTCGCCGGGGGTATCGCAGGCAATGCGCCGATCTGGATGCTCGACGGCTTCGATGCCACAGCGGCCGCTCGGTTGATCGAGACCGAAAACATCGTGGTCGCGAATGGATCCGACGACATGTTCCACCGCATGCTCAGCACCGGCCACTCCCTGTCAACGCTTCGCATCGCTGGCTATGGTGCGTTTAATGCTGGCCTCGACAACATCGTCGAGGAGGCAGACGCAGCAGGTGCCTCGTTGTCAGGTGTGTACGGCATGAGCGAGGTGCAGGCCCTGTTTGCGCACCGCGATGTTGGCGAGCCGATGGTGACCCGTCGTCTCGCTGGCGGCGCCATGGTGGCGCCGAGCGCGTCTGTGCGGGCAGCCGATCCCGAGACTGGTTCGGTGCTCGAGCACGGACTCGATGGCGAGCTTCAACTTCGCGGTCCATCGCTGTTCGCCGGCTACCTCGCCGAGGGGGGAAGCCTCATCGACCCGGTGCTCACCGACGAAGCATTTGTCGACGGATGGTTTCGTACCGGCGATCTGGGTCGAACCCATGACGACGGTACCTTTACCTTCGTGACCCGGATGGGTGACGTATTGCGCCTCGGCGGCTTTCTTGTCGCCCCGGCCGAAATCGAGGAGGTGTTGGTGTCGCTTCCCGGCATTGCCGACGCACAAGTGGTCGCGGCGTCGACCACCGCAGGCATGCGGCCCGTCGCATTCGTCATCGCCGACAGCTCACGGCCTGCACGGTCCTCATCGGTCGACGAGGCAGCCGTCATCGCTGCATGCGCCCAGCGCCTTGCCCGCTACAAATGCCCGGTGCGAGTTGTCACCGTTGATCAGTTTCCAACGACCGATGGGCCCAACGGCGTGAAGATTCAGCGGGCAAAGTTACGCGAGAAGGCCAAGGGGGTCGTGAGCCGCGACGCTTCAAGCGTCGGCTCAGCCAACAGCTGACGATTTCGACGGAACTCAGCGATTGGTCGGTGGGGCGGCATCGCTGTCGGGCTAGATTGCACCTCTGTGATCTTTGCAATCTTGGCGGTCGTCGCCGGCCTTGTGCTCTTGACCTTTGCCGCTGACCAGTTCGTTCTCGGCGGTGCTCGACTGGCCACCAGTCTCAACATGTCGCCGATCGTCATCGGTGCGGTCGTGTTGGGCTTTGGCACCAGTGCACCCGAACTCTTGGTTTCAGGCATTGCAGCGTCGCGGGGCGAACTCGCTTTGGGCGTCGGCAACGTCGTGGGCTCAAACGTCGCGAACCTCAGTCTCGTGCTTGGGGCAGCAGCGCTCATTTCGCCGTTGCCGCTTCCCGCCAAGGCCATCGGTAGGGAAGCGCCGCTCGCGTTTGTCGCCGCAGGCCTGTTTGCTGTCCTTGTGCAGGGCGGGCTCAGCCGCACCGAGGGCATCATCATGTTGATGATTCTTGTGGCGGCCATTGGCTGGTTGCTCATGTCGGGCGAGGCCGATGTCGCCATCGACGAAGAATTCCTCGAAGACGAAACGTCGGTCTCCTACGAGGTCGGCCGAACCCTGGTGGGCCTGGTCGGAACCGTCGCCGGGGCGCAGCTGCTGGTCGAAGGCGCAACCTGGATCGCGGAAGATCTTGGTCTGAGCGGCGGCTTTGTTGGATTGACCATGGTGGCGATCGGCACCTCGCTGCCCGAACTCGTTACCGCCGTCGCAGCCGCTCGACGCAACGAAACCGAGCTGATCGTTGGAAACCTGCTCGGATCCAACCTCTTCAACAGCCTTGCGGTCGGCGGCGCAATAGCGGTGATCGGACCGGGCGCCGTTGGCGACGACAGCGTCGCGGTGACCGGAGTGTTGCTGATGATGGTCGTTTCGACGGTGGCAATTTTGTTCATGTTGACGAAACGTTTGGTCGTTCGGTGGGAGGCCGTTGTGCTTCTTCTGCTCTACATCACCACGGTCGCTACGGTCGGAACCGGTTCCTGACGGTATCCTCGGTCCCGTGTACGAAGACCGGGGCCTCGACTCCACCGCTGATGTCAGGATTTTGACCCGACTCCTGCTTGTGGGGCTGGTTGCGCTTGTCTTAAGCGCATTCTTCCTGTTCATCATTACCCAGAACTGGATCTATGCAGTTCTGCTGATCGTGCCCTATTCCCTCGTATCAGCCACCCAGTGGTACGCCGCAAAAAGACGAGCTGAGGAGCACGGCGCAGCCGGCGAATTCTGATGAGTAAAACCTTCTTTATCGAGACCCTCGGTTGTCCAAAGAATCAGGTCGATTCCGACAAGTTGGCGGGCAAGATGCGTGCCGACGGGATGGATGCTGCCGACGACATGTCGCTTGCCGACGTCGTCGTGGTCAACACGTGTGCGTTCATCGAGGAGGCCCGCCAGGAATCGATCGACACGGTGTTGGCCATCTCTGACGAGAACCCCGACGCCGAACTCGTGGTAACCGGCTGCATGGCCGAACGCTACGGCCAAGAGTTAGCTGAAGCGCTTCCCGAAGCCGATCAGGTGGCCGGTTTTGGCGTACCGGTGATGCTGGGGCGTAAGCCCGACGGCACGGGTTCGCAACAAGAACTTCCGAGTTTTGACCTGTTGAATCTTCCCCGACCGGCAGCAGATCGCCCTTGGGCGTATGTGAAAATCGCTGAAGGATGCGACCGGGCATGCGGGTTCTGCGCCATTCCGACGTTTCGCGGCCCCCAACGCTCCCGCACGATCGATTCGCTACTCGAAGAGGTCGACCAACTCGATGCTCGCGAGATCGTCCTGGTTGCGCAGGATCTGGCGAGTTATGGCCGCGATCAGGGGCAAGGATCCAAAGATCTTGTCCCGCTGATCGAACAGATCTCGCAACACACCGACTGGGTGCGTCTGCTGTACCTCTATCCCTCTGAGCTCAACGAAACGCTCATCGAGGCAATCCTGGCAACCGGCGTGCCGTACTTTGACCTCTCGCTGCAGCACGTGTCGTCACCCCTGATGCGCCGTATGCGTCGGTGGGGCGACGGCGAACGTTTCCTTGAACGTATTGCGCGCATTCGCTCCCTCGAGCCTGAAGCCGCTTTCAGGTCGAACTTTATTGTCGGGTACCCGGGCGAGACCGAGGACGACCATGACCAACTCATCGACTTCGTCGAGCAGGCCGAGCTCGACTGGTGCGGGTTCTTCTCCTATAGCAGCGAGGCCGGGACCTATGCCGAGAACCTCGACGGTGAGGTGCCAATCGAGTTGATGAACGACCGCTTGGCCGAGCTTCGCGAGCTGCAAGACGGCATCACCGCCCGCAAACGCGACGAGCTGATTGGCCGCACGCTGACCGTGTTGGTCGATGAACCCGGCGTCGCCAGAAGTACCCGTGAAGCCCCCGAGATCGACGGCATCATCACCGTTGCCGACGAACTACCAGTCGGCGAGTTCGTCGAGGTGACCATCACCGGTGCGCTCGGCCCCGATCTCGACGGTGACCCGCGGTGATCGCGGAGGTCATCCATCACGGCGGGGCATTCCTGAGCAACGCCGCGAACATGGTGACCCTCGCACGTATCCTTGCGTCGCCGGTGCTCTTCTGGCTGATCGTCGACAACGACGAAACCTTCGGAACATCGTGGGCGGCTGTTGCCCTAGGCGTTGCGCTGGCCTTTTCTGATCTGATCGACGGCCGTCTGGCCCGAAGCCACGGAGCAACAAAAGCCGGATCGTTCCTCGACCCGCTCGCCGACAAGGTTGTGGTGATCGGAGCATCGTGGGCGCTTTGGTACGTCGACTCCTACTGGTGGTTCCCGGTGCTGCTGATCACCGTCCGCGAGCTGAGCATCAGTGCATGGCGCAGTTGGTTAGCCACAAAGTCCATTGTTGTTCCAGCTCGACAGGCTGCGAAATGGAAGTCAACCATCCAAGGCGTTGCACTACTCATTGCGGTTGCGCCGGTCTTTGACGACGCTCGCTGGTTTGTCGTCGCGTCGCTATGGGCGGCGGTCGGCATCACGCTCTACACGGGTTATATGTATCTCCGCGACGGAAGCCGGTCATACTCTTCAACATGAACGTTGAAGTCGTCGCTGTCGGGACCGAGCTACTCCTCGGGCAAATTGTTGATACCAACTCGTCGTGGATCGGCGAACAGCTGGCGCTGGCCGGTTTGCATTCGCATTTCCAAACCAAGGTGGGAGACAATCCCGACCGCATGCGGCTGGTCATCGGGCAAGCGATCGAACGTTCTGATGCGGTGATTATCACCGGCGGGCTCGGCCCGACCCACGATGACATCACCCGCGACATCATCGCTGAGCTCACCGACCGCCCGCTGGTTCGCGACGACAATCTGGTCGAGATCATCAAGGGCATGTATGCGGCCCGCAACAGCGAAATGCCCAGCAGTAACCTTTCGCAAGCCGACGTGCCCCAGGGCGGTTGGCCGATGGCGCAGCAGCCGGGAACCGCGGCGGGGCTGGTCGTGCCAGTTGGCGACGGTGCCGACGCGAAGGTCATCTATGCGATGCCCGGTGTGCCCTATGAGATGCACGAAATGATGCTCGGCACGGTGGTGCCCGACCTTATTGCCCGCTCGGGAGAGACGGCGGTCATTGCCTCGCGCACGCTTCGCACGTGGGGTGTTGGCGAATCGAACCTCGGTGAGATGCTGGCTGACGAAATCGCCCGACTCGATGACCCAGCGGTTGGTGTCACCCTTGCGTTCAACGCAAGCGGCGTCGAGGGACTGAAAATTCGCCTTACTGCCCGCGCAGCATCGGACGAGGCGGTCGCTCACCTCCTCGATGAGCAAGAGGCTCGGGTTCGCGACGTGGTGGGGCCAATCGTGTTTGGCGTCGACGATCACACACGCGAAGCCGACGCGCCCCGCAACAACATGGAAGCCGTGGTTCTCGACGCCCTCCGAGCCCAGGGATTGACGCTGGGCACCGCCGAGACGATCTCTGGGGGGATGGTGGCTAGCCGCCTCGTCGATATCGGCGATGTGAGCGATGTTTACCGGGGGAGTCTGGTAGCGCTGTCGCCCGCCGTTCGAGTGTCGACCCTCGGGCTCGACCCAGCGTTGGCCGAAGCGCCCGCCAGCGGAGAACAGGTGGCACAAATGGCCACCAACGCCGCGAATATCTTGGGTGTAGACGCGGTTGTCGCCATAGCTGGCGATCGCACCGGCGGCGACCTCGAAACCGTCTGGCTGGCCACCCTCCTCGACGGCGGTGTCGAGGTAGCTAGCGCCAAATTTCCGTCGGACCGCAACCGGCTACGGCAATACAGCACCATCACCGCACTCAATGCTCTGCGACTTCGGCTAGTCAAGCGAGCCTGAAACCCGCCTCAAGAAGGCCGTGTTCGGCGTCGATGACAGGGTATGGCTCTTACCTATGAGCGGGAGCAGGCTCAATCTCCCGCGTCTCTGCCACGGCTGTTGGTGGACTCTGTCGAAACGGTTGTCCTGGGCAAACGTCGACAGGTAGAACTTTCTGTTGCCGCGCTGTTGTCTGGCTCGCACCTGCTGCTGGAGGACGAGCCAGGAGTCGGCAAGACGGTACTCGCGAACGCGCTGAGCAAGGTGATGGGCGGACGGTTCTCGCGAGTGCAGGGGTCGCCGGATTTGTTGCCATCAGACATCGTCGGCGTGAACACGTTTAACACCGAGACCCGCACCTGGCAGTTCCATCACGGCCCGGTATTTAGCAACGTCGTGTTGTTTGATGAACTGAATCGGTCGACTCCGAGGTCGCAGTCGGCCTTGCTTGAAGCAATGGCTGAGGGGCAGACCACCGTCGACGGGACTACGTACCGGCTTCCGCAACCCTTCTTTGTCGTAGCAACACAGAACCCGATCGATCATGTCGGCACCTTTCCGTTGGTCGAGGGGCAACGCGACCGCTTTGACGTGGCCATCTCTCTCGGGTTGCCCAGCCGCGACGTCGAACGCACACTTCTTCTTGGCGAGGGTGGTCGAAACGCCGAACGAGTTCTCGAGCCGGTCGCCACCGCTGAAACCCTTGCGCAGCTGCAATCGGCAATCGCGGCCTTTCATGTGTCGGAACCGGTGGTGGACTACGCACTCGATCTGGTAACTGCCGTTCGGGCGACCGGGTCGGGGCGCCAACTTCTAAGTACGCGGGCGACGCAGTCGCTGGTGGCGGTTGCCCGCGCAATGGCATCGCTACGAGATCGCCACTATGTCGTTCCTGAAGACATCGCCGATGTAGCTCCGCATGTGCTCGCACATCGAGCCCGCCCGGGCGAACCGTTGCCGGTCGCTGCATCGTGGATTTCCGAGATTATCGCAACCGTTCCCGCACCTACTGCGGCCTGAACATGTGCGTTTCATGAAGGCCGTGTGGGGAGGGCGCATTCCGATGCTGGCCTCGAACACCTCGCTGTCGTTGGCGATCATCTCGGTGCCGCTGTATCGACTTTGGCAAGCGACGGGTTTCACGCTGCTGCTTGGCGTTGTTGTGGCTGGGTGGCTGGCCGTCTTTGTCGACCTGCTCTGGGCGTACTTTGGCATGAGAAGCCCGCGGCTCTTGGTGTCGACGCCCTTGGTTGTCTTCGCCGACGAGCCGTTTCGCGTGCGCGTCGAGAAAGCTTCTCCAGCCGGCGCGATGCTCACCCTTTTCGGAACGAGCCAACAGGTCAACGAGCGTCGGGTACTTATTGGATCCGGTATCGACCCGCTGATGCGGCTCGATCGCAGGGCGATGCACGGGGGTTTGTATGGCGAAGTCACCGCCCATGGCCCGCTTGGGCTGATCGCCTGTCGCCGTCGCTTCGTGGTGCCTGTCGGTGGCGGGCTCGCGGTCGGTCCGGTTCCGGTTGATGATGTTCCGCTCGATACCTCGATTGCTGACGACGACTCGCTCGAGATGCGCAACGTGGGTCGTGGCGCCGACCTCACCCGGTCGGTTCGCGCCTATCGGCGTGGAGACGAGCAGAAGAACGTGGCCTGGAAAGCATCTGCACGGGTGGGCGAACTCATGGTTCGCGAGCTCGAAGGAACCGTCGATACCGAGATTACGATCGCCGTCAATCTCCCCAAACCCGGCGAATCAGCGACCGAAGTTGCCGCAGTACGGGCGGCGAGCTTCGCCATGGCGGCCCTACGGATGGGCCACCAGGTGCGGCTGATCACCAACCACGACGACGACAGTTCTTTGGGGCGGACCGCCCGTGGCAAGAACCTTCCTTTACCGCCGTCGATCTTCGGAAAGCCGACGCTGACCTATCCGGCCAGCCGTGCGAGCCATGTCATGAATGCATTGGTGACAAACGAGACCGAGCTCACCCGCCGCCTCGCGGCGGCAACCAAGGGTGACGACTTGGCCAAAGTCGCTGGCAGTCGCGCTCTGCTGGTCAGTGCGTCCGGCGACCGGTGGCTGCCGTGAAGGTCAAGGTGGTCAACACGTGGTCGAGCAGCGACCTGCGCTTGGCGTTGGTGCCAAAGCTCGTTGTAGCGGCGTGTTTCTTGTGGGTGTCGTTGTATATCCCGTCGCCCTTTCCACTTCTGCTGTTTGCTGCTGCGGCCGGCGTACTCGCAAGCGCTGGCACCCGATCGATCTTTGCAACCGCAAGCGGGCTCGGAGTGCCCGGGTGGCTGTTTGCCATCATTCTTGCCCCGACGCTTGGCGACGAAGGGTTGCCGTTAGTGCCGGGTATTGCATTGCTCATCGTTGTGCTTATCGCCTCACGACAAGTACTGCTCACGTTGATGACTCCCCGGTCAGCGCACACCCGGGAAAGCAACAAGACCCATGCACTCAACATCGTCAAGGCTGCCGCAAGCGTGGCGGTAGTGGGCTTGGCGCTGCTGCCGGTACTCGGGATGTTTGGTCCGCCAAGTCTCGACAACGGACCCATTTTCGGCGGCCAGGGCGATGGCGCCCAGCCGTACTGGGGCTTCAATCAGCAGATGGACACCGGAAACCGCGGAGAGCTCGGCGACGAAGTCGTGATGCGGGTGCGAGCCGACAAACCCAGCTTTTGGCGCGGGCAGAGCTTCGATGTATGGGACGGGCGTTTCTGGCATCGATCGGATTTCAACTCAAGTGTTGTGCAATCTGACGAAGCCGGGTTCACCATTTTTTCCACCGGTTCCGATCCGTCTGCACCGACGGGCGAAGTCCTCACCCAAACCTTCACCCTCGAAAAGGACGGCTCTGACATCGTGTTCGGGGCCCCCGACATGTTGTCGATCGCTCACCCGGTTGAGTGGTTCAACGTGTACACCGATGGCTCGGTTCGGGCGCCGATCGACCTTGCCGAAGGCTCGCAGTACACCGTGGTCAGCGAGCGGCCGTTCGTAACCCCCGAGTTGTTACGGGCTGCAGATCCGCTCGAGCGCGAAGTCCCCGGCGCTATCCGCGATAGGTACCTCGACGCTCGAACCACCGACCGTGTCGCCGCCCTCGCCGAGGAGATCACCGCCGACGCCACAAATGCCTACGACAAGATCATCGCTCTCGAAACCTGGATGGCGAACAACATCAGCTATGACCTCGACATCCCCCCACTCCCGAATGGTGCCGACGCAGTCGAGCAGTTGCTGTTTGTCGACAAGATCGGGTTTTGTGAGCAGATCGGTACGGCCCTTGCGGTAATGGCGCGCTCGGTCGGCATTCCTGCCCGGCTCGCGGTGGGATATGTGCCCAATGACTTCGATCGGTTCCGGGGTAGCTGGACCGTGCGCGGCCGCGACGCTCACGCCTGGACCGAGGTCTACTTTCCTGGCGTCGGCTGGCAGGGCTTTGACCCGACTGCAGAAGTGCCGTTGTCTGGAGCCCGCCCCGAGGTCGGCGAACTCTCGACGAGTATGCCTTCGTGGCCGGTACTTATCGCTGCGGTGCTGTTGGCGGCTGCCCTGGTTGGCGTTGGCTTCGGTACTGTTCACCTGCTGAAGCGTCGACAAATGACATGGGAAGCCAGGCTGGCCGAGCGCCTTGAGCGGTTGGGCGCCGACGCAGGCCGAAAACGCCGCCCCGGCGAAGGCATCGGACGTTACGCCGACATCCTCGGGAAACGCAGTGGGCGCGACGAATTGGTCGCCCTTGGTGTGTTGCTGAATCGAGCGAACTTCTCGCCCGAGGGGTTGGACGACGCTGGTCGCCGTACCGCCGAGGATCTGCTGTCGAGTCTCGAACAGCGGTAACTTCTCGATCGCGTCCGCGCTAGTTGGCGTCGCCTTCTTTTTCTAGGCGCAGCGACGCCGAGTTCATGCAGAACCGTTCGCCGGTTGGTTGCGGGCCATCGGGGAAGATGTGGCCGAGATGTGCACCGCAGGTGCCGCAGAGGGCCTCGACTCGCGTCATGCCCATGCTTGCGTCGACTTTTCGTTCGACCTTTGCCGGGTCGACGGCTTCCCAGAAGCTGGGCCAGCCGGACCCGGATTCGAATTTGGTGCCGGAGGCAAAGAGTTCAGCGTCGCAAACGATGCAATGGTAGGTGCCGTCGTCGTGGCAATCCCAGTACTCGCCGGTGAAGGCCCGTTCGGTTCCGGCTTGTTGGGTCACCTGATATTGGGCGGGCGTCAGTCGCTTGCGGAGTTCTTCGTCAGAAAAGGTCTTTTCGGCCATGTGGTGCTCCTGAGATGGACGTGGTAACTGGTGCTACTGGCAGCATCAACACTACGAATCGTATCGCTACTTGCCACCTTACCGCTGGGCCGCTGGGCCGCTGGGCCGCTGGGCCGCTGGGCGTGTCTTGCAGGCAGCAGGGTTAGGCGTGCGTTTCGGTCGAGAGAAGCACGATGGTTTCGTGGAAGACTTCAGGCTCAACTAAGAAGGAAATCCGACCGAGTGCTTGTTCTTGCCCGGC
>CALLQB010000002.1 GCA_938015295.1 uncultured Acidimicrobiales bacterium
ACTGGCAACGAAGCCGATCCGGCCCCCGAAGCCGCTGCTTCTGAAGCCCCTATCTCTGAAGCCCCTATCTCTGAAGCCCCTATCTCTGAACCCCCTGCCCTCTAGCCACTAATGATTGCTGTATGACTTTTCTCCGTCGCGGTTCGAACCGTGGTGCCCGCCAGACGTTCTCGGTCGAGACTCTCGTCGCCACCGACCCCGAGGGGCCGTGGCCTCTTTGGCTGCTTCGCGGTGAGGCGATCGGCGCGGGCGAACCGGTCGGGACGCTCGATTCAGGGCCGCTGGCCCTTATCGATGAACGTGGCTTGATCTGTTGGGACGATGGTCGTTGGTCGCTCGACTGGTGGATTCGCACCGATGAAGGCTGGCGTTACCCCAGCAAGGTCAGGTCAGTTCGTCAAACAGTGGGTCCCACGCCGGTTATTCAAACACTCTTCGCTGTCCCTGGCGGCGACGTCATCGCTACCGCCTATGCGGTACAAACTTCGTCGGCCCCCGCTGTTGCTGTGCACTACACCAACGAGTCGCCGACTCCGGTCGCGTTGGCCCTTGCCCTTCGTCCAATCGACGAGCAGGGTGTCGGCCGTATCGACCACGTCAAGGTCTACGACAACACCATCAGCGTGGATGGCGCCGTTTGCCTGGCGACCGACCGCATTCCTGCATCGACGGTGGCGGTCTCCGGATTCGCTGCGCTTGCGCCGGCGGTCGAGCGCGCGAACGCCGAACCGAGCAGCGAGGTCTCGTCGTCCGACGGGTCCGCTCAAGCAGCGATGATATTCCCGATGCCACACCACAGCTCCCTGCGTGTCGTGCTCGCGACCGATGGAGCACACAGGGTCGGCGGAGATCTGCCAACGCTCGAAGCGATCGAAAAGGGTTGGAGTGCGCACCTTGAGCAGTTCTTGACCGTCGAGGTCGAGGGTTCGCCGGTAGGCACAGAATTGACGCTGGCTGCCCGTCGTCTCGCGACATCGGTTCGAGGCGGCTCGGTAGTAAGGCCTCGAGGTCACGACGGCTCGTGGTCGATTATGGCCGACCTTACGGTGGCCGATGCGTTGCTTGAGATCGGTGATACCAATCCCGCTGCTGAGATCGTTCTCGATGCACTCGACGGCGACCGGTTGCTGACGTTGTCCAAACTCGAACGAAATACCGCGTTCGATTCGTTCGTTCGGCTTTGGCAACTAACCCGCCGGCCAGAGCTACTCGAGGCCGCTTCGGAAACTCTCGACATTCCCCAGGAAGCCTTAGCAGCGGCCACACCACCCCCGGCATCGCGGGTGGCGCCGTCCCCAGAATCTACGACAGAGGCATGGCCCGTCACCGCGGCCCGATCTGCTCTTGACCTTCGATCTCGTTTTGTTGCCGAGGTCGGCGGCGAGCTGCACCTGCTCGCTGGCTTTGATCCGGCCTGGCGAGGCCGCCAGATCGACGTCCGCAACGCCGTGACCGCCGCCGGCATCGTGTCGTTTTCGCTGCGATGGCACGGCACACGACCAGCGTTGCTGTGGCATGTTGAACCGCATCTCGGTGGCGACGAAAATATCGCGACGGTTGTGCGCGTTCCGTCACTCGACGAGGTCTGGCAATCAGGCGAAGCCGATGGTGAAGCGTTGCTTGCCGCGCAGCCGGTGTAGTGACGTCGGTACCGCAACTTCGTAAGGCGCTGAAGTCGAAATCGCCTGGCTTGCATCTGGAACGCTCGTATTGGGATACCGGACGCGAGGTGGTTGTCGGCATTGACGAGGTTGGTAGGGGAGCCTGGGCGGGTCCTCTCACCATTGGTGCGGTGGTAGTGCCGCGAGATCGCCGTCTGTACAAAGTGCGGGACTCGAAGATGCTCACCGAGGCCGAACGTGAAGCGATGTACGACCGCATTGTCGAGTGGTGCGACGACTGGGCCGTAGGTCACGCGACGCATAGCGAGTGTGACGAGCTTGGCATGTCGGCGGCACAGAAGCTCGCAACGAAGCGTGCCCTCGAGATGTTGAAAGAGCCAGCGCAGGCAGCGTTGGTCGACGGCAAGTGGGACTTTGTCGAAACGATTCCGACAACGACCATCGTCAAAGGCGACCAGAAGTCGTTGTCGATTGCTGCTGCCTCGATCCTTGCCAAGGTCACACGAGACCGCCTTCTACGATCGATGGCACCCACCTATCCGATGTATGACCTCGACCGGAACAAGGGGTATCCGTGTCCTCGGCATCGAGCGGCATTGTCGCATTTCGGCCCGTCGGTAATCCACCGCCGGAGTTGGGCCTTCGTTGACGACATTGCCTACTGCGCGGTGGAACGCACGGTACCGGCCGGGACCCAAGCCTCACTTTTCTTGTGATCGCTGACGCTTACTGTTCTTCTGATCGCTGCCGCTTACTGTTCTTCTGATCGCTACTGAGTAAAGTCGACGATGTAAACGTTTACACCCACGTGTGGCAACATGGTAGAAATCCTACGAAGCCCAGAAAAGAGTGCAGAGAGTGGCCGAACGGCAGCGAAAGTCATGGCTCGATGGAGCAGTTGGCTATGAGATCTACACCCGGTCGTTCATGGATAGCTCCGGCGACGGTTTCGGCGACCTGGCAGGAATCGCCGATCGTCTCGACTATCTGGCGTGGCTCGGCATCGACATTGTTTGGCTGACCCCGATCTACCCGTCGCCCGATCACGACCACGGCTACGACGTCGCCGACTACAAGGCCGTGCGCGCCGAACACGGCACCGTCGCAGATGTCGAGGCCCTTCTCGAGAAAGCTCACTCGCTTGATCTCAAGGTGCTCCTCGATATTGTTCCGAACCATACGTCATCGGAACATGAGTGGTTCAAGACAGCTCTCGCCGACCCCTCATCGCCTGAGCGGGCGATGTATCTGTTCCGCGACCCAGCCCCCGACGGGGGTCCGCCGAACAACTGGATTAGCCATTTCGGCGGCCCAGCTTGGACCCTTGATGCCTCGTCGGGGCAGTACTACTGCCATCTGTTTCTGCCCGAACAGCCCGACCTCGATTGGCGCAACCCAGCTGTCCTTGACGCCTTTGACGACATCTACCGGTTCTGGTTCGAGCGTGGCGTTGATGGCTTTCGGATCGACGTCGCTCACGGACTTTTGAAACACCCGAGTTTCGCCGACAATCCGAAGGTGCGCGAGGCGGGCGAGGGGTCTGGTCCGCTAGCGAAGTTCTTCGCTTTCGATCACAAGTTCGACATGGATCAGGACGACAACGTGCAAATCTTTGCTCGTTGGCAGGCGATCGCAGATAACTACGACGCAACGCTTGTTGCCGAAAGTGGGGTCACTGATCATCGCCGACTCGCACGATACGTAGGACCCGATGCCCTCGACCTTTCGTTTTTCCTCAAGCCCGGTTGGATGACCTGGGAGCCCGCCGAAATCGTCGCCGAACACCTTTCGCTCGCCGACGTTGAGCCCAACGGCATCTCGTGGGTCATCAGCAACCACGATCAGCCTCGCCCGGTCAGCCGATTTACACGGAACGAACCCGACACGTCACGTGGGCTTGACCGTTCGTTGGCCGTCACAACTCTGCAGATGATTCTCGGTGGCGTGCCGTTTCTGTATTACGGCGAGGAGTTGGGCCTCGGCGACGCCATCATCGACCCGGCTGCCCGAGAAGATCCGGTCGCGACCCGCAATGACACCGACGGTGGCGAAGCGCGAGACGTTGCGCGCTCGCCGATGCCGTGGGACACCTCAGCTCGCAACGGATTCACCACCGGAACACCGTGGATCGCTAGCGCCGACCGCGAATCCGCTGAGACGGTCGAGACGCAAAAGAATGACCCAGCCAGTGCAGTACATCGGTACCGACAGCTGCTCGCTGTTCGACGCTCGTTTCCCGATATGCACAGTGGCACCTACGAGCGGCTCGATGCTCCGACGGCCGAGGTGGCCGTGATCCGCCGCGATTCAGTGCTGGTGATTGCGAATCTTTCAACCGAGACAGTCTCGGTGTCGGCGGCTGGAGATCAGTGGCAGGTCGAGTTCCTTTCCGCAGCTGGTGAGGTCGAAAGTGAAGGCGGAACGATCACCGTTTCGCCGGAGCTTTCGGTAGTTCTGTCCGCGACCTCCTAGAATCGAAGCAGTGGCATCTCGTAGCACGATCGGAGACGTTGCAAGCCTTGCTGGCGTATCGGTAGCTACTGTCAGCAGAGCACTGCGCGGACTACCCAACGTTTCGTCTCTTACCAAAGCTCGCGTCGAAGCCGCAGCGTTAGAGCTCGACTACATCGTCGACGCCCGTGCTTCAAGCCTGGCCTCAGGCCGCACGCACACGATTGGCCTCGTCGCACCTTGGTTCGACTCGTGGTACGAGTCGAAGGTGATATCGGGGCTCGAGGGCGTGCTTGCACCGGCGGGATACGACTTGTTGCTCTATGCAATCAAGACCTCGGTTCGGCCCGTCCAGACGTTGAGAGAACGCGTGCGGGGTCGCACCGTCGACGGCATTGTGTGTATCGATGTGTTCTTCGACGAAGAAGACGTCGAAGGTTTGCGCGAGTTTGGCGTTCCGATGGTGCTGATTGGCTCGCGTTTGTCGTTTGGGCACTCGCTGACGATCGATAACCTGCGCGGAGCTAGCGCAGCCGCCGAACACCTCTTGCAGTTGGGCCACCGCCGCCTTCTCTATGTGGGTGGTACCCAAAAGTCAGAACTTGTGTCTCCGGTGAGTGATCTTCGTGCGCAAGGCGTAGCGAAGGCGATTACCGATGCCGGACTCGATGTTGCCGAGGTGCTCGAGGTCGCAAACGACGGGGCATTTTCGCTCGCTGGCGGCCGCAAGGTCATGCGGCGACTGCAGCAGCGGAGCGAACCGCTGCCGACCGGGGTTATCTGCGGGTCCGATGAAATGGCGATGGGTCTGCTTAGCGAAGCTAGGACGTCTGGCCTGTCGGTGCCTGAGGATCTCTCGGTTGTGGGCTTTGACGACCATGACCTGGCGGACGTGTTTGGCCTCACGACAATCCGTCAGGGCATTTATGCGACCGGTGAAATGGCGGGACGTCTCATCCTCGACACCCTCGCCGCGGGTGAAGACCTGCCGTACTCCCACATCGAGATGCCGATCTCGCTAGTCGAACGCGATTCGACTGCACCGCCGCGTGTGGTGGCGGGCTAACCCACCGCAAGACAGGTAGCTGACCGTCGATCGGTTGCAGTGAAGAAACGGGTGGAGCGACTGGCATCACGGTCGTTTATCTTCTAACGTCTCCCGATGTAAACGTTTACAGTCGGCGGCGACTCGCTGCCGGCTGTGCATTTGATGGAGGGAACATCGTATGAAAAGCACGTGGATACGGCTCTTGGCAGTCGTCTTCTCACTGGCATTGGTCGCCGCAGCCTGCGGCTCCGATACCGGTACCGCCGATACCAGCGGCGCAGATGACGCTGCCGCAAGCCTTGAGGCGGCCCAGCAGGCCGCCGAAGACGCTGAAGCGCGAGCGGCTGAGGCAGAAGATCGCGCAGCAGAGGCCGAAAAGGCAGCTGAAGAAGCCGCCATGGCAGATGACAGCGAGCCTGCAGCAGCCCCTGCGAGCGACCGTCTTGTTGTGACGGTTTCCGGCCCGGAACGCTCCGACGCCGAAGCTGGCGCCCTCAACGCTGCGCTTGAAGAGTTTGGTAACGCCAACGGCATCGCCATTGTCTACAAGGGCTCGGCAAACTGGGAAGCTGACATCAACATCCAGCTTGAAGCCGGCTCAAACCCCGACATCTCGATCTTCCCACAGCCAGGCAAGCTTGCTGACTTCGCCCGTGACGGCCGAGTTCTTGCGCTTCCCGACGAGATCACCGAGGCAGTTTCTGCCAACTGGACCGACTCGGTCATGGACTTCGGAAACGTTGACGGAACCCAATTCGGTGTGCCAAACAAGAACGACCTCAAGTCGCTTGTCTGGTACCAGCCAGCACGTTTCGAAGCAGCCGGCTACACCATTCCAGAAACGCTCGACGAGCTTTGGGCATTGTCCGACACGATGATCGCCGACGGCAACACCCCGTGGTGCATCGGCATTGAGTCCGGCCAGGCAACCGGTTGGGCATTCACCGACTGGGTCGAAGACATGATGCTTCGCACCACCACCCCCGAGAACTACGACGCTTGGACAACCGGCGAACTGCCGTTCTCAAGCCCCGAGGTCACCTCGGCAATGGAGACCGTTCTTGGTGAGTGGAACAAGCCCGGTGCAGTATTTGCCGCCGGTGGCTCAATTGCCACCACTGCCTTCCAGGCAAACGGTGAACCACTGGTAAATGGCGACTGCATGATGCACCGTCAAGCATCGTTCTTCTCCTCATTCTTCCCTGAGGGAACCCCTGCTGCCGATGGCACCGAAGGCGCAGTAGACGTGTTCTACTTCCCCGAAGGCTCCACCGGTCGTCCGGTCCTTGGTTCGGGTACCCTCGCAGGCGCCTTTGAAGACCGTCCCGAGGTATGGGCGGTCATGGAATACTTCGGTTCGCCCGAGTACGCCAACGCACGCCAGGTTGCACAAGAAACCCTCAAGCGGGGCGACTCTGAAACCGTCGTGCTTTCCGGCTTCAACACCGCAAACCTTGGCGCCGACGCTTCACTGTGGCACCCACTTGAGCAGTCGTTCGTCGGTATCCTCCAGGGCGCCGAAGTTCTTCGCTTCGACGGTTCGGACCTTATGCCAGCCGATGTTGGCGCCGGTACGTTCTGGAGCGAAGGCACCGCAATGGTGAACGGCGACAAGAGCGTCGCTGACGCTGCCGCTGCCATCGATGCCAGCTGGCCTAGCTGATCATCGAACCGATTTGTCGTCAGCGCCTCGTGTTGCTGACGAAACAAGGAAGTACATGACGTAGACGTTCATTGGCCGTGGCGCCGGGGAGGAAGTTCCCGGCGCCACCGGCTAGAACGTTCTTGGGGGGAATGAATCGTGACATTGGTGCTTGGGTTGGTGACGCTGGTCGGCCTCATCGGGTTCGCCCTAAAGAGCCTCGGTGACCTGCTCGTTTCGAACCGCCCGAAGGGCCTCACTTTTACCGCTTTACTGGTCGGTTTGTTGCTCCTCATCTTTGTGGTGGGTGGAGCTTCGCTTTCCGAAATTGTTTCCGGTCGCAAGATGGAACGAGTGCTCGAGATGCTCGGCACGGTTTTTCTTTCGGTGTTTGTGTGTGTTGGGGTATGGGTGCTCCTCAATCTCTTCGTCGCCCAAATGGCGCGCGGATGGCGAATTTTCTCCGCCATCCTCGGCGCAGTCCTTGGTGCCGGGTTCTTTGGCCTGCTCCGCGGTAACCGATCGGTCCTGCCGATCTTTGCTGAGGAAGACCCCTTCGAGCTGCTCTCTGGCGGCGGCTGGCTCGGCCGTGCCGAATGGCCGGTCATCGGAGCGCTCCTCTTCGGTGTTGCCTTCGCCGCCATTGCGGCCGCACCCAATAAACAGGTTCGTGCGGCGATCGGCGTCGTGGCGGGCATTGTTGCTGGAGCCTTGCTGGCCAACTACGTCAAACTTTGGCACCGGCCGGCAATCGACTGGGTGGAGACCCTTATTGCTACGGCTGTGGTCGGTGGCATTGGTGCGGCGATCGGCGTCCGCAAGAACGCTCTTGTGCGCTACGCCCTTCTCGGGGCAGGCCTAGGTTTCGCCTTCGGCGCTTGGGCGTTGGCACCCTTCGGCCGCACGATCGATGCGCCCTGGATAGCCGCCATTGTGCCGATGGTGCTGATCATGGCTGGTATCGGCTGGGGTTCGGTGCCCACCGAACGAGAGCGCGCACAGCTCGAGTCACGCGCCCAAGCTGCGGTCTTTCTCGCTCCGGCCCTTATCTTTTTGACCATCGCCCTCGTGGTGCCGGCAATCCGCACCGGCATCTTGTCGTTCAAGGACCGGGATTCAGAACTCTTCGTCGGGCTCGACAACTACACCGAACTTTTCACTGCGGAGAATTCGTTCGATACGTCGAACTGGGCCGACATGTTCACGTCCAGACTGTTCTTCGTTGCGATGGTCCTGGTGGTCATCGGCGTGCTTGTGGGGCTCATCACCGGCATCCGGCGCAACGGCTCGGCCAGCTATGAATCTGGGCCGACGAGCGTCGGTGCGCTACTACTCGCCGTGTTCCTCTTTAGTTTCGCTGCACTCTCGGTGCTGCGCGGCACCTTCTTCAACAACCTCTGGTGGGTGCTGACCGTTGTCAGCGTGGCGACGGCGCTCGGCCTTGCCATCGCGGTGCTGGCCGACCGCGCGACCTTTGGCGAGAAGGCAGCAAAGAGCCTGATCTTTATGCCGATGGCTATTTCGTTCGTTGGCGCCTCGATTGTTTGGCGCCTGCAGTATCAGGCCCGCGATATTCGTAAAAACCAGACCGGTGTATTGAACGCGGTGTGGGTCGAATTGGGCCGACTCAGCAACTCTGGCGCACCGAGAATCATGATCATGATCGTGCTGGCCGGGCTGCTGGCGCTTGGCCTCTTGCGAATTGTTCGTCGTGTGCAGGCTGATCAGCCGTTCACCTTGGCGGCGATCACCACCTTTAGTATCGGGTGGCTTCTCTATCGTTTCGCTGGCCCTCGCCTCGGTGGCTTTCAGACTGTCAATGGCGAAACGCTGCCTGACACGGTGTTGTTCCTCACCGAACGCCCGTTCAACAACGTGTTCTTGATGATCATTCTCATTTGGATGCAGGTTGGTTTCGCGATGGTTATCTTCTCGGCAGCGATCAAGGCAGTGCCCGCTGAGTTCATCGAAGCCGCAGAGGTCGACGGAGCAACGGAATCGCAGACCTTCTTCAACGTCACCCTGCCCACAATCTTGCCGACCGTGGGCGTGGTGGTCACCACGATGATCGTGCAAGTAACCAAGGTGTTCGACATCGTGAGTGTGGCGGGCGGTGGCGGAAAGTTCGGCAACAACGTATTGGCAAACCAGATGTTCGATGAGTCGTTCAATATCGGCAATATCGGGTTCGGTGCGACCATTGCCATGGTGATGTTCGCCATGGTCTTGCCGGTCATGATCTACAACATCCTCAACATGCAGAAGGGCGCTGCCTGATGGCCACAGTTCTGCATCAACCAAAGCAGCCGGGAATAGGCGAACGGATATATCAACGGCTGACCGACGTGCCGACCTGGGCGCTCTGGTTCTTGGTCCTTGTCTGGACCATCCCAAGTTTCGGTTTGTTCGCGAATTCGTTTCGTGACCGCGATGCGCAGCGCAACGATGCCTTCTGGAACTTGCTTTCAGAACGTCGCGGAACGTTGGAGAACTATGAGGCGGTTCTGTCGTCGGGGGCCACCAATGACCTTACCGACTCACTCATTACCAGCCTCGCCATTGCGGTACCAGCGACCATCATTCCCATCGCGTTTGCTGCCTTTGCTGCATACGGGTTTGCGTGGATCGACTTCAAGGGCCGCAAGTGGCTGTTCATCGCTACCGTTTCGCTCTTGGCGATACCGCTGCAGGTGGCGTTGATTCCGTTGCTTCAGCTGTTTGGCGACGGCACGCCTTTCGGCGGAGCGCACCTCACGATGCCGCTTACCGACAAAACGCTTACGGTGTTGCCCCTGAACAACCTGGCTGGAAAGGCCTCGTCGGTATGGTTGACGCACACCGGTTTCGCTATGCCGTTCTCGATCTTTTTGCTTCATAACTACATTTCACAGTTGCCGAAGGAGCTGTTCGAATCGGCTCGCATCGATGGAGCGAACCATTTCGGTATCTTTTGGCGCCTGGTTCTGCCGCTGTCGATTCCGGCGCTCGCATCGTTCGCGATCTTCCAGTTTCTGTGGACCTGGAACGATTATCTCATCGCCAACACGATGCTCGGTTTTGAATCGTCGGCTCCGACAACGGTTCGCATTGCGAACCTTGCGGGCGACTTCGACAATACCGACCATCTGCTTACTGCTGCAGCGTTCGTGCAGGCGTTCGTGCCGGTGTCGGTGTTCTTTGCTCTTCAGCGCTACTTCGTACGTGGATTGCTGGCGGGCTCGGTCAAGGGTTAAACCCGTCTCCGCTGCAATGATGGTTGCCGATGCAATCCTCTTCAGGTGATCCGAGTTCTCCCGCCGATGTAGTGAACGACGTTGAGGCCGCCGACGATGAACCATTTGTCCGAACCGACACGATCGGCGTCGGCCCTCATGCTCTGCCTTGGCCGGACGATCCCAAGTTTGATCGAACGCTCTTAGAGGAGGGCGATAAACGCAACGTGACCGACCAGTATCGCTACTGGAGTCGTGAGGCGATCGTGGCCGACCTTGACACCCGCCGGCACGCCTTTCATGTCGCCGTGGAGAACTGGGAACACGATCTCAACATCGGCACCCTGGTTCGCAACGCGAATGCCTTTCTTGCCGCCGAGGTGCACATCATCGGGAAACGTCGATGGAACCGGCGGGGTGCCATGGTGACCGACCGGTACCAGCATGTGCAGCATCACCCGACGATTGAAGACTTTGTCGCCTGGTCGGTCGGCAATGACGTGCCGATTATCGGCGTCGACAACTTGCCAGGATCAGTGCCGTTCGAGTCGGTGTCGTTGCCCGAGCGTTGTGTGCTGCTCTTTGGCCAGGAAGGCCCAGGGCTTTCTGAGGCGGCACGCGCTGCTGTGTCGCAGGTCTGTTCAATCAGTCAGTTCGGTTCGACTCGAAGCATCAATGCCGGGGTAGCCAGCGGCATCGCTATGTACACCTGGCTTCAGCAACACGCGCTGTAGCGATGATGCTCTACTCGAAGTCGGCTTCGGTGGGTACGGGGACGCCCGGCCGGTAGTAGGTGAACAGCTCCGATATCAGCTCGGCGATTCCCTCGGTGCCTGAGCCGTCGAGGTCGACCGTGATGACATTGCTGTTGACGTGTAGCGCATCGACACCTCCACGTTCGAACAGCCGTCGTGCTAGCTCATCGGCCGGGCGTTCGCCGATGACTTCTTCACCCTTGACGTAACGCTCGTGGCCCATTCCCGTGATGCTGCGATTGATCTCGTAGCGGACAACGCCTGCACGTGAGGAAGGCTTCTCGATGACGGTAACTGGCTGACCCATGCCTAGATAGTACTGGCGTGGCCGTCTCGTGCGGGTATTCGGACGAGGTCGCTTCGCTGTCGCAGCACCAGTGCGCCGAGACCGACCGAACCGACGGCCAGCACGGTGTGTACTGCTTTGAAAGCGACGCTTTCATCGCCAGCGAGATTGGTGATGAGACGCATGCCCCACCAGGCAATGGTGATGGCCGCAAGAAACGCAGCAACGCTGTGCAGCTTGGTCGGAAATGCTCGGTGCAGAATGGGCAGACTCAGCGCGCCGACGATGAAGCCGACGGCGATTGTCGCTGCCCACAGCTGCCGCGATGTGCTGAGTTCGCTATCGCCGAACACATTTCGAAGCCGGGTGATCCACAAAAAGGTGGTCCATCCGACGAAGATCCACAGCAGCTTTGTCATAACAACCATTCTGTTGTTCTAGAGCGACACAAAAGTGTCGCGCTACAACAAAATTTCGGGGTGTGCGGGGGGTAGAGGATGGGGTGGGTTAGAGGTGGGGTAGAGGACAGGGGTTAGAGGACAAGGGTTAGAGGATTTCGTCGAGGCGGACGGCTCGGCCTTCGTCGATGCTGCGGTGGGCGGCTACTCCGACTGCCACCGAGAGCAACCCATCGTTGAGCGTGACCTCGGGCTCGGTGGCGTTCCAGATCGCGTCGCGAAGCTTGGTGTGTTCGATAAAGCTTGATCCGTGGTGGAAACCAACATGGCCGACCGAGTCGTCATGCACCTGGCGGATTTCGACGTTGCCAAACGAGTGCTCACCGCGTCGTCCGATGCGCATGATGTGTTCGGGAATGAGCGACTCGACCTTTCCCTTGTCGCCGACGACAGAGAGCTCTTCCTGGTTGAAGGTTGCCTCGGCGAACATGTTGAGATCGAGTAGTCCGCGTGCACCCGAGTCGAAATCGACGATGACAAACGCATTGTCGAGGATGTCGGGAGTCTCGCCGTCATAGGACTCGTCGAGGTGGTTAACGCTTTGTCCCCCCGATGCGAAGACGCGCACCGGGTTTGCGCCCGTGATATGGGTCATGAGGTCGAAGTAGTGACAGGTCTTCTCCACCAGGGTGCCGCCGGTGTTGCGGCTGAACCGATTCCAGTCGCCAACCTTTTCCAGAAACGGAAACCGGTGTTCGCGAATGGCGACCATATGAATAGTGCCCACCGTGCCGGAATGTACCTCGTCGATCAGCGCAGCTACGGGCGGCATGTAGCGGTACTCCAGGCCGACCCAGACAACACCTTTGTGACTCTTGGATGCTGTAAGTACCTGTTGGCAATCGGCAACCGTTGTGCACAGAGGTTTCTCGACCAACACATGATGGTCGGTTTCGAGCACGTCGAGCAGTACCTCGACGTGGGTCATATTGGGCGATGCAATCACGACCGCATCGCAGTGGCCGGACTCGAGCAGCGCTCGGTAGTCGTCGAATACAGCGACCTCGCCGGCAGCTGCCTCGACGCCGGCTGCCTGCGACCCTTCGAAGGGATCGGCAAGAGCGGTGACCTGGGTGCCTTCGACGGCGTTGATGTTGAGGATGTGCTCAACCCCCATCATCCCTGAGCCAATAACGCCGTAACGAATGACATCGTTCTTCCTGGACAACGGATCTCCTCAAAGTGGCCGTCAACTGAGCCTGTAAACGCTTACAACCCTTGGTAGTGTACGCCGCGTGAATCAGCAGAGCCCCAACAGCAAAAGTAGTGGCAGTAGTGGCAGTAGCGGACCCGACGCCCCAACCGCCACCGACAACTCTGTCGAAAGTCCTGCCGCCGGTCTTGTCGACAGCCAGCCCCGACAGATGGGTCCCTTCACGGTCGGACCCCTGTCCTACGGATTGTGGCGCTACACCACTTCGGACCTTTCGTTCGCCCAGCAACTTATCGAAGCGGCACTCGACGCCGGGATGAACCTCATCGACAACGCTGATGTTTACGGTCTCGACTACGGCGGAGCCGGATTCGGCGCCAACGAGGAGTTGCTCGGCAACGTGCTGACGCAAGCATCGGGCCTGCGTGACCACATGGTGCTGGCCACCAAAGGCGGCATCATTCCGCCGGTGCCCTACAACTCGGGTGCGACGTATCTCCGAGAGGCGTGCGAGGCGTCGCTGCGGCGACTACAGGTCGACACGATCGATCTCTACCAGATCCACCGACCAGACCTGTTCGCCCATCCGGCCGAGACCGCAGCGGTGCTCGCCGAGCTACGCGATGCGGGCAAGATTCGCGAGGTCGGTGTCTCGAACTTCACCGTCGCACAGTACGACGCTCTTGCGTCGCACCTGCCGTTTGCCCTCGTGTCGACCCAGCCGCAGTATTCGGCCGCCCACCTCGAGCCGTTGCGCGACGGCACGTTCGACCGGGTTATGCGCGACGGCATTGTTCCCCTCGCATGGAGTGCGCTTGCGGGCGGCCGACTCGTTAGTGGCGAGGGCGTGCGGCCCGAGCTGCTCGAAGTACTCGACCGTATAGCTGAACGAGAAGGTGTCGACCGGGCAGCGGTCTGCCTAGCGTTTATCCTCGCTCATCCGTCGAAACCAGTCGCTATTATCGGTTCGCAAAATCTCGACCGCATCGCTGGAGCCTCGGCAGCGTTCGACGTTCATCTCGACCGCTCCGACGTTTACGAAATCGTTGTCGCCAGCGAAGGAGTCCCGCTGCCATGATCGATCGGAAACCCGTTGAAGTCTCGTGGTTTGCCGCGCTGTGCGACGACGACTACGAGTTTCTTGGCGTCCCCAATGCCGACCTCGCGAGCTCATGGCCGCATTGTCGCGACATCACCCTCACTGCCGACCGCAACGGATTCGACAACATCTTGTTGCCGTCGGGTTACGCCCTTGGCATCGATAGCGTTTCGTTTGCCGCAGGCGTGGCTCCACTGGTCGACCAGATGCAGCTGCTCCTCGCTGTTCGAATGGGCGAGATGTGGCTGCCGCAACTCGCTCGACAGATCGCAACAATCGATCAGATGCTGGGCGGACGGCTCACCATCAACATCATCAGCAGCGACATACCAGGAGAGAGCCTCGAGTCGGCCCCCCGCTATCAGCGAACGCGCGAATGGATGCAGGTTCTGCGATCGTTGCTCAATGGCGAGTCGATCGATTTCCATGGCGAATTCGTCGACTTGCAACTTGATGCACCGCGGGCCCGCACGGTCTCGGGGCAATCGCCGCCGTTTTATTTTGGCGGCTTCTCGCCTGCGGCAAAGGACGTCGCGGCAGAGTTCGCAGACGTGTTCCTCACCTGGCCTGACACAGTGGCTTCGGTTGGCGACACGGTCGCAGAGATGCAGACCCTCGCCGAGGGCTATCAGCGCGAGCTGAAATACGGCCTGCGGGCGCACGTCATTGTGCGAGAAACCGAAGCCGAAGCGGTGGAGGCGGCCAACCGTCTGGTGAGCCAGCTCGACGACGAGGTTGGGCGAGAGATCCGGAACCGATCGCTCGATACCCAAAGCGCAGGTGTCGCCCGACAAAACGAACTGCGCGAAGCGGCAGGCGACGATTGGTTCGTCGAACCAAACCTTTGGACGGGCGTCGGACGCGCCCGAAGCGGTGCTGGAGCGGCGATTGTCGGTGACCCTGACCAAGTGGTGGCCAAGCTTCACGCGTACCAAGACGTCGGCGTCGACGCCTTCATCTTGTCGGGGTACACCCACCAAGCCGAATGCGATCTCGTAGCCGAACACGTGCTGCCAAAGCTTGAGCACGCACCGATCAACTGGTGGGCATAGGCGCTCTCAACCGATGCTCGAAGCGTCGTTGTGTTACAGCGCCATACCAGTGCCGTGGTCAAAGAAGTGAATGCGCTCGGTGTCGACAGCGATGTCGATGGTGTCGCCAAGGCGAACCGCACTTCGTGGGTTGAACCGGGCAACGCAACTGGTGCCGCCGCCGGTAGCGACCTCTTCAACTGCATCGGGATCGCCAGTTGCCGCCGCCTTCGCGTCGACAGCAAAGTGCGCCATTATCTCCGAGCCAAGTGATTCGAGCAGCACGACCTCAGCGGTGAACTTCTGATCGGCCGGGTGCTGGGGCTTGAGTGCGGAGTCTTCCATGTCCTCTGGGCGGATTCCGGCAGAGATCGGGCCGTCGACCCGAGCCATGAGCTCAGGGTTCTTGTCGAACACCGAACGCGGAATGCGAAGATCGATACTGCCAAGAGAAAGCGTGGCTCCATCGCCGTCGAGTGCGCCCAGGCGAGCTTCGTAGATGTTCATCGACGGCGAACCAATGAACGCGGCCACAAAGATGTTTGCTGGACGGTCGTAGAGGTTTTGTGGCGTGTCGACTTGCTGCAGATAGCCGTCTTTGATTACGGCAACCCGGTCGCCCATTGTCATTGCCTCGACCTGGTCGTGGGTGACATAGAAGGTGGTGACGCCCAACTCGCGTTGGAGGCGTGCAATCTCGGCACGCATTTGCACTCGGAGCTTCGCGTCAAGGTTTGAGAGCGGCTCGTCCATGAGGAATGCCGATGGTTGGCGAACAATGGCGCGGCCCATGGCCACACGCTGGCGTTGGCCACCCGACAGCTGGCCTGGTTTGCGGTCGAGGTACTCCTCGAGTTCAAGAATTTGTGCAGCGTTCTGAACGCGCTCTTTGATTTCGGCTTTGGAAACCTTCGCGAGTTTGAGTGAGAACCCAATGTTTTCGCCAACGGTCATGTGGGGGTACAACGCGTAGTTCTGAAACACCATGGCGATGTCGCGGTCTTTCGGCGCAACGTCATTGACAACGTTGTCGCCGATCTTGAGCGTGCCACCCGAGATTTCTTCGAGGCCGGCGATCATCCGCAGCGCGGTTGACTTGCCACAACCTGAAGGGCCGACCAGCACGAGAAATTCACCGTCGCGGATATCGAGATCGAGTCCGTGGATGGCTTGAACGCCGTTGGGGTAAACCTTGTCGATCTTGTCGAGAACTACGGTTGCCATGCTGGTGTTTCCCCCTGTTTTGTGTGTCCGGTCTGCCTCCGGTTGAGACCCCACAGTAGCGCACCGCTATCGAGGTTGAGAAGGGGAGTGGCTTGGGAAGACAGCGATCTGTTGTTGGCGAAGAGGGGGTTGACCAGTATCGAACACCTGTTCGATACTGGGTGAATGGTTTCCCCTCGACTCGCCGCACTTCCTGATGAGGTGCTGGCGAAAATCGCCCCCGTTTCTTTTGCCAGCGAACAGCTCCTGCCGCTTGCAGATCCCCTGGCTGGCATTGTGCCGTGGGCCGGACTTCAACGCGGAACATCGGTTTCGATTCAAGGAGCGACAGGTCTCGGAACCACCTCGTTGGCACTTTCTCTACTGGCTGAGGCCACGCAGAGCGGCTCGTGGGCGGCGATTGTTGGCATGCCGAGCTGTGGCTTGGCGGCAGCTAGCGAGTTGGGTGTTGCGCCCGAACGTCTTGCGGTTATCGACCGGCCAGATCCGCAGGTGTGGGCTTCGGTGGTCGGCGCCCTTTTGGGTTCGTTCGATCTGGTGATGGTGTCACCTCGGCACAAGCTTCGTCCCGCCGACCAGCGACGGCTGATGTCGCGTGCGCGCGAGCGGGGCACGGTAGTGCTGTCGGTGCACGCCGAGCCGGTGGGAACAACCGACCTTGCTTTCACTATCACCAGAGCGAGTTGGAACGGCTTGGGGAATGGGCACGGCTATTTGCAAAGCCGCGACGTCGAAGTGCAGGTCGAAGGGCGTAGGCAGGCTTCTCGCCCTCGTACGGTACTGCTCCGTTTGCCTGGCCCCAGTGGTCGTGTCGAAGCAATCTCGGACCTCGAAGAGACAACTCTTGAGAAAACAACTCTTGGCGATGCGGCTCGCCACGCGGCTCTTCGAACGGGAGTACCGGTGGGCGTCGAGGATGCAGTCCAAGAAGTGGTGCCTTTTCGTGCTGTGCGGGTGGCTGATCTTCCACAACGCCGGACATGAGCGCAGGGCAGCCCGTCCGCACCTTGGCCGTCTGGTGTCTCGACTGGCCAGTGGTTGCCAGCGGGGTCGATGTTTCGCAACCGGTTGCGGTGATGTGGGCAAATCGTGTGATTGCCAGCTCGGTGGCAGCGCGCGCTCTCGGCGTCGACCGGGGCTTACGTCGACGTGAGGCACAGGGCAGGTGTCCGGCTTTGGTGGTTGTCGAGCGCGATGTCGGCCGAGAAGCCCGAGCCTTCGAGGCCGTACTTTCGGCGGTCGAAGAGTTCACGCCGCGGGTCGAACTCACCCGACCCGGACGTTGCGCGTTCGCGACCCGAGGGCCGTCGCGGTACTTCGGCGGCGACCAGGCGCTTGCCGACCTGGTGTTCGCCAAGGTCACCGCCACGTTGCAAGGCCGAACCACCTGTCGGGTCGGCGTAGCCGATGGCCCCTTTGCCGCAGAGTTGGGAGCGCGGCACCGGCGGGCAAGCCTCACGGGTTCGTTGGTCATCGACCCCGAACGTTCTGCAGCGTTCCTTTCGCCTCTGGCCATCACGACCCTTGAACGTCCAGAACTGTCTGCTGTTCTGCTCCGACTAGGGGTACGGACCTTGGGTGATTTTGCCAAACTCCCAGCGGCCGATGTGTTGGCCCGCTTCGGCAACGACGGGCTTCGTGCACACCGGGTTGCTTGCGGACTCGACGAACGTCCTCCCGATACTCGAAAGCCACCAGCCGACATGACCTTCGTCGCCGAGATCGATCCGCCAGCCGAGCGGGTCGACCAGGCTGCCTTTGTTGCGAGGTCGCTGGCCGAACAACTCAATGCAGCGCTTGCAACGGCTGGCGGAGTCTGCACGTCGATCGCGATCGAGGCCGAGACCGAACATGGTGAGCAACAGGTTCGGTTATGGCGTCACGAAGGGGCATTGACCGCAGCAGCCATTGTCGATCGTGCCCGCTGGCAACTCGATGGATGGCTGAACGGCAGCGAGGCATCGAGGCCTACCGGCGGACTTGTTCGTCTAGCGATTGTTCCCGACGAAATCATTCCTGCGAAAGGGCGACAACTTGGCTTTTGGGGTGGGGCGACCGAGGCTGATGAACGCGCATTACGAGCGTTGACGCGGGTGCAGGGGCTTCTTGGCGTTGAGGCGGTGAGAGTCCCCGAGGTATCGGGGGGTCGAAGTCCGCGCGAACAGGTTCGTCTTGTGCCGGTTGCTAACACCGATATCGCCGCACGGATTGAAGGCAGGGTCCGGTTTCAACCCGATGCGGCAACGGCCCAAGCGATGCCGCCGTGGCCCGGGCGGTTGCCGGCTCCGGCTCCCGGGATTGTGCACCAGTCCTCGGTGCCGGTTGGGGTGCTCAGTGGCGACGGCAAGGCGTTGTCGGTCAACGGCCGAGGGGTGCTGTCGGCGCCTCCAGGCCGATTGGTAGGCCCTGGCAAGGCTCCACGCGACATCGTGTCGTGGGCCGGCCCGTGGCCTATCGACGAACGCTGGTGGGATCATCGCACTAGACGTCGATGCGCCCGGTTGCAGGTGGTGACCGACGACGGCGTTGCTCGACTGCTGGTTCTTGAAGGGGGCGCCTGGTTTGTTGAAGCACTGTATGACTGAGTTGAGATGACTGAGTCGAGGCACGGCATGACTGACTATGCGACTGCGGGATTGTGAGCCTTCGTTATCCCGAGAGGTGTTCGGCGACAATGACTTCGAGTGCTCGACGATCGACTTTCTGGTTGGCGTTGCGCGGATACGATCCGACAATGGCGATCGCCGCTGGCAGTTTGTAAGCCGCCAACGACGCAGATGCATGCTCGCGAAGAGCCTCCAACGTGGGCGGGTGTTGCGGATCGAGCGGGACTACAGCGGCAACACCGACTTCGCCCATCACCGCGTCGGGCTGAGGAACCACGATCACATCACGAACGAGCGGGTGGGTGCCGAGCGCCGCTTCAACCTCCATTGGGTACACGTTGTATCCGCCGCGGATGAACATCTCTTTCACTCGGCCAGCAAGTCGGAACAGGCCCGATGGTTCGACCACGGCGAGATCGCCGGTGCGGAGCCATCCGTCGACAAGAGTTGCTCGCGTTTCGGTCGGGTCGTTCCAGTAACGCGCCATGCTGGTCGGCGATTTCATCCACAGTTCGCCGATCTCTCCCTCGGCAAGCGGGTTGCCGGTGTTATCGCGCACTTGGGCCTCGACCCCAGGGCGAGGACGCCCGATGGTGTGTAGCGCCTCATGATCGTCGGCGTCTGGCGCAGTACTGAACCCGACTCCGCCGCTCTCGGTCGACGAGTACCGAATGAGGTAGGTGGCGCCAAAACGTCGCCTAGCTTCATGGACGAGTGCCGGAGGTGACGCAGCGGCTCCTGCGACGATGGTGGTCACCGCCGAGAAGTCGTAGCTGTCGAACTCGGGCTGAGCAAGCAGAAGCGCAATTTGTGGAGCAACGCCAGCGACGACCGGCATGCGGTATTGATGGAGTAACTCGAGAACACGCGATGCCCGCCAGGAGTGCTGAAGATGGGTCGTGCCGCCACCGGCAAGCAGCCATGGCCACTTTGTCATGAAGCCGACGTGTGCGAACTCGGTGGGGGCCACCGCATTGCCACCGCCGCCCCACGCTCCGCCGGTGTCGAGTTCGCGAATCGCCGAAAGTTGCCGGTTGGTAAACAGCGCGCCCTTGGGTTCACCAGTAGAGCCGGAGGTGAAGCAGATGGCGACCGGCCGCTCGGGGTCGTCGGCCAGCGGCGCCGGTGATTCTCCCGCTATTCGCAGGTTCTCGGCGATGTTTGCCACCGATGCCGCCGGGGTGATCACCAAAACAACGGTCGTGGCCGCAAGCGTAAAACTGTCCGCAACCTCAGTGGTACAGATGAGGTGGGTGGGCTCGGTAACACCGAGCACAGCCTGTTGCTCGGCGACGGTGTACCGCGGATTGATCCCTGCGGAAATCGCGCCGAGCTTTGCCACGGCGCCGTAGCAGACGAGGTAGTCGATGGTCGATGGCAGCAGTAGTGCAACAACCGAACCCTCGTTGACGCCGCGAGTCGCCAGTCCAGCAGCGGTCTCGTCGGCGAGTTGGTTCAGCTGCGCATAGCTGCAATGCTCACCGTCGGCGCTGACGTATGCAGCGCGGTCACCAAACTGTCGAGCTGTTTCCTGCAGAACTTCTGGAAGCACGTGACGACCGTAGTCTCGTTGAGAAGCGCTTCTGCAATATCCGCCGCGTTACCATCCGTGTCGTGGACTTTCAGCTGTCATCCGCCGAGCAGGACTTCGCCGACGAGGTTCGGACTTGGCTAGAAGAACATCTCACCGGCGATTTCGCCGACCTCAGAGGACGAGGGGGTGTCGGCCAAGAAGACATCCCGATCGAGCTACAGATGGCGTGGGAACGCGAGCTGGCCAGTGGTGGCTGGCTCGGACTCGGCTATCCCGAAGATCTTGGGGGGCGCGAGGTGAGCCTGTTCGAGCAGGTGACCTTTTTCGCTACCTACGTCGAGGCCAAGGCGCCGGGGCGAATCCCCAACATGGGAGCGACGCTTCTGGGTCCGACGATCGTCGGATACGGCACCCAAGAGCAGAAGGCTCGATTCGTGCCGCCGATTCTGGCCGGTGACGAATGGTGGTGCCAGGGCTACTCAGAGCCAAACGCTGGATCTGATCTGGCCAACGTTGGCACCCGAGCGATGCTCACCGATGGCGAGTGGGTGATCAACGGGCAGAAGGTGTGGACATCGTTGGCCCAACATTCAGACTGGTGTTTTGTTGTCGCTCGAACCGAACCGGGAACCGAGCGCCACGCCGGCTTGTCGTATCTCTTGGTCGAGATGGATCAGCCAGGCATTGAGGTGCGGCCGATCGTGCAGATCACGGGTGGAACCGAGTTCAACGAGGTGTTCTTCAGCGACGCGGTGACGTCGGCTGAGAACGTGGTTGGCGAACCGGGTAGCGGCTGGGCTGTCGCGATGGGAACGCTCGGTTTTGAGCGCGGCGCATCGACCCTCGGACAACAGATGACCTACCGCACCGAGTTCGATGCCTTGTTGGCCTACGTGCAGCGAACCGGCCGACATCAGGATCCGGTGCTGCGCCAAGAGCTCGCGGCGGCATACAGCACGCTCGAGATCATGAGGTTTAACAACCTGAGAATGCTCAGTGTCGAAGGCTCGGGTGGTGTTCCGGGACCCGAGACGTCGATCGGCAAGTTGTATTGGGCGAGCTGGCACCGCATGTTGGGCGAGCTGCTGATGACGGCGCGAGGAACGAGCGGCATGATCGCCGGCGAGGACGTGCTGGGCGAGACGTATCCCATCGACGCTATGCAGCGAACGTTTCTTTACAGCCGGGCCCATACGATCTATGGCGGAAGCAATCAGGTGCAGCGGAACATTCTTGGCGAACGAGTGCTCGGTTTACCTCGCGAACCTCGTCCCTGACGGTGACGCAACTGTCCGGGTCGGTCAGAACGAAGACCGCTATTCGGTCTGTTCGATTGCCGACCTCTTGAGGAGCGGTTGGAAGCTGGTTCGGTTGCCGTCGATCGGCACGAAGCAGTCGCGGTTGGGTGTTGGGCAGAAGCCGGAACTCCAGGGAAGAAACTGCAGCATGCCAGCTCGATCGGCCAGCCAATGTTCGTCGGGCCCGAACGAGCCGGTGCCGCCGAGGGGCATGCTAATCCGGTCGCCGGTCTCGAGAGCCTCCACAAAGTCGCGCACGGTGAAGTTCAGGGGGAGCCGCTGCAGCGCATCGGTGACTACCCGCATGAGTAGGCACTCGGTATAGCCAATGTCGCCAGGTGGATCGAAGCTGTCAGGCGCAGCCCCGCGTGTGCTCCGAGTTTCGAGCCCGGCACTGAACGACCAGTCACCGCGAGGGCGTTCGTTGTATTCGCCATTGAGAAACGCGTCCCAGCCAGCGCGGCAGTCGGCCTCGACCTTGTTTTGCCCGAGGGTGACGCCGCCGTACACGCCGACAGCGAACGTGCCTTCCCAAGCGCTCCCGATGCGGGCGGCGGCGAACGGGTCGGCGATGTTGTCGGTGTCGATGATCAGGTTCGTCCACTCGGCGCCGTAGCGGACCATTTCTTCGCCGAACGGGCCGGCGAGCGTCGAGTTCGACATCATGATGAGCGTGTCGGTGCGTCGTTCGGTGAGTTCGCTGACCTTCGCGGGCAGCGTCTCGACGGCAGCCTCGACGCCCTGGCTTGCGGGGATCTCTTGTCGGGAGACGATGTAGCCGAGGTCGTCAAGAGCACCGATAGCAGCATCAGCGGCGGCGATATCGCCCGGTAGGTCAGCATGTACAACCGCGACGCGGCCCTGCAACATGCCGGCTTGTTCGAACCGGGAGATGGCGGTTGCGGCAAGTACTTCGCGCGCTGGTTCGAGACTGAAGAGCAGCCCGTTTGCCTCGTCGAAGTTGGCGAAGGTGGGGTTTTCGCCGACGATCACCGGTCGGGAGTAGGGGTCGATGATGCAATTTGACGCAATGGTTTCGAGGCCTGCGGTATTGAGCACGACGAACGCGTCGCGGTTCGTTGCTATTCGATCACAGGCCGCCAGGACACTTTCGGGAACAAGGGGGTCCCAGGTCGCAACGACGATTTCGAGGTCTCGTCCTTGCACGCCACCGGCGGCGTTGATTCGTCCGGCTTCTGCTCGCCACCGGTCAACCTGTTGGGTGACGGTGAGGTCTTCGACAAAGCCGCTGCCGATGAGCTGGTTGACATCGCGGATCAGTACACCGATGCGGATTGTCTCGGCATCGACCCCTGGAGCACTGCCGAGGGGAACGTCTTGGGGGAGTTCGATCGTCGGCGTTTCGGTTTCGTCCGCCGAGGCCTCGTCGTCTCCGGCAGCATCATCGGCAGCGCCGTCGACAGTATCACCAGCTGTGGCGGGTTCTTCTTCGAAAGAGGTGTCAGCGTCAATGTCGCTGTCGCTCGCCGATGAATCGTCCGGCGATGTGCCTGAGCAACCCGCGGCGATAGCGCAGAGTACGAACAGACCGGCAAACCAACGACGTATGAGTAGAAGTCTTGTGGGGTTCGCCTCAAGTGTTGCGTGCATCGGGAGCGAACGTAGTTGCGACGACCGCAAATTGCCATAAGCGGCGATCACGAAAATCAGCCGTTCTGTTGTTGCGAAACCACCATTTTGCAGCACATCTCAGCAAAATTTCGGGTTGGTGGTTGGGTTGGTGGAGATCTTGTCTATGAGGCCGAGTTGTAGGGCATCGTTGGCGGATAGGGACTGATCGAGCAGAAGCATACGGGCGGTGTTCTGACGGCCGATTCGCTGAGTTACCGAGAAGGTGCCTCCGACGCCTGGCAGTAGACCCATGGTGACCTCAGGCAGGCGAAACGTCGCGTCGCGGGTAGCCACCACGCGATGCCCGAACGCGGCGAGTTCGACGCCAGCGCCGATTACCGCGCCATGCACCTCGAAGGTGATGTGCGCCGAAAGCGCAACGAGCCGGGCAGCGACACTTGTCGCCATACGAATGCGATGCCCCTCAGCGGGTGAAGAAACCGTGCCAAATTCTGCAAGGTCACCGCCGATACAGAACGAGTTTCCCGCACCACGAACGACCAGCGAAGTGAGGTCGGACCGAAACGCCAAAGCGTCGAGAATCTCGATCAAATGGTTGCGCATCTCGGCGGTGAACGCGTTGCGGAGACGTGGTCGGTTGAGCGTGAGGATCACCGTGTGCCCAAAGTCCTCGGCTATGACCGGTGGCTCAGGAAAGGCCGGTCTGACACGCCTGCCTTGTCGAGCGAGCCACAGAGAGAACTCTTCGCCGCCGTGGAGTTCGCGGTAGTGCTCAGATTCTGATCGCAGAGCCTCGGCGACGGTCTGGTGTTCGGCAAGCCGGAGTTGCCGAGCGCACACTGTTGCTGCCACCGGGTTGGCGGCGAAGACGTCGCGTAACTGCTGCATTTCGCCAGCGCTAACGAAAAGGTCAGCATCAGGGTGCGCGCTGTCGAGACTCGCCAACACCCGGTGCGGGTGCACGAGAGCCGATAGGTCGGTCACGTGAGGGTTGGAAACCAACAAGAGCGATGGCCGGTCGCCCAGCTTCGTCGATAGCTCTGGTGGTAGCGGTGTTGTCGCGTCCCAACGATCGATCAACACGATGTGTTCTGACCGTTGCTGTTCAGATCGTTGCTGTTCAGGACCGTTGGTGTTCGGCGTTAGTCGGAAGCCGGGAGCTGCTTGGCTTCTTTGACCTCGAGCAACTCGTCACCGATCGACAAGGAACCAGGTCCGGCTTTCGTACAGAGGATCTCGAGGGAGTCATCAGCGTTCACATAACGCTTGCCGAGAAGGGTGCCGTTCGCGAACCCGTCGGCTGGTTCGCCAGAGGCTTCCGCCCCAGGGGCACCCATCGGCGAGCCGCCACAGCGGATGTCAAGGTCTTCTGCAGGTGCTTTCACCGCGATGACCTCGGTAGTGCAAACCGTGCTCTTCAGTCGTCCGCCAGCCTTGAGTTCAACCATCGTTTGTCCTTCGGTCCTCTCGTGTTGTCTGAACACCCGTACTATTTGTTCGAATGACCACCGCATCCTACAACGTTGCGTCGCAGCCAGCGGTAAAGCGGCCCACCGATGGCCGCCCGTGGGCCGAGTTCTTCGACGCGCTGCTTGTCAACCACAGCAGCGACACCTCGGTGGCCCAACGATGGCAAATGTCGGGCCTAGCCGACCTCACCCGTTCGGCGTCGGGTGGTTCAACCGTTGTGGCGGGCCCGTTCCTTGACCGCATTGACGCGGCAGCACAGCTCATCGGCGACAGTGGCTCCAACATCGACGGCGTCAACCTGCTCGCCGAACGAGGACACTTTCAAGGTGTGCGCGGCCGGCTTCCTACTGCGACGGCTGCACAATCGGTTGGAGGGTCTGCGTGGATACTGCCGGTCTCCGATGGACACTTTGTACTCAACCTGGCTCGTCGCGAAGATGTTGAATCGTTGCCGGCGTTGGTTGAACAGCCGGTGCGGCCTCGCAACTGGCCCGAGGTACTCGACGCGTTTGCCGGCTCCGGCGTGGAGCGGCTCGATGCACAGGCGCACCTGCTTGGGTTCCCCGGGGGCAGGGTTAACTCGGGTGATATCGACGAGCAGATACTGCACCGACACGGCGATGGCCCGGTTCTGCCGATCGTGGTACGCGACTTCGGAACATCTGAGCCGCGTGGACGACCGATAGTTGTCGACCTCACCTCCTTATGGGCGGGGCCGCTCTCTAGCGCGCTGATTGGGGATGCGTTTGGGGCCGAGGTGATCAAGGTCGAGTCGCTGGCTCGTCCCGATGGAGCCCGGTTTGGGCATGGGCGATTCTTCGACCGGCTCAACGCAGGCAAGAAATCTGTCGCCCTCGACTTCTCGGTCGCTAGCGACGTAGCGGTGCTCCGTGCACTGCTGGATGCCGCGGATGTGGTTGTTGAGGGAATGCGACCGCGGGTGTTCGACCGGCTCGGCATTGACCCCGACGACATTGTTTCAGCCAATGGCTCGCTCTGGTTGAGCATCACGGCTTTTGGCCGAACCGGGCCCTGGGCGAACCGGGTTGGCTTCGGCGACGACGTCGCTGCGGTAGCTGGGGTGATCAGTCGCGAGACGAACGCTTCTTCGGAACCGGTTGTGGGGTTCATTGGTGATGCGATTGCGGACCCCGTGGGAGGTATCTACGCCGCGGCCGCGATTTCGTACGCACTGCGGGCCAAACGGTCTGCGGTGGTCGACCTTGCCTTGCGCGAGTCTGTCGCCTACGCCTGGGCAGAGTCGCGACTGCGGCGTCGGTCTTCATGCGCCGCAAATGTTGCGGTCGCCGACCCTTTCGTTGCCTCACCAGGCTGGGACGGCTCGAAGGCCGCTGACATTGGTGCCGACAATGACGAGATTGGTCACTGGCTAGGAGAATCTCGCTAAGTTTGCCTCTGAGTTTGCCTAGGGCACTCGGTGAATTTTCCAGGACAGCCGCAGACAAACGAGACACTTCAATCCGGGCTGCGAGATGCCGATAGATCTGCGAGAGCTCGTTTGCTCAAAGGATCACCATGTCTCAGAACTCACTACACGAACCATGTGCGTCGGACCAGAACCTGACGCGCAAGCGCGCTGGTTCTCCGCTCTCGACGGGCCGCCGTCGCCTGCGCCTAGCGGTTATCGCCCTGCTTTTTAGCCTCGTCGCCTCAAGCTGCTATTCGCTGCAAGCAGACGTGACCGTAAACGAAGACGGCTCCGGGTCGTTGTCGGTCGAATACATCATCAATAAAGACACCACTGCCGCTTCGCTGTCGGCTGGCGGCGATGTGCCGACGGCATGTGCAGCGGTGACCGAGATGCAGAACGCAGCCCCTGCTGGATCGACCTTCACGCCGCTAGAAAGCGGCACGCAGTGTGGGGCACGGGTCGATCTTGAATTTGCCAATGAGGCCGAGATGGCAGTCGGGCTGCGGTCGTTGTCGGACCGGGCACGGTTCTCTTCGTTTGGCTATTTCCCCGAAATTCTCATTAGTCGCACGGTCGACGAGGGCGGTTGGCAGTTCCAGGCGCAGTTCAAGCCTCCCGTGCCGGTAAACCTCAATACCCAAGAGGCGTTTAGAGCCGAGGTCGGAGCCGGAACCTTCATCATCGCTATTGATCTTCCAGGACGCCAGATCGAGCACAACGCCGACCGTATCGCCGAAGACGGCACGATGATCTATGAGATCAATCCGCTTGTGGATGGCAGCGGACAGATCTTCTTGAAAACCGCGCCTGGCGCCAAAATTCTCGGGGTGCCGGAATCTGGTGGTATCGGCACCAGCGTGGCGCTTTTCGCGGTGATATTGCTTGCTGCCGGGGCTGCTGGCTATCTGATTGTTCGTCGATCGAAAATGAAACGCCAGTACGAAGGCGAAGAAGGCGACGATGAGATGGTCGCTATCGGCGAACGTCTTGGCATGGGTAGCGCGCCCGCTCGGTCGGCTGCTGAGGTGCCGATCGCTGACGATGGCGGTTTTCCTTCGGCACCCGAACCGGCTGCCGCTTCGAGTGGCGCTGCTCCCGATTTTGCTGCCGCACCCGTTGGGTACGCCGACGATGGCGGGGTCAGTCCTTTGGACTTTGCTCTGGGAACGCACGGTGTTAGCCAGCACGGTGTTAGCCAGCAGGGTGTTGCCCCTGCTCCTGCTCCTGCCCCTGCCCCTGCCCCTGCCCCTGCTCCTGCTCCTGCTCCGGGTCTTGCGCCAGAACCTGCATTTGCTGAGGCGCCAGCTGCTAACGCGTGGCCTGCAGTGGCCGTGCCCGAGGTCGCTAGTCCGGTGTTTGGTCAGCAGCCAGAACCCGTCGCTGACGCCGAACCGTTCAACTGGATGGCCGGCGCCAGCGCCGTCACCGCACCAGAACCTGAACCGTTCGCCGTTCCTGCTTCAGAGCTAGTGAACCCGGCAATGGCCGATTGGCCAGGACAGGCGACTCCTGAGCCGGCAGAGGCCCCCGCGCCGTGGCCAGGGCAAACAGCGGCGCCTGCGGACGCTGGATCAGCGACCGAGGTGTCGACTGCGGTCGCTACTGCCCTGGCGCCACAGAACGTTGACCCTGTGCTTGTCGCCCCGGCTGCCGCCGCTGCACCGGTTGCCGAGGCTGCGCCCTCCCAGAACGACATGGTGTGGGACGAACAACGTCAAACGTACGTCGTGTTCGACCACCGGCGTCAGAGCTGGATGGCGTTCGACCAAGATTCGCAGGCTTGGGTCGTCCTTTAACGAGTTAGCTCCGGCCTTTGTCGCGGTTTCCTCAGCATTTCTGAGCTGGTAACCCGACACGCTATTGTCGGATTGGTGACTCATGCGACCAGCGGCTCGGCCGAAATTCGAGACGAACATGCGTCGGCGGATTCATCGGTAGCATCCGATGTCGGGAACCGTCGCGTGCCAGGCGCTCGCGGTCAAGCGACCCGGCGACGGCTGCTTGATCTGACACTCGAGCTTCTCGGGCGCAATGGGTTCCGCGACCTTCGCGTTGCTGACATTGCACGCGAGGCAGGAACGAGTCCGGCGACCTTTTACCAGTATTTCGATGACATCGAGAATGCTTTGCTGGCGCTGATGGGGCAAGTTCGGGCCGATGTTGACCGCGAGCTCCAGGCGGTGGTCGAGCTGCACCTCGCGGTGCGCGAGCGCGATTCGGCAGCGGCAAGCCAGCACGACGACATTGCAGACCTTGCACGGCAACTCGCCGGCGGTTTCTTGCGAATCTGGGCGAAGCACGGCCCCTTGCTCAGGGTTGTCGAATTGCAGTCGGGCGACGACGACGGCCCGCTTACCGACGAACGAAAGCGGCTCCTAAACGGCGTGAGCGCGTCGATCGAAAAGCTGCTTCTCTCGAGTGCAAATGCCGCGAATGCTGCCGAGGGACCCACAGACGTTGAGGAAGCCAAGGCAACGTCGTTCGTGCTCGTTGCGATGCTTGCGAACGTTGCGGCACATCAGCACGGCATGATCTCGGCAGGTGTTTCGCTTGAAGCTCTCACCGAAGCAATGGCACAACAACTCGCCGCCGCTCTGCCCTGAGTACTTTCTCCTCAGTACTGGGCCGTCCGGCCCTTTACACGGCATTTCCTGTTATTTCAGCCACTGCTAGCCTATTCTGGCGTCAATGACTGCGGGAGCCGATATGACGACAGCACACAACAATGCGTGGGGAACGAGCCATGCCGACGATGGTGGCACCGCCAAGCGCTACGCCCGCCGTGAGGTTTCGAACAAGTGGGTGCTCTTCACCATCCTTACCGCCCTCAATGTCATGGATCTTGTGCTCACCTTGACCGGGTTGGAGATGGGCGTTCTTGTCGAGAACAACCCCTTGATGAAAACCATCGTGTCGCACTGGTGGCTAGCGGCAGCCGTCAAGTTCGGGGCTCTCGCCTTTGTGGGCACGCTCTTTCGTCTGATTCGTGAACGCTCACGGATTGTAGAAGGCGCACTTCTCGTTTGTATTGCTTGGTACACGTGGGTTGTCGCTTGGAACTATTCGCTCATCGTGACTGCGCTGTAGGGCGTCGTCGTAACAAAGCAGCCGTCGCTCAGCGACGCAAAGTACTCTGGCCCACCTTGATCACTGTGGGGGTGATCGAGGTGGGTCAGGTTGTTTTTCTTCGAGGTTTCTGAAGCGGCGACTCGATCGGCATAGGTTTACACGGCATGGAAACCAACCACAGCGAGAATTCGTGGGACGCAACCCTGGATGACTTCGTGGCAAGGCGCGAAGCCGCACAGGCGATGGGCGGTGCCGACAAGGTCGCCAAACATCGTGGCCGCGGGAAACTCGACGCTCGTCAGCGAATCGCGGCACTCGTCGACCCGGGATCATTCACCGAGATCGGCACGCTGGTTGGCGCAGTGCCAGCCGATGGCGTGGTCACCGGCTTCGGAACCATCGATGGTCGCACGGTCATGGTGGGCGTCGAAGACTTCACGGTGCTCGGCGGCTCGATCGGCCCAGGAAGTTCTGCCAAACGTTTCCGTATCGCCGAGCTCGCTGGCCGCGAACGAGTTCCACTGATCATGGTGCTCGAAGGCGCCGGTCATCGCCCGCCGCGTGAAGGCGAGTCGCACGGACGAGCGCCGATCGATCTTCAGGAGCAGTCGCGTCTTTCAGGAAACGTGCCGATGGTGACCGCAGTGCTCGGCTCGTCGGCGGGCCACGGCGCGTTGATTGCTGCGCTCTCCGATTTCACCATCATGAGCCCGACTGCCGCGATCTTTGCGGCGGGTCCTCCCGTGGTCAAGGCCTCGCTGGGCGAAGACAGCACAAAGGAGGATCTCGGTGGACCGGCGGTGGCAATTGCAAGTGGTCTTGTACACAACCTTGCTGCTGACGATCACGCCGTGCTTCACGACATTCGTACCTATTTGTCGTACTTTCCGTCGAGCGCATGGAGCTATCCGCCCTCGCGAAACACCGCCGACACCGGTCCCCGTCTGGTCACTGACCTCACCGATATCATCCCGAGCGATCCGCTTCAGGTGTACGACGTGCGCGAGGTGGTTAGCCGGGTGGTTGACGGTGCGTCCTTTTTTCAGGTGGCGCCCGATTTTGGTCGCTCGATGGTCTGCGCACTCGGACACCTTGGGGGCGAACCGGTGGCCGTCGTTGCCAACCAGCCGGCCGAGCTTGCTGGCTCGATCGATGTCGATGCCGCTGAAAAGGCTGCGGCATTCATCCAAGTCGCCGACGCGTTTCATGTGCCGCTGATTTTTCTCAGCGATAACCCGGGGGTCCTCGCCGGTTCGGCTTCAGAACAGCGCGGCATCCTGCGAAGCGGTGGTCGAATGTTCGCCGCGCAAAACCTTGCACGAGTACCAAAGCTGCAAGTGACCCTGCGGAAGGCATACGGGTTCGGGTCGATGGTTATGGCGATGACGGGTTTTTGCGGTCAGACCACTTCGGTTGGCCTACCTGGCGTCACTCTCGGGGCCATGGGGGCTGCCGGCGCATCCGAAGCAGTCGGGGCAGACGCTGAGGCAGCGGCAAAGATCCGTGCCGCCGAGCTTGACGCCGGATACCGATCGGCGAGTCGACTGACCTTCGATGAGCTGATTGCGCCTGCCGAAATCCGCAACCATCTTTTGCGCGGACTGCAGCTTGCTTTGAACCGGCGCCAAGAGGCTCCCGTGCCCCGGTCGAATGGTGCGATCTTTCGGTAGGCAGTTCTCTTTTGCGTAGTTCTCTTTTGCGCAGTTCGCTGTTGCGCAATTCTCTGTTGCGCAATTCTCTGCTCAGGTTTTACCGATTTGCTGCCGTTATCTACTGCATGCCTGCATCCGCCGCGAAAGTGCCGTTCGACTACGAGAGTGCTGACGAGCCGCTATCTGCGCACGCATCGCCGACGGCGGGAGTGCGGTTTTTCGACCAAGACGCCAAGCACCCAGAAGAGCTGGCTGCGCAAAAGGCCAAAAACCAGGCGCGGCTGAGCGGCAGCCTCATCGCCGTTCTCGGAGGCATCGCGGTGGTGTTGTCTTCAGCGATGTTTCTCGGCTCGGCACGAAACCTGTTGCAAGTTGGTCCCGGCGAACGCTGGATGGCATTCGCCGGAATCGCCCTCATCGCTGTTGGCGGCCTTGTGGTGGTTGCGCTCGGCATGTTGATCCGAGCGATTTCCGACCGCGATTAGGTCGCCCTGTCTTCGTTTGCTGTCTCGAACCCCTACATCCGCTCGGCGACGTAGTCGAGGCACTGCGTAAGCGCCTCGATGTCGGCCGGATCGACAGCCGGGAACATCGCAATCCGAAGTTGGTTCCGACCGAGCTTGCGGTAGCCGTTGGTGTCGACAATGTCGTTGGCGCGAAGAACGGCGTTGACGGTATCGGCATCGAGCGCATCGTCGAGATCGATCGTTGCTACCGTGCTGCTGCGATGCTCCGGGTTCTCGACGAAAGGGCTGGCAAAATCGCGGGACTCAGCCCAGCCGTACATGGTGGCTGCTGACGTATCGCACCGGTTCGCGGCGAACTCCATGCCGCCGTTGTTGTTAATCCACTCGACCAGTTCGACCGCCAGGATGATGGTGGCGAGCGCCGGGGTGTTGTTGGTCTGATCTTTGCGGCTGTTATCGACTGCCGTTTTGAGGTTCAGCGATGGCGGAATCCACCGGTCAGATGCGGCGATGCGCTCGATGCGTTCCACCGCTGCAGGCGACATTGCTGCGAGCCAGAGTCCACCGTCAGAGCCGAGCACCTTCTGCGGGGCAAAGTAGTAACAATCGGTCTCGCTGGCATCGAAACGCAGGCCGCCGGCCCCCGACGTGGCATCGACCAGCACCAACGCGCCGTCGTCGGCACCTTCTGGGCGAACAAGCGGCATCGAGACGCCGGTTGTCGTCTCGTTGTGGGTCAACGCATAGGTGTCGATACCGGCAGTTCCGACAGCCTCGGTGCGGGTGCCCGGTTCGACGGCGATGATCTGCGGGTCGGCGAGGTGTGGCGCCCCCGCGACGGCGCTGCCGAACTTGCCGGAGAACTCGCCAAAGTCGAGGTGCTGCGACTTGTTTTCGATGAGACCAAACGACGCGGCATCCCAAAAGATGGTTGTGCCGCCGTTACCGAGCACGATCTCGTAGCCGTCGGGCAACGCGAACATCTCGGCGAGACCGTTGCGGAGGCGCGAAACCATGAAACGAACCGGTGCCTGTCGATGGCTGGTGCCCATATAGAGGGGCGCTTCGGCGACGAGCGCAGCGATGCCTTCGGGTCGGACCTTCGAGGGACCCGCTCCAAACCGGCCGTCTTTCGGGCGGATCTCGAGGGGGATCTGAATATCTGGGGTGTTTGTCACCCTGTAACTATGGCGCATTCGGTCGGGTGACGTGGCAACATGCCCTCTGGCATTTCTGTGATTTCCGACCTATGGAAACGGTCCACCGGAGCTCGGTGGCGCGGTGTGCCAACCCACTTGCAATTCTTCTACCGTCACATCACCCGTGACCACGACAACTAAGGCGTAGCGAATCCATGACCAGCGAACGGCTATCCACTCGCATTGGAGCCATTACTGAATCGGCGACCCTGGCCATTACCGCCAAGGCGAAGTCGCTCAAGGCGGCTGGCGAGCCGGTTATCGGGTTTGGTGCGGGCGAGCCGGATTTTCCGACGCCGCCGCACATCGTTGAAGCTGCGGTTGCGGCTTGTCAAGATCCGGTGAATCACAAGTATTCGCCAGCCGGCGGATTGCCGGTGTTGAAGGAAGCTATCGCCGCCAAAACCCTCCGCGACTCTGGAGTTGAGGTCGATCCGGCTCAGGTGCTGGTAACCAACGGCGGCAAACACGCGGTGTACAACACGTTCGAGACGTTGTTGAACCCGGGTGATGAGGTGTTGGTGCCTACGCCGTACTGGACGACGTACCCCGAGCCGATTTCGCTTGCTGGCGCAAAAACCGTCGAGGTGCAGACAACAATTGAGACCGGGTTCCGGGTAACGATCGAACAGCTCGAAGCCGCCAGCACTCCCAACACCAAGGCGCTGTTATTTGTCTCGCCGTCGAACCCGACCGGTGCGGTGTATCCCAAAGAGCAGATCGAAGCGATTGGTCGATGGGCGGTCGACAAGGGTATCTGGGTTGTCACCGACGAGATCTACGAGCACCTCGTCTACGACGATCACGAGCACCACTCGATTTTGCAGCTCGTACCTGAGCTTGCCGACCGCTGCGTGATTCTCAACGGTGTCGCAAAGACCTACGCGATGACTGGCTGGCGTGTTGGATGGATGATTGGGCCGACCGACCTCATCAAATCCGCACAGAACTTCCAGTCGCACGCGACGTCGAATGTTTGCAACGTCGCACAACGGGCCGCGCTTGCCGCGGTTACGGGACCGCTCGATGCCGTCTATGAAATGCGTGGCCATTTCGACCGACGTCGGCAGCTCATGTTTCAGCTGCTGTCGGGCATCGACGGCGTCGAGGTGCTGCGCCCCGAAGGAGCGTTCTACGCGTTCCCGTCGTTTGAAGGCGTGCTCGGCCGCAACATCGGCGGCGTTGTCCCGACCACGACCGTCGAGTTGGCGGCGGCAATCCTCGATCAGGTGAAGGTCGCCATCGTGCCGGGCGAGGCTTTTGGTTCACCCGGGTATGCACGGTTCTCCTTTGCGTTGGGCGACGATGACCTCGGTGAGGGAATCGGTCGCATCGCAGACCTTCTGGCGTGACCACCGCTTCTGCACCGGTTCCTTATGGGGCGTGGAGCTCGCCCATCACCACCGAGCTCCTTGTCGCTGGCGCCGTCGGGATTTCCGAAGTGGTACCAGGTGTCGACGACTGCTGGTGGGCCGAGTCGCGGCCGACCGAGGGCGGTCGCACGGCGATCATGCGCTGGACTTCGTCGACCGGCGCGGTCGAAGTCACGCCACCGGGGGCTAACGTTCGTACTCGGGTGCACGAGTACGGCGGGGGAGCGTGGTGGGCCGAACGGAACATGCTCTATTACGTCGACGACAGCGACCAGCGCTTGCGGTCGATCGACTGCCGCGGGGCTCAGGCCGGTGACGTGCAAATGCTCTCGGCCGAGCCAGTGGTCAGTCGTGGCTCGCGCTTTGCCGATATCCGGGTCACCGCCGACGACAGATGGCTGGTCGCCGTAGGAGAGTTGCACGGTGAGCCGGGCTCCGAGCCGGTCAACAACTCCGAGCCGGTCAACAACTCCGAGCCGGTGAATAACATTGTCGCGGTTGCCACCGACGGATCGATGCAGAGCTCGGTGCTGGTCGACGGAGCGGACTTCTTCGGCTCGCCAAGATTGTCTCCCGACGGAACACAGCTGGCGTGGGTGTCCTGGAATCACCCGAACATGCCGTGGGACGATACCGAGCTGTGGCGCGCCGAGGTGCGGGTCGAATCGACCAGCGACGGCGAGCGGCTTTCGCTCGGGCCGGCGACGTTGGTTGCCGGCGGTGTGGGCGAATCGATTGTGCAACCCGAATGGTCGCCCGATGGCCGGCTGCACTTCTTGTCAGACCGGACCGACCTGTGGCACCTCTTCGTCGAAGGCACTGCAAACCCGGTTCTCACGGTTGAAGGCGACATTGGCTACCCGCCCTGGGTGTTCGGGATGTCTCGATATTGCTTCGACCAAGAGGGAACCGTGCGCGCTGCAAGGTTTTCCGACGGCGTCGAGTTCTTCGACGAGTGTCCTGACGCCACGGCGTTCAACACCATCCGCAGCATGGGGGGCCCGCTCGCGTACACGGCATCATCGTGGTCGCAGGAGGCTTCGGTGCGCTTCGGTGGGCAGGTTGTTCGAGCGCCTCGCGACCTTGGCCTCGATCCGGCGTTTCTGGCTCCGCCAGAGGTGATTGGTTTTCCTACCGACGATGACGAAACCGCTTATGCGTTGTACTTCGCGCCGGCCAACGCGGAAGCTGTCGGGCCGCCAGACGAACGTCCGCCGCTTATCGTGCTCGCTCACGGCGGCCCAACCTCAGCAGCGCGATCGCAGCTCAACCTTTCGCGACGATTCTGGACGAGTCGCGGTTTTGCTGTTGTCGATGTGAACTATCGCGGAAGCAGCGGTTTCGGTCGCTCGTACCGCAAGAAGCTCGAGGGCCAATGGGGCATCGCTGATGTGGCCGACTGCGTCAACGCTGCGAAGTTCTTGGTCGAACGTGGCGATGTCGATCCGAAGCGACTCATCATCCGAGGTGGCAGTGCCGGCGGTTTCACGGTGCTCAGTGCCCTCGCGTTCCACGACACCTTCACCGCGGGTGCGTCGATGTACGGCGTGGCCGATCTGTCGGCGCTTGCTGAGGACACTCATAAGTTCGAGAGCCGCTATCTCGACAATCTGGTTGGCCAATGGCCAGCCGACGAAGCGATCTATCGTGCTCGGTCACCCATTCATCACCTCGATGGATTCTCCGCGCCGATGATCGTCTTGCAGGGCGACGAAGATGAAATTGTTCCGCCAAACCAGTCGCGAATGATCGTCGATGCTCTCGAGCGACGGGGTATTGCTGTTGCCTACCTTGAGTTTGCTGGCGAGCAGCACGGGTTCCGCAAGGCCGAAACCATCCAAGCAGCGCTGCTAGCTGAGCTGGCGTTCTACGGCCGGATATTCGGGTTTGTTCCGGCCGGCGGCGCGTCGGATCTGGAGATCAAGAACCTGCCCTGATCACGATTGCCGCCCGGGGTGGGTTTCGGGCAATAGCGAAAGTAAGGTTGCAACGTTCATTGGGTCAGTGATGAACAAAAACACTTCCCACCTCGCCAGATCTGTTTGCTCAGCGGCGTTTCGTGGGTCAGTCTTTTTGGAACTCGACCACGGAAGCAGCAAGGCATGAGCCGACAGGGAGGCGGATTGCAATGGGACGCCAGGCTTGCGCCTGGAGGAATCTCTTCCCCGCGCGGTGGCCGTAACGGCCTACCTCGATGGGTCTTCGTGTCGCTTGCGCTGCTCTTTTTGTTGCTGGTGATGTGGTATCTCGCGAGCCGTGGCGGCGAGGACGGTGGCACCAGTACTGCCGATGGCGGCGACGTTGCGGCCGCAGTTCGTATCGCCGAGTCGCGCGCCGGATTTTCTGAGGTGGTCATCGAGGTCACCGACGGACGTGTCGACCTCAGCGGCGAACTGCCCACCCAGGCCGATAGATATGCTGCAGAGAAGGTCGCGTTTTCTGTGCCGGGTGTCGTGGCGGTTACCAACAACATCACTACCAACGAGGCCGAAGTCCCACCGTCGGTTGTCGAGCCGCCAACGCAGGCCGGGGCCGACGACATCGTGTTGCAGAACGACCTTATTCGAGCGAGTGTGTCGAACCCGATTGTGTTCGGCAGCAATAGTTCCGAACTCGATCCGGTGTCGACAGCAACCATCGACCGGGTAGCAGCGCTCCTTATCGACAACCCAGCGGCGCGCATCGAAGTACAGGGGCACACCGACTCTGACGGTGAAGAACAGGCGAACCTCGATCTGAGCACCGCTCGAGCCGAAGTTGTGCGACAGCAGCTCATAGCCAGAGGCATCGAGGCCGAGAGACTTGAGTCGAAGGGTTATGGCGAGTCGGTGCCGGTTGCCTCCAACGACACCAAGGACGGCAAAGCGGCAAACCGGCGAATCGAGTTCATCATTCTCCTGTAAATCTTCGGCATTCCGTCCGATACACCCTCGGTATCCCGCCCGCAGCTGCACGCTCTAACACGACGGTTAGTGCCCCTTACCTCGGTGTTACTTTTGACCACCTTCAAAGTTGAGCATGTAGGTCGGGTTTAGAGCTACTTTGGTCAGATGTCGAAGGTTCTCATTGCCGAAGAAATAGCCGAGGCTGGGTTGCAAACTCTTCGCAACGCCGGCCACGAGGTCGAAGTTCGAGTCGGGTTGTCTCGCGACGAACTACTCGCCGCGTTGCCGGGAGTGCACGCACTGGTGATCCGGTCGGCGACTCAAGTCACCGCCGAAGCTCTCGCTGCCGCACCCGACCTCGTCGTTGTTGGTCGAGCTGGCGTCGGACTCGACAACGTCGACGTTGCCGCAGCTACCGACCGCGGCGTCATGGTCGTAAACGCCCCACAGTCGAACATCGTGTCGGCTGCCGAACAGACTATGGCGCTGCTCCTCGCGTCGGCGCGAAATGTCCCCCAAGCCCACGCTGCGTTGAAAGAAGGCCGCTGGGAGCGGTCGAAGTGGACCGGCGTCGAATTGGTTGGCAAGACCTTCGGTATCATCGGGCTTGGGCGCATTGGGGCACTGGTGGCCGAACGTGCATCGGCGTTTGGCATGCACCTGGTGGGGTATGACCCCTATGTCAACGCCGAACGAGCAAAGGACCTTGGCGTCGAACTTCTCGAACTCGACGAGCTGATGGCTCGCTGCGACTTTGTCACCATCCATGTGGCCCGCACACCCGAAACGATTGGCTTGATCAACGCCGAGCGCCTTGCGCTTGCGAAGCCATCGCTGCGCGTGATCAACGTCGCGCGAGGTGGCATCGTCGACGAGGCCGATCTTGCGGCGGCCATCGCGTCGGGAACTATTGCTGGCGCCGGGCTCGACGTCTTTGCCGAAGAACCGTGCACGGCGTCGCCGCTCTTTGATCTTGAACAGGTTGTCGTTACTCCACACCTGGGGGCGAGTACTGAAGAAGCGCAGTACAAGGCTGGAGTCACGATCGGTGAACAGGTCGCACTTGCGCTGGCCGGCGAATTCGTGCCCCACGCGGTGAACATCGACGCCGCAGAGGTGAGCTCGGTGGGCAAACCGTTCGTGCCGCTCGCGCAAACGCTCGGCCAGGTTTTTGCTTCGCTCGTTGGCGAACTGCCGGCAAAAGTCGAGATCGAGTTTCGAGGCGAGATCGGTGGCTACGAGAACCAGCTTGCCGAGTTGGCCTTCGCCAAGGGTCTTTTCCGATCGGCGAGCCCAACACCGGTGTCGTATGTGAATGCGAACGACGTCGCTACCGCTCTTGGCGTCGAGATCCATACCAGCCGCACCACGTCATCAAACGACTACGTCAACGTCGTTACCATTCGCGGCGGCGGGCATGCGCTTGGAGCCACCCTGGTCGGATTGAATGAGGCGCCGCATCTGGTAAACCTCGACGATCACACCGTTGACGTTCCGCTTGCCGAGCACATGATCGTGGTGCGCAACGAGGACCTTCCAGGCATGATTGGCTACTTCGGCTCGACCATGGGGGAGCAGGGCATCAATATCCATGATCTGCATCTCGGGCACGCCGCCAACGGCGAGGCTGCAATGATCGTCGCATCGGTCGGCGAATCTGTTTCCGAAGCAGTCATCAATGCGCTTCGCAACAATCCAGGTGTGCACAGCGTGCGCACCTTCAGTACCAACTAGTCGACACGACGGCGCTGCGCGGTGAGCTGGTGTGGCTCCTTGTTCTTCGGCTAAACCCTTGGTCGAGTACCGAGGAGAGTCACCGATGACCGCAGTCCGTTACGAAGTCGCCGACCACATTGGCGTTATCACCATCTGTCGGCCCGAGGCCCGCAACGCTGTCAACGGCGATGTGGCTGCTGGCATCGAAGCCGCAATCGACGATCTGGAAGCCGACGAGTCGACATGGGTAGGCATTATCACCGGCGAGGGTTCGACCTTTTGCGCCGGTGCTGACCTTAAGGCAGTGTCGTCAGGCAACGCCGCAGCCCTCAGTACGAAGCGGGGCGGGTTCGGCGGCATCGTGATGCGCGAACGGGCCAAGCCGATCATTGCGGCCGCCAACGGTCATGCACTCGCCGGCGGCTGCGAAATCCTCCTCTCGTGCGACCTCGCGGTTGTCGCCGAGGGCAGCAAGATCGGAGTGCCCGAGGTGAAGCGCAGTCTTGTTGCAGCTGCGGGCGGGTTGTTCCGACTCCCCGCCGCCGTTGGTCCGGCGTTAGCTGCCGAGATGGTGCTGACCGGCGACCCCATCACCGCCGAGCGAGCATTAGCCGCCGGGCTGGTGAATCAGGTCGTTCCGGCCGAGCAGGTTCTCGATGCAGCGAAGGCTCTGGCCGCACGTATTACGGTCAACGCACCACTTGCTGTGCAAGCAAGTCGCGACGTGATGCAACAAGCCTCGTCTGGCGCTGATGACGACCTCTTCAAAGCCAGCGGGTACAAGATGCGCGACCTGTCGAAGACCGAAGACTTTGCCGAAGGGCCGCTGGCGTTCATCGAAAAGCGGCCCCCCGAATGGAAGGGCCGCTGATCGATTCGGTGGGTCGAAACCCTCGGTGAAGACGGGTTAGAGGCCGATCTGTGAGACGACCTCGAGCGTTGCGAGATCGTTCGCTTGAAGTGTCTGTTGCGACACGGTCCAGATGTTGGGGCCGATCACCAGTGACCGGTTGATGGCATTTTGGTACGAGTCAAGCCAGCACCATTCGATGCGGTCGGCGTCACCGAAGTCAATCTCACCGGGAACCGGACCGAACCAGTTGTCGATCTCGTCGACCGGAATGATGTCGCAGTAGTATCCCGAGACGCCGCCGTTCTGATTTGGCGAGCAAGCCTGGAGCCGACCTTCGTCCTCTTGGAGAATCCACCAGAGTTCACTTTGATCCTCGGACCCTTCGGGGAGGTCGTCGACAGTGAGCTGGCGACAATCGGACTGACCGATTTCGCCGCTCGCGACGTGCGAGATGCGTCCGGTTTCGGTGATGCTGCCGTCGGCGATGGTGAGGGCGACGGCCCCGAAGAAATCATTGCGCCATTCCTGAATCGGAATCACGAGCAGGTTGCTTTCGGCCCACCACAACACGGAACGGTGGTCCCACTCGGCTTCGGTGTAGCTGTCTTCGAGAACCCAATTGTCGATGTCGGTCGGTGCGGCAAGATCTGACACATCGAACAACGTGACTTTGGTTCCTTGGGTTCGGCCCTCGTCGGTAGCCTCTTGGCCGATACCGACCACAAGTCCGGGGCTGATCGGATGGAGATAGCCGGAGTAGCCGGTGATCTTGAGTTCGCCAAGAACTACCGGATTGGCCGGGTCAGCAAGATCGACGGTGTAGAGCGGGTCGGTCTGGCGGAAAGTGACGACATACGCGAGGTCGCCGACATAGCGCACCGAGAAGATGCGTTCGCCTTTGCCCATTTCGCCAACCTGGCCGAGCTGCACAAGTGCGTCACCCTGCTGGTCGAACGTGGTGATGAAGCTTTCGCTATCGCCGTCGCCCCACGGTGTGCCATCGGTGGTGGCGACCCGAAAGATACCGTTGTGCTCAGACATCGAGAACTGGTTGAGTAGCGAACCGTTCACCGAGCCCGACGCTTGATACGTAGCCGGAGCGCCAACCGGTGTGGCGAACTTGTGAATCGATGTCGACCAGTCGTTGTCTGGACGAAAGTTGGCATCTTCCCAGCTTCGTGGGTCGATCCAGCTGTTGGTGGTGACATACAACGACTCGGTCGAGGCGTAGACCGTCTGGCCCTCGCTGAGCACCGTCGAACCGGTTCCGGCGTCGAGCGGCTTGCTCGTATCGATGCTTACGACGCTGAGTGCGCCGAACCCAGCAAAGGTGTTTGGCTGGTGAACCTGGTTGCACTCGGCCACGAGACCCGTGGTGACCTCGCCATCGACGACCAGCGAATAGGCAGGTAGCCAGTCTTCGAGGGTCGACTCGGCAATGACGCCTTTGTTGACCTCGGTTGCTGTATCCAGAGCCTTTTCGTTGTTCGCTCCGGGTTGCACGAACCCAAGATCGTTAGGGAAGGTGCTAACCACGAATCGGAGATCGCTTCCAACCAGCCTTGCGCTCACCGAATACCCTTCGATGTGCAGGCTGCGAATGGCCGGTTCGGCTTCAGCGTCGGACAGATCGATCTCGCTGATTGCTGTGCTCTGGACGTAGAAGCCTGGCTCGCCAGGGAAATCCGGCTCGGCGATGTCGCTTGCCACGTCGTCGGTGGCGCCGCCAATGCCAACGCTGGAGAAAGGAAGTGCGCCGTTGCCTTCACCAATCACGTAGACCCGGTCGTTCGCGATGAACATTTGGTGATGCCATGCCCCGCCGGACTGGTCGTCGCCGAGTTCGACCCGGTGCTTGCGGACCGGTTCGTCGCCCGAAACGTCAAACACATGCAGCGTGTTGTCTTTGAGGAGGTAAATGTTGGTGCCGTCGGTCTTCACCAGGTCGGGCTCGTCGACGCCGAGTTCCTGAACGTTGGTGGTAGAGAAGTCGCCGTCGCCGTCTACGCCGCCTTCTCCTTGGTCGAATGTGGCTTCGGCTGGCGCCTCTGCGGCTTGTGCGCTGTCGTCGCCACCGGCGGTGTCGAATGCCGCGTCTGCGCTGTCCCCATCAGACATGGCTTCCTCTTCCATCTCCATCTCCATCTCCATCACCTCGGGGCCGTAGTAGCCGCCGCCGTTCAGGCCCCAAGGGCCAACCCGCTCGGCTGCTTCGGTCTGCAGGTGCTCGAGTAACTGGGTGCATTCGGCGAATGGCTTCAGGAACGCCGCAAGTTGAATGTCGTCGTCGCCAAGGTCGACAACCTCGTCACCCGTTGAGGAACTATCTTCGGGGTCGGTGTCGACGACGGTGTCGCCCGATGTGTCGTCGCCCGATGGTGGCTGCGTTACGGGTTCGTTCGAGCTGCTGCAGGCCGAGGCGAGCAGCATCATTGCCGTGAGTAGGGCGAGCGCCGTAGTTCGCCACGCGGGCGCCGTGCGATCCGCGGATGGTGAGGGAAGTTTGCTCATGGTGAGGCTCCTGAGTTGCAGTCCAAGTCTTGCAGCTAGGACGTCGGTTGCCTATCGGCTGGTTCCCGTGCCAGGAAAATATTTTCGACAGCGTTCCCAATCGCTCTCGATCGCTCCCGATGACGCCTGATTATCCGAGTTCGTTGGTTGGAAACCGATACGGCTCGGCAGGGATCGGCCTCGAAAACTGACGATGCGCGTCCACTAGCTGATGCGTACCAAAAACGGCGAGGCTTGCTGCGAGCGGTACCACGGCGACTGCGGCCGATTGGTCATACACCAGGGCAATCACAATCCAAGCGAGGCAACACGGCACGATGCTCCAGCCGATGATCTCAAGAAACCTTGCCTTCTCACGGTGCGCTTCCCGGGCGCTAAAAATGGCCAGCGGTGTAATCGCGATAATGACGAGGATGACTGACATCGCTTCGAGATTGTCCGTCGTGATGAGACGATTGATGTAGTAATCGAACACCTTGCAGGTATCGGCACAGCTGCGGCCCGTACCTGAGGGATTTTGCGGCGACTGGCAGCGATTACGCCATGTACGACGGCCGTGATGTTTCGAAGGCGTCGATCTTTGACTCCTGCTGGAGCGTCAAGGCGATGTCGTCGAGGCCGTTGAGAAGCCGGTGGCGGATGGTGGGCGAGAGGTCGAAGGTGGCCGACAACCCAATGGCCGGGGCTTCGACGGTGCCTCGTTCGACATCGATCGTGATCTCGAGTGTTGGGTCAGCCTGTACGCCGGCCATGAGTGCTTCGGCAGTTGCTTGGTCGACCTCGACGGGCACCAGCCCATTCTTGGTGGAGTTGTTTTTGAAGATGGGCCCAAATCGCGGCGAGATGACGGCAGCGAACCCAAATTGTTGGATCGCCCAGACCGCGTGTTCGCGCGATGAGCCGGTGCCGAAGTTGGGGCCACCAATCAAAATGTTTGCTCCGGCGTACTGTTCGTCGTTGAGGACAAAATCCTCGCCGTCGCGCCATTCACTGAAAAGGCCTTTCTCAAAGCCGGTGCGTTCGACCCTTTTGAGCCAGTCGCTGGGGATGATCTGGTCGGTGTCGACGTCTGAGCGGTCGAGCGGCACGGCTGTGCCCTGAACGATTGCTACGGGTTCCATGAGTTGTTGTTCCGGTCTTTCAGTCGAGGTCGGCGGGTGTGGCGAAGGTGCCAGCAATTGCGGTGGCGGCGGCAACGGCAGGCGAGACGAGGTGGGTTCGGCCGCCTCGACCCTGACGTCCTTCGAAGTTGCGGTTACTGGTGCTTGCGCTACGTTCGCCAGGGGCGAGCTTGTCGGGGTTCATAGCAAGACACATCGAGCAGCCGGGTTCACGCCAGTCAAAGCCGGCGTTGGTGAAGATGGTGTGGAGGCCTTCGGCTTCGGCCTGGGCTTTAACGAGTCCTGAACCGGGTACTACCAGCGTGCGCATGCCGGCTTTGACCTGACGTCCTTCGGCGACCGCTGCTGCTGCTCGGAGATCCTCGATCCGACTATTGGTGCACGAGCCGATGAAGACGGTGTCGACGGGTACGTCGCGCAGCGGGGTGCCTGCGGTGAGGCCCATATAGTCGAGCGCCCGCGCCGCGGCGTCGCGTGCCGCTGGGTCATCGAACTGGTCGGGATTCGGCACGTTTGCGGAGATGGGCGCCACTTGACCGGGGTTGGTTCCCCACGTCATGTGTGGGGCAATGGCGGAGCCATCGAGAATAATTTCGCGGTCGAAGGTGGCGCCGTCGTCGGTGCGCAGCGACCTCCAGTCGTCGAGCGCGGCTTCCCACTCAGCGCCCTTTGGCGCATGGGGGCGGCCCTCGAGGTAGGCAAAGGTGGTGTCGTCGGGTGCAATCATGCCGGCCTTCGCGCCGAACTCGATGGACATGTTGCATACCGTCATCCGGCCCTCCATCGAGAGCGCCTCGATAACCGGACCGCGGAACTCAGCGATGGCGCCGATGCCGCCGCCGGTGTCGGTTGCACCGAGAATTGCGAGCACAACATCTTTGGCGGTGGAGCCGACAGGTAGTTCTCCGTTGACGGTGATGGCCATGCGGTCTTGTGCGCTTTGTTGCAAGGTCTGGGTGGCGAGGACGTGTTCGACCTCACTCGTGCCGATGCCGAAGGCGAGTGCGCCAAAGGCGCCGTGGGTGCTGGTATGGCTGTCGCCGCACACGACGGTCATGCCCGGTTGGGTCATGCCGAGTTCTGGGCCGATGACGTGCACGATGCCTTGGTTGATATCGCCCATCGAGTACAGCTTCACGCCGAACTCGTTGCAGTTGGCCCGCAGCGTATCGACCTGTTTCCTGCTGATCGGATCTGCGATTGGCTGATCGATGTTGGCGGTCGGCACGTTGTGATCTTCGGTGGCCACGGTCAGGTCCGGGCGCCGAAGCGGCCGGCCGCTGAGCCGCAGGCCGTCAAAGGCCTGAGGCGAGGTGACTTCGTGCACCAGATGCAGGTCGATATACAGAAGCGAGGGCTCGCCCTCGGCCGCGTGGACCACGTGACGGTCCCAGACTTTGTCGATAATGGTCTTCGCCATGTTGCGCTCCTGCGTTGCGTCTAGTCCTTGACGTGTCTCATATAATGAGACAATAATCTTAACTTGTGGAACGCATCGTAAGCGCTGTCGGCGTCGTTGACAAGGCGATGGAACTCGTGGGGTTGGTCGAGGAGCGGCCACGGTCGTTGGCCGACCTCGTCGAGGCGACCGGGTACAGCAAGGCAACCACGCACCGGCTCGCCGGTTCGTTGCAGGATCACGGACTACTTCGTCGCGACGCCGACGGTCGGTACGTGCTCGGTTTTCGGCTGGTGGGGTTGGGGCGGCGAGCCGAGCACTACTTCCCCTTGGCCAACGTGGCGATGCCGATACTGCGCGAACTCGTCGACAAGACCGGTGAATCTGCGCAGCTCTACGTGCGAGAAGGAGACTCTCGGGTTTGCGTGGCCGCAGTTGAATCGCCCCACGGGCTTCGCACAATCGTTGAGCGGGGTGCGGTGCTTTCTCTCACCGCCGGTTCGGGAGGAACAGTGCTGTCACAGGGAAGTAGCGAGGGTTGGGTCGAAAGTGTTGCCGAACGTGAGCCAGGGGTTGCGAGCGTTAGTGCACCCGTGCTCAGTAGGGGAGCGGTAATCGCTGCGGTGAGTGTCAGTGGGCCAGTCGAGCGGCTCGGGCCATCTCCCGGTGCGCTGTTCGGCGGCGAGGTCATGCGGGCGGCTTCCGGCATTGCTGCTGTTGTTGGCTAGGTGCTGTTGCTAGAGAGGCCGTTGCTGTTAGCTAGGGCGCGGGCAACCGAGAAAAAGTATTCACAGATCGACAATCAAGTACCGACCCGATTTCGTCGATGCACTATTCGTGGACGACATCGAAGTCATCAACTCAGTACCGCTGGTCGAACTGATTAGCGACGCCATCCGCCTCAGCCGCCTCGACGGCAGCCGGGCCGCTGTTCTTGCCTGTATTGGGCAGATCGACGGCGAAGACGCAGACGAAGAGGCCAACCAGGTGCTCGGCGAGCGCCTCGAACGGCTTCTACGCGACGGCGACCATCTTCGCCCGTATCGCAACGGCTGGGTTGTTATCAGTGCCGACATCGTCGACGCGAAAGCTTTGGCGCCCGTCATCGAACGCGTCGTCGAATCGCTAGAACACCCAATTCGAACCTTCGGCCAGCCACAAAAGGTGCGCGCGGCAATCGGTGTAGCGCTCGGCGACCGCAAACAAGACGGTGAGTCGCTGCTGCTTGGCGCCGACCTTGCCCTCGAGGCCGCCCGCTCAAAGGGTGGTGGTGTCGAGTCGCTCGAAGCGAACCTTGGCGAAGCAATCTCCGCCCGACTTCGCGACGAGACCGACCTCGACCTCGCCATTGGTAGCGAACGGTTTGTCTTGTTTCACCAGCCAATTGTGCCCCTGGGCGAAAACTGGAGCCATCCGCGCGGTGTTGAGGTATTCGCCCGATGGTTGCATCCCGAAGATGGACTCGTTGGGCCCGGCCGCTTTATTCCCGTCGCCGAGATCACCGGTCAGATGGCCTCGCTCGGCAAAGAACTCATCCGCCTCGCCTGCCGCGACCTTTCGGCGATTGCCGCCGACAACGCGTTCTTGTCGATGAACCTTTCGGCGCAACAGCTCACCGATGTCATGCTCGTGTCCGACATCCTCGAAGAGGTCGAGCACTACAACGTGCCGCCGCAGGCGCTGGCCTTTGAAATCACCGAGGAAGTGCTTCTTACCCCCGACTTCGCCGTGATGGAAAACCTGCGCCGCTTCAGCGCCGCGGGACTAAAGGTGTTCCTCGACGACTTCGGCACCGGAGCCTCAAGCCTCGACACCTTTCAGATGTTGCCCCTCGATGCCGTCAAGATTGACGGGTCGCGCGTTCATCCGGTTGTCGACACCGGCTTTATCGACATGGTTGTCACCCTTGCTGATCGCTTAGGAATCCCGACGGTCGCGGAAGGTGTCGAAAGCCCCGAACAACTCGAAACGCTTGTCGAGCTCGGCATCGACTATGCCCAGGGCTTTGAGATTTCGGCGCCCAAGCCTTTGCTGAGCGCCGTGCCGCAACCCGACAGCGACGCAGCGTAGCTACTCGTCTGGCTCGTCTGGCTCGTCGGGCTCGTCGGGCTCGTCGGGTTCATCGGGTCCGTCTGGTTCGTCGGTCTCGTTGTCAGCGCCGGTCTCGGCCTCGTCTTGCGAGTCGTCGGTCCCGCTGATCGTCGGCGGTGGCGGATCCTCGTTCGGATCGGTTACCACAAGAAACAACGCGCCGAAGAACAATGCGACCCCCACGGTCACCGCAACAATGAGCCGCCTCGGAAGTGGCGGAACCTGAGGTGCCTCGTCACCCGACTCGCCACGGTTGCCGTCACCTCGCCGCAAAAGCGACGCGTTGGCCATTCGCTTGGGTTGTCCCGCAGTCAGAATTGCTGTCATGACGGTGGCTTTCCTGCGGTGGTTGATGGCGATTTCGCCATTCCGGCGGCGTAGTCGACCGCGTCGAGGAACGGCGGCACAAACTTCTTCGGATACAACACTGGGGTGTCATGGGTTCCCGTGGCTCGGAACACCCGGGCGTGCGGAATGGCCTGTGCTAACGCCCACTGACGGGCAGACGGAACCATCGTGTCATCGGTTACCACGAGCACGGCGACCGCCGTGTCGGGTTCGATCTCGCCGATCCAGCTCGTGGCGTCGAACCTGCCAAGTGCAGCACCAGCTTCGAGAAGCAGCCGAGGTTCGCCGAGCAGAATTTGCTCTCGCATCCACGGGCTGAATTTTGTGGTGCCGACCCGCCACTCGACGAGCCGCTGAAAGACGGCCTGCCGGTAGCGATGCGGCACGAGGCGCACCGATTGCGATAGGGGTCGCAACGCCGGAAACTCGAGCCGCTCGAGTCGGGTGACCGAAAATTCGCGGGAGGTCGCGCACAACACCAGGCTTGAGACCCGATGCGGGTGCCGGTGCCAGAGGTTCATTGCGACTGGGCCGCCTAACGAATACCCGACGACGGTTGCCGCGTCGATAGCGAGTACATCGAGCAAGGCGGCGGCGTCGTCGGCGGCGTCTTCGAGGCGAAACCGCTCGGTCGTGCGGATGCCACGGCCATGCCCGCGGTGATCAATCGCAACGACGTGATACTTCTCGGCTAACGGTGCGAAGACGTGAAACCAGTTGAGATCGGCATTGACGAACCAGCCGTGCAGCAGCAGCACCGTCGGGGCGCCCGGAGGCCCCGGAGCCTCCCGGATGAAGGTCTCGCCGCGCCCTGGCAGCCGGATGGACCGGCCGGGAGGAAGCGCAGGAGTCTCGGTGCTGAATGCCACAACGCCTCGACGTGTTATTCGATCGATGCGACGGTGACCTTCAGCAGCCCACCCGGCGCTTCGTAGCCGACGGTGTCGCCAAGCGATGCGCCAACAAGGGCGGCTCCGAGCGGGGAGCCGGGGGAGATCACGTCGAGGTCGCCTTGGCGTTCCTCGATCGACCCGATCAAATATTTCTCGACCTCGTCGTCGCCTTCGTAGGTGATGCCGACAATCGAACCGGCGAGGACGGTAGTGCCGTCGCCGGAGGCTTCGACGATTATCGCGTCCTCGATCAGCTTGGCGAGGTGCATAATGCGGCCCTCCATCTTGCCCTGTTCCTCTTTGGCAGCGTGGTAGTCGCCGTTTTCTGAGAGGTCGCCGAGTTCGCGAGCCGTTTCGATCTTCTTGGCAATTTCGATGCGTCCGCGCGTGGTCAGATCGGTGTGTTCAGCCGTCAACCTGTCGAATGCGGCTTGTGAGAGTTGTGTTGCAGCCATTTCGGGAAGGTTAGTGTGAGTTTCGCAAAATCGGCTTGCGGTACCCGTGGATTGCCGCTCGCAATGCCCCGCTGGACACCGCCCGCTTCCCGGCTGCGCAGGACTCCTCAGTAGTCTTTGGGCATGGCACACAAGGTTGGAATTATTGGTGGCGACGGGATTGGGCCCGAGGTGATCGCCGAGGGACTCAAGGTCATTCGCGCCGCAGGGGTCGAGCTCGACACGGTCGACTACGACCTCGGGGGAGCACGCTACCTACGCGACGGCGAGGTGCTCTCAGACGAAACCCTCGAAGAATGGCGCGGCCTCGACGCGCTCTATCTAGGCGCCGTCGGCACCCCCGAGGTGCCGCCAGGTGTTATCGAGCGGGGCCTCTTGCTCAAGATGCGTTTTGTGCTCGATCTCTACATCAACCGACGCCCGTTTATCTTCGAGGGCGACGATGCCCGCGATCCTCACGACTTCATTGTGATTCGCGAGAATACCGAGGGTACCTACGCTGGCGAAGGCGGATTCCTTCGCAAAAACACTCCGGCCGAAATCGCGACCCAGGGCTCGGTAAACACCCGGATGGGCGTCGAGCGATGCATTCGCTACTCGTTCACGCTTGCGCAGAGTCGTCCTCGCAAACACCTCACCTTGGTGCACAAGACCAACGTGCTGACCTTCTCGGGCGATCTTTGGGAGCGCACATTCAACGAGGTGGCCGAAGAGTTCCCCGATGTAGAAACGGCGTATAACCACGTCGACGCCGCCTGCATTTATTTCGTGCAAGACCCGGGCCGCTACGACGTCATCGTCACCGACAACCTCTTCGGCGACATCCTGACCGACCTTGGCGGCGCGGTGTCTGGTGGCATTGGTTTCGCCTCTTCGGCAAACCTCAACCCCACCGGTGTGTCGATGTTCGAGCCGGTCCACGGTTCGGCACCCGATATCGCCGGTCAGAATCTGGCAAATCCGACAGCCGCTGTCCTGTCGGGCGCCATGATGCTCGATCACCTTGGCGAGGCTGCGGCTGCCGATCGAATTCGGGCGGCCGCCGCTGACACATCAACGCTGGTCGGATCCACCACCGAGGTCGGCGACCTGCTCGTCGCACGGCTCGGCTAATGGCTAGCCCCGAGAACGACGCAGACGATACCCCGGCCCCGCCGGTCGACCGATCGCCCAGATTCCGCGACAGCTGGCCGTCGGCGGTCGAAATCTTCGACACCACCTTGCGCGACGGCGCACAGTTCGAAGGAATCTCGCTCACCGTCAACGACAAGTTGAAGGTTGCTCAGGAACTCGACTCGTTGGGGGTGCACTGGATTGAAGGCGGCTGGCCTGGTGCGAACCCGAAGGAACTCGAGTTTTTCGATCGAGCCAAAACCGAACTCGACCTCAAGACGGCAAACCTGGTCGCTTTTGGAATGACCCGTCGTGCCAAAGGCAAGGTCGACGACGATCCGACCTTGCGTAACCTGGTAGCCGCCGGCACAGAGACGGTATGCCTGGTCGGGAAATCGTGGGATTACCACGTCAGCCAGGCGCTGCGGACCACCCTCGACGAGGGGGTGGCCATGGTGCGCGACAGCGTCGAGTTTCTGAAAGCGCAGGGACTGCGGGTGTTCTTCGACGCCGAACACTTCTTCGACGGCTACCGTCGCAATCCCGAGTTCACGCTTCGTGTGCTTGAAGGCGCGGCAATGGCCGGCGCCGACTGTTTGGTGCTGTGCGACACCAACGGTGGTTCGCTACCCCACGACATCGAGTCGGCGGTTTCTGATGTTGTTGCCCACTTCAGCGGCACCGCCATTGGCATGCACACCCAAAACGACACGGGTTG
>CALLQB010000003.1 GCA_938015295.1 uncultured Acidimicrobiales bacterium
TGATGCGTGTGATGACGATGATGATAATGACGGCGTGAATGATGGTAAGGACAATTGCCGTACGGTGAAGAATGCCGGTCAGGGTGATGTTGATAACGATGGCAAGGGTGATGCTTGCGATAGCACAGACGATCGCCCGAAGGAAGAGCCCAAGGAAGAGCCCAAACGAGATGACGGCGATCAGGACCCTGAGGTTATTGGTCCCGACGGTGAAGTCTGCGACATCGTCGGCACCGAGGGCGACGACGTCATCAAAGGCACGAACGGCGACGATGTGATCTGTGGGCTGGGCGGCAACGACAAAATCAGCGGTGGCGGCGGTGACGACGTGATCTCTGGCGGCGCCGGCAACGACATCATCAAGGGAGACCGTGGCGACGACATTCTGTACGGCGACGAGGGTAACGATACTCTGGTCGGCGGCAAGGGCGATGACGAGCTCTACGGCGGAGCAGGCAAAGACAAGCTCAAGGGATCAGGCGGCGTCGACGAGCTGTTCGGTGATGCGGGCAACGACAAGTTGTTTGGCAACGGCGGCAACGACGAACTCCACGGAGGAGCCGATGACGACGCCCTCAAAGGAGGCGGCGGCACCGACGAACTCAACGGCGATGAAGGTGATGATTCGCTCAAGGGCGGCGGCGGGAACGACACCCTTAATGGAGGTGCCGGCGACGACGCCATGAACGGCGGATCAGGGCGAGACACCCTCGATGGCGGCGACGGCACCGACTCGTGCAAGCGAGCAAAGACAAAAACCAACTGCGAGCCAGCGGCGAAAGCGGCTGCCTAACGAAGCAGATATGCCGCACGGTCAGTGAAGTCGTGCGGTCAGTGCCTAAAGAGGAACCCCGTCGGACTGATCAGTCCGACGGGATTCTTCTGGCTTAGGACCTGCCTCAGCTGCTTTCGGTGACCCACTTTGAGTACTCGGCATCCATCTGGCGGAGTCGAGAGGCGAGCTCGATGAGGATGCTTTGTGTTAGCGCTGGGTGATCGTCGAGGATCTGCTGAAACCGGTTGTGCGGAATAGAGAGCAGCGCAACCGGTTCGGCAGCCGTGACGGTCGCGGTCGACGGGCCCCGGTTGAAGAAACTCAACTCTCCCACCATCTCGCCCGCTGGGATCGTCGCCACATCGGTGCCATCGATGGACACCGTCGCACTGCCCGAGACAATGATGAACGTCTCGTGGTGAATCGCACCCTGGCGAAGCATCTCGCTTCCTTCTGCCACCTCAATATCGTCCGCCGCTGCTGCTAGATGTTTCAGCGCCTTGCGGCTTGCCTCCTGGAATAACGGCAGTTTGGCCAACCGCGCTTCCTTCGCATCTTCACTGTGGAGTTTCATATCGCACCCTTTCGTCAACCTTCGTCAACCAATGTCGGTCCGTGGTCGGTGCCGCCGATATGTTTCGTCCCGCCCGCCACAGGCGAATCTTTGCACGGAAATGAACCGTTGTCAGACAAAGCTTGCCGCGGCGAATCAACCTCCGCGTGCTTCGGCAATAAGCCGTTGCTTGAGGTCCCAAAGTTTCGGGGTGAGTGAAACGTGATAGGTGTGCGGGTTCACGAGTCTCCGAACGCCCGGATCGAGGCGATCGAGATCGCTATCGCGGCGAGCTCGAATCTCGCTCAAATCGGGTTCGTCGCCAACCCGGACGCCGTCGACCACGACCTCGGTCAACAACGATTCGACCGCCGAGATACGATCGGCCGGCAACCGACGCCGAACACCATGCTCGATCGGATGCTGCAACGTGATGACATCGTCGGGAAGTTTTTCACCAGCCGTGGTCAACAGATCGGCGGTAGCGCGGCCACGGTCGTCGTACACACGAACGACATCTTTGTCGCCCGGGTTTTGTGACTTCACCGGCGACTCCGAGAGCTTGATGGCGGGTCGCCAACTTCCCTCCTGCTCAATCGCGACCATTTTGTAGACGCCATCGAGGTACGGCTGACCATCAGAAGAGGTGAGTTTCGAACCAACGCCGAAGGAGAGTCGGGCGATCAGCTTTGTCGGGTCGATGTTGTACCTCGGTGCCTCCTGGTCGATCTGGGCGAGGATCTGGAAGATCGAGAGCTCATCGAGGCCGCTCGAGAGCACGATGCTGGTTTCGTCATAACCCGCTGCATCGAGCAGCAATGCCGACTGAATCGCAAGATACGCAAGGTCACCCGAGTCGAGACGAACACCGAGCGGCCGGTGACCGGCTGCACGTAGTTCATCGAAGACGGTGATGGCGTTTGGAATGCCACTCCGCAACGTATCGATGGTGTCGACCAGGAGCAGACAGTCGTCGGGGTACTGCGCTCCATACGAGCGGAAGGCTCCGAGTTCTCCCTCACCCAGCGCCATAAACACCTGTACCAAGCTGTGAGCGTGTGTTCCCTTTGGGGGAACACCCAACACATGCGAGATGCCAGTGTTCGACGAGAAGTCGGCACCGCCAATCAACGCAGCTCGCGTCGCCGCCGACGCCGCGTGTTCGGGCGAACGGCGGAGACCAAACTCAAGGACAGGGCGGCTGCGAGCGGCCTCGACCATCCGGCTGGCTTTGGTTGCGATGAGGGTTTGAAAATTGAGATGGTTGAGCAGCGACGTCTCAAGAAGCTGCGCGATGGCGAGAGGACCTCGCACGATCGTCAGCGGAGCGTTTGGGTGCACGACGCGACCTTCGGGAACCGCTCGAACGGTTAGGGACTCGAACGATCCGTTCGCCCGGAGCCAGGCGAGAAAGTCGTCGTCGAATAGCTGCGCACCAGTAGCAGTTCGTTGAGAGCGGAGCGCAGCGATGTCGTCGTCGGTGAAGAATGACTCGTCCATCCAATCGAGGAGCCAAGCCAAGCCGGCGGCGATGCAGTAGCCGGCCTGGTGGTTGCCATAGTTGGGATACGCGCGAGTGAAGTGTTCGAACTGTGCCGGTCGCTCGTGGATTCCTTGGCGGAAGTACAGTTGCGCCATCGTGAGTTGGTAGTTGTCGAGAAACAGGGCCCTCTCGGCCCAGGAACGCTTTGCGATGCCCATGTGGCCTAGCCTTGCCGAAAGGCGTCGAAAGACAAGAACTCGGAGTAACCAATGTCTGACATTGCTGGGCCCGTCACGGCCGGTGCCACAACAAAGTACGACCTCACCACAGCGTTGATCGTGGTCGACATGCAGAACGACTTCGCCGACCCCGACGGCAGTCTTTTTGTCGAGGGCGGCGATGACATCGTCACGGTGATCAACCGTCAGATCGACGAAGCTACCGCCGCCGGGGCGTTTGTTGTGTACACCCAGGACTGGCACCCGCCGCAGACGCCGCACTTCGTCACCGATGGCGGCATCTGGCCCGAGCACTGCATCCGAGGAACGTGGGGAGCGAAGCTACGAAGCGACCTTGTCGTGGCCGGCCCCATCGTGCAGAAGGGGACCAACGGTGAGGATGGCTACTCCGGTTTCACGATGCGCGACCCGGTCTCTGGCGATGAACAACCCACCGAGCTCGATGCACTGCTACGCGAACGCGGCATCACCAAAGCCGTGGTAGTTGGCCTGGCTCTCGATGTCTGCGTCCAGGCAACGGCGCTCGATGCCGTCAGCGGCGGGTACCAGGTAACGGTGCTAGCCGAGGCGGCGCGTCCGGTTGAGCTTGCAGCAGGAGACGGTGAGCGTGCCGTGGCCGCGATGGTCGAAGCCGGCTGCGCAGTCGTCTAGTTAGTTTGTGGCAAGTTCCGGATTTGGTCCCGCCTGATAGTTGCGTAGCACTGCTTTGGGCCCGAGCGGCTTGCTGTAGACCGCAGCAAGGTGCAGGTCGCCAAGGAAGAAGTTTCCGCCGACGACGCGCGAGCCCAGCGCAAGCTGTTGCAGGTCGGCTCGTTGCAGGTCGCCCCGAACCCGCCAAGTCGCGACGATCTCGCTGTTGAGATAGAGGCGAATCAGCCCAGCTTTGTTGCGGGTGACCACGACATGGTTTAGCTGGTCGGCGAGTAGACGCACGTCGTCGGATTTGACGATGGTGCCGGCTCTTCCGGTGGTCGACGTGCCGGTCGAAACACTGAAACGTACCTGGCCCGACTTGAAGCTTTGCAACCCGACTCCGGCGGTGACGTAGTCACTGTTTCGTTCGATGCTCAGGATTTGGCGGGCACCGACCTTGTCGAGCGACGGGTCGATCCAGGCTTCGAGGGTAAAAGCGTCGGTCTTTGCGATTTTCCGGGTTACTTTGCGGGCGGTCGCGTCGGTTACCGCGGCAACGTTTTTTTCGAAACGGATCATCGAGTCGCCGGCGCTGATGCGTGACGTGTCGTTGACCGTGATGTCTAGCGGCTTGCCTCGTCCGGATTCGTCGCGAATCTTTCCCAAGTCCTGGTCTGCCAAACTCTCGTTGAAACCATAGAGAGCGAGCAGGCCACTTTGGGTTCGCCCAGCGTCAGAGTTGAACAGCGCGGTGTAGGACCGGCCCGGCTTTGCTACCACTACCCGTTCGTTGTTGGCGCCGTCGGCCCAGGCCGCAAAGGAGAGTGCGGCTCCATCCACCGCAGTTGTGTCTGGCGCTTGCAGCAGATGTTCGAAGTTGGGAACGGTATCGATAACAAACGGCAACGAGTGGGTGATGCCATCGACCGACACAATGCTGCCAGCGACGTTGGTGTCGACATCGAGGTTGATCTTTTTGGGGGTTGCCGAAGCGCTCGCTGATGTACTGAGCCCGTCATCGTCGGTAACGGTGACCGTGACGGTGAAACCCGTGTCGCCTTCAAAGGTGTGTCCGGTGGTTGGTACCTCAACGACTAGTGAGGTCTCGCCGGCTACCGCATCAACCGGATGCTGGTGGTCGTCGTGATCGAACAACACCGTCCACTGGTAGTCGGCCGGGGAGAGGTCGCCGTCTCGATCGGTGGCGGTCGCCGAGAAAGAAAGACTTTCGCCAGCTTTGAACGACGCCGCGTTGTCCGGTTTGGTGAGGGTGACTTTCGGGGCGATTCCGGCCTGAATTCCGATAGCCGCTGAAGTCGCGCTGAGCTGTCCATCGCTCACCGTCAGGCGCGCGGTGTAGGTGCCTGCTTCGGTGTACGAGTGCGTTGGTGCCCGATCGGTCGAGCGTTGCCCGTCGCCGAAATCCCAATCGAACGACAGGCGGGAACCCTCGGGGTCGAACGTGTCGGCTGTGAAAGAAACGGTCAACGGCGCCCGACCGGTTGTGCGACTCGCGGTCGTTGACCGCACGACCGGAGCACGGTTGGTGAGCTCACCGGTGTAGCGGAGTCGACGAAGCTCACCGAACGAACCCTCATAGGAGAAGGTGAGGTAATACAAATGGCCGTCGGGCCCCTGCTCGATCCACGGGATAAAGCTGTTCGTATCGCGCAACAGCGTGGTGCCGAGTTCTGTTGTGCCGCCGTTCAGATCGACAGCGGTGATGTCACCCCGCGCATAGTCGGCGTAGACATAGTCGCCTTCGAGGGCGCCGATGCCACGAACAAGCGAGCCGCCGGTAATCGAGGCGTTGAAACAGCACCCTTCGTCAGCGTCATGGGCGTAGTAGTGCACCGGGCCGGTGACGCCGGCGGGGCAGTCGGGGCCGCGCTTTGGGCCGGTGAGCGGCCCTTCGCATCGAGGCCAACCAAAGTTTTGACCAGCGGAGACAAGATTTACCTCTTCGTACGCGGTGGTGGCGTCGTTGCCGCCGACGTCGGCCACCCAGAACCGGCCGGTGACCGTGTCCCAGTTTGCCCGCCACGGGTTTCGCAGCCCGAGCGCCCACGTCTCGTCGATATTGGGACCGTCGCCGTCATAGAACGGGTTGTCGCGCGGCACGCTTCCGTCGAGGTTGATGCGAAGTACCTTGCCAAAGACCGAGTCGAGCGCTTGAGCATTTGGTGCGTTGAAGCCATCGCCGATCGTCAGGTACAGCTTCTCATCGGGACCAATGGTGAGCGAGCCGCCGATGTGATTTGTGCCGCCCCATGTGCTGTGGAGTGGTCCGGGGTTCGACCAGACCACGGTCTCGTTTGCGATGTCGGTTGCAGAGCCGGTAAACGAGAACCGGCCAATGCGCAGCCGTCCGTCCGATGCTGCCTTGTAGTAGACGTAGACGCTGTTGTCGGGGGCGACCACGAGGTCGAGCGAGCCGTTCTCGGCATCGGCGTCGAGGTCGACCAACTGGATCCAAGGCGTGACCGCGCTTGTTGCGGGATCGATGACGACGATTCGACCTGTCTGTTCGAGAAGTAGCGGTCGTCCATCGCTCAACCAATCGACAGCTACCGCCCGATTGACGCCACCGGCGACGAACTCGTCGTTGAAGTCAGCAGGATCGACCGCTTCGCCCTGGGCGGCCACCTCGGTTGCAGGCAGAAACGCGGCGAGTAGCGCAACCACGAGGCCACTCGCGAACAGCAGAAAACGGATCGAAGCGGAAGACAGTGCACGCTGATGCATTTGCGTGACTTTAGATTGCTTTGGGGTTGTTCCCTTGCCTTGGGCGGTGGGGAAATCTGAGATTTTGCTGAAGCGTTATGTTCGAGCGCCGCCGAGTTTGCGAACCGCTCGCTTTTGGTCGATTTCGTCGACGGTCGGAGCTATGCGTTGTTGCCAGTTTCCGCTTGTCGTGCCGGGCACATTTTGTCGTTCGGCTTCAAGCCACAGGTCTTCGAGACTTAGCACCACGATGTCGGCTGGTCCGGTGTGGAGCGCTTCAAGGATCTGTTCGAGCGCCGCTGCTTGGTTCGGGCGGTCCGCCCAGACTTGGGCAAACGTAGGCATGTCATGGGTGTTCACCAGTGCCATGCACGACGCCGGTGGTTTTCGGGTGATGCGTCCGGAATCATCGAGATGATCCTGAGCGATAAACATGCCGAGGATGCCATGTTCTTCGAGCGCTTCATTGACTCCGGGCGGTACCGTGCCGAGGTTCTCGCCGACGATCACGCTGCCGGCGCGTACCGACTCGAGGCAAATGATGGCAAGTAGTTCGTCGGCCGGATAGTTGACATAGGCGCCTTGCGTGGCGCCGCCGCCCGCTGGAATCCACCAGCGGCGAAACAGGCCCATGATGTGGTCGATGCGGAGTAGGCCGCCGAGCGCGATTTGATGCCGCAGCGCTTCGATGAGGTACGCGTGTCCGGATCGGCGCGACATTTCTGGGTGGATGGGTACTAGCTGCCAGTCTTGGCCACCAGCAAAGAACGTGTCTGGCGGAGCGCCGACCGTGACGCCATCGACAAAGACATCCTGGTGAGCCCAGATGTCAAAGCCGTCGAGATGGACACCGACGGGGTAGTCGAGGCCGAGGAGTACGTCGGCTTGACGCGACGAAGCCGCTACCGACCGGAGCTGCAAGTCGATGGCCCACTGCGCGGCCACATGCCACCGTGCTCGACCCGAATCGACATCGTCGTCGGTGAGGCCGCCCGAACGAATCCGTTGCGGCCAGGTGCGCCACTGACGTCCGTGTTGGTCGCCGTAGGCCCTGAACCGGGCGTACCGGCGGACCGTCGGGTGTTGGTGCGCCCAAGCGTCGATGCGAGGATCGTCGAGGATGCGGTCGATGAGGGCTTTGGTCTGCACGTCGATCTGGTCGTAGTCGATGGTCCGTGACGGTCCGCCGCGAAAGCTGACCGACCCGTCAAACGGAAATGCCGCAGGGTCGACAAAGAGTTCGTTCCAGAACAGCACCGATGCCGGCGAGTAGGGGCTGGGGGCGACGCCCGGTTCGGCGAACATCGGTAGAAGCGGCAACGTCGCCACCAGGTTGCCGTGGTGCGCAGCGGTCCAGTCGATCAGTTGGCGAAGGTGTCCGAGGTCGCCGATCCCGCGGTCGTCTTCGCGGCGCAGTGCGTACACGGGGGCAAACGTGCCCCACATCGGCTTTTCGACCGGGTGTGCCTTCTGCGGTGCAGCAATCACGAGGGATGAGGCGCTGCCGATGGTCAGGCGGTGGTAGCCCAGCGGAAGGTCGACATCGAGGTGCCAGTGGTCGTGGTCTCCAAGGGCTTCGCCCTCGAACGTGTCGCCGCCCTCGGTGATGATGTCGAAGCGGGTCGCTGATCTCGAGGTGCCGAATCTGCCTACCGAACGAAGCTTGCCTTCCCAGGCTACGACGACCGGTTCGAGCGGCAGCGGAGCGATACTCTCGGCATTGAGGGCGTCGAGCACGCCTTCGAGCGCTGTGTCGGAGGTTTGCACGACGTTGCCGTCAACATCGACATAGGACGTTTGGACGCCTGCTCGATGCGCTCGTTCGGCAAGCGTCGGGCGGTTATCGTCGGTCGAAGCCGCGTTGTTGGTGGACGTGCTGGGGGAGGGGGTTGGTGACATCGTGCAACTCAGTTCGCGATCTGCTCGGAAGCGGCTGGAGCAAAGATCAAGACGCTCAGGGGTGGCACGGTGACGCTGAGCGATTGATCGCGTCCGTGACTCGGCTCGGTTTCGGAGACCAGCACGCCCAGGTTGCCGACGTTTGAACCTCCGTAGCGCTCGGCATCGGTATTGAGTAACTCGACCCACTCGCCGGCCTCTGGAACACCAACGCGGTAGTCGCGGCGCGGTATCGGTGTGAAGTTCGTAAGCACGACAAGAGGTCGCGACTGTGGAGCGAGACGCTCGAAAGCGAGAACACTATTGTTGCTGTCGTTGTTGACGATCCACGAGAAGCCCTCGGGCTCGAAATCGCGTTTGTGGAGCGCTGGTTCGGTGCGAAGGAGATGATTGAGGTCAGAGATGAGGGTCTTCATTCCCTGGTGCTCGGGATACTGCAGAAGGTCCCATGCGAGTTCCTGGGTGTGGTCCCACTCGTCGGACACGGCGAACTCACAGCCCATGAAGAGCAGCTTCTTGCCGGGGAGTGCCCACTGGTAGCCGTAGAGCAGGCGAAGGTTGGCCATCTGCTGCCAACGGTCGCCCGGCATCTTGTCGATCATCGAGCCTTTGCCGTGAACGACCTCGTCGTGAGACAGCGGCAGGGTGAAGTTTTCGGTGAACGCGTACAACATTCGGAACGTGATTTCGGAATGGTGATGGCTTCGGTGGATAGGTTCTCGTTCGAGGAACTTGAGGGTGTCGTGCATCCAACCCATGTCCCACTTCATGCCGAAACCGAGGCCGCCGGTGTCGGTAGGCCGAGACACGCCGCCCCAAGCGGTTGACTCTTCGGCGATCATTTGGATATCGGGATGCCGGTTGTACACCGACTCATTCAGCTGGCGCATGAACTGCACGGCGCCGATGTTTTCGCGTCCGCCGAACTCGTTCGGAATCCACTCGCCCTCGTTGCGCGAGTAGTCGCGGTACAGCATCGACGCGACGGCGTCGACCCGAATGCCGTCAACGTGGTATTCGTCGAGCCAGAACATCGCGCTCGACATCAGGAAACTGCGCACCTCGTGGCGGTCGTAATTGAAGATGCAGCTCTTCCAGTCGGGGTGAAAGCCCATGCGCGGATCGGCGTGCTCGAAGAGATGGGTGCCATCAAACTTGGCGAGCCCGTGGACATCTTCAGGAAAGTGCGACGGAACCCAATCAACAATGACGCCGTACCCGCGCTGATGTAGGTGATCGACCATGTACTTGAAATCTTGCGGCGAGCCGTACCGCGAGCTGGGTGCGAAGTACCCCAAGGTCTGGTACCCCCACGACGGATAGTACGGGTGCTCCATCACCGGTAGCAGCTCGACGTGGGTGAAGCCGACCTCGTCAAGATAGTCGGCCAACTGGTGCGCAAGCGCTCGGTAGCCGCCGGGCTCGTAGCGCCACGAGCCGAGGTGCATCTCGTACACCGACATCGGCGCGTCGGCCGCGTTCTTGCTGGCGCGGTCGGCCATCCAAGCGCTGTCGGACCAGTCATAGGAGATATCGGCGATGATCGAGGCCGTACGCGGGGGCTCTTCGGCGCGGAACGCTACCGGATCGGCCTTTTCGTGGATCGAACCATCGCCGCCGGTGATGCGGTACTTGTAGCAGTGGCCAATCTGCGCGTCGGGGAGAACAGCGTGCCAGATACCCGAGCCATCGGGCGATAGTTCGTGTTGGCTGCCATCCCAGCCGTTCCAGTCGCCGACGACCGAGACATGCGTGGCATTTGGTGCCCAAACGGCAAACCAGACCCCGTTCTCTTTCGGGTGGGCGCCGAGAATATTGGCTAGATCGACGTGTGCTCCAGAGTTGAAGCGCCAGCGATCTTCGTCGGTGAGGTGCATTGCAGAGACCTTAGAGGCTTGAGCCAGGAGAGACATGGGTTACCATCGGATAACCTGCAACCGAGTGGAGGTCAGCGGCGGCTCGATCGAAGAGCGTCCGAGACGTTTGGGGCGCGGACCCCTAGAGTGAAGGCATCTGCTAGTTGGAAATGTGGAGTGTCTTGGACGAGTTGGTGGATTGTCGACCGATTCTGCCGACTGGGACCTCCGGCGCAAACTCACCGGTTTGCGACAACCTATCAACCATGTGAGTTCCGCTTAAACCATGGAATCTGTTAACCGCCCCAGAACGCTGAGTGTTGTCCTTGCCGGCGGCGAGGGCTCTCGGCTCCACCCGCTTACCGTGCATCGCGCAAAGCCAGCCGTGCCGTTTGCGGGTCAGTACCGGCTTATCGACTTCGCCCTTTCGAATCTCGTGAACGGCGGATACCGCAAGATTGTTGTGCTCACCCAGTACAAGAGCCACAGCCTTGACGTGCATATCAGTCGCACGTGGCGGCTGTCGACGATGCTGGGCAGCTACGTCACGACCGTCCCCGCGCAAATGCGTCGTGGGCCCCACTGGTTCGCTGGTTCGGCGGATGCCCTCTACCAGAACATGAACCTCATCGACGATGAGCGCCCCGAATACATCTTTGTCTTTGGCGCCGATCATATTTACCGGATCGACCCCCGACAGTTTCTCGACCAGCACATCGCCAGCGGTGCCGGAGTGAGTGTTGCCGGCATCCGGGTGCCGATCGAGGAAGCCAACCAGTTCGGCATCATCGACAAGGATCCGGCTGGCACCAAGATCACCCAGTTCCGCGAAAAGCCGAGCGACGTTACCGGATTGGCCGACGACCCTTCGATGGTGCTTGCGTCGATGGGTAACTACATCTTTAGTCGTGAAGCGCTCAACGACATCTTGCGTAGCGACGCCGGCGATGAAGACTCGAAACACGACATTGGCGGGAACCTGATTCCGGCCCTTGTTTCGGCGGGCGAAGCCCATGTGTACGACTACACAACCAACCGCATTCCCGGTGCTGACGACGAGTCATCGCATTACTGGCGCGACGTCGGAACACTCGATAGCTACTACGACGCCAACATGGACTTGGTTGCTCCGCAACCAGCGTTCAACCTCTACAACGACCAGTGGCCAATCCATACCCTCGGGCGCCATTTGCCACCCGCCAAGTTTGTTCTTGACGGCGACGCTGAATGCAACGTCGGCAACGCGATGGTTTCGCGAGGCGTCATTATCTCGGGCGGAACCGTCCGCAACTCAGTGCTTTCGCCCAACGTGCGCGTTGAGGCCGGCGCCATTGTTGAGGATTCGATTCTGATGGACGACGTACATATCGGTGCAGGAGCCGTGGTGCGAAAGTCGATCGTCGACAAGAACGTGCATATTCCCAACGGTGTGCGGATCGGCGAGGATCTCGAAGCCGATGCGAAGTCGTTCACGGTGAGTAACAACGGCGTTGTTGCCGTTGCCAAAGGCACCGTTATCAACTAGCAGGGGTTGCTGCCAGAAACGCGGCGACAGTTAGCGGTTGGCGAGGAGGTCGGCGTAGAGCCGCCGATACTCGCCGGCCGGTGCTGCCCAACTCCAGTCGGCCGTCATGCCGCGTTGGATGATTGCTTTGCGTCGGGTCGGCGAGGTCCAGGCCCGGCAGGCCCGGTAGATGGCGTCGACGATGCCCGCGGTGTCGACCGACGAGCTGACAAATCCGGTGCCTTCGCCGCTGGACACGTCGTCGTCTATCACCGTGTCGTGTAGTCCGCCGACATCGGTCACGATAGGGATCGTTCCGTAGGCCATCGCCTGCATTTGGGCAAGACCACAGGGCTCGAATCGGCTCGGCATGAGGAGCATGTCGGACCCGGCAAAAATGCGGTGAGCGAGTTTGATGTCGTAACCGTTGCGGAACGAAATACGGTCGGGGAATCTTGCTGCCAAGTCGTCGAGAAGATCGACGAGATGTGCGTCGCCAGAGCCCAGAATCACCAGCCGAGCCGGCACATTTTCGAGGAATCGAGCAGCATCAGCGACAAGGTCCATGCCCTTTTGATCGACGAGTCGACTCACGACCCCGATGGTTGGTTCAGCGCCTGAGGTCGAGCGAAGGCCGAACTCGGCGAGGAGTTCGGCGCGGTTTTGCTCTTTGCCCGCAAAGTCGGTTGCCGAGAAACGCGTCGAGAGAAATTCGTCAGTTGACGGATTCCACTCGGTGGTGTCGATGCCGTTGGTGATGCCGACGAGTCGGTCACCCAAGTTCGCCAAATGTTCGTGGAGACCCATGCCCTCGGCCTCGGTCATGATCTCGCGTGCATAGTTTGGGCTCACGGTGACCACCCGATCTGCGAGCCGAATGCCGCCGAGCAGCGGGTTCGTGCCGCCGTACCAAGCGAAATAGTGCGGTCGCGTGACCAGTTCGTCCATCCAGCCCGGGTTGGTGATGCCCTGGTAGCCGAGTGTGTGGATCGTGAGCAGGCTTGGCGGCGCTTCTTGCAGGAATCCGAGGGCTGCCGCGGTGTGCCAGTCGTTCAGGTGCACGATGTCGGGCAGCTCGCGGTTGATCAGCGCAGCGACAGCTGCTGAGAAACCAAAGAACCGCAGGTCGTTGTCGGGAAACGCAATTCCGTCCTCATCGGTGTACGGATGCGGTTTTTCGATCCAGGGCACATCAACGAGCGTGATCTCACCAAAGCCTTCTAGGTGCCCCGAGCGGGCGGTGCCCGGCCGCGCCCATTCAGGCAACAGCAGCTTGATTGCCGTCTCGTTCTCGAGCGGAGTGTTTGCGTAGTCAGGGAGTACAACGGTGACGTCGAGGCCATCCGAGCGGAGCTGCTTGACCAACCCGGCCGAAGCCTCTGCCATACCCCCAACCCGTGCGATCGGTGCCATCTCTGCGGCTGCGAAGAGAACCTTCACAGTCGCGTCGTCGGCATGTCGCCGGCCAGTTCGTTTCCTTCGAGACGTTGCAGGACAACGATGGCCCATCCGCCAATTTCCCACTCGTCATTTTCGGCAACGAGAAGATCGCGGGTTTTGTTGGTTGCGGTGTCGATTTGGACTTGCCACATCGATCCGCCCAACCCTTTGGGCACGGTGAACGACACCGAATCCCAATGCGCATTGAACATGACGAGGAAACTGTCGTCGACGATTCGTTCGTTGCGAGGCCCGGTAGCAACCAGACCCTCGCCATTGAGAAACACCGACATCGACCGTGCGAAACCAGAGTTCCAGTCCTGGAGAGTCATTGGTTCGCCGGCGGGGTTGAACCAGCCAACGTCGTGGAGGTCAGAGCCGTGGGTCGCCGAGCCCGACAACCAATGACGGCGACGGAACATGGGACGGTTCTTGCGGAACCTGATGAGTCGTTTGGAGAAGGCGAGTAACTCTTCGTCGAGCGATGACCAGTCGAACCACGAAATTTCGTTGTCCTGGCAGTACGCGTTGTTGTTGCCGCCCTGCGATCGCCCGAACTCATCGCCGCCTAGCAGCATTGGTACACCTTGGCTCAAAAAGAGTGTGGTGAGCAGCGATCGTTGCCGCACCTTGCGGGTCTCGATGATCGCCAAGTCGTCGGTAGGGCCCTCGGCACCAGAGTTCCACGAGCGGTTGTGTGAGTCTCCGTCGCGGTTCTGTTCGCCGTTGGCGTCGTTGTGTTTGTTGTCGTAGGACACCAGGTCGGCGGTTGTGAAGCCGTCGTGCGCGGTGATGAAGTTGATGCTGGCGCTTGGGCGGCGACCGGACCACGCATAAAGATCGGAGCTTCCCGTAAAACGAGAGGCGAAGTCGGCGAGGCTTCCCGGAGCCCCCGACCAGTAGTCGCGCACCGTGTCGCGATACTTGCCGTTCCATTCGGACCACAGCGCGGGAAAGTTGCCAACCTGGTAACCCCCATCGCCGACATCCCACGGCTCGGCAATGAGCTTCACCCGGTTGATGATGGGGTCCTGATGGATGAGGTCAAAGAACGCCGACAGGCGGTCGACGGCGTGTTCCTCTCGCGCCAGGGTGGAGGCAAGATCGAAACGGAAACCGTCGACATGCATCTCGGTTATCCAATACCGAAGGCTGTCCATAATGATCTGCAGCACGTTGGGGTGCCGCATATTCATCGTGTTGCCGGTGCCGGTGTAGTCGACGAAGAACCGTTTGTCTTGCGCCGAGAGACGGTAGTAGGCGGCGCAGTCGAAGCCTTTCATCGAAAGACTTGGCCCAAGGTGGTTGCCTTCGGCGGTGTGGTTATAGACGACGTCGAGAATGACCTCGATGCCGGCTTTATGCATGGCCCGCACCATCGTTTTGAACTCATCGACCTGTTGACCGCGTTGGCCGGATGCGGAGTAGGCGTTGTGGGGGGCAAGAAACCCGATGCTGTTGTAGCCCCAGTAGTTGGTGAGGCCTTTCTCAACGGCGAAGTGTTCGGGCACGAACTGATGGATGGGGAGCAATTCGAGTGCGGTAATGCCGAGATCGGTCAGGTACTCGATGATCGCAGGATGAGTGAGACCTGCGTAGGTTCCCCGAAGCTCCTCGGGAACATCGGGGTGGGTCATCGTGAGGCCTTTTACATGTGCCTCATAGATGATCGATTCACCGAGCGGCGTGCGCGGCGGACGATCGTCGGCCCACTCAAAGAAGGGGTTGACCACGACCGAGCGGGGCATATTTGCCGCGCTGTCGCGGGTGTCCATCTCGTCGGGGTGCGACTGGTCGTGGGCGTAGACGACCGAGTCCCATTCGAGTGCTCCCTCGACCGCTTTGCTGTAGGGGTCGAGGAGCAGCTTGTGGGGGTTGCAGCGTTGGCCTTCGCGAGTGTTCCACGGGCCATGCACCCGAAACGCATACCGCTGCCCGGGCCGGACTCCTGGCACGTAGCCATGGAACGCGTAGGCGGTGACCTCGGGAAGGTCGACTCTTGTCTCGTTGCCGTCGTCATCAAAGAGGCAGAGTTCGATGCGGTCGGCAACCTCGGAAAAGACCGAGAAGTTCGTGCCGGACCCGTCGAAGGTTGCGCCTAGTGGTTCGGGTTCGCCTGGCCAAATCGTGATATTCATCAGAGAGACAGCCTATGTGGACGGCGGTGAATCAAGTGGTATGTCAGCGGGTGGGCGGCGGTTCGTCGCCCACCCACTGACCAGTGAACGGGTTCCTACTTGCGGGTGGCTTTCTTCTTGCCAGCCTGGTTGGCGACCGTCTTTCGCTGCACATTCTTACCCGGAACCTTGCGCGAGCGCGCGATTGCGGGCTTGTACACCTGGTCGCGGTAGTCGGCGACCATTCGTGCTGCCGGGACCTTCGGGCCGAGGGTTGCCCAGTTGTGGCGCACCATGTCGAGCCACTCGGTCGAGGGGCTACCGGAGCCGGCATAGAACAGCGGGATAATTTCGTTGGACAACAGGTCGTTGATCGAGTTGGCCTCGAACTTGTCGCGGGTCTTGGCAACGTCGGAATCCGATGTTGCGACGGCCCAGCCATTTTCGCCGTCGTACATCTCGTCCCACCAGCCATCGAGGATCGAGCACTGCAGCCCGCCGTTGAGGGCAGCCTTCTCGCCGCTTGTTCCCGATGCTTCATGAGGACGGATTGGGTTGTTGAGCCAGACATCGCAACCTGCGTACATGTCGCGAGCAATGGCCATTTCGTAGTCGGGAACGAAGATGAACCGGCCGTTTGCGGCTTTTGAATTGCCGAAGCTAGCGATCTTGTTCAGCAGGGCTTTTCCGGCCTTGTCGGCGGGGTGAGCCTTACCAGCAAAGACGAATTGGATTGGACGATTGTCATCGGCGAGCATCTCGACCACGCGGTCCATCTGCTGAAGAAGCAGGTCGGCGCGCTTGTAGGTGGCGAAACGTCGAGCGAAACCAACGGTCAACGCTTTGGGGTCAAGGTTGGTGGCGTTGAGGCCGCGTTCGTCGATCATGCTGATCAGCCGGGCACGTCCGGCTTTTTTGACCTTGCGCATGCTGGCGTAGTCGATGCTGTCGACATCGGCCCACGCTACCGGTGAGCCCATTTCCCAGTCTTTGCCGAGTTTGTCGTCGAAGACCTCGGCGAGGTCGGGGGCGACCCAAGTGCGAGCGTGCACACCGTTGGTGATCGACCCGATTTTCTTTCCGCCAGGTACATTCGCGAAGAGTTCGCGGCTTACCTTGCCGTGCAGTTTCGAAACACCGTTTGCTGCGCTGGTGAGCGAAAGACAGAAGGCGGCCATGTTGAACGGCTTGGGGTTGCCCTCGTCGTCGGGGCTGCTACCCATCTTGTAGAGCGTGCTCATCGGCACGTCGTTCGCCTTGGCCCATGGTCCGATGTAGGTCTTGATCAGCGAGCGATCGAAGCGGTCGATGCCTGCCGGTACCGGGGTGTGCGTGGTGAACACCGAACGGGCCTTCGCGACCTTCACCGCTTCAGCGAAGCTGGCGCCGCGCTCGAGTTCGCCCTCGAGAAGTTCGAGAAGCATAAACCCAGCGTGACCCTCGTTGAGGTGGAAGACGTCGGGGCAGATGTTGAGTGCGTTGAGTGCGCGCAGGCCACCAATGCCGAGGATGAGTTCCTGACGGACGCGATGTTCGTTGTCGCCGCTGTAGAGGCGGTCGGTGATCATGCGGCCCTTGGGAGAGTTGCCGGACACGTTGGTATCGAGCACGTAGAGATCGATGCTGCCGACGGCGAGCTTCCAGACCTTGGCGGTGACGGCTTCGTCGCCGACGTCAACCGAGACGGTGACACCGGTGTCGACGTGTCCGGTCAGCGCTGGGTCGCAGTAGTCATAGCGTTCGGTCTGCTTGTTCGCCTTGAGCTCTTGGCGGAAGAAACCTTCTTGGTAGAAGAGGCCAAGCCCAACGAGTGGCAGGTTGAGATCGCTAGCCGACTTGAGATGGTCGCCGGCAAGGATTCCGAGTCCACCCGAGTACTGCGGCACGAGTTCGCTGATGCCGAACTCGGCGGAGATGTACGCAACCGAGGTCTTCTTCGGAGCGGCTGCGACGATTTTCTGAAGTTCCGCATGTTCGGATTCGATCGCGGTGACGAGTTTGTCATTGGCCAAAAGGTTCTTCCACTGGCCAGCGCTAAGGCGCGTGATCGTGTCGACTGGATGGCGATAGTCGCTTGCGCCGGGCACCGCATTGAGGACCTCTGCGGTAGGAACGTGCCAGGTCCAGCGGTGGTTCCGAGCCAGGTCGAACAGTTTTTGCTCGATTTCGGGGCGTTGGTTCTGGATCATGTACTTGCAGACTCCTGCGTGCTTGCGGTTAGTTGGGGGCGCGTATGCGGTCTCACGCTATCGGCGGCAAAGCGCCGCCCGTAGTAGTAGTCGGCACTTCTTTGACTCCTTTGACCATTTCTGCACGACTACTTGTATTGGTGTCGACCGTTCAAGTGCTGGCACATCGGTCTCCGGTGTGTAGCGCTAGATCTATCTGGCTGATCTCGGGATGGCAGTTGTGTGGTGCGAGAAGTATCGTCCGGCGGATGGAAGCAAACTTCGGCCTTGCCGAGATCCGAATCTTTCTCCACCTTTTGGGTGCCACCGTTTGGCTCGGTGGCCAAATTGTGATGTTGGGTATCCTGCCGGTCCTTCGCGGTATCGGCGGAGATGCGCCTCGTCAGGTGGCTGCCCGTTTCGGCGCCCTGTCCTGGCCCTTCTTCGGCCTCGCCGTTGTCACCGGAATCTGGAACATGATGGAGGTCGGTGACACCGTAGGTAACTACCAGGCGGTTTTGGGCATCAAAATGCTTGTGGTGCTCATCAGCGGAGCAGCGGCGTTTGTGCATCAACGCACCAGCGCTGCCGCAGTCCGCGGCGCTACCGGCGCTGTCGGCTTTCTCGCTGCCCTCGTTGCTATGTATCTCGGCGTCGCTCTCTAGGAAACGTCGGCTACCATAACTGCTTCTGCGTCGGTGCCCGAGCGGCCCAAGGGAAGGGACTGCAAATCCCTACAGTCGCGGGTTCAAATCCCGCCCGGCGCTCTACCGGTGTTCTGGTGAACACCCAAAGACCCTCCGAACAATGTTCGGAGGGTCTTTTCTGTTTTGTCAGCACGAAACAGCGACACCGAAAGAACGCCGGCTGGCAGGTAGATTGGTTTGGTGACCAATTCTCCTCCGCAGCCCGGCTGGTGGCTGGCATCTGACCAGCGCTGGTACCCACCGGAGATGCACCACGATGCTTCGTATCGATCGACCTGGACGAAGCGAGACACGGCGGCCGATGCACACCAACCGGTAGAAGCGCTCTACCCAGACAGCCCGCCGGCCGGCCAGACGCCCGTTTCGCCATCCGCGCTCTCGGCACCACGACCAGACAACGCACTACAGGTACCGCCGTTGGCCCAGTCGCCCACACCACCAATCCAGTGGCCCGCCGCGACAACAACCGCATCGCCTGACACCTTCGACAAGAACCGACTCGTTGCGATAGGCGTGTTTACGGTCGCGGCGCTCGCCATAACGGGCGCCTTTCTTCCGTGGGTGATCGTGACGGGCGAGACCGTCGAAGGAAGCCTGACCGGTTGGCAACGCAACGATGGCAAAGCAACGGTGGCGGTGGCGGTGCTTCTCGCGTCGCTGGCCGGGTTGCTCTTCGTCGGGTGGCGTTCCGCGTTCGCAAAAATATTGCTGGTTGGCGGAGGGCTGTCGCTAGTAGCGATCGCGATCGTCGACGCATTCAACGTCATCGACGAAGGAAACACCATCGATTCGTCGTCGTTCGACATCGACTTTGCCCTCGGGCTCGGCGTGTGGGTAACCATCGCCGCCGGGGCGTTATTTGTGGTGTTGGCCTTTATTGAACGATCACGCTGGACGAGCTTGTAGGAAGCTAGCGCTCCGGAGCTTCGATGGTGATCGAGTCGCCATCGAGCACAGCCCAGGCGACGCTGGCGCGTTCGGCTCCCGGCCCAACAATGGTCCAGTCGCCGGTTCCGGGTCCAGCAGACTTGAGTTCAAGGTTGCTGCGCAGATTCCACCACTCGGCAAGTTCTTTGGGTGGCGCTTTCCACAGATTGTTTTGGCTGGCTCGCTGGTCAAGTTCCGCGAGCAGCGATTTGTAGGCGTTAAGACCGTCGCCGTCAAGAACATAATCCGGGTGAATGATGAAGTTCGCCAGCCCGTTTTCTGCAGCGATGATGTCGAGTTGTTCGTTCCACAGTTCGAGGTCGAAGCGATTCAAAATGTTGAACAGCGTGTAGTCCTGTGTGCAGGTGGTTGGCAGTTCGACGACATCGCCAAGGAAGTAAGGAAACACCGTGCAGCATCCGCCGTGTTGGGGATCGAGGTGCCCGACGTTTGGCATCGACATGTCGTAGGAAAGTCCGAGCTCGGCGATCCACTCAGGGTTCCGGTACATGACCGGGGACCGAAAGCCAACCGCGCCGAATCGACGCGCATATTCCTGAATCTTTGGGAGGCGTTTCGTAAATTCTTCGTAGCTAGAAAAAAGGTTGCCATCGTGGCTGAGACCATGCAGAGAAATTTCACAGCCGTGGGAGCGGATCTCGTCGAGGACCAGTGCGTCAATGTCGTAGCGGGATTCAGGCACAACTTGGAACGACGATTTGAAGCCGAAACTTTCGTCCAGGCGGGCCATTTCCGGGCAGAATGCGAGACCGGCGGCTTCTTCAACGTCGTGGGTCATGGAGATCGCACCGTGGTAGCCGTCGGGCCAGTACCAAACGATCGGTGCCTTGTTTACGCCCGCGGCAGCCATCGAAGCGGCAAGTGCCTCGCGATGAACGGCTTCGACGGTGGTGTCGACCGGCCACATCGGGTGCGCGATATCGCGCCAGCCGGCAAGCGCCCGACGTTGGGCAATTCGCCGTACCTTTGTGGAAAGGAGTGGGCGCACGAAGTAATAGGCCCGGCGAACGAGCGCCTGGGCGTCGTGTCCGTTGCGATCAGGTAACTCGTTGTCGATATAGGACTCTTCGCGCAAAAGCCGCACGACCTCGTCGGGGTCATATGTCAGCGGCTCGTCGATGGTGCGAGGTAGGACCGATGGGGCATGTTGCGCAACGGCTGAGGTGTCGGAGGTCGTGCTGCCGAAGGCGATATGTCCGGACTGAAGCGTGAAGAAACCTTGCGGGGGTTGCGTACCCGGTTCGATGGTTGTGGGAGCGGACGCAAACTCGGCTGGCAAACGGAAACGTTCGCGAAGAACGTGCGCATTTGGCACAGACGTCGCAGTCGACTCGGCGGGCGAAAGGCTGCTCACGTCGAGGTGTCCTTGCGGCCAACCAGGCCTTTGAGATCGCTCATACCCCATTGATCAAACTTGTGTCCCTTGCTGGTGAACCGTTTGAGGTCGGCCGGGCTCGGATAGGTGTGCTCCGGCCAGTCGCCGGCTGGTTGCTCGACAGCGACGATGTCGGTCAGCGCAGTGTTTGAGAGTAACTCGTTCAACATCTGTCCTCCGACCGTCGAGCTCGTGAGGTTCAGGTCGTAGACCGTATCGCCTGCGCTGATGTCGACCTTGCGTTGATCAACAATCGCGCCGGTGTCGAAGCCTTTCTCCAACACGTGCAGCGTTACGCCGGTGAAGGCGTCGTCGTTAAGGAGAGCGAAGAAACTCGGAGCCATGCCTCGGTTGTGTGGCAGGTACGACTTGTGCAAGTTCCACGAGCCGACTTTGGCGATCTCTCGTGCCTTTTTGCCGACGTAGTGGCTGAAGTTTGTACTGATAACCAGGTCGGGTTCGAGCGCCTCAACCCACGCCAGTGACTCGGGAGAGTTGATGTCACCGCTGTAGTGGGTAACAACATTGTGTTGTTTGGCCAATTCGCTCGCGGTAATCGGCTCCGCCGCCCGGTCTCGGGTGCTGTCGCCAATGAGTCGCCGCAGAATCTTCATCTTCGCCATCTCGATGAGGTAGCGGGGGCCTGACTTCTTGAGCACCATCATGATCGCCTGAACAGGCGTGTGCTTGTAAATCGGTTGGGTGGAAAGAACCGAACCGACGATCCACTCGGGATGGTTGGCGTAGACCTCGCGCTGCATCTCGCCAGCGAACTCGTCGTCGACTGCCAAAAAAATGATTCGCATGAAAGTACTCAGGGGGAGAGGCGGTGGACACCGCGGGTGGGGGAGGCCGGGGTAGACCTAGAGTATCCATAGAGTGTCAGATCCGTGGGGCTTTCGCTAGGAGTCGTATGGCCTAGGGGTCGGTCTGGGTCAATTGTCGCATTTTTCACTGGCGCCACTATTGAGTTCTGGCCAGCCCGAACGTACTCTGGCAATCGCTATGGAAAATCTATCCCCCCGCCAAGCCGGGCCGTCGACGACGGTCCGTGCTTCCTCCACGCCGCTCGCAGGTGCCGGTTCACTCTGCATTGTCCGGCAACATCACCGCTATGAGATCGCGACGCGACGAGAGGCCGAGGCCTATCGAGATGCCGGTTTCTCCGTCGACGTGATCATGCTGGCCGATCCCGAAAAGCCGGACGCAGCAACCGAAGAGGTGGTCGAGGGGGTCACGCTGCATCGCATTCCCGGCTCACGAACCAAGGGCGGCGCAGTCCAGTACCTCATCGACTATCTAGGTTTCATGGTTCGGTCCGGAGCGTTGCTCAACAAGCTGCACTCCAGCCGTAACTACCAGGTAGTACAGGTCTCGACGCTTCCGGATTTTCTGTTGCTCGGCGCGCAACCCGTCCGCCTGCGCGGCGCAAAGGTTGTGTCGTTCATCAAAGAACCGAGTCCCGAACTTGGCCGCACGATCTACAACAACACCAAGTGGGATATCCCGCTGAAGATCTTCGAACAACTCGCGATTCGCCTTGCCGACACCGTGCTTACTGTCACTGACGAAATGCGCGACACCTTGATCGAGCGCGGTGCGAAACCGGCCCGCACGCATGTGGTGATGAACGGCGGCGGCGCCGAACATTGGACGGTCGATCCAGCGTTGCGACCGAAACCCGACCCCGACCTGTTCACCGTCATCTGCCACGGAACGGTTGAACATCGCTACGGCCACGACACCATTCTTGAAGCGGTGGCGTTGTTGCACGACGATATGCCGGAGCTACGCCTGACGATCTGTGGCGAAGGTAGCTACTCGGGAGAGATCAAGGCGGGCATTGCGGCCAAGGGGTTGAGCGACATCGCGACCTTTAACGGCTTCGTCTCGCATGAAGAGCTGGTCGATCACATCTGCCGCGCCGACGCCGGCATTGTGGCCCAATTGGCCTCGGAGTATTCGCACCTGGTCAACACCAACAAGATGTTCGAGTACATGATGGTCGGCCTGCCGGTCATCGCCACCCGACTGAAGTCGGTATCGACCACGTTCTCGAGCGACGAAATCGAGTTCTACGAGCCAGGCGACGCACAGTCGCTTGCCGATGCAATCAAGCGGTTGCGGCACGACCCGCAGCGCCGGGCGTCTTTGGTCGACAATGCCGGCGAGGCACACCGCACCCGCACCGCATGGCCGATTCAGCGAGAGACGCTTGTTGGTGAAGTGACGGCGCTGGCCCAACGGTCGAAGTTCTGGAAGCAGGTCGGAGCGTGACAACGTCTGCTTTCGGCACATACCAATCGACGCGGTACTTCTCGGCGCTCGACGGCCTTCGGGCGCTCAGTGCCGCGCTTGTTGTTACCTGGCATACACGCGACTCGCCGCTGCATTTCCTGCAGGGCGAGCGGGGCGTCACCGTTTTCTTCGTGTTGTCCGGCTATCTCATCACGATGCTTGCGCTGCGCGAAGAAGAAAAGGTGGGACAGCTCTCGATCAAGGGCTTCTTTCTCCGCCGGGTCTTTCGGATTCTGCCGCTGTATTACGTGGTGCTTGCCGGGTACGCCCTGTCGGTGTACCTCTTTGACACCGACAAAGCCGACGATTTCAACGCCTCGTTGCCGTACTACTTGTTGTACATGTCGGAAATTCCGCTCCTTCTGAAGGAGATCTCGGCACCGTTCAACCACTCGTGGTCGCTCGGCATCGAGGAAAAATTCTATGTTGTTTGGCCGTTCGTGGCGTTCGCTGTGATGGCTCGCAGCCGCTTCCGGCTGCCGTTTGCGCTGATAACCGGTTCGGCTTTGCTGGCTGGCGGGCTGTACTGGACCGACTTCGGCCATCCGTATGCGTTGCTTGAGCCATACGGCCACCTGCTGATCGGCACAGCGCTGGCGTTTGCCCTGCATAACCCCAAGTGGTTCGACCGCCTCGGGTTTCTTCGGAACTCGGCTGTGTACTGGCTGCTCGGTGTTGTTTGTATCGCTGTTGGTCTCACCGAAGCACGTTGGGCTTTTGAGTTTCTCGCGTTCCCGACGGCGCTGTTTGTTGGAGCGCTTGTGCTGCAGCCCAAACACGCGATTAGCAAGGTGTTGGCCCTCCGCCCGCTTGCTTGGTTGGGCTCTCTGTCCTACGCCGTGTACCTGATCCATCCGGCGGTACTCGGCCTCGCCGAGCGCTTTGTGGCATCCGACGGCGGGCGACTCGACGATCTCATCACCCTTGCTATCGGGTACGTGTTGTCGGTCATCATCGCGGTGGTACTTCACCGAACCATCGAAAAGCCTTTCATTGCCTGGGGTCGCAAGTTCGACAAGTCTCGTCAACCAGCGCCCGCCCAGGTCGATCCGCCAGACGGTCGGGTACCTGCGCACGTGGCGTCGGCTGTCGATCGAGCGCCTGGCACCAGCGAGTCGGCTGCGACACTGCCTTTGAATGCCGACCCGGCGCTGTCTGCGCAGGTGCCGGCTGGCTCTCTGCTCACCAGCAACGCCTCACCACCAGCCGTGCTTGCTGGCGACGCAGCGGTACCGGATTCGGTTCCGTCGGCATCCGCCTCGAATTCGACCTCGCAGGACGCTACCACTGGCGCTCCGTCGGTCGCCTTTGCACCCCTAGCGCCGCCCGTGGCGTGGGGGAGCAACGCGTGGGTGCAGGCACGAGGTACGGCAACGGTTGCTCGCTCGTCGGCATCGCCAGGCGGCATGGTTGACGTCCCAGCTTTGCCGGGAGATCTGCTTGACGCCCCAGCTTTCCAGGCGCCACAGGCGGCAGTCGCCTCTGGCACGTCATCGGTCGCTTCTCGCCCGCAACAGCAACACCAGACCGGTCTTCACGTCGACACGGCTGCTCGTCAGCCGGGCGAACGCCGGCCGCGGCCGAGCGATGAACCTGCCAAGGCTGTCGCCGCCGCCGGGCCCGAACGATCGGGTACGGGGCGCCGTTGGTTGGGGCGTGGCGTTCTTGCGCTCGCTGTGCTGCTGTGTCTGGCTTTGCTGGGCGCTTTTGTTGTGTCGCGGCTGTTTGCCGATGACAGCGTTGCCGTGCCTGCCCGATTCGACGCGATTCGGGTCGAGGGTGCAACCCTGGTAGACGCGAGCGGCGACCCTGTTCGACTCACGGGTGTGTCGCAACTCGGGCTCGAATATGCCTGCGTGCAGGGTTGGGGGGTGTTCGATGGCGCCGCCGACAACGACTCCGCAGAGGCGATGGCTTCGTGGGGCATCAACGCTGTGCGGCTACCGCTTAACGATGCCTGCTGGCTAGGCGCAGAAGCACTCGACCCAGCGTTCTCGGGCGCGGCGTATCAGCAAGCGGTGGGCGACTACGTGCAGACGTTGCGAGCCAATGGTTTCGTCGTAGTCCTCAGCCTTGACTGGTCGGCCACTCCAGATGGCGGCGAGGTGCGACTGCCGCTCCCACATGCCGAGACCGCGCCGCGGTTTTGGCAATCGGTTGCCGAACAGCACGGCACCAGGCCCGGCGTCATGTTTGAAGTATTTGCTTCACCCGCTCAAACCGATCCCCTTTGCCTTCGCGACGGCTGTGAGGTCGACGGTGTGAGTTTCGCCGGCTACCAACAGCTGGTGGATGTCATTCGCGGTAGTGGCGCTACCGCCCCGCTTGTGCTTACCGCGCCTGCCCTCGGCTTCGATGCCCAATTCGCCCGCACAGCAATGCCTGTCGACCCCCTCAAGCAGTTGATCGTGGGAGTGAAGGCGTTAGACGGCGTCACGTGTGCTGCCCAGGAATGCGCCGAGGTTCCGGCAGCTGAAGCAGAAGTCCTTCAAGCCCCGGTTGTGGCGGTACGGGTGGGTGGAAACGATTGCTCTGGTGCGGCTATCGATTCGGTACTCGCTGCGCTTGAGACCGCTGAGGTTTCAGCCTTTGTTCCGGGCTGGAACACGTGGGCCGAGTGTGAGGCGACTCCAGCACTCATCAGCGATGCTGCTGGCACACCAACGTCGTTTGGTGCCGGGGTAAAGCAGCGGTTTACGCGCTAACGCGGTCTTGGCAACGCGTCGGCGTTATCTGAGCGGATGGTCGGTGTCGCGTTCGGCCACCGGAGGCAGATCGGCGACGTTGCGATTCACTCGGGCGGGGTTGCCAAAGGCCACAACACCGGGGGGAATGTCGCGACTAACGACCGACCCTGACCCAATAATTGAGCCAGCGCCGATCCGAACATAAGGGAGCAGCGTGACCCCGACGCCAATTTGGGCGCCCGCTTCGATAACCGGACCACCCATGACCTCTGCGGAGTCGTCGTCGCCTGGATAAAGGTCGTTGGCTATGCTCACGCCCGGAGCAAGAAAGGCGTTGTCTTCGATGACGGTGTACTGGGCAACGTAGATTCCGGTGTGAATCTTGACGTTGTTGCCGATCACGCAGCCGTAGTCGATGACGGTGTTACCCCAGATGGCCACGTTGTCACCAATGGAGCATTCTTCCCGAACGACCACGTTGTGGCCGGTCTGAAAATTGTCGCCAATCGTGCTGCCTTCGTACAAGATCGTGCCGCTTCGGAGCCGAGCATTCTGGCCGAGTTCGAGCGGGGGCACGTCTTTGCGTTCGCAGCGATAGCCAATGGTGACATTTTCGTCAAGAACGTGACCACCGGTGTCGTTTTGGCTGCTTTGGGGGGTCATGAGATCTTTCGGGGGGACTAGGGATTGCCTGGACTGCTGAGGTCGATGAGGGAACGCTCGAGAATCGAACACGTTTCTTGCTCGCTACGACGCTAGAAGAGTACAAGCTGACGGAACTGCTTTCCAGTGGTGTAATCCACCGGTATCCACAGATTGGTATTCAGAAGACAGTACTTGTCACGCAGTACCTTGTTGGGCTAAATTCGGCGTTTCAGGCGATACCTCCCCCCAGGTCCTTCGCCGTTCGTGTGCTTGCGCACGTGTTCTGGGGGGCACCTTCCATTCGTTGCTTCGGGTTTAGCGACGTTCCCCCTACGAAACGCCGGTTGGCGCCATGACATGTTCACATGTGCCGTTTGTCTCAAATGGCGAAAAAGGCAACATTTCATTTGATGTCATGCCATGCCATCACGTACCGTGGCAACTAATGTCACGTAACGTGGTAATGCAGTCCCCCCAACTTGTGGTTCAAACCGCAGGTACTCCTGTCTCGGCACGCGGTGAGCGTCCGTGCGTAGCTCCATCCAAAGGTTTGTGCCAATGAGCAGCATTGTTCTCGTCATCTTCAACCTGATCCTGTTCGCAATGCTTGTCCTTGCGTGGCAGCTCTGGCGCCAATCGGTGCCGAAGCGCCGCAAGAAAGTTGTTGCCGATGCGGCCGATTGGCCATCGAGCCCCGGCACATCCGGTGGCGCTTTGGCCCACGCTGCACCACAAGCTGCACAGTCCGGCGCAGTCATGACGGCCCAGGCGCCGGCAATGCACGCAGCCACTGCCCCTGCGTTCGACCCGCCGACCAGTCACGTGTACGCAGCCGCTTCGGCTTCTCCTGCTCCCTCGTTCGCCGCGCCCGTCGATTCCATGCCCCCAGCGCAGGGTTCGATGCCTCCCGCGCCGGCCCCCGTACCGCCAGCGCCAGCCCCCGTACCGCCATCGCAAGGTGCGGCACCCCTGCCGAGCGTCGGTCACATTTCCGACGACGATCTCGCTCGTCTGCTCGACGTGCCCACCACCGGCGACGCTTGGCTTGCGCCAGCCGCAGCTCCGGTTGCACCCGCAGCCACTACACCACAGATGCCTGTTGGTAACGGCGCTTCAGCGCAACCAACCTCGCTCTTTGCCGTGCCCAGCCCGCCAGATGGCGGACCCGCCGTGTCCTCGCTGGCCCCGCCAGTAGCGCAGACCGGAGCCGGCACACTCGGCGACGACGTGTCGCGCCAAGTACGTCAACTTCTCGGCACGTCGGCCCCTGCGATGTCGCCGATGGCGACGAACGGCAATCTTGCCGTGAGCCCCTTGGCCGTCACCGACACACCTCCGGCGCCGTCGGTTATGAACGCCCCTGCGCCTTCGCTGACCGAAGAGCTCCACGCTGTACCGGCGTCGAACACCGGCACCGACAACCTTCGACTCGATATCACCGGGCGCCCGGTCGACGACATCATGCTCTCACTAGCAAACCGGCTCACCGGCATGGGTTACAGCGCCCAGGCCACACCTGCTGGCGACACACTCTTTGTCCGCAACGCACACGAAACCATTCGTATTGCGGTGTCGGCTCAGGCCTCCCCTTCGACCGACGCAAACGGGAACCCCTTCCCGGGCCGCGCCGATGTCCAAGTCATCGGAGGACAACTTCAGGAAACCACCGAAGCGGTGTTGTTCGAACTTCTCGACCAAGGATTCCAACTTCGTTGGGCCGTGGCCGGCGAACTCGTCCTTTCCAGCTTCGACGGGGCCCTGGCCCGAGTAAACGTCAACCCGACCCCGTCGGTCTGACTCGTTGTAGCAAGCTTCCCCAAGAACCCCACCAATACATCCCCCCAAATTGCAAGAGGTAAATAACGTGACGCAGCAGCAGGGCTCCACCGCACCAACGAACCGGTTACGCATCGGCATCGTTGGTTGTGGCTACTGGGGTTCCAAACACACCCGGGTACTCAGCGGTCGAGGCGACGTTGACGTCGTGCTCATCGACCGTGACCAGCGTCGTATCGACGAGCTCAGCTCAGCGTTCGATGTCACCGCGTCGTTCAACGATTTCGAGGAAGCCCTCGACCATGTCGATGCTGTCGTCATCGCTACGCCGCCCACCGGCCATTACCCGCTAGGCAAGATGGCGCTCGAGCACGGCATTCACGCCATGATCGAAAAACCACTCGCCACTAGCGTCGAGCACGCTGCAGAGCTCACTCGCATAGCCGAGGAGCGTGGTCTTGCGCTCATGGTCGGGCATACCTTCGTCTTCAACCCCTCGGTGTGGAAGCTTCGCGAAGTGGTCGAAGAGTCCGGCTTTGGTGAAGTGCTCTACATCTACGGTGCTCGCCTCAACCTGGGTCTCTACCAGCCTGACGTAAACGTTGTGTGGGACCTTGCACCTCACGACATCTCGATCATCAACTACCTGCTTCGCTCGGCTCCCGAGACCGTAAGCGCCTGGGGATCGAGCCACGCTGGTGCGGAAGAACGCGAAGACGTTGCCTTTGTGCAGCTTCGTTACAAGAACCCGAACGTCACGGCCACTATTCACGTGAGCTGGCTCGACCCGGCCAAGGTGCGTCGTACCACCGTGGTGGGTAAGCGCCGCATGGTCGTGTACGACGATGTTGCTGAAGAGCCAATTCGTGTCTATGACAAGGCTGTCGAAAGCCCCGACATGCCGAACATGCACGACCGTCCAATGTCGTACCGTCACGGCGACGTGCTTTCACCGTTCATCAAGGCCGACGAGCCGCTTTCGGTCGAACTTGGTCACTTTGTCGATTGCATCCGCTCCGGTCAGCGTCCAATCGCCGACGGTCGGGCAGGTCTCGACGTTGTCCGTGTCCTCGTTGCTGCCGACCAGTCGATGGCAAACGGCGGCATCGCCATCAACCTCGACCAGGTTGAACTTGGCGACCTCGAGGATGGCCAACGCAAGCTCGACAAGGTGCTTGCCGAACAAAAGGCAGCCGAGGCTGCCAAAGGCCCACGCGAAGCGTCCGCTGTAGCTGCAGGAGCCGTGCCGGCGGGAAAACCCTTGGGCGCCAGCCTCTCGTTCGGCGCCAATCCTCCTGAAGAACTCATCTTGCGCTCTCGTGGCTCCGAGCTCACCCCAATGATCGACCTGTTCTGCCGTCGTTTGATGGACTCAGGATTCGACCTGCGATGGAGCCAACGCAACGAGGTTGCCCTCGGGTCTGACTCGGGCGCAATTGCTTTGTTCGACCTCGATCACGACGGCCCCGCCGGCGGTGAGGCGGTTCTTCGTCTCTTCGGATTCCCGTCCTACGACGCTCGGGCGATGCTCGCCGATGCGTTGAGTGGCGAAGCCGAATTGCTTGTTACCGAATGGAACGAGCACGAAATCGAGCTGAGTGGTTTCGACGGCGTCCGGGTAACCCTCGGTCGTATCGACGCAGCCACAACGCGCGAAATTGACGTCACCGACGTCGCAACCCAAAAGATGAACCCCGACACCAATGGCTTTGCCAACTCCGAAAGGAACTGAAGGAAAACCGATGGCTCCCCCCGCCAAGATGAACGTCCCCTTCCTCGACCTCGCATCACTACACGCGCCTCTCCAGGCCGAGTTTGATGAGGTCTGGGCAAAAGTCACCGAGGCAAACGCCTTTATTGGTGGCACCTGGTGCGAGAAATTCGAACAAGAATTTGCCGCCTATATCGGAACCGAGCACGCCATTGGCTGTGCGAACGGCACCGATGCTCTCGAGCTCATTATCCGAGCCCTTGGTATCGGACCTGGCGACGAGGTAATCGTTCCTGCGAACACCTTTATCGCCACCGCAGAGGCTGTGGCCGCCGCTGGTGCTGTGCCGGTGTTCGTCGATGTCGATCCGGCAACGATGCTCATCACCGCCGACGGTATTGAAAAAGCAGCGACCGACAAGACCGCTGCGGTCATGGTAGTGCACCTTTACGGTCAGGCTGCCGCGATGGATAGCATCTCGGAAGTCTGTGAAAAGCACGGCATCGCGATTATCGAAGATACTGCGCAGGCTCACGGCGCTACCTGGGACGGCAAGAAAGCCGGATCTTGGGGCGTTGCCGCCGGATTCAGTTTCTACCCAGGCAAAAACCTCGGTGCGTTCGGTGACGGCGGTGCCATTACAACCAACGATGCAGCACTCGCCGAGCAGATCCGCTCGATTGCTTTCCATGGTCGTTCGATCACCTCGCGGTATCACCACGACAACATGGGCATGAACAGCCGTCTCGACGGCCTTCAGGCTGGCATCCTCAGCGTGAAGCTCCGTCACCTCGACGGCTGGAACGCCGATCGTCAACGGGTGCGCGACCGCTATGAAGCCGGCCTCGCCGACCTCGCTGCGCTGCCACTGGTTGGCGTGCATGAGCGGGCGACATCGGTACACCATCTGTGTGTCGTACAGTCCGATAACCGCGAAGAGCTCATGGCTTACCTGGGTGAACGCGGCATCGGAAACTCCATTCATTACCCCGTGCCTTGCCACATGAACGATCCCTTTAAGAAATGGGCTCCTTCGATTGCGCCAGTCGTCACAGAGACGGCCGCACCGAAAATCATGTCGCTTCCCATGTACCCGGCACTCACTGACGACATGATCGACTACACCCTCGAGGCACTTCATGACTTCCACGCTCGATAGACCAGCGAATTCTCCTTTTGAGGAGGTTCCGGTCGGCGGGACGACGTTGGAGACTTTTGACTTCAACAGTCGGGGCGACAGTGTCGCTCTCGAGCCCGTGTTCCGTTCACGCCCCTCAGGCAAGCTTCTCACCTCAATCGGATTGGTTGCGTTGGTCATCACGGCACTTTGTGCCGAGGTTGCCTACGTAGTCGCCGACCTGCAGCCCAACGTTTGGGCAGCGCGGTCACAGATCCAGTACCAGGGTGCGACGTGGGTTGAGACCCAGTCTGAGCGTGTCAACAGCCGGAGTCTGCTTGAGCCGATTGCGCTTGCCGAAGGTATCCCGATCGACGAGTTCGAGGCAGCTTGGACTGGTGGACAGGTACTTGGTACCGAAATCCTGCAGTTTGAGTACGCCAGCGAAGATCCCGATCAGGCTCTTGCCGTCGTCGAGCAGGTGACCAACCGTTATCTGGCCGAGTTCCAGGCGGATGCCGACGAGGTCCCAGCGGCGTTGCTTGACTATCAAGCTCTCGAAAAGCAGTACTCCGACCAGATTGCAGCATCTGCAGCATTGGTCGAAGAGCTGTCTGACGAACTTGGTGCCAATGGGCAACCGAAGCCGGCCTACAATGCTGCGTTGCAGTCGTTGCAGACCGACCGAGCCTCGCTCAACGCTGTTCGTTTGCAGATCGCCGGGTTCGGTGTGTTCAACCGGGGAATTCAAACTCCCGAGTTGGTGACCGATCCGTTCTTGCTTTCGCAACCGGTTGCACCGCTGCCTGGCAAGCGGGCGATCTTCGGACTCATTGGTGGCATGGCCTTGGCGACAGCGTTTGTGTTTGTTGCTCTGCGCATCGCCGCTACCCGTCGCTGAAGCTCTGCTGCAGCTGACCTATCCAATTCGAGTTACTAGCCGGAAGATTCCATGGCTGAGATAACTATTGCTCCTGGGCAAAAATCGGGAATCGGCCGCATGCCGAAGCCGAAACTACCAGGACGGCCTGCCAGCTCTGATGCTGCGCAGCCGACCTCTGGTAGCCACAAGCCCGGACTGATCGACCGTGTCATTGCTGGCACTGGTCGTTCGGTCGAGCGTCGACTGTTCGCATCTATGGCAGCGTTCACGCTGATCATGGGTGCGATGATCGCGACCGACGACAACCGCATCTTGGGTGCTGCTGTCGCCATCGCCATCATTGGGTTGGTTGTGCAGTACCCGCCGTTTGCCTCGTGGATCCTTGTGGCGGGCACGCCGTTCATTGTCGGTGTGCCCCGCAACCTGTACTTGCCGTTGCTGCGGCCCAATGAGGTTTTCCTCATTATCGTGTGTTTCGCGCTGGGGGTTCGTTGGCTTTTCAAGTCGCGAAACTTCACGTTCAAGATCAACAAATTCGAAGTTGTGATGTTGATCTTTGTGTTCTTCGGGTCGGTAATGCCGCTGGTGTTCACCTACGGCCGGCTCCGTCCGCTGCTGAACGACGACATTTTCTACTCGATCACGTTGTGGAAGTTCGTAGCGATCTACGCAATCATCAAGTCAACGATCCGCACTCCGCAGCAGGTACGTGAGTTGCTTTGGGTCACCCTGCTTGCCTCCACGGTCATTGGCTTCATGGCGGTCCTCGACTCCCGTAACACCGCCAACTTCGCCTTTACGTTGGCGAACTACTTCCCGCCAGGCCAAAACGTCATCAACGACGGCCGTGGAGCGGCCACCATTGGTAACCCGATTGGTTTGGGCGGCTACATGGCCATTCATTCTTTCATTGCTTTCGCTATGTTGCTGAAGGGCGAGCGTCCGGTCTGGCTGCTCGGCCCAATTGCGTTCATGGGTGTATTCGGCACCATGGGCTCTGGCCAGACCAGTGGCCTGATCGCACTGGTTGCCGGCACGGCCGGATTCGTTCTGGTCACCAAGAGCATCAAAAAGGTCCTCACCTTTGGTATCCCGGTGATGATCGTGACCAGCTTCTTGTTGTATCCAATCATCGAGGCTCGGGTCACCGGGTTGTCGAACGACGGGACTCTCACCTCCTGGCAACGCGACGGCATCGAGAATCTGCCTCCGCAGGATCAGCCGTTCGCCATTTACGTCACCAACCCTGGTTCAAGCTGGGACGTGCGGCAATACAACCTCGAGTCGTTCTTCTTGCCACAATTCAAGTCGCTCAACGACTGGCTGTGGGGCGTGAGTCCACAGGCCCGTGTACCCGAGCCTGACTCAGGCGTGAACGATGCGCAGTACATTTGGATCGAGAGCGGACACCTCTGGTTGTTCTGGATCGGCGGGCTACCACTCTTTGTCGCCTTCATGTTGTTCATGTTCTACGGCGCCAAATACATGTGGGACCAGTCTCGGTCCCGGGAAGGGCCGGTAGCCATTGCTGCGGTAGGCGCCTTCTCCGCTTTCTGTGCACTGTTTGTTGTGCAGACCTTTGATCCGCACATCACTTTGCGCGGTTCGGCCGATATTTTTTGGCCGCTGATTGCACTGGCGTCGGTGGGCGCGCCTTCTATCCGTTGGTTCCCGGAGGGTAAATCCATGTTTGTTTCCGATGGCCGAGGCTATGGCTTCAGCAAGCTGCTACTGGAAGACCCAGCAGCGATTCGTCGACGTGACGCCTTGCAGCGTTTGCGTCCAGGCATCATCACACGGGCGATCAAGCGCACATTCGACATTGTCGTATCGGGCTTGGGTTTGCTGGTGCTTGCCGTCCCCTTGTTGCTCATCATGGCGGCCATTCGGCTCACCTCGAAAGGTCCTGCACTGTTCAAACAGGAGCGAGTTGGTCTCCTCGAAGAACCGTTCACCATTTACAAGCTTCGTACTATGGCGGCCAACAACGATGACAGCGAGCATCGCGAGTTTGTCAAGCAGCAGCTTCTTGACCCAAATGTCACGGCAAACACCGAGGACGGCGCCTTCAAGCTCCAGGATTCTCGGGTTACTGGTATCGGCAGCGTCCTCCGCCGGTTCAGCCTCGACGAACTCCCGCAGCTGATGAATGTGTTGAAGGGCGACATGTCGCTGATCGGCCCACGACCGGCGCTTCCTTGGGAAGTCGAACTTTTTGCTCCTGAGCACCGCATGCGTTCGTTGGTGAAGCCTGGCTGTACTGGCCTCTGGCAGGTTTCGGGGCGAAACAAGCTCACCTCGCTGCAGATGCTCGACCTTGACGTCGATTATGCCGGTGAGGTTTCGTTTCCTCGAGACATCGGCATTCTTGTCAAGACGCCGCTGGTGCTGGTGCGAGGCGACGGCGCCCGTTAAGGACTGGGTTATCGTCGATACATCTCGACCATCGGCCGACTAAAGATACTTCGAACCTTCGTGAGATCGTTTAGGTGGCGCTCTGTGCTGTCGATACGAAAGACACGATGCCCGAGATTGTCGATGTGCTGAACGAGCCTTCCTGGGACCTTGCCGTTGCTGATACCGACGGTGAGCTCTTCCAGTCGCGCCCGTGGATGCGGTGCCTAGCGGAGACTTTTGGGTTCAACTTTCAAGCATCAGTAGAGCGCGACGATCGTGGGTCGATTGTCGAAGGTATTCCGTTCGTTCGCATCGATGACCTTCGGGGGCCCCGGACTGTCGTGCTGCCTTTCAGCGACTATGTGTTACCCCTGGTCGCAGACGATCTTTCGTGGAAGTGCCTAGTCGAACCACTACTCGCCTTTGGCGACCCGGTGATCGTGCAAACCTCGGCCGATTCGTGCGTGGCCCGAGATGGTCGATTTGTCCCTGATCTCGAAACGATCCGCCACGCTGTGGCCTTCGATGCCGACCGCGAGACAATTGTCGCTCGATTCGGACAACAACCACGCCGCCACATTCGCAAGGCCGAGAAGTCCGGCCTTACGTTTCGGATGGCAAACACGCGGGCCGAACTGCAGAGCTTCTATGACCTGCACTTTGGCGTTCGAAAGTACAAGCACCAGCTGTTGTGTCAGCCCTTTGCATTGTTCGAATCGCTTTGGCGAAACTTCATCGCCGACGGCGATGGCGGCGTCATGCTCGGTTTCGATGGAGACGTAGTCGCCGGTGGCTGCCTGCTGCTTGAAGCAGGGGAGACCCTTTACTATAAGTACAGCGCCTCGCATCCTGACTACCGCAGCAAAGGCGTCAGTCATGGCGCTGTGATGGGTGCAATTGACTATGGCCTCGAGCAAGGTCTTTTGCGCCTGGATTTGGGTCGTAGCGACCTTGAACCGTCTGGGCTTGTCGATTTCAAGCGCCGCTTCGGCTCCACGTCTTCGACCCTGATGCGTTTTTGTCACCTACCCGCTGGTACCCCCGACGCCCCGCTCTGTCACCATGGCGACGCATTCGACGACGCTGGTGAACTCCTTACCGAACTTACCGAGCTCTTCGTCGATCCGCTGGTGCCCGACGAGTTGACGATGCAGGCCGGCGAACGCCTGTACCGTTACTTTGCCTGAGGCACACAGCCGCTTAGCTAGGAGAAAATCATCGTGAGTCGAGTTCTCAACCGTCTCAAAGTGCTCGCCGACCAGGTCAAAGCTGGCGAGCTCGACAATGTAAAAGCCGATATTGCTGGGTGGATGAACTCATCGACCGAATCGGTGGGCTTTCGCCGCGACTTCACCAAGACCTACAACCGGCACACCAAGGCCGACATCGCACTTACGGCGGTCGCCCTTAACGACGCCCTCGCCGAACGCACGTTCAATACCGATGGCATGAAGGACCGAGACAAGCAGTTTCTCGACCGTCGCCGGGCTATCTGGGAAGAAGGGTTTCAGGGCGCATACGTCGCCGTGGATCCTGACGGAGAACCTGCGTATCTCCAGTGGTTCATTCCGCATACCCAAGCGGCAAAGGTCAAGTCCTATTGGGGGCCGTTGTTTCCCGACTTTGGCGCCGACACCTTGATCGTCGAGGGAGCATGGATACCTCCGGCGTTTCGTAAGAAGAATGTGATGGGAGAGGGCTTGTATCTCACCTCCGAAGCAGCAAAGGCAGGGAGTCCCGACGTCGTGCGATACGCGACGTGTTATCCGGAGGCGGCAAACAAAGGTGCCGTTCTCGGCACACACTCCGGCGGATACGACGTGTTTGAGAAACGAACAGAGACGTGGAAATACGGTCGGCGAAGTGTCGACTTCGTGCCCGCTACCGAAGCCGACTTTGCGGTGTTCGACGGGTACAACAGCGGTTCCTGAAAGTTGCGCTCCGCCACGTAGGTGTCGGGTTGAGTAGCTGCTAACATCTTACGCTCCGGGGCGTTTAGCTCAGTTGGCTAGAGCACCTCCATGACATGGAGGGGGTCGGGGGTTCAAGTCCCTCAACGCCCACGTCGTTCGTCAGTCCTGGCGGACTTCCTCTCTTACGGAGTTTGGCTGCGCCAAACGTCCCATTGCCCGGAAGTTCGCAGGGGTTTCTATACCGTCCCGACAGGACCCCTTCGTTCGTGTCGTTCGTCAGCCCGACCAGACCAGCGCAACTTCCAGAATCTCGTGACGCCAGGCGACAAATATTGTCGCCCTGGGTCACGAGATCTCGTGCCACCTGCCCGTCATCATGGGTGTGCTGGGAGTACTTCTTGGTGGCAGCACCTTTGGCATCCTTGTGAGGCGCAACACCTTAGGAGTTGGCGTCGTTTTCGGCGCCAGCTATCTGCTTCTGCTCGCCATCGGGTTTCGCCACCTCCGAGCGGCCACAAAGGACATCGACTGCGCCGAAGGGGACTGCATGCTCCCAACGCCGAGTCGCAGGCAGCCACCCCCGAAAGTTTGTTCTAGAACGGCCAAATTTGGTCGTTCTGCAGCAACAGAACATGAGACGTTCGGTTCTGTTGTTGAGGTGCGACCGTCTGGTGGCGTTTTGGAGCAAAATTTCGGGGTGCGCTGGCTGGGGTAGGGTTGCGGACCGAGAGGTGCAGGGGGAATACGTGACGACGGATGGACTGCGAACGGCGGTTGTTTCAGGTGGTGGGTCTGGCATCGGGCAGGCCATAGCGAGATCGCTCTTCGCCGACGGATACGACGTCGTAATTCTCGGACGAAGGCGTGAGAATCTCGACGCGGCGATCGACACGATTACCTCCGATTCGCAACCCACGCGTGGTTCCCTTTTCGGCGTCACCGGCGACCTTGCAGACCCCTCGTCGGTTGAACGCATCGTTGGCGACGTCGTCGGACGCTTCGGTCGCCCTGTCGATGTTGTGGTTGCCAACGCTGGCCGGCCCGCCAAAAGACCAGCCGAAAGCCTCGAGTCAGTGCAGACTGCGTGGCGTGATGCGATCGAGGGCAACACGCTTCCTGCCGTGCTGTTAGTGGAGGGGCTAAAACCGCACCTCTCCGACTCCAGCCGAATCGTGTTCATCAGTTCAGCCGCTGCCAGCGGCCATGGTGGAGGTGCCTACGGTGGGGCCAAAGCAGCTCTCCACAGCTACATGTTTGACCTTGCGGTCGAACTTGGCCCCGCAGGCGTGACCTCCAACGTCGTCGCACCAGGATTCATCGCCGATACCGAACTGTTCGGAGGGCGGCTCACCCCCGAACGCACAGCGGCGTTTGTCGACCGCACACTTGTGAAGAGGGCCGGTCTGCCACCCGACGTCGCAGCTGCTGTTCGATGGTTGGCGAGCGAACAGGCCGGGTACGTAACGGCCCAGGTCATCGGGATCGACGGCGGCGCTCTCATCGATCCGAACTGATACTGCGGCCGGCTACCGAAGAGTCATTCCTCCGGACCCCGATCGGGGAGAATTGGCACTAATGGCCCGGGGGCGCTGCCCAGAAGTGTTGCTCGGCCAATCGCCTTGGCCCCGAAGCGATCGCGCAACACGTCGATGGCGGTGTCGAGCTGCGGGGATGACCTGCCATCGAACGGCAGCGCTTGCTGTACAGCGGTGGCAGGCGACAGGTTCGCGATGGTCAACCCGAGAAGGGTGAGTTGGCGCTCGACCAACTCGTCACCTCTGGCCAGCAGCAGATGACGTGCAGCATCGAGAAACAACGCCGTCGAGGCTGACGGCTGGTCGAGTGTGGTCGAGCGGGTGTCGCGGGTGAAGTCGCCGAATCGAAAACGCAAGACCACGGTGCGGCCAACGCGGTCTCCTTCGCGGAGTCGGCGACATACCCGGTCGACGAGCTCCAGAAGGACGCCGTCGTAGTCGTCGAGAGAGCGGACCTGTCGGCCAAGCGCCCGCTGGGATCCAACCGACGACCGTCGCTTGCCCGTTACCACCGGCCGGGGATCGAGATTGTTGGCCAGAGCGCTCAGGTGATGGCCAGCACCCTTACCGAGAAGAGAAACCAGTGGTCCCTCGCCAAGAGCAGCGACCTCGCCAACCGTGGTGATGCCCTTGTCGGCCAATTTTGCCGCCGTGACCTTGCCGACCCCCCACAGCTTTCCCACCTCTAGCGGATGTAAGAACTCAAGCTCGGCGTCGGGCTCGACCACAAGGAGGCCATCGGGTTTACACACTCCGCTCGCCACCTTGGCCAAAAATTTGGTTCTGGCAACGCCAATGGAGATCGCCAGCCCAACCTCGCTGGCCACCCGTTCGCGAAGAAGGCGCGCCACGGTCGCCGGACTGCCCACCAGGCGCGAGAGCCCACCGACTTCGAGAAACGCTTCGTCGACCGAGAGGGGCTCGACCAGCGGCGTGGTGTCGTTGAAAATGCTGAACACCTGCCGACTTGCCTCCGAGTATGCGTCGATACGAGGAGTAACAGTGAGCAGACCAGGACAAAGCTGGCGTGCTTGGCGAATGTTCATCGCCGTTCGGACCCCCGTGGCCCGGGCCTCGTAGCTGGCCGCGAGAATAACGCCGCCGCCAACCGCTATTGGGCGCCCGCGGAGTTCAGGGTGGTCGCGTTGTTCGACCGATGCATAAAACGCGTCGAGATCGGCGTGAAGAATGGTGGCTCGCATCGAACACATGTTCGCATCGTAGTCAGGTGCGCTGACATCGGTCGAGAACGTGGCTGAACCCCGAGGCGCAACGGCATCGACCGCGCCTAGATTGTCGACATGGACGACGAACACTACCGCTCTGCTGCCATCGAACTCCTCAATGGTCGGGCGTCGATGGAGTCGATCAGCAAGCTGCACACGTCGCCGACGACTACCGACGACTCGTACGCAATTCAGGACCTCGTTGTGGGCGACGCTGCTGAGGTGGGCTGGAAGATCGGCGCAACGTCGGCGTTCGCACAGGAATTTCTTGGGTGCGACGGGCCGTTTTGCTCGCCGATGATCGACAACATTGTTGCGACGGGAGCGTCGATCGAGTTCTCGTCACTACTGAACCCGATGATGGAGCCCGAGATCGCCGTTGTGCTCGGTACCGATCTCTCGGCAGCAGCCGGGCCGGTGACCGTCGACCAGGCTCGCGCAGCCACAGCATCGTTGCGACCATCGATCGAGCTGATCGGCGGCTGCTTTCCTGACATTTCGGCCTGTGGCGTCGAATCACTCATCGCCGACTGGGGCGGAAACCTGGGGATTGTCCTCGGCGACCCGGTAACCGAATGGCACGATATTGACTTGCAAGCAGTACCCGTCGAGTTGCGACAGAACGGCGCAGTCGTCGGGGCTGGCCACGGTGCAGATGCGATGGGCGGACCTATGGAAGCGTTGGCCTGGCTCGCCAATCACCTACACCGGCGCGGCAAAACCCTGCGGGCCGGGCAAATCGTTACCACCGGCACCTGTGGTGGGGTCGCTCCACTGCGCGCTGACGACAACGCCCTTGCCACGCATGGGCCCCTAGGCGAGGTGTCGTTCACCCTCGTCTAGCCTGCCGACCTACATCGAAGGTCCGGCTGCTTCTGCAACAGCCTTTTTGTATTTCTCAAGCGCTCGTTTGTGTCCGTTCGACCCTGAACCGACAACGCCGCCGTCGCGGGCTCCCTTCACGACCTTTTCGAGTTCGTGAAGGAGTCCGTGGATGTCGTCTTCGGGTCCGGCGTTGCGCACGGCGTCGAACGCCACGTGTACGTCGCCGAGGCTTTCCTGCACGTCGGCGTATTCTTTCTCGAGTTTCTCGCGTGCCTTGTGTACGTCGTCGCTCATGAGCAGATTCTTGCAGGTTACGCGTGTATGGGGGGCCGATTTGCCGACCAGTTCACGACCTGTTCTAGCTGCGCCCCCACTTGCAGGAGCAGATCCTCCCTGCCGTAGGCCGCGATTATCTGCGCCCCAACCGGCAAACCCTCGTCGGTCTGACCGAGTGGGAGCGAGATTCCGGGCTGACCGGTGACATTGAAAGGCGACGTGTAGAGCGAATACGGGATGGAACCAATGGCCGACCGCATGGGATCGTCGACGGTCGGGGCCAGCTCGCCCAGCACTGGCGGGGGCGACGCTGTGGTCGGAGTGATCAGCAGGTCGAAGTCGTTCCACCAAGAACACACCGCTCGCCGGTAGGCGGCAGTGGCGGCATGCCCTGCTGCGGCATCTAGGGCAGTAGCGCTCTTGCCAGCCTGCGCCATCAGCCACGTTGCGGGCTCGACATCGTCCTCGGTGATCTCGCGTCCGAGCCATTCGGCGATGGTTTGCAGGCTCAGCGCAGTGGCGCCTCCCCAGAGGGCCGGGGCTCCCGTGGTGTACTGCGGGTCAAACAGCGCCGAAGGCGACGCCATCTCGACGTGGTGCCCGAGTGCTTCGAGTTCGGTCGCAGCTCGTTGAGCTGCGCCAGCACAAGCCTCGTGGGTGGGTAATCGGGGGTTGTCGGTCAGCAGTCCGATCCGCAGGGCGCCGGGCGACTCGGTTACAGCGGTGGCGTACGGGCGGCCGAAATTGGGAGCGACAACACCGTCGCCGACCGTGGCGATTGCGCTCACGTCGAGGATGTTTGCTGCGTCACGCATCGTCCAGCAGACGACGTGTTGGCACGAGCGACTCCACTCTTCGCTCAGCGGCCCCATTGGCACCCGCCCTCGAGAAGGCTTCAGGCCGACGAGCCCGGTCATGGCAGCCGGAATTCGGATCGAGCCACCTCCGTCGCTCGCGTTTGCTGCTGGCACGATGCCTGCGGCGACCGCTGCAGCGCTGCCGCCACTTGAACCGCCGGGACCGTGGTCGATGTTCCAGGGGTTTCGAGTGGCGCCGTAGGCCAGTGGCTCGGTCGTCGCAGACAGGCCGAGCTCGGGGGTGTTTGTGCGGCCAAAGATGACAAAGCCCGCTCGTCGATAGTTGGTGACCAAATCGCTATCGGTCGGGTGGATGTACCCGGCTTCTTTCAAACCCTTGACGCCCAGATGTAGCGGGTCGCCTGCGCTCGCCGGCCAAAGATCCTTGAGGAGAAATGGCACGCCCTTGAATGGCCCATCGGGAAGATCTGGCGAGACTGCTGTAGCGCGTGCCTTGTCGTCGAACCGGTGGATGATGGCGTTGATCTCGGGGTCGATGCGGTCGGCTAGAGCGATGGCTCGCTCGAGAAGCTCGGCAGACGTAACTTCGCCGTTGCGCACGAGTTGTGCCTGACCCGTGGCATCGAGACGGGCGATGCTGGAGTCGTCGATGATGCTGCTCATCACTGACCGCCTGGTCCGAGATCGCCCAGCTTTACGAGTTTGGTGGTGATTGTCGGTTCGGTTTCGTTCTGCACGAAGCGCAGACCCATAACGCCATGATCGCTTGTGCCGGGGTCGACCCAATTCGGCACACCCGGGTCGCTAGTACACACCACAATCCGCACGCGGTTGGGGGCGGTTACCTGGGCGTTCTCCGCCGAGAGGTACCCCTTGGCCGTGATGTAATCGGCAAGGTTTTCCATCCAGTGATTACAGAGCTGAAAGTTCCAATGTCTGCACACCGGCACGTCAAAATCGATGACCAGCGCCTCATCGGCCGCCAAACGCCAATAGCCGAATTCGAAGTGCCGGTCGTCGGGCGAGCCACCGATGCGTTTGTAAATTTCGACCGTGTGCTGCAGTTCGTTCTCGAGTTCGAGCAGCTCACGAGTCCACTCTGCATAATCAGCCTGGATGCCAAGCACGAGCTGCGCGGCGGTTGCCAGCCGGGCCGACATGTCGGCAGCGGAGGGAGCCGGGGGAGTCCTAACGGGGTCAAGGCACTCGATGGTGAGTTTCGGAGGCTGCTGAGTTTCGCGGTCGTCGTACACCGCGCGGATCATCAGTTCGCGCGTGCCCGTGGCCATTGGAAACCAGTTGCCTTCCTGCTCGGCCACCGACATGACGAAGTCGACGTTGCCATCATCGTCAGTGAAGTCATCGAGGATTGCCGTGAACGGGGTGACCGCGTTGTTGGGGTTGAACTCGTCGAGCATCGACTCGGCATTGAGGCCGACGGGGCGCGAGCCGACATCGGTCGGGATCGGCGGGGTCCATGCCGACAGGTGCACGTGCGGCACGTTCTTTCGTTGGCCGCTGATTCGGTAGCGATAACGGCCATCGACGGGTTGAACGACATGGTCTTGGTTCGGTGACTGCACCCCGATGCCGCCCTTGAGCGGAGGTCGGATGAACCAGATGGGCGTTGGTGTCTGGGTAGGAGTCGACCTCTCGATCGCCCGAAAGTTCGCCATCAGCATCATGCGGGTTAGGTAGCGGAAGCCCTCGACACGGTCTTGTTCATTGCCATCGGGCGTCTCGCGAAGAACGATCTGGCCCGCTCGCTTGAGGGTGTCGCAAAAGTCGTCCCAGGCTCGGCCGTCGAGGAGTCTGGCCGCTGCCTCTGCCTCACGTGGGTTGGCGAGGTTCGTGGTCATTTCTGCAGCGCCCGGCAGGTTTTCTGATGAACTCATGGCCCTGTTGTAGCTCGTCAGAGCACTGCACTACGAAAACTAGATGCGGCAACAATCCTGTGACTTTGGGCCTCTGGTGCGGGTTTCGACCAAATACCCACCATCATTGATAGGTGACCTCCTCTGCTACCGCGCCTGCGGCCCCCCTCGCTACTCGCGACGACATCCGAAACATCGCCATCATTGCCCACGTCGACCACGGCAAGACCACGCTCGTCGACGGCATGCTGCAGCAAGCGGGCGCCTTCGGCGACCACAAAGAGATGGACGATCGAGTCATGGACTCGATGGATCTTGAAAAAGAGAAGGGCATCACCATCGAGGCCAAGAACACCTCGATCCGCTGGGGCGACACGAAGATCAACGTCGTCGACACCCCTGGTCACGCCGACTTTGGTGGCGAGGTCGAACGTGCGCTCACCATGGTCGATGGCGTGCTGCTGCTGGTCGATGCCAGCGAGGGTCCGCTGCCCCAGACTCGTTTCGTGCTGCGCAAGGCGCTTACTGCCGACTTGCCGGTCGTGGTCGTCATCAACAAGATCGATCGTCCCGATGCACGTATCGCCGAGGTCGTTTCGGAGGTCGAAGACCTGTTCCTCGACGTCGAAGCCGAAGAACATCAGATCGATTTTCCCATCGTCTACACCGTTGCTCGAGAAGGCCAGGCCACGCTCGACCTCGCGACGCCGGGTACCGATCTCAACCCGCTGTTCGAAGCGATCCTCGAGCGAGTTCCTGCCCCGAGCTACGAGCCTGGCCACCCGCTCCAGGCTTGGGTGACCAACCTGGGCGCATCTCCCTATGTTGGCCGTTTGGCGATCTGTCGCATCATGAACGGCGAAATCAAGAAGGGTCAAGCTGTTTCGTGGTGCAAGGCCGATGGCACCATCGAGGCCGCCAAGATCACCGAACTCTACGCAACCGAGAGCCACGAACGCGTCGAGATTGACTCGGCCTTCGCCGGCGAACTTGTCGCCGTCGCCGGTCTACCCGGTGTCACCATCGGCGAAACTCTTGGAGACCCCGGCGAAGGTCGGCCGATGCCGGTTATCTCGGTGGATGAGCCAAGCCTGTCGATGACCGTTGGTATCAACACCTCGCCGATCTCTGGTCGCAGCGGTAGCAAGCTCACCGCACGTCAGGTCAAAGATCGTCTCGACAAAGAACTCGTCGGTAATGTCTCGCTCCGAGTCCTCGATCTCGACCGACCCGACGCTTGGGAAGTGCAGGGCCGTGGCGAACTCCAGCTTGCGGTTCTGGTCGAGATCATGCGCCGAGAAGGCTTCGAGCTGACCGTCGGAAAACCACAGGTTGTTACCCGAGAAATCGACGGCAAGTTGCACGAGCCGGTCGAACGCGTGTCGATCGATATTCCCGAAGAGCATGTCGGGGGCGTCACCCAACTTCTCGCTCCGCGCAAAGGCCTGATGCAAGAAATCGTCAACCACGGCACCGGTTGGGTTCGTCTCGACTACCGCATTCCGGCTCGTGGGCTCATTGGTTTCCGCACCGACTTTCTCACCGAAACTCGCGGTACCGGCATTATCAACCATGTCTTCGACGGCTGGATGGTGTGGCAGGGTGAAATTCAGGCTCGTCATCGTGGCTCGATGGTCGCCGACCGAACCGGCGTCGCTACCAGCAACGCGATTTTGAACCTGCAGGAACGTGGCCTGTTCTTTATCGGCGTTGGCGCAGATGTGTACGAAGGCATGATCGTCGGCGAAACACCGAAGCTCGGCGACATGGACGTCAACATTTGCAAAGAGAAGAAGCACACCAACGTTCGCGCCGCCGCCGCTGACGAAACCGTGCGACTCACGCCGCCGAAGGTCATGTCGCTCGAGCAGTCTCTTGAGTTCATCGGCGACGACGAGTGCATCGAAGTCACCCCGGATGAAATCCGGCTCCGTAAAGTCGATCTCGACGCCACCGTTCGTCACCGCAACATGAAGAACCTCAAGAAGTCGCGCGACGGCGCCGACCAAAGCTGACATGAGTAGGGGCGAGACAACATTCGGTGACCTCGGCGTTTCCGACGAGGTTGTCTCGGCACTTGCCAAAAATGGCATCACAACCGCGTTTCCCATCCAAACTGCCACCATCGAGGCGGCACTCAGGGGTCGCGACATTTGCGGGAAGGCCCCGACAGGTTCGGGCAAAACGCTTGCCTTTGGTGTACCCGTTGTCGACCTTGTTGAAACCGGCAAGAAGCATCGCCCGCGGGCGCTGATTCTTTCGCCGACTCGCGAGTTAGCTGCTCAGATCAAAGGTGAGATCACCCCGCTTGCCAAGGCGAAGGATCGCACGATCCTCACCGTTTACGGTGGTACCAACATCCAGAACGACCGGAAACAGCTGGTCAAAGGGGTCGATATCGTCGTCGCTACGCCGGGCCGCCTCGAAGACCTGATAGGGCGAGGCTACCTGAGCCTGCACGAGGTCGACATTGTTGTCGTCGACGAAGCCGACCGGATGGCCGACATGGGATTTCTCCCAACGGTCAAACGAATACTCGATCAGACCTCTGGTGAACGACGAACCTTTCTGTTCTCGGCAACGCTCGACGGTGACGTCGACGAATTGATCAGCCGCTATCAGCATGACCCGCTCACTGTTGAGGTCGAAGACCGTGAGGGCGCCTCGGGCGACGTGCAGCACCTCTGGTACCGGGTCGACGGCAAAGGGCGAATCGATCTCACCGCTCGCATCCTTGAGCGGTACGAATCGTCGATCGTGTTTTGCCGCACGCGTAAGGGCTGCGACCGTGCAGCTCAGCTTCTGGTTCGTCGCGGCGTCGAGGCTGTCGCGATCCACGGCGATCGTAGTCAGGCACAGCGCGAGCGGGCTCTGCGCACGTTCACCAAAGGTACCGCCAATGTGCTGGTTGCGACCGACGTCGCTGCCCGCGGCATCCATGTCGACAACGTTTCGTTGGTCATGCACTATGACCCGCCCGAGAACGACAAGGATTACATTCATCGCTCGGGTCGTACCGGCCGAGCCGGAGCCAGCGGCACGGTGATGTCGCTGATTATCCCCCAAAAAATTGGGGTCGCCAAAGGTCTCCAGAAATCACTAGGACTCCCGGTCGAGTTTGATGACTTTACGTTCGACACGTTGCCGCAGCCCATCGATCGTCCAGAGCCAGAGCGTCGGCCGCGCGACGACCGCTCGAACGACGAACGTTTCGTCGCACCCGGTCAATCCAAACGCCGCGGCTCGGCCGCAGCTACGGGGCCGGCGGCCAAAGGCGCGTCAAAGCGTGGTCGGGGCCGAGATCGGCGTCCACGTTTCGACGACGACTTCGAGGGCACCGATGTCACGCCCAAGGCGGTGCGAAAGCAGCGCAAGAAGCAGTGGGAAGCCGACAATGTGGTGAAGGGGCCAAGAGGTCGCATTGTTCGCGACGAAAACGGCGACCCGATTCACAAAGAAGACGACCAGCGCCCGTCGACAAAGCCGAAGCGTAAAAGCTCGCCCCCACGCGACCGGCCACGAACCGCGGGCCGCGCCGTCGCTAAACCGAAGCGAAAGAAGCCGAAGAACCGATGGAACGAATCATCGGGTCAGGGCGCAAGCCAAAAGAACAAGGGTAAACGCCGAGCAGCAAGCGGCGACGGTACGGGCAAACATGCGTCGAAGAAATCGGCCAAGGGTTCGCCGGGATCAATCCGTAAAGACGGCCGCAACAGCCGCTGACGCGTTCGACTCATCTCGAAAGGGGTCAGGCACTTTAAGTGCCTGACCCCTTTGGGTTTAGCCGGGCCAATCGTTGGTGTCTTGAGTGACGCTGAGATGGAGGCCGTCGCCGGTCCAGGGGTTGGCTCGGGCGACGGCTTCATCGACCTCGGTGCCTAAGCCGGGACCGGTGAAGGGCGTGATGTGGCCATCGGCCCACTGCACGGGGTTCGTCAGAATGTCGGCGTGGAAACCACCCCATTCGCCGATGCCCTCAAGCACCAAGAAGTTAGGGATCGTGGCGGCCACGGCAAGGTTGGCTGCGCCAGCGATTGGGCCACAGTAAAGATGGGGGGCGATCTGGGCGCCGAAGGTTTCTGCGATGGCGGCAATCTTCTTACCGGCGGTGATGCCCCCGGCACGCGCGAGGTTTGGCTGAAGGATCGACGCCGCACCGAGAGTCAACAATCGCTGAAACTCGACGATGCTGGTGAGTCGCTCGCCAGTCGCGACAGGGATCGAGGTGTGCCGGGCGACTTCGGCCATTGCCTCGGGAATGTCGGGCGGACATGGCTCCTCGAACCACAACGGCGACCAAGGTTCCAGCCGTTGTGCGAGGCGAATCGCTCCTGACGGCGTGAACTGCCCATGGGTGCCGAAGAGCAGATCGGCTCGCGGGCCAACCGCCTCGCGGATCTGCCGGACGAACGCCTCAGAGCGGTCGAGCTCGTTTTGTGATGGCTGGCGCGGGCCAACGGCACGGTACGGGCCCGCCGGGTCGAACTTGATGGCTGTGTGGCCAGCGTCGACGTATTCGACTGCGCGCGCAGCCGCGAGCCCCGGATCGTCGTAGACCGACTCGTCCTCGCCGTCGGCGGGGTACAGGTAGGTATACCCGCGAACCCGGTCGCGGACGAGGCCGCCCAGAAGGTCGGTGACATTGCGGTCGACCTCTTTCCCCACGATGTCCCACGACGCCATATCGAAAGCGCTGATGATGCCACCCAACGTCACATCTGGTCGCTGTGTGAAGCCCAGCGAATACAGCAGGCGCGTGCGCTCTTCAATCCGGAACGGATCGGTGCCCTTCACCCGCCGATCGAAAACGTCGGCGACCAATGCTTCGATGGTTTCGGTGCCGAACGGCGGCGAGTACACCTCGCCCCACCCGGTGGCACCGGTGTCGGTGGAAAGCTTGACAAAGACGAAGTACCGCCCGCCATAGCTAGGTGGCGGGTTCGCCACGACAAAGGTCTCGACGTCGGTGAACAACATGGCGGCTCCTAGGTGTGCGTGGCGTCCATAAGCAGAACGTTGCGGATGACCGCCCCGCCTGACACGTCAGCGATGGCTTGGTTGATGTCGTCGAGCGAGTACGTGGCGCTCACGAGCTCGTCGAGTTTCAACTTGCCCTCCTGGTACCAACCAATCAACTTCGGGATATCTCGTTGAATCTGCGAGGTGCCCATCTTTGAACCAACGATGCGTTGGCCAGCAGACGCAATATTCACCGGATCGATCTCGATCTCGTTGTTGACGGCAGGCATGCCAACGATGATCAGTTCGCCACCCACGTCGACGTAGTCGAGCGCTGCGCTGATCGCTGGCGCTGAACCAACGGTGACAAACACATGGCTCACGACCGACGAGCCGCCGGTCGCCTCCATGATGACCTCGGTGGCGTTGTCTGGTGTCGCCACATGGGTTGCGCCGAAGTCCTTGGCGATGTCTAGCTTCTCGGGGGCAAGGTCAATCGCGATGACCGCATGTGCGCCGACGATCGACGCTCCCTGAATCGTGTTGAGTCCGACGCCGCCCGCACCAACGACGACCACGGTCGAGTTCGCATCGGCAGACGAGGTATTGGTGACTGCCCCGACACCGGTGATCACTCCGCAGGCCAACAACGACGCGACTGGCCAACTCATGTCGGAGGGGATCGGCACCACCTGCGAACTGTCAACCACGACCTGCTCGGCGAACGCGCCACAGAGCATTCCGGCAAGGACGTCTTCGCCGTCTGGACCGCTCAATCTTGGCGCCGCATCGGCCTGATAGGCCTTGGTGCAGAAGACCTCGTTGCCCCGGGAGCATTGCTTGCACTCGCCGCAGGAACGAATGAGTGTTACCACGACATGATCGCCGACCTTGACGCTTTCGACATCGCTGCCCACGGCCTCGACGACGCCTGCCGCCTCATGGCCATAGACAGCGGGCAAGGTGCCGCCCCATTCACCGGCAGCGAAATGCATGTCGCTATGGCAAATTGCGCACGCTGCCACGTCGACCTGCACGTCGTCTGGACCGAGTTGGCCGAGAGACACATTCTCGACGACTAAGGGTTTGCCGAATTCTCGACACACTGCGGCTCGCATTTCTTCAACCTCGTTCGTGCAGGGCCGACTCACGGCGTGAGTTGGCGATGTAGTTGAGGAACGCTACCGCTTCGATGTCGCTGCGGCGACGATCTGTTCAGCGAAGCTCAGAAAATGGGACGACGGCAGCCTGCGGGGTGACGATGTCGCCCTCGGGAAGCACAAACCGCCAGAACGCAATGCCGAGGTTTCGGCCCTCGGTATCAATCCAATTCGGGTGGCCGGGGTCTTGGTGAGCAAGAACCATCTTGAACGTGCCATCGGGTTCGAGTGTCGTCTGCTTGCGGTTGAGTCCCACCCGGCGGTTGCGGAAGTCGAGCGTTTGCTGCCAACGCGTCCAAAGGCAGAGATAGCCGGCTCGACACTCGGGCCACTCGCCGGTAATCACCAACGCTTCGTCGTCGGCGATGTAGTACGGCGCGAGAGAGTAGGCAGCGTCGGCAAAGGAGAGGAAGTGGTCGCCGGGGGGCTGCGGAGGCGGGAACTCGTTGATCGTCGTTCCGGCGAACCCCGGACGTTCCTTGGTGCCGGGGGCTCCCATCTCGATGGTGCGAGCGCTCAGGAATTTCGCGACCCGTCGGATTCCCTCGGCGATTGAAGCGTCGTTTGGAGGAGCCGGTGCAGGCTGAGGCTGGGTGGTCTCGATAGACAGGTTCACCGGAAGATTTTCGTCGCTCGCCGCGTATTCCTCGTTCTCGGAGTAGTGGCGAATGGTGAGGCTTGATGCATTGGGGTCGAGTTCAAGCCAGTTGCGTTCTTGGGGTTCTCCGCCAACAAAGACTTCGAAATTTCCCTCCGCGTCGATGTCGAGATCGGCATCGCCGATTACCCCGGCGGTACGTTCTGGTGTGCCACCGTCGGACCCGCCGACTTCGACGGTGACCGACAGGTAGACGCCACCGGCCATGTTGCCGCGCACGACGTAGGAGTACTCGGCTGAGACCGGGGCTTCAAAGTACAGGGCGTCGGGGTTGTCGCCGGTGAACTTGCGAAACGGCGAGACGATCTTGCGAAACTCTGGTGATGAGGGGTCGCGTTCGAACGCGCTGAACAGCCCGCCCTGGAGCATGTGCATCATCGACCGGTGCGCGCCGGCGACGTCTTCGGGTGATCCGATCATCCATTCGGCGCTGGCGTATCGCCGGTCGACTTCTTCGAGGGTGTCGATGAGTTCGCGTAGCGCCGTTCGGCTTTGCGAAGCGATTGCCTCTGGTGCAGCGGTGGTGGTTGGTTCTTCAGCCATGGCTAGTGCTCCTCAGCGATGTTGTAGTGCTCGACATAGGCGCCAAACTCGTTTCGGACCTGGTCGGGGTCGAGGCCAAAGCGGTCGAAGGTGTAGTCGTGTTTGCCGAATTTTCCCTTGGGCTTGTTGGCGAGATAGTCGGTGATGATGTTGTCGTGGCCAGCGGGCCACGTCATGTTGAGTCGGTCGTAAATCGATCTGATCGTGGCCGTTGGGTTGGCCATCAGCGAGCTGAAATGTGAGTCGACGAATCGTTCGGCTGGCAGGTCGCCGTTTGCCCGTTGGCTCATCAGATGTTCGACCATGAACCGGAAACCGAGGCTGATCATTTGCCCCTGGGCGACCGGATCGACCTCGTCGCTGCGAATCCATCGCAAAACAGTGGTGGTGCTCGCCGCTGACGCTACCCACTTCAGCGGGTCACGGTGGGTGTTCACGACGTACGCATCGGGGTATTCGTCGAAGAGTTCTTTCATCGACACAAGGTGTCCAGGAGTTTTAAGGAGCCAGTTTGTCGAGGTGCGGCCGAGCTGTCGGTCTTGCCACTGCAGGGTTTGCAAGAAACGTCGGTGGTCGCTGTACTGGCGAGCGAGCAGTTCTGGATGTTCCTGGGTGAACAGGCCGAACAACGGCGTGTTGTATTGCATGCTCCAGTAGCCGGCGTCGAAGTTCAGCGACATGAAGTGCACACACTCGCAGGGCAGATCGTGGCGTAGTTCGTGCACGGTCATCAGCTCGGGCTGAATGTCGGCCCAGAACTCGTGTTCGGCCTCGCCCATCGCCATGCGTTCCGCGATGTTGTCGGACGTGGGAAGTTCGCCCGGAGTGTGGGGGAGCGGATGGCTTGCTTCCCACGACATTGGGGCACGCAGGTTCGGGTCGAGTTCGAGAAGCTCAAGGGTGATCGTGGTGCCTGTGCGAGGTGGGCCGATGACAAAGATTGGGGCGGCGATCTCCTCGTCGAGGATCTCGGGATGGTCATGCCACGCTTTCACCAGACGGAGACGGGTCTGCAACACACGGATTGCTTCTTGCCGTGCAAGTGTGCGGCCGAGGTGGTGCGCGTTACTTTCGGCGTCGATTGCACGAAGTCGCTGCCGCATGGTCTCGACGTAGAGGTCGTCGCCGACATTGGTCAGACCGGTCGACGATCTCGCGATGGCGAGTAACTCGTCGGGATCGAGTGACACGCCAGCACCGTCGGTGGCCGCGCCCAGTGCGTTGAACCGGCGGACCCAATCGGGACGTTCATACAAGCTCGCAACCTCTCCCATGCCGCCAACATAGGGAAGACCGGGAAGACCGGCCAATCATGGGACTCTGCGGCTAGTTTCGGTTGCATGGAGATCACAGAACAGATACTCGACACCGTGTCCGATGGCGAACCAATGGCCGTGCTGGTCAAGCAGCCAGCCGAGGCGGGCACCTACCCGACGATTGCCATCTTTCACGACGGACCCGGAATGCGGCCGGCCACCCACGAGTTTGCGGCGAAGCTGGCCGCCGAGGGGTATTGCGTTGTTGTACCCGATCTGTACCACCGGCAGGGACGCATGATTGGGTATGAACCTGCTGACTTCGCCAAGGATCCGAAACTCGGCGAGACGATGTGGGGGCTCATCGTGTCGCTGACCGATGACGGCATCCAGAACGACCTCGACGCAGCGCTCGCTGTCGCCGGTGTCGACACCGCCGCCCCCATGGGCGTGCTCGGGTTCTGTCTCGGTGCCCGCGCGGTGGTGCGAACCATGACCCGTCTTCCTGACCAATTCATCGCCGGCGCTACCTGGCACCCGTCGTTTCTCGCCGACGACTTACCCGATTCGCCGCACCTTACCGCTTCGACGATTTCTGGCGATCTTTACATCGGTATCGGTGATGCCGACAAGATCCAGTCGATCGCTATGCATCAACGGTTCTTCGACGCTGTTGAACCAATGGCCAATATCGAGGTCGAGGTATTTGAGGGCGCTGACCATGGGTACACCTGGCCCGGATATTCGTCGTACCACGAGGTTGCAGCCGAAACGAGCTGGACCAAGACAATGGCGCTGCTCGAGCGGACACTCGGGTAGGTCGGGCCCCAGCTAAGGTACCCACGTCATGTCTCGCCCCCGCTTGTCGCAACTCGTTTTGGTCGTGCTGTTGCTGGTCTTGTCGGCCTGTTCGAGTACCGCCGCGCCCCGCGGTGAGAGCGATGATGCCAGTGTCCCAAACGCAGAAACGGCCGCCGCCGTGGCTGCGAATACCACTGGTGAGGCATCCAGTACGAACGACGAGACCGCGAGTGAAGCCGAAAGCGAGAGTGCCGACGAGCCAGCAACGCTCGTGCGGTATGAAGAGGGCGACGCCGACTACATCTTCGACCAAGAAGCGCTACACACCTTCGAATTGTCACTTTCCGAAGACGACCTGGCGTTTCTCGACGCCGACCCAACCGCCGAGGAGTACGTCGAAGGCAGCCTGAGCTTTGAAGACGAAACCGTCGCGAAGGTTGGCATCCGCTACAAAGGGTCGATCGGGGCGTTCGTGAACTGTCTGACCGGCGCAAACCCGCTGCAACCCAGTGGCGCGAAGAAGTGCACCAAACTCTCGATGAAGGTGAAGATCAACTGGGGCGACAACCCCGACCAGAAGTTTTACGGCCTCAAGAAGCTGCAGCTGCACTCGATGAACTTCGACCAGTCGCAGATGCGCGACCGCCTTGGCTATTACCTCTTTCGAGAGATGGGGGTTCCCGCTCCGAGGGCGACACACGCCCGAGTGATGATCAATGGCGAATACATCGGTTTGTTTGCGCTCATCGAGCAGATCGATGGCCGCTTTACTCGCGAGGCCTTCGACGACGGAACGGGCAATCTCTACAAGGAAGTGTGGCCTGTCGATCTCAACGGCGACGTGATCGACGACGACGGATTCCGCAAAGGCCTCAAGACCAACGAAGATGAAGATCCTTCGTTTGAGATTCTTCGTTCGTTCGCCGAGGAAGTCGTCTAGGCTGGTGCCGACGGCGCACCAGCAGTCGTTGAGAAACGGATGGATCTGGAGGAGATCATTTCCTACGTTGTTGTCGACCGTACGATTCGCCACGACGACGGACCCTTCCACTTCTACTGCTTCCGGACGCCGTGTTTTAACCACAATTACTACTTCTACGAGCAGCCCACCGATCGAACAGTGCATCTCATTGCCTGGGATCTCGACAACGCGTTTGAAAACATCGTGCGCGACGCGAATCCCATCACCCCATTGGCAGATGCGTTCGGCGAGACATCTGGCGACTGTAAACCGGTGCCGTATGGTGCCTTCCAAGTGCCGCAGATCTCGGCGGCATGCGACCCCATTATTGCCGCGTGGGCCACCTTCGACGACGAGTACGATCGCCTGTTGCAGAAGTTTCTCGACGGCCCCTTCTCCGAAGACAACGTCAATACGATGCTCGACACTTGGAGTGCCCAGATTGCCGAGGCGACAGCAGAAGCTCACGAAACCCATGCCGGGGCGCTAGCGGTAACCACTTGGCAAAGCGCCATCACGAGTTTGCAGGCGGCCCTCGAAGTCGCCCGCGCTGGGCAATAGTCACCTTCAACGAGCAAGCGAAAGTTCGGATCACCACAAGAAATGTCACAACAACTTCTGATTCTCTGCAACGCCGTTGCGGTACTGCTACTGGTCTTCGGGCTGTACTTTCCGCGGTACCGACGAAAAGACATGGTGGTGTCGATCCTCGGGATCAACGTAGGCGTGCTCGCTGTGGCCACTGTGTTGTCGAAGGCCGATGTGTCAGCTGGTCTTGGTCTTGGGCTCTTTGGTGTCTTGTCGATCATCCGGCTGCGGTCACGTGAACTCGACCAGGAAGAGGTCGCGTACTACTTCGCGGCCCTTGCGCTCGGACTCCTCGGTGGGATTGCCGTGCAGCCCGAGTGGCTCACTCCTGCGCTGATGACAGCGATCGTGGTCGCCCTGTTCATCGGTGGCCATCCGGCGCTCTTCGCCGATGCCCGAAGCCAATCGGTCACCCTTGACGCGGCAATTACCGATGAAGATGAGCTCACCGCCCGCCTCGAGGCATTGCTTGGGGGCAGCGTGCAGAAGATAAAGGTGCGGCGAGTCGACCTGGTCAACGACACCACCGTCGTCGACGTTCGATTCTCACTCGACCGCAAGAGTCGCGGTTCGTGACCGGAAAAGACTTCGCACGAGCCGGCGCGTTAGCTGCGCAGCTTGGTCGACGCGACACCGTATCGCTTGCTGAGCTGAACGAAGTCGCCGAGTTGCAGACCCGCGTCGACCGCAAGTACATCGTCAACGATGCGGTTGCGCAGAAAATGCTTGCCGATCTTCCGGACAAGATTCGGGTGCTCGAGATCGGGGGCGACCGCTCTTTTTCGTACGAATCGGTGTACTTCGATACAGAAGATTTCGATCTCTACCTTGCGACCGCCCACCGACGTCGACGCCGGTACAAGGTGCGCACTCGGGTCTACCAGAACTCGGGCACCGCTCGCCTCGAGGTGAAAACCAAGGGAGGTCGAGGTTTGACCATCAAACAGAGCGTCGCGTATGACCCCGCAGACGCCCGCCGTCTCACCAGCGAGGGACAGGCCTTTGTCGACAGCGTCGTTGCTCGTGACGGAGCCGCAGCTGTGCTGCGCCCAACGTTGACGACGCAGTACGAACGGGCGACACTGCTCAACGCCGACAACGGTGCACGCCTCACTATCGACCAAAACCTTGTTTGCACCGATTGGCAGCCGAGCTCGGTTCGCCTCGAAGCGGTCGTGCTCGAGACCAAGTCGCCTGGCAAAGCGAGCGCGTTCGACCGTTGGTTATGGGTTGAGGGTCACCGCCCCGCCAAGCTGAGCAAGTTCTGTACCGGTCTGGCTGCACTGCACCGCGAGCTTCCCTCGAACAAGTGGCACCGTACCTTGCGGCGCCACTTTGGCACCCCGACCCATCACGCATCCCAAGGACTTTCATGACCCTCGTTGTTTTCACCACCTGTAACCCGTGGATTCAGGAGGTGGTCGACGAGGTAAAACCCGATGGGTTCGACGTCGAATTCGTTGATAGTGACGACGCCGATGCGGTGGCAGAGGCGTTCCCGCGAGCTGACTTTGTGGTGTGTCTAAAGATGTCAGCCGATCAAGCCCGTTTGCTCGATCGTTGCCGGCTCGTCATGCACAACGGCGTTGGCTACGACGCTATAGCTATCGAGACCCTTTCGGAGATGAATATTCCGGTGGCGGCCACCCCGGCGATGACTGCTGAGGGAGTCGCCGAGCACGTGTTGATGATGGTGCTTGCCCTGAACAAGCAACTGCCAGCCGTGCGCGAAAGCATGAGCAGCGGCGAGTGGAATATGTTCGGCTGGCGGCAGGGATCGCACAACCTCGCCGGCAAGACGATGGGAATCGTCGGTCTGGGCCGCATCGGGACTCGAGTGGCGCATCTGGCCGAGGCCTTCGATTGTCGAGTGCTCTACACCGACATCGAAACCAAGGACAGCCCCTTTGAACGGGTCGCCTTCGGTCAGCTATTGGCCGAAGCCGATGTGGTGACGCTGCATGTGCCACTTACCGAATCCACCACGAAGATGGTGGGCACTGCTGAGTTCGCGCAAATGAAGGCCGGTTCGTTGTTCATCAATGCCAGCCGGGGGCCAACCACCGATCTGGACGCGCTTGTCGCAGCAATAACGTCTGGGCATCTCCGCGGGGCAGGTGTCGATGTCTTCGACCCAGAGCCGCCACCGAGCGATCATCCGGTTCTGCAGCTGCCGAATGTGATCTGCACGCCGCACATCGCAAGTGGCACCGTCGAACGGCAGTACGCGATCAACACCGATCAATTCGCGAACTGTCTTCGTGTGCTGGCTGGTCAACCGGCGCACGATCTGATCAGCTAGGGCAACGAAGCAGGTAACGCTACGGCACGGAGATCTCCATGGGGCAGTCAGCAAACACCGATCAGTTAGTACACACTGATCAGTTAGCAAAGAAGGTGATTCTCATCACGGGAGCAGCCCGGGGCCAAGGGGCCGCCGAGGCCAGGCAGGCTGCCGAACGTGGCGCGACGGTGGTCGTCACGGATGTGTTGGACGACGCGGGTACGGCCGTTGCGAAGGAGGTGGGCGGGCAGTACCACCGCCTCGACGTGACATCGAGCGGCGAATGGCGCTCGGTGATGGAGGACGTGGTGGCCACCCATGGCCGTCTCGACGGGCTGGTGAACAATGCTGGCATCTTCCGCCACGACAGCATTCTTGACGGCAACGAGGACAACTTTCGACTCATTACCGAGATCAACCAGTACGGCGTGTTCAACGGCATGGCCGCCGCCGCCCACATCATGAAAGATCAGGGGGCAGGCAGCATTGTCAATATTTCGTCGGTGGCCGGTATGCGTGGCCAGCGCGCAGTTGCCTACGTCGCAAGCAAGTGGGCTGTTCGCGGAATGACCAAGAGTGCAGCGTCGCAGCTGGCTCGCTACAACGTTCGCGTGAACTCGGTGCACCCCGGTGCAATCGAGACCGACATGTTGTTCGACTTGGGCACCGAGACTATCGACCGCCTGGTAGGGGCTACCCCGATGGGTCGATCAGCAAAACCCGAAGAGGTCGGCAATGTCGTGATGTTCTTGCTGTCCGACGAATCGAGTTACGTGACCGGAGCCGAGATAGTGGTGGACGGAGCACTGATCGCCTAATGGAGCTCGTTGACCGGTTGGAAGCAACCGACCAGATTCGACAACTGAAAGCCCGCTACTGGCGATGTGTCGACACGCAGAACTGGTCGGATATGGCGACGGTGCTCGATGCTGCTGTTGCGGTTGACCTCACCGACGCTGGAGGCGGAACGTACACCTCTGCCGAAGCGTTCATCACGGCGATGACGAAGGGGCTTCGGGGCGCAGTTTCGTCGCACCAGGGCGGAGGCGCCGAGATCAACATCGTGAGCGGCACTGAGGCCGTCGGCACCTGGGCGTTCACCGACCACATCGAATACCCAAACCGGATCCTCGACGGCGCCGGCCGCTATGACGAGACCTATCGAAACACCGCCGATGGGTGGCGCATCGCGTCGACGCGTCTGACCCGACACTGGGTGAACGTGACGCGCCCGGGCGCCGAGAAGGCCGTCGCCGATCTCCTCTATCAGTACGCCCGCAAGATTGACCGCGGCGACTACGCAGGTGTCGCCGCGCTATTTACCCACGGCCGCATTGCCTATGAGGTCGATGCTCCGGTCGATCAGCAAATCGTTGGCGCCGACGCAGTGCTCGCCAGCTATCAGAGCACGACACGGTTGTACGACGATGGCACGCCCAAGTCGAAACATGTCACGACCAACGTTGCTATCGAGGTCGACCATGTTGCGGGTTCTGCGACCGCCCACAGCTATTACACCGTGCTGCAACAGACCGCAGATCTTGCGCTGCAGCCGATCATCGCAGGCGAATACTTTGATTCGTTTCATATCGTCGACGGCACCTGGTGGTTCGATACTCGAATCATCGGGGTCAACCAGCTCGGCGACCTCAGTCATCACCTGCTTTTTGACCTTTAGGGTCTGATCTTGAACTAGGCCGCCTGTCATCTTTATTGTCGGCGGGCTAAAGAAACGGTTCGGTGTCGTCGATTCAACGGTGTGCAGATACGACCCATCGCCGAACTTGCGGACGCCGAGTTCGGAGAACCCGAAGCGGTGGCAGGGGGATCTGATGACGAACACACGCTTTCGGCCACGCGCGAGCTGCACACACGGTTTCTGATCGCGTTGTTGGCGATTGCAGCAATGGTGCTCTCGGGACAGCTGGTGCTGCAGTCGGTGGTTCGCTCTCAGGCGGACGCCAACGAGGTCGTTCTTGTCATCGATTGGCAGTTGTGGCAGTCAGAACGGCTGCTGGTTGAGGTGCAACGGTTTGGGCTGTGGGAGCCGGGCGATCCACGTCTACCGACCTATGACCTTCAGCGTGCACTGACCGAATACCGATCGAACCACGAAGAGTTCCTTCGGGTCCATCCCAAACATGCGTACGACGACGGCAACTTTGAGCGGGCGTATGAAAAAACAGTTGAGACTGCCGTCGCCATCACGACGCTCGGAATTTCGAACGAATGGCCCGATCTGACGCGCGAGCAACGTGCCGAAGCGATTGACAACCATGAGCAAGAACGCGACGACTATCTGGCTCTCCTGCAAAACCTCCATACGAACCACTCGGCCGAGAACGGCAGGCGGTCGGCGCAACTCCAGGCGGCTGGACTTCTCACCTTGGCGGCCGTTCTTCTGTCGTTGTTGCTGATCGGTCGCTTCGTGTTTGCTCCTGCAGTTGCTCGGGTGCAGACAGCCATGCGTGCATTGCATCGACGCGAGCAGGAGCTCGTCGTCGCTACCGAACGGTCACGCGATGCCAGCCGCGCCAAGAGCGAGTTCGTAGCCAATATGAGCCACGAGTTGCGCACGCCCATGAACGGTGTCGTCGGCATGACCAGCCTGCTCAGCGAGACCACGCTCAACGACGACCAACGCACGATGATCGATACGATCCGGTTGTCGAGCGATCAGTTGCTCAGCGTCATCAACGATGTTCTCGACTTCTCCAAAATTGAGGCGAGAAAACTCGACCTCGAAACGTACCCCTTTGATCTGCGTTCACAGGTTGAAGAGTCGCTGGAAGTGGTGGCATCTCTGGCAGCTGAGAAACGGCTTTCGCTTGCCCTCGACGTCGACGCTGATCTGCCGGAAATATTCGTCGGAGATGCCGGACGAATACGTCAGATTTTGAACAACCTGGTCTCGAACGCCATCAAGTTCACCCCTGAGGGTGAGATTGTGGTCACCGTATCCGGCAGACGGATCGGCGATATCGACGATTCGCGAGGCGCTTCATCAGAGCACAACATCGACCACTCGGGCGCCGAGGACCAAAGTGGCGTCTGGCGCCTCTTCTTCGATGTTGCCGACAGCGGCATCGGTATTCCGGCCGACCGGCTCCCGTTGCTGTTCAACTCATTTAGCCAGGTGGACGGCAGCACAGCACGAAAGTTCGGTGGAACAGGACTGGGTCTGGCCATTAGCAAGCAGCTGGCCGAGCTAATGAACGGTACAGCGTGGGCTGAGAGTACCGAAGGCTCCGGTTCGACGTTCTCGTTCTGCGTCGAGTTGCAATCCGAACGTGACACGACAGCTCCGTTCTTCTCGGCCGCGCATGCCGATTTCGCAGGGACGTACATCGTTATCGCCGACCCCAACGAGCGCGCGGCCGAGATCGTGGCGCAGCAACTGACGACCTGGGGATCAAAGGTCGTGTGCGTCGAGTCTGCAGCGGGCTTGCGGTCGGCACTAGACGCGAGACCAGCCGATGTCGTGATTATCGACGACAGCTTGGCGGATTCGTGCGTGGTCGATGGACAACCCACCGTTGTGATGGCGCCGCTAGGAAGACGGATGGTTCTCACCGACCGCGACTCGATCTTCAACTATGTGAGCAAGCCGGTGAAGCCCGCGAAACTCTTTGACCTGCTCATCCTCGAATTGAACGGCGAAGCCCGAAAAGTTGCGGTCGGCAAGATCGAGCCGAACGAGCCCGGCAGGGCACGTCCCCTTCGAATTCTTCTTGCCGAGGACAACCGAGTGAACCAGCAGGTCGCGCTAGGACTTTTGGGCAACCTCGGCTACACCGCCGATGTGGTCGCCAACGGTCTCGAGGTGCTTGAAGCGTTTGCCAAGCGCCCCTACGACGTCGTACTGATGGATATCCAAATGCCAGAGATGGACGGCCAGGAGGCCACCACACGAATACGGGCCGACCTTCCTCCGGAGGATCAGCCGTGGATTATCGCAATGACAGCGAACGCCCTGAGCGGTGATCGAGAAAGGTTCCTGGCCGGCGGCATGAATGACTACGTGAGTAAACCTGTCCAACCGAGGCGTCTGGCGGACGCACTCCGGAGCGTTCCCGCCACGGGTGTGCAGGACGTTTCCGCTACCGAAGCGGCTCCGGTGTCCGACATCGGCCGCGCCGAGGATTCTGCGACGACCGCTGTGCCAGTGTTCGACCGCTCGGTACTCGATGAACTTTCTGAGGCCATGGGTGACGCTGGTTCTGCCCTCGTTGGCGAGTTACTCGATGTCTTTCTCGACGATGCGCCCAAGCGGCTCGCTTCGATCGATGCGGCGACCCTTGCCGACGATGTCGAGGTCGTGCAGCGTGAAGCCCACACGCTGAAGTCTTCGGCGGCCTCAGTGGGCGCCTTAGCGATGAGTGAGGTGGCGAAGACGATCGAACACGCGTTGAAAGCCGGCAACTCGTTGCACGATGTCGAGGACGACGTGGCAAGTTTGCACCGCCTTTCCGTCGAAACGTTTGCTGCGCTTCGGATGACAAAAGCGGCGTGATCTTGCTCGTCTGCCAGTCGGGCGATACAACAACGTTGTGCGTGACTACTCTCTGGCCTCGGCCGCCGACGCTCAAGCGGTAGCGAACGGCTTAGCCGACGCCGAGTGGTACCGCTCGCCGATCAGCCCCGACCGTCTGCAATCGCTGAGTGTGCGCACAAACGGGCGGGCCGCGATCGACCTTTTGCTGTACGTCGCGCTGCTAGTCGGTAGTGCAGTTCTGCTCTACTGGTCGCTGTGGTCGTGGTGGACGCTGCCGGCAGCGTTTGTCTACGGCACGTTGTACGGAAGTTCGTCGGACCCGAGGTGGCATGAGTGCGGCCATGGGACGGCCTTTCGCTCGTCGGTGCTCAACAACCTGGTGTACTTTCCGGCGTCGTTTATGTTGCTGAGAGAAGCAACGCTCTGGCGCTGGTCGCATGTGCGTCACCACAGCGACACGATCGTTGTCGGCCGAGATCCGGAGATCATCTTGGCTCGACCCCCGCAACTCGGCGACTGGCTACCGAATCTGATTGGTCTGAAGGCGGGCACGTTCATGATGCGGCGCACGGTTCGCCACGCCACCGGAAACATCTCGGCCGCCGACGAGTCCTACCTGCCTGAGCACGCGAAACCCTTGGTGGTAAGAGAAGCGCGGATGACGGTGACGATCTGGCTCGCGGTGCTGGCCGGATGTCTCGTGCTGGGGAGCGCTGTGCCGTTGCTATTTGTGATTGGCCCATCGTTCTATGGCGCCTGGCTGATGTTGGTGCTGGGCACGACGCAGCATCTCGGACTTCGTGAGGACGTGCTCGATCACCGTCAGAACACCCGCACGATCTATCTCAATCCGGTGCTGAGGTTTCTTTATCTGAACATGAACTACCACGCAGAACATCACATGTTCCCGCAGGTTCCGTACCACGCACTACCGCGACTGCACCGTGAGATACAGCACGACATGCCGACACCGTTGCCATCGCTGATCGCCGCGTACCGGGAGGTCGTTCCGGCGTTGCGTCGGCAGCATACGGACCCGTCATGGGAAATCCCGAGAGAGATCCCTGTTGCTAGTGCAGCGAGCGGCGGCGCCGGCGCAAGCAGCGATACCGCTCAACCTCGCTCGGTCGGCGGTGGAGCATTCGATGTGGGCGACGACCAGTCGGTGCGACCAGGACACGTGGTGCGAGTCGATATCGGTGATCGCACGTTTGCGCTCTACCGGGTCGGTCGCGACATCTTTGCGACCGATGGGATCTGCACCCATAGCCGCAGCGTGCATCTGGCAACGGGCACAGTGGTCGGCGACCAGATCGAATGCCCCAAGCACAACGGCAGATTCGATATTGCCTCTGGCGAACCCCGTCGGGCGCCGGTGTGCGAAGCGCTGGGCACCTATCGCGTTGTCGTTGTAGACGGACGTCTCGTGCTTGAGGCCGGCCTCAAGCACCCATGAGCCAATGATGTACCGGTAACCTTACGTACTTCTTAGGAGATGTCCGAGCTATGAAAGCCGCAGTGCTACGAGAGGTTGGAATTCCGCTCGCAATCGAGTCGGTCGACGTCGATTCGCCTCAGGCTTATGAGGTGTTGATCCGGACGGTGGCCGCGGGGGTCTGCCATTCCGATCTGCACTTTGTCGAGGGGCACTACCACACCGACTTGCCGGTTGTGCCAGGGCATGAGTCGGCTGGTGTGGTCGCAGCGGTCGGCGATCGGGTGACGTACGTGCAACCGGGCGATCACGTCATTACCTGCATGTCGGTGTTCTGCGGCCACTGCAACGTGTGTACCTCCGGCCGCCCGTACCTGTGCGAGAGCCCGGAAACTCGACGAACGAGCGGCAGCCGGCTGCTGCAAAACGGGGCACCGATGGGGCAGCTTTATGAGCTGTCGTCCTACGCCGAGATGATGCTCGTACACGAACGAGCGGTCGTGAAGATCCGACCCGACATGCCACTCGATCGAGCAGCGCTCATCGGGTGTGCCGTTATGACCGGCTTCGGCGCGGTGGTCAACACCGCTCGGGTCGAGGTTGGCGCATCGGTCGCTGTCCTTGGTTGCGGCGGCATTGGACTGTCGGCTATCAACGGCGCAGACATCACCGGTGCAGGCCAAGTCATCGCGGTCGACGTGTTGCCAGAGAAACTTGCTATGGCCAAACGTTTCGGCGCGACCCACATCGTTGATGCAAACGGCCTCAGCGACGAAGAGGTCGTCGACGCGGTGCGGCAGCTTACTGGCGGGGGAGTCGACTACTCCTTTGAGGCGATCGGCCTCAAGCGCACCTCTGAGCAGGCGTTTAACATGCTGCGCCCGGGAGGCGATGCGACGATCATCGGCATGGTTCCCGAAGGGCAGAAGATAGAGATCGAGGCTGCCGACCTCCTCTACGAAAAGACTCTTCAAGGGTCGAATATGGGATCGAACCGGTTCCGTACCGACATGCCCCGACTCATCGAGTTCTACCTCGACGGCAAGCTTCACCTCGACGAGCTCATCTCCAAGCGGGTCGGTCTCGAAAAGATCAATGAGGCGTTCGCCGATATGTTGAGCGGAAACGTCGCCCGAACGGTCATCGAGTTCTAGCCGACGCCCTAGAGCGGCGATCGAATCTGGCGGAAATCGTGTGCGGCAGCCTACGTTTAAGGAAAGAAATCACGAACCACCACTTTCGCTGAGCAGGAGAACAACCCCAATGGGTGAGGCATACATCGTCGACGCAGTCCGGACCCCGGTAGGCAAACGAGGAGGCTCGTTTGCCGAAGTGCACCCCGCCGACATGGGGGCGCACGCAATCAGCGCACTGATGGACCGCACCGGCATCGATCCTGAAGCTGTCGAAGATGTGATCTTCGGCTGCCTCGACAACCTTGGGCCACAGGCTGGCGATATCGCTCGTACCTGTTGGTTAGCTGCCGGACTGCCACAAACCGTCCCAGGCGTCACCATCGACCGGCAGTGCGGCTCAGGCCAACAGGCAGTCCATTTCGCTTCGACTGGCGTCATGGCTGGCGTCAACGATGTGATGGTCGCTGGCGGCGTGCAGAACATGTCGATGATTCCGATCGGCGCGGCGTTGACTGCAGCCGAGTCAGTCGGCCTCGACATGCCCGACCCGTTCACCACGTCGACCGGCTGGGTCGAGCGGTACGGAACACAAGAAGTTTCGCAATTCCGTGGAGCCGAACTCATCGCCGAAAAGTGGGACATCACCCGCGACCACATGGAGGCGTTCGCCTTCGAGTCGCACGAGCGTGCAATCACCGCAATCGACGAAGGTCGGTTCGAAAACGAGATCGTGGCATACGGCGACATGGTCAACGATGAAGGGCCACGCCGAGGTGGAAGCCTCGAAAAGATGGCGCAACTCAACCCGCTCGTCGAGGGCGGACGAATCACCGCAGCGATGGCGAGCCAACTTTCTGATGGCGCTGCGGCGTTGTTGGTGTGCTCAGAACAGGCGCTGAAGGATCACAACCTGACCCCGAGAGCTCGTATCCATCACCTCAGCGTGCGTGGCGATGACCCCATCTTTATGCTGACCGGACCGATTGAAGCTACGCGATACGCGATGGAAAAGACCGGTATGTCGATTGACGATATCGACCTGTTCGAGTGCAACGAAGCCTTTGCTCCCGTTCCGCTTGCCTGGATGCACGAACACAACATTCCGCACGAAAAGGTCAACGTAAACGGCGGCGCAATCGCGCTCGGTCATCCTCTCGGATGCACCGGCGCACGCCTGATGACCACGCTTCTCAACGAACTTGAGCGCACCGGTGGCCGCTACGGCCTCCAGACCATGTGTGAAGGTGGCGGCCAGGCAAACGTGACGATTATCGAGGTACTGAAGTAGCGACCGGCGAAACCAATCGAGGGCTCAGGCGTCTACTTTCGCCTGGGCCTTCTTGGTAAATCGCATGACGCCGTCGGCGATTGGGCCATCGCGGAACAGTTTTTTGTCGGCGCGATAACTTTGCGTGTTCAGCCATGGTTCGCGGTCGCCCTGCTTGGGCATCATCGGCATCATCCGCTGCATGTACCCAGCGGAGAAGTCGTCGACCCAGGGTCGGCGGGGCATCTCGGCATCCGATGGCCGAAGTCGGGGCGTGCACTGATCGGTGCCCGTCTCGGTCAGGTGATTGAGTAACCGGCAGACGTACTCACAGGTGAGGTCTGCTCGAAGGGTCCACGATGCGTTGATATAGCCGAACGACGAAGCCAGGTTCGGCACGTCGCTGTAGGCAAGGCCTTTGTAGGTCCAAACGTCGGCGAAATCGACCTCCTTGCCGTCGACAGAGAACCGCATTTCGCCCAGGGTTACTAGCTGCAGGCCCGTAGCGGTGATGATGATGTCGGCATCGAGGTGTTTGCCAGATTGCAGGGCGATCCCTGTTTCGGTGAAGGTGTCGATGTGGTCGGTGACAACGGCAGCTTTGCCGCTGTTGATCGACTTGAAGAGGTCGCTATCGGGCACGAGGCAAAGGCGTTGATCCCACGGGCCATAGGTGGGGGTGAAGTGGGTGTCGACGTCGTAGTTGTCGCCGAGCTCCTTGCGAACACCATCGAGGAGCAGCTTCTTGATCTTGTCGGGGCTGCTGCGGGTCTTTTCGTAGATCATTTCGCCGCGCCAGACGTTGCGGCGTCGAGTGAGATCGTACGCCAGCTTGTTCGGCAAGACCTTCCGGAGGCTGTTGGCGACCGGGTCCTCCGATGGTCGGCTGACGACGTAGGTCGGCGAGCGCTGCAGCATCGTGACACTCGCTGCGGTTTGTGCCATTGCCGGTACGAGCGTGACGGCGGTGGCACCCGACCCAATGATGACGACCTTCTTGCCGGCGTAGTCGAGATCTTCGGGCCATTTCTGGGGATGAACGATTGGGCCGGCGAATTTTTCGCTGCCGGGAAAATCAGGCTCGTAGCCGCCCTTGTAGCTGTAGTAGCCCGAGCACATGAACAAGAAGTTGCAGGTATAGCTGATGCTGGAGCCGTCGTCGGAACGTGCGCCGGTGACTGTCCACGCAGCATCGTCGGTCGACCAGGATGCGTCGGTTACCAGATGGTTGAAGCGAATGTGGCGTCGGATGTCGTACTCGTCGACGGTCTCGTTGAGGTAGTCGAGGATGGCGGGGCCATCGGCGATCGTCTTCTTTGAGGTCCAGGGCTTGAAGCTGTAGCCGAGGGTGTGCATGTCGCTGTCGGACCGGACCCCGGGGTACCGGAAGAGGTCCCAGGTGCCGCCTAGGTTCTCTCGGCCTTCAAGAATCGTGAAGCTTCGGTCGGGGCACTGGCTTTGCAGATGATAGGCAGCGCCAATGCCTGAAATGCCGGCGCCGATAATCACAACATCAAAGTGGGGAGTCTCGCTCATAGGGTCGACGCTACCGGTCCCGTCTCGGAGTCCGTAATCCATCGGTGCTTTGATGGGCGCATGTCTAACAACCCTGCTGAGAACACTGCTGAGAACGCTGCTGAGAACACTGCCCTGACGACTCGCTGGATTACCGAAATGGGGATGGGTGTCGACGTGCACGGCCACGACTACACCAAGGCTGCGAGGCGCGCTGTTTCTGATGCTCTGCGGCACAGCAGCCTGAACTTCTTTCGGGCGACCAACAAGACCGTGCACGACATGTTTGTCGAGGTGCGAATTGGCGTCCAACGCCCCGACGACGTCGACCTTGCCGCGGTGGCTGAAGAGGTGCCCTACGGGACAGTGACCGTCACTGCGCAGATGGGTGGACTCGATGTTGCGGCCGAACCGAGCGACAACCGGCCGGCGGGTGACGGCATCGTCATTGCGAACGCGGCGATTTTGGTGAGCTTTACCGACTAGTTCTTTGACAGGTTGTTTGGACGAGTGTTCGGTGTTCTACGGCGTGAACTTGGGGTAATAATTTGCGGCGCCCATCGCTTGTACATCGCTGACCCACTCGCTGTCGTAGGGCCAGGCTTCCTCGTTGCCATCTTGTGGGCCTTGCCAGAACCGGGCGAACGCACCTTCGCCTCCGGGTTCAAGCGACCACGCCTGACGGCGATACGCGAAGTTGTCGGGAACCAGTTGGTGCGCTTGGCGGAAATGCGGCACGGCGGCATCGTGTTTGCCAGCCTGTTCAAGGTGGGCGGCCATGGCGAAGTGCGCCGCACCAGTCGACGTGTCGGCGCTTCGTGGCTGCGAACGTTCGATGACCTGATCGGCTGAAAGTGCGTAGACACTTTCAGCGCCGTTGGTTACCCAGTCCCGAAGTGCCGCCTCATAGGCCGCCGGGTCGCTTTCGATATTGACCGCTTCGGCCATGATGGCCTGCGCCCGGTCGGGAAATTCGGTCATGCCCTCAAAGGGGTTGGTGCGCGGCACATCGATTGACGGCGGCGCCGGAGCAGCCTCGGCCGGACGAACGATCATGCCGTCCTCGTCGATCCAGACGCTGTTGGGGATGTTGATGATGCCGAACTGACTTGCCACGACGTGGTTGGCATCGATAAGCGACGGATGCTCGGGCTTCGCAGCCTCGATGAAGTGTCGACATGCTTCGGCTCCAGCGGTATCCATGCCGACGGTGACGACTTCGAGGCCGTGGGGGTGAAGTTCGTTGCGGAGTGCCTGCCACACGGGCAGGTCGCCGGAGCAACCTCAATACGGTGACCACGCGACCATCAACACCTTGCTGCCTCGAAGCGATTGGAGCTCGAAGGTAGTGCCATCGAGACGGGGCAGGGTCAGGTTTGGCGCGACTGCGGTGGCCAGAGCTCGTCCACCCGGTGCCGCTGGTCCAAGGGCCCAGAGATCGTTGTCCTGGTCGTGAACCAACGCAAGGCCGAGCTGGTCGGCCAGCTCGTCGAGCTGCACCGTGTCGCCAACTGGGGGAGTAGCGAGCGGGATGCAGATTTCGCCTTTGCAGGCCCCTTCGGGTTTGAGTTCCCAACCCGTGCCTTCTTCGAAGGCAGAGCGGGCGACGGTTAGCGAGTCCGAGATCATGTCGGGACCTTACAAGCAATGGCGCTTCCGGCCAGCTTCTCGCAGACGTTCGCCTCGTTTCCGCCCTACGGGACCAGGGTTTCGGTGGGGGTCGAAGAGGGCTGCGAGGCGCTACGATTCGCCCATGAACGCTCGAAACAAGCTGGTGCTCGATCGGCTTACGCCCGCGTTGGGTGCCGAGGTTTCCGGGCTGCGTCTCGACGGCGAAATCGACGAAGCACTGGCCGACGAAATATACGGCGCGCTTATCGATCACCAAGTGCTGATCTTTCGCGATGCCGACCTCTCGCCGGCGACCATGGTCGGCCTAGCGAACAGCTTCGGCGAGCTTGGTGCGCGCCATCACTCCTACGTCACCCATCCAGAGAACGACGATGTTGTCATCCTCGAGTGGAAAGACGACGACCGGCCCGACGCTGCTGAGTGGCACGCAGACATGACCTATCGCGCCCAGCCGCCCTTTGGGACGATTCTTAAAGCTGTCGTGGTGCCGCCGTCGGGCGGCGACACCTTATGGGCCAGCATGTACTCGGTGTACGACGCCCTGTCTCCCGGGCTGCGCGACGACCTGTCAAAGCTCGAGGCCGTGCATGACATGGGCGCCTTTCGCACCCCGGCGTATCTCGAGGGCGGCAACGATGGCATTCAAGCTGCGCTGCAGGGTGCGGGTACTGCAGTGCACCCGGTGATTGCTCACCACCCGGTATCCGGGCGACCGTACCTCAACGTCAGCGAGTCCTTTACACGCTTCGTTATCGGGCTTTCGGCTCCCGAGGGCGGCCGCTTGTTGACCGAACTGTTCGACCTGATCAACCGGCCAGAACATCATGTTCGACTCCGCTGGAAGCCCAACACCGTGGCGATTTGGGACAACCGCGGCACACAGCACTATGCGTGCGCCGACTATCTGCCGCAGCGTCGGGTCATGCATCGAGTGGCGGTTGTTCGCGACGGGCGGGTCGACTAAGACGTCGCCCGCTCGGCGGTGAAGGCCTCGACGGCCTGCTCGAAGGCATCGGCGACCCTCGCCAACGCGGAGGGCGTTGTTGCTGCCTCGGGTGTGTCCTCTGGCGTGTGGAAGTGGATTCCGGCGCCGCTAAATGACAGCAGGGGTACGCCAACCTGTGACCAGGACTGCCCTTCGCCGACCCAGCTCGTACATGACGTTGTGAGGTTGAGGCCGATCTCGGCGAGCGCCCGAGTGACCGAACCCGATTCGTCGGAGCTTGAGGTTAAGGCCAAGCGCGTTGTCGCCAAATCGTCTGTGCCCGGGTCGACTACGGCGACGGAGGCGCCGACGTGAATGATGGCAGATACGGCGGGTGGCTGGTTGTCGACCCAGTGTTGCGCTCCGAACCAGGTGAGCTCGTGTCCGCCGGTGCCGACGACGATGATGTCGCGGTCGGCGAAACGGTCGAGAAGATCGAGGGTGACGGCGATGCCGGTGCCTCGTTCGCCTGCACAGCCGAACCAGCCGTTGAGCGGCGTGGTGATCATAAGTGGTGGCTTCGTTGCCTTGGCCTTGTTGCTACCGGTGACGTTGTTCGTGAATCCGGGCTGCTCGGTGGCCTCGATCTCGAGGCGGCACTGGCCGCCAAGCACGCGTTCGCTGTCGCGTCCGGCGACCAGAACGGTCGGAAACCCCGATCCTTGGCCGATGATGCGGTTGATCGCGACGAGTGAACCGTCGGGGTGGTCGGTAGCGAGCACAAGGGCGTCTGCTCCCTTGGCCTGAGCGCGCGCAATTGCCTCCGAGAGGACCTCTGGATGTCCGCCGCTGCGCGGATCGATGACCTCGATGTGCAGACGGTCGGTCTGGAGTTGACCAGTCCACTCGTAGAACACTGGCAGGTGATCGATTGGCTTGCCACCGACGAGCAATTCGCTCGAAGACGTCCACTGCGAATACTGAACTCGATTGGTTTCCGTGGCGAATCCGCGGGTCGCGAGGTGTCCGGCAAACCACGACGCGGTGGCGTCGTCGACCTCAGTGCCGGTGCGATGAATGCCGAGATCGAAGTACTGCTCGACGAGTTCGAACAACGTGCTGCCGGACGCACCACCCACGACTAGGCAGACTCTGCGGAGAGTTCGATGTCGAGCATCAAGGTTTCCGCCAATTCTTCGACACAGGCCGTGAGGCTCTCGAGGGTCTCCTCGGGAGGCACATGAAGCACTGCGTGAGCCTCGAAGAGCAGGCCGCCGGCCATTGGTGCACTGCGAGTCTCGGTTCGCAGCTCGGCAATGCTTACGTTTCGTTCGGCTAAGGCACCGGACAAATCGGCAATGATGCCGGGTTGGTCCTGGCCAAGCAGGTCGAGCAGCAGAACCGTCGACGGTTCGGGTGGCGCTGCACCGGTCTGCTCAACGGTGATGTCAAGGAGCCCGGTTTGCTCAAGCGGCGCCAATGCAGCGACGAAGGCGTCGGCCGACGGATTCGGGATTGTCACCATAACAATCCCGGCGAACTTGCCGGCCAGCTGCGACATCTGACTCGTGGTCCAGTTGCCATTGTGCGTGTCGACCACGCCGGCTAGTGCGTCGACGAGACCCGACTTATCGTCGCCGATGACGGTGAGAACGAAGGTTGCCATGACACCACACTAGAGGGGAATGCGATCTCAAGGCGCCGCCAGAGCCATCCGTTGCACCGCGTTGCGTTTTGCCGTTCATCGTTGCGGTGTCAGCCGGCTTTATCGTCCAGCGCGAGAGTTGCGTACGAAAGGGGACGGTTTCCGGCATCTCGTTTGTGGGCGTACATCGCGGCATCTGCCTCGGCGATGAGCTTGTCGGGATCGGTCGCCACCGTGGTAGTCGCTGCAGCCAGGCCGTTGTCGTGAAGGATATGCGAGTAGCCGCACGACGCGACGATTGGTGGGAGCGTGGGAGCGTCGGCGTCGAGGTCGTTGACGGCGTCGAGTAATCGTTGTGCCAGCGCGGCGACCTGATCGGCCGTGGTTTCCGGACAGATGACAATGAATTCATCGCCGCCAAGACGTCCGACGATGTCGGAGTCGCGCGCAGCGCCAGCGAGACGGTTTGCTGTCTCTTGCAAGAGCTCGTCGCCGATCGCATGCCCGAATGCATCATTTATGGCCTTAAAGCCGTTGAGGTCGAAATAGATCGCGCCAGTTCCGATCGAGCGCCGGTCTCGGAGAGCCTCGGCAAGACCGGTATGTACGGCGGCGCGGTTGGCCACGCCGGTCAGGTCGTCACGATCGGCGCGGCGTGCCAATTCCACACGAAGCAACCACTCATCGGTGATGTCGTCGACACAAATCAGTAGACCGTTCGCACCCTGTTCGTCGACCGCCAGACTTCGCAACGAAAGCCGCACATGGCGGGTGGTGCCGTCTTTGCGGTGCAGCGTTGCTTCGAGGTTGAAGTCGCTGCCTTCTGCATAGGCGGATTCCGCGACCTCGGTAACCAATTGTTGGGTGTCGACGTCGAAAAGCTCAAGGTACGAACGAAGTACCGGATGGTGCACGCCAGTAATTTCGTCGAGTCGATCGTTGGCAAAGAGGAGAGCTCCGTGCCGATCGAAGTGCACGACGCCGCTGGGCAGAGCATCGGTGAGCCGCAGCAGTAGTTCTTCGCGGGCCCGCAGCTCAGAAAGCGCCTGCATCTCAACCGAAATGTCGAGCAGTTCGACCAAAACATAGCCTTCGGCGGCGAGAAGGTTGGTCTCTGTCGACTCGAACCACCGCCATTCGCCCGCAGAAGTTTTGTACTGGGTTCGACCGCGAAGCGTGCCACCCTCGGTTTGGAGGACATGCAGCCAGCGCGAAACCGCTGTGTCGACGTCGGAGGGGTGCATGCGGTCGAGCCCGGATTGCCCAACGAAGGACTCCTTGGTCCAGCCCATGAGTGTCTGAGCAGAGGGGTCGAAGGTGAGCGCGACTCCGGCAGCGTCGGCTCGGTAGACGATACGCCGAGGTGCGACCGCCTCGTCGAACGCGGTGGTTCGCTCGGTCGTTGCGCTGTCATCGGGAACACAGATGAAGACAAAGATGGGGTCGACGCCTACCACGTCGTTCCAATGGTCGACCCGCAAGGTGTGGCAACGCTGCAGCACGGAAGGGTTGTCGACAAGACGCGTTGCACTGACGCATTCGCCGTTCATACGCGCCTGATAGAACATTCCGACTGCATCGATGCGTTGTTCTGCAGCGACGAGATCGACCGGGGTCGGCGGTTGGCGAAAATTGGTGAAGAGTTCAGCTAGCCAGTCGGGGGGCGCGAGAGTTTCGGTGCCCTGGGCATTGCTGATCATGACAACCGCATCGGGATGGGCCATGGCGAGTTCGGCAATCTTGGTTCTCGCGGCTTCGCCCATGCGTGTTGTATCGGCGATACCGTCGGTAAGCTTTACTCGATAGGCCAACCCGAAAGTGATTTCACTTCCAGGAAGTCTTCGATGCCGTAACGGCCTCCCTCGCGGCCGTTACCCGATTGCTTGTAGCCGCCAAACGGTGCGTTCGGTGCTCGACCTGAGCCATTGATTTGCACCACCCCGGCACGAATCTGCCGGGCAAGTCTCTGTACTCGCTCGCGGTCGTGTCCTTGGATATACGCGGCGAGGCCGTACGGCGTGTCGTTGGCCATTTCGGCCGCCTGCTCATCGGATGCGAACTTGCTGATCGCAAGCACTGGACCAAAGATTTCTTCGTGCCAGATGGTCATGTCCGGGGTGACGTCGGCAAAGACGGTGGGCCGCACAAACCAGCCCTTGTCCAAGCCTTCGGGGCGGCCGACGCCGCCCGCAACCAGCCGGGCGCCTTCGTCGATGCCAACTTGGATCAGATGCTGAACTTTGTTGAATTGGGCCTCTGACACGAGTGGTCCGAGGTGACGCCCTTCTTCGGAGGCAACATTTACTTCGGTCGCGTTTGCGGCCGCAGCAGCAAGTTCGACAGCCTCGTCGTAGGCATCGTCCTCAACCAACATGCGGGTGGGGGAGATGCACGATTGGCCGGTGTTGTTGAAGCACATGCCAACGCCTGCCGGCACCGAGGCCTCGATGCCGGAATCGGCAAAGATGACGTTGGGAGATTTGCCACCGAGTTCGAGTGACACCCGTTTCACAGTGTCGGCAGCCGCCTTACTGATAGCCATGCCAGCGCGGGTTGAGCCAGTGAAGGAGATGAGGTCGACCTCGGGATGGCTGGTGAGCGAGGTTCCGGTTCCGGCGCCGTCGCCCTGGATGAGGTTGAAGACTCCCGCAGGGATGTCGGCCTCGTCACAGAACTCGGCAAACAGCGCTGCCGAGACCGGAGCGATTTCTGAGGGCTTGAGCACCATCGTGCAGCCCGCAGCCATAGCGGCTCCGACCTTCAGGCAGATTTGGTTCATCGGCCAGTTCCACGGAGTGATCAATGCGGCTACGCCCGCTGCTTCGAGAGCCACGAGGTGCTCGGGGCCATTGAGTTCACGAGTGAATTCCATCGCTGCGAGTTCTTTGGCGAACGTCTTGAGGTGGCCGAGGCCAACGGGCGCCTGCGCCCGGCGAGAGAGGTCGAGCGGGGCGCCCATCTCTTCCGAAATCGTTACCGCCATTTCGTCTGCGCGAGCTTCGAACACAGCGATGAGACGCTCGAGGGCGGCGACACGCTCGCTCGGATCGGTGGTCGACCAGCTTGGGAACGCACGGCGGGCGGCCATGACCGCTTGGTCGACCTCGTCGGCTGAGGCCCAGGCTGTCTCGGTGAACTGCTCCTCTGTGGAGGGGTTGAAAACCGCCTGCCGTTCGGAAGTCGCAGGTTCCTGCCATTGGCCGTCGATGTAAAAGCTGCTGCTGTTCATCCGTTCAGTCTAGAGGAGGAGGTAGAGCAGCTCGCTGGCAGGTCGTGCTGATTCCCGCCTGTCGGATGCGGTCACGGGTCGCCGTCGCCGATTTGTTCCTTGCGTCGGGCGACGTAGTCGTCGAGTTGATCGGCACGCGCGCTATCGAGAGCCGGCTCGACGTAGTCCTCGAGAGCGTCCTGCCAGACCTTCGTCGCCCGTTGGGTGGCGGTGAGCGCTCCCGAGTCGGTCCACGCTCCATGGTTCTGCCAGTCAGAGATCATCGGGGCGTAGAAGGCGTCGGTGTAGCGGGCAAGCGTGTGCTCATCGCCGAAGAAGTGGCCGCCAGTTGGGACTCGGCTCATCGCGTCGAAGGCCAAGGCGTCGTCGGAGAGATCGATTGGGGTGAGGAACTCCATCATGTGTTGCAGCATCTCGACGTCGAGCACCAGTTTTTCGTAGCTGGCCTGCAGGCCGCCTTCCATCCATCCCGCAGCGTGGTAGATGAGGTTGGTGCCGCCGAGCACACAACCCCATAGCGACATTTGGGTTTCGTACGCCGCTTGCGCATCGACGACGTTCGAGGCGCTGGAGTTCGATGCCCGGTAGGGGAGGTCGTAGCGCCTCGCGAGCTGACCAGCGGCCACGTTGGCCTTGGCGTGTTCGGGCGTGCCGAAAGCTGGCGACCCCGACTTCATGTCGACGTTCGAGGTGAAGGAGCCGTACATGACCGGCGCTCCGGGGCGGGTAAGTTGCGTGAGCGCAATGCCGAACAGGGCTTCGGCGTTCTGTTGGGTCAGTGCTGCGCCGAGGGTCACCGGGGTCATCGCTCCCATCAACGTGAACGGCGTGACCGATACCGCCTGACCGTGTTCGGCCATCGTCATAAGACCCAACGCCATCTCCTCATCGAACCGGCGGGGTGAATTGACGTTGATGATGGTCGTTACGCCGGGAGACTCGGCCATCTCTTCGATGCTGATGCCGCGGCTGATGGCCATCATCTCAATGCCGTCGAGGGCTCGGCCGCGGCCGATGGACAAGCAGTGAAAACTGAGGTCCGACAGGGTGAGGTTGGCCCGGTAGGCATCGAGATGTCGACTGTTGGCGGGAAGCTCGAGAGGCGAGGCCACCTGATTGCCGATGATGTGAATGGCGTTGAAATAGTGGGCGAGACGGATGAAGTTTTCGTAGTCGTCCATATTCGACGGCCGACGGCCCCGCACCTCGTCGTGGACGCTCGGCGGCCCCGCGACCAGGCCAAAGGCTAGGTGGTTGCCGCCCATGGTCAGCTCTTTGTCGGGGTTGCGTGACGTAAGAGTGAACGAGCTTGGCGTGGAAGCCAGGGCAGCTTCGATGATGTCGCGCCCAACCCGTACGGTTTCGCCCTCGACGATCGCACCTGCGTCGGTGAAGAGTTTCCTGGCTTCGGCGCTCCACAGTTCGATGCCGAGCTCTTCGAGAATACGCAGCGACGCCTCGTGGATCCGCTCGACGCCTTCGGGGTCGAGAATAGGGAGCGTTCCGTGCGGATTGGTGACCTGTCGCCAGGGGAGTTGGGCGACCTTTGCTTGTGGACCGGTTGACCGTGGGCGACCTCGACGGGTCACCCTCAGCTCCAGGGGTATGGGCTGTTTGAGACCGGGTGGAGGTTGCCTTCGGCGTAGCGGCTGTAGCGGAAGGGTTCGAGTAGCGCTTGTGTGTCGCCCTCGAGTTCCTTGGCAACCAGCGCCCCGACGCCGAGCATTTTGTAGCCGTGGTTCGAGTCGCAGATGAAGTACGCGTTTTCGGCAAAGGTGTCGAAAACCGGAAAGCTATCGGGGGTGAAGCTGCCGATGCCGCCTGACGGCTCTTGTTTGATCAGGTGACTTTTGCCTTCGAACCGTTTGTGACAGTGCGCCAATGCTGCTGTCCAGGTGCGGTAGAAATCGCCTCCGACGACGAAGTCGGGCGAATCGGGGCCGTAGGGATCGACCGCTACTTCGAGTGCTGGCTTGTCGACGATGTAGGGCATATAGCCGCCTTGCACGCCACCAAAGGAGAAGTCGGGTTTGTAGTAGATGCCCCACGGGCCTTCGGTGACTAGTGCTCCGTCGTCGTCGTAGAGGGGGGCGTCGGTGTCGATGTGAATCACGGGCGGCATGTTGCCCTCGTTGTCGACGAGGAAGCCCGGGTCGACACCGAGCACGCCTTCTTGCAGAGCCCAGTAAGTCCAGGTGTTGGTGTCATGCATCTGACCGTCGGGCCCCTTGACCGCTGTGGTAACTGGCAGGTCGAGCATCGCCCAGAACTTCTGCACCCATGGTCCGACAGCGACCACGACATGGTCGCAGGCAATGGTTCCCTGGCCGGTAACAACCGCGGTGACCGCTCCGGATGCGTCGGTGGTGAATTCCTGCACCTCAATGCCGCCGATGACGGCGACGCCCGCCGCTTCGCATTTGCCGAGGAGTCCGGCAAGCGACTTCTTGTTGTTTGCGTAGCCGCCCTTCTTTTCGTGGAGTACCGAGGTGATGCCTTGGGCTTGCCAGTCGTGGAAAATGTTTTCCATATACAGCCGGGATTCCTCGGCTCCTTCGACGAAGGTTGAGTCGTAGCCAATGGCTTGTTGTTGTTCGAAGATCGACCGCACGTCGGCTCGCATTCCTTCATGGCTGATCTGCATGTACCCAACAGGGTGATAGCTGAACGCTTCGGGGTCGGACTCCCACACGCTGACCGAATGGGCCATGAGTTCGCGCATTGCCGGCTGGAAGTAGTTGTTGCGAATGACCCCGCAGGCGATGCCCGACGCGCCCGCACCCACATTGGTTTTGTCGATGACGAGGATGCCCTCGCCCGACCCGCGTTCGCTGGCGAGGTGCAGCGCGGTGGAGAGGCCGTGGATCCCGGCCCCGACGATGACATGTGTCGCGTTGTGGGGGAGTTTGCTCATGCTACGGATCATGGTGTTGACGCTACGAAACTGTGTGCCGCTGTCCTATGGCCAATACATAATCTGTGCATAACATTTTTGGTATGAGTCGTAGTTCGTTAGCGTTGTACTCATGCAGATCGAGCAACTTGAGCTCTACAAGACGGTCGTCGAGAGCGGCGGCATGACCGCCGCCGCTGGGGCGCTAGGAATGAGCCAGCCCGCCGTGAGTCGGTCGATGCGTGCGCTCGAAAGACAGCTCGGGGTAGCGCTGTTTCGCAGAGACGGGCGTGGGATTCAGCCAACCGAGGCCGGCCAACTTGCCTACGAGCGGGCGGTCGAACTCACCAACGACTGGCGCAATCTCGTCGCCGAGCTGCGCGTGTTGGCTGGCCGGCCAAACGAGGTGACTATCGCGGTCCCGTTTGGCACCGCCCGGGTGCTGATTCCGGTGCTGGTCCGACGGGCGACCACCGACGTTGCCGACATCGCGGTGCGGATAATCGAATCGGCCTCGCCCAAGAGCCAAGCGATGGTCGACAGCGGAGAGGTCGACGCCGCGATCGTCTACCCCGAACCTGAAGATCGCGATGGCGAGGGCCTCGAACATCTGGTGTCGGAGAAGCTGTACGCCATGGGGCAGCCCGACACCTTTGGTGGTGTGGGGGTGGTTGGCGAAGACGAGAAACCGATCCACCTCGCCGAGCTGGTCGACGTGCCGTTGCTGCTGACCGGGCCGTCGTGGAGCATCCGGCGAACAATCGACGAGGCGTTTGCGGGCATCGACGCGACCCCGCAGGTCGCGCGAGAGGTCGGAATCGCCGACGCGCTGCTGGCGTTCGCCATGGAAGGCGAGGGCGTGGCGATTCTGCCGTTCAGTAACGTTGTGCGCGACCATGAGCTCGGGTCTCTTGCGGTGCGAGAGATCAGCAACCCAGCAATCGAGCGCAACATTTCGATGAAGCTGGGAACCGGCTTGGCCACGGTGGTCGCCGAGGAGCTTCGCGAAGTACTCAGGAGTTCGATTGAAGAAGTTGCGCCCGCGGCCCGATGGTTTACCGTGTAAGCATTACCGCATGACGGTTGTCGCATGAGAGGCTGAACCATGGCACTAGTAGAACCTGTCGAGACAAGCAGCGAAGCCGGAGCGCTTCCCGATGCGGCGACCGTCGACGAGTCGATCCGACTCATTACCGATAACGCCACACGTATCATGACGTGGAAATACGACCGCGAGCGCGAGCAGCTGGTCACGCTCTACAACAAGGCCATGTCGTCGCAGTGGAACAGCGTCACCGATCTCGACTGGGCGACCGAAGTCGATCCCGAGCGACTCGTGAACGAACAGCCAAGCCCGACGATGCAGCTTGTCGCTGCGGCCGCCAAGATCCCGAACTCGCCGCTAGCAAACTGGAGTGAAAAAGAGCTCACCACCGCGGGCATCGAGTTCATGAAGGCAAACCTGAGCCAGTTCATGCACGGCGAGCAGGGCGCCATGATGACCGCGGCGAAGATCGTCGAAACCGTGCCATGGATTGACGCCAAGTACTACGCCTCGACCCAAACGATGGACGAAGCTCGTCACACCGAAGTCTTTGCCAAGTACTTGCACGAAAAGCTTGGCGAGGCGTATCCAATGAGTCCGACCCTCGATGCGCAGATCATGGCGTTGCTCGAGGATTCGCGCTGGGACATTGCCTACCTCGGCATGCAGATCGTGATCGAAAGCCTTGCCTTGGCTGCCTTTGGCGACATGCTCCGGCGCACCAACGAGCCGCTGCTTCGCAAGCTGCTCCGCTACGTCATGGCCGACGAAGCCCGCCATGTAGCGTTCGGTATTCTTAGCCTCGCCGAGTACTACGAAAACCTCTCTTCGGCGGAACTTCTCGAACGTCAGGAGTTCATGTTGGAAAACACCATCCGCCAACGGAGCCGCTCGACTACCCCCGAGGTGTGGGAACGGCTCGACGTATCTGTTGATGCGGTACTTCCTTTCCTGCATCAGGCAGCAGAAGAAACCGGGGTACATCCGACCGCCAGTTTCCAGCGAGGCTTTTTCGCGAAGCTTGTTCCCAATACCCGCCGACTCGGCCTGCTCGATGCGAACGACGGCTACCTGCGCAAAGCATGGGGCGAAGCTGGCCTTATGGAGTTCGAATTCGCGGACGATACGGCGACCGACTACGACGCCTATGACGCGGTAGCTCAGGACCGCGCCTCCTAAATCGACCGGTGCGAGTGAGAAGTGTTGGCTACACTTCTCAGCAATGAAGTAACTGCGAACGTCCCGTGTCCCGTTTCCTCGGTCGATTGGATCTTCGCGCATGCCTGCAAATACTTCATCTCTGGTTTCACTTACCGCTCACAACGTCTCGGTTGAACGGGGCGACCAACACGTATTGGTCGATGTTTCGTTTACTCTCAACGAACGGTCACGGCTCGCAATCGTGGGCCCAAACGGGATCGGCAAATCGACGCTGCTCGCGGTCCTCGCCGGCGAAGTAACGCCAACCGCTGGACAGCTAGCCAAAGTTCCGCCGAGCGCTTCGGTCGGTTTTGTCCGCCAGGAACTCGATCGCAGCCCTACCGAGACCGGACACGCGTTTCTCGCGAGAAGGCTGGGCATCGCCGAGGCCGACGATGCCTTCATCGCTGCAACCGAAGCGCTTGCAGACGGCTCGCCCGGTGCCGATGATCGGTACAACGATGCGCTTTCCCAGTGGCTTGCTCTTGGCGTGGCCGACTTTGCTGCTCGGGCCGAAGCCGTGGGTGAAGAACTCGGCCTGCCGGCTGCGGTGCTCGCACAACCAACGGCGTCACTTTCGGGCGGCCAGGCCTCGCGCCTCGGACTAGCCGTTGTTCTCCTCAGCCGGTTCGACATCACGCTTCTTGACGAACCGACAAACGATCTCGATCTCGAAGGTCTCGCGGTTCTCGAGCGCTGGGTCAACGGCCATCAGGGCGGTATCGCGCTTGTATCGCACGACCGGGCCTTTCTTGAACGGACCGTGGCGTCGGTGTTAGAGATCGACGAGCATGCCCATACCGCCCGGCTTTTCACTGGCGGATGGGATGCGTTTGTTGCCGAGAAGGCAACGGCGCGGCGCCATGCCGAACAGGACTATGCCACCTATATTGCCGAACGAAGCCGTCTGGCCGGTCGGGCGCAGCAGCAACGCGAGTGGTCACAACAGGGGCTGAGTCGGGCAAAGAAGGGCGGCGAAACCGACAAGTACGTCCGGGCCTTTAACGTGAATCAGACCGAGAAGCTTGCCGGGAAGGCGAAAGCCACCGAGCGGGCCTTGGAACGGCTCGATACGAAGGGCAAGGTCGACAAGCCTTGGGAAGGCTGGGATTTGCGTTTTACCATCGCCACGGCCGAGCGGAGTGCAGACGTCGTCGCCACGTTCTCCGGCGCAGTCATCGAACGCGGCGAGTTTCGCATCGGCCCGATAGACGAAGAGATTCGGTGGGCCGAGCGTGTCGCTATCACCGGTGCAAACGGTGCCGGCAAATCAACGCTTATCGAAGCGCTCCTGGGGCGAATCCCCCTCTCGTCGGGAATCGCCCGACTGGGGTCGAGCGTGGTGGTGGGCGAGCTGGCACAGAACCGCAAACAGTTCGATGTGTCCGACGGGGGCGCCTCTCGCACCCTGCAACGAGCCTTCGAAGACGAGTCAGGGCTTGTTGTTTCTGACGTCCGCTCGGTCCTGGCAAAGTTCGGCCTTGACGCCGATGCTGTGCAGCGACCGGCGGGGTCGCTATCGCCGGGGGAGCGGACGCGGGCACAGCTGGCACTGTTTCAGGCCAAAGGGGTGAACTTGCTGGTGTTGGATGAGCCAACCAACCATCTCGACCTGCCGGCCATCGAACAAGTGGAATCAGCGCTATCGTCGTTCGCCGGAACGTTGCTGCTCGTCAGCCACGATCGCCGCTTTGTCGAGAACATAGCGATCACCAGAGAGATCGTGCTCGGCGCCCCGTGAGGCTAGATTGCGCCTCATGAGCAACGCACAAGCATTCTTCGACACACAACAAAGTCTTATTGGCGGCGAAGGCAAGGTGGGCGACTGGCTGGAGGTCAGCCAAGAGCGCATCAACCAGTTCGCCGACGCGACCGATGACCATCAGTTCATTCACATCGACGTCGAGCGAGCCACGGCCGAGACGCCCTTCGGCGGCACGATTGCCCATGGCATGCTCACGCTGTCATTGCTCGTACCGCTGAGCGCTGCACTGACAAAGGGGAACCCGATCCCAGCGGGTGTCGTGATGGGCATCAACTATGGCTTCGACAAGGTGCGATTCCTCAGCCCGGTCCCCGCAGGCAGTCGAATCCGTTTGAAGGCCGAGATGGCCAACGTTGTGCTGAAGGGAACAGCGGTCGACTTCACCCAAACGATGACCGTCGAACTCGAAGGGTCCGACAAGCCGGCGATGCTGGCCGAGTGGATCACCCGCACCGTCTTCGACTCGTAATCGGTTGGTGATGAAGAGCGACGTCGTCGTCATCGGCGGGGGTGTCATCGGCACGTCCAGCGCCTACTGGTTAGGCCGTGCCGGTTACTCGGTAACGCTGGTCGAGCGGCGTCGCGCCCCGGGTCTCTACACAACACCGAACGCGCTTGGCACTATCCGCACGCAGTTCGGCACGCCAGCGCTCATTGCGCTTGCTCAAGAGAGCGTCGCGTTCTATCGCGATATCGAGACGCACCTTGGGGTTAGCCATGTGGAGCTTGGGTACGCGAACCAAGGCTACGTTTACCTCAGTCCGCGGGCTGAAGATGCGCCCCGGATTGCTGAGTCGTTGGCCGGCTACGAGGCACTGGGAGTCACGAGCTCTGAACTGCTTGATGAGCGAGATATCCGGCGCCGGTTTCCCTTTGCTGGCGAGTCGGTTGCCGGCATCTTTCATGGCGATGGAGCGTGGGTCGACCCTGCTCAGATAGCGCAGGCATGGGCAGGGGCGGCGTCGACGACATCGTTTCTGTTCGACACGTCGGTCGACGAGATTGGGTCTGACGGTGCGGACTCGTGGACGGTGAAGACCTCTAAGGGGTCGATCTCTACAGGCAAGGTCGTCGTCTGTGCCGGACCATATTCTTCGGCCATGCTCGCCCCCTTCGAGGTCGAACTGCCAATCAAGATCACGCCTCGGTACCGGGCGTTTATCCCCGACGACAATGCCGATCACGCCCAGGCACCCCTGGTGATCAACATCGTCAATGGTGCGTACTGGCGGCCGGTGCCCGGTGGCGTGTGGTTGAGTCACGCGAACGTTGACGACCGCGAGGTCGAGCCAGGCGATGCGGTCACGATTCCCGGTGGCTTTCTCGACGAAGCCGTCGATCTAATCGCGCCCGTGTCGCCCGGCCTTGCGGCGACTGCTCGAGCTGCCGATCCAACAGACATCAGATATGCGGGCGGGTTTCAGATGTACCCGGCCGACGACGTGCCGATCATCGGTGAGGTTCCTGGCCATAGCGGTCTCTTCATGAACTGCGGTCACTGGGCAGGCGTGATGCTCTCGCCGGCCAGCGGACGTTTGCTCGCCGATGTGGTGGACGGCCGAGTTGGCGAGGCCGACAACCCGTGCAGCGTGCTGCGGTTCGCTAACGGGAACGCCGAACGAAGCTCGACCAACAAATTTGGAGGCTGGGGATGAACGCGAGGTGGCAGGTCGAACGCCTTTCTCCGGCTTTGGGTGCGGCAGTCCATGGCCTCGACCTCGCCGCACCCGTTGACCCCGCCGACCTCGTCGATCTTCAAGAGCTCCTCAACACGCACCTGGTGCTGACCTTTGCCAACCAAGACCTGACGCCCGAACGCCATGTCGAGATCGGAAGCTGGTTTGGGGAGCCATTTCTGCATCCGTACTTGACGTCGGTCGACGAGCATCCGGCCATTCTCGAAGTGGTGAAGGAACCCGACGACGAAGAAACGTTTGGCGGCGAGTTCTGGCACAGCGACATCTCGTTCAGGAACCCTCCCGCAGCGGTGTCGCTGCTGTACTCGCACGAGGTGCCACCGTTGGGAGGCGACACGCTTTTCGCCAACCAGTACCGGTCGCTGGAACAGCTGTCGCCAACAATGGTGGAGATGCTGTCTGGGTTGCGCGGCGTGCACCTGTATCCGGGCATGTCCGAGGACGACACGAATGCCTTTGCCCTGCACCCTATTGTTCGAACCCATTCGCTGACTGGTCGCCGGTCGTTGTTTCTCAACGCCGCGTTCGTCAACCGGTTCGAAGGTATGACCGAAACCGAGAGCCGACCGTTGCTCGACTTTCTTTTCGCCCACCAGGTTCGACCAGAGTTCTGCGGGCGGGTGAGGTGGCAGCCGCACCAGTTGACGCTGTGGGACAACCGGGCGACGCTGCACTACGCGATGAACGACTACACCGGCCATCGTCGGAAGCTGCAACGAGTGACCGCAATGGAGCGCGTGTGAAGTCGGCTTTCTCATGAAAGTGGCGGTAACCGGATCGTCAGGATTCATTGGCTCTGCGTTGATCCCGTTACTGACCGCTCGAGGCGACGATGTCATTCGGGTCAAAAGGGACGCAGCCGAAAAACCCGACATCAGATGGGACATCGACGCTGGAACCATCGACGCAGAAGGGCTCGAAGGGGTCGACGCAGTAATTCACCTTGCAGGCGAAGGAATCGGCGACCGCCGTTGGACCGATGCCCACGAGCGACGCGTGAAGCAAAGCCGGGTTGCGGGCACGACTCTTCTTGCCGAGACGCTTGCCAGTCTTGCAATGGCGCCTCGTGTCTTGCTTTCGGGATCGGCAATTGGTTGGTACGGCGAACGAGGCAACGAGACGCTGACCGAAGCATCGGGTCCGGGCACCGAGGTGAAGGCCGAGATCTGCACAGCTTGGGAGAATGCGGCGAGCCCAGCGGTCGATGCGGGTATCCGCACCGTGTTTCTTCGTACCGGGATGGTACTGAGCCCCGATGGAGGGGCGCTCGGTGAAGCGTTGCCGTTTTTCAAGCTGGGACTCATGGGTCGCTTCGGCGATGGCCGTCAGTGGTGGGCATGGATCTCGATGGAAGATCAGCTTCGAGCAATGCTTTTTCTGCTCGACAACGAGATCTCCGGGCCGGTCAACCTTGTCGCTCCGCACCCAGTGACCAACAGCGAGTACACCAAAACGGTTGGGTCGGCCCTACACCGTCCGACGTTGATCCCGACACCGAGGTTCGCCCTCAACCTAAGACTTGGGGCGAAGGGCGCACAAGCGGTCGCACTCACGAGTGCCAAGGTCATTCCCGAGGTCCTCCTAGAGCACGGCTTTACCTTCCGTCATCCTCACCTTGAGGGTGCGTTGGCCTCGATGCTGTAATTCACTGCGCGTCCGCTGGTTTGTCACTGACGACCGGGCCGTACGCAAGTAGTGGTGCTCTCCTCCGTAAGCTGGACGGATGTCTCGATTGAAGATTTCGACCATTTTCGCTTGCCTACTTCTCATCGCCGCGAGTTGTGGCAGTTCTGATGACATCTCCACTGGCACCGGCGACACGCCAGAGGCCGGTGGTGGTGGCACCACAGGCGTCGAGACGGCCGTCAAGCCGGTCATCGTCGTTCCCGATGGTGAGCCGCCAACCGAGTTGTTAATCGAGGACATCGTCATCGGCGACGGCGCCGAGGCGGTTGCCGGGACGCCAGTGAGTGTCGACTATGTCGGTGTTGCCTATTCAAATGCCACCGAGTTCGATGCTTCATGGGATCGCGGTTCGGAATTTCGCTTCAGCCTCGGCGTCGGGCAGGTCATTCCCGGCTGGGACGAGGGTGTACAAGGTATGAAGGTCGGCGGGCGCCGCCAGCTGACGATCCCTCCCGAGATGGCCTACGGCACCGCTGGTGCCGGTGGTGCAATTGGACCGAACGAAACCCTGATCTTCGTGGTCGATCTTCGTAGCGTGGGCTAGTTCGGTGGCGCCAGCGAGGTCGTGCGCCGGACCGCTGCTCGAACGGCTAACATCTCCCGGATGCAAGACACCTCTGTAAAGCCCGAAATTTCTGTTCCTGCTGGCGAACCGCCGGTCAACATCGTTATCGAAGACATCGTCGAAGGCGATGGCGCCGAAGCGCAGAACGGTGCAACGGTCAATGTCGACTATGCCGGTGTGGCCTGGTCGACCGGTGAAGAGTTCGACGCTTCCTGGAACCGCGGTTCGGTCTTTTCGTTTGGCCTTGGCCGCGGCCAGGTCATCCCCGGTTGGGACCAAGGCGTTGCCGGCATGAAAGTCGGTGGCCGCCGTCAGCTCACCATTCCGCCTGGCATGGCCTACGGACCCCAGGGCGCCGGTGGCGTCATCGGTCCCAACGAAACGTTGATCTTCGTAGTCGACCTCCGCAGCATCGGCTAACAACCCGAAACCAAGGGGTCAGGCACTTATGGGGTCAGGCACATAAAGTGCCTGACCCCTTATCGACCCCTTATCTTGTTCGTATCGGGTTGGTGCCGTCCCAGTCTTTGGCGATGTCGGCGATGTGGTCGAAGAAGGCAGTCATCGACTCGTTGGGGTCGACGATCTCAACATAGGGGACCCCGCACGCTCCGGTCATGTACAGAAACCGGTTCCCGTTGGACGTTTCGCCATGCTGCACAACTTCGGCGCCTTGGCCGGTGAAGTGTGCCTGGGCGGCGTCGATGTCGGCCCAGTAACAGACGTGATGTAATCCCGAACCGCCACCGTTGTCGAGAAACTCCTTATACAACGAGGGGTAGGCGAGGTCGGGCTCGATAAGTTCGATCTGCTGGCCACCAGATTGGGCCAAGCCCATCCTTGCTTTCATCCGCGTCGTCTCGCCCCGGTACTGCGCATCGGCAAGGTCGAAGTCGAAGATCGTCCACGGCCCGACGCCATGCACGGCCACCCATTGTGCGGCGGCGGCTTCCATATCGCTGACGACAAAGGCACTTTGTCGCAGCGGTCCGAGGTTGATCACAGAGTTTCCTTTTGTTGTGTCGACGTGCCGGGGCCCAGCGGGCGATTGGCCGAAGGCCGGTCAAAGGAGCCCTGTCGGTACTTGCTCGGGTCGATGGCCATTGGCGGGGGCTCGCCGGTTGCGGTGCCGTTGTGGGTGCAGACCCGATAGATGATTCGCCACTCGCCGTCACGCTTTTCGTAGGTATCGAGGTAACGGCCGTACCAGGTATCGATGGTTCTACTATCGACGCGTTGCATGTTGGTGATGTTGTACACCTCGCCGTGGGCGGTCACGCCGTCGCTGTCAAGATCGATCAGGTGGTTGTAGACCGAATGCATCGTCCACTCCCACTTGAGATGGGCTTCCATGCAGTAGTCGGAAAAGTCGTGCGCGTTGCCCACAAAGTTTCCGTGATCGTCGATGGCGTCTGGCCAGTACGCCGTCTTCATGTACTCGCCGTCGAGCCGATCGAGTCCGTGGCAGTACCGCAACACGGCATCGCGAATCTGTTCGCGGTCGGACAGCTGTTCGGCGGTGAATCCCTTGCTGGTCATCGGTGGCCACTCATGAAGTGGTTGAGCCAATCGTGGTAGTGCTGGACCCGTGATTCGTCGTCGCACAATACGGCTGTATCGAAGCCTCTCGAACGCATGCCGGCCTGGACATCGCGGATGAGATGAATGTCTTGATCGATAGTGCGGGTCATGGTTTTACGCCCGGCGATGATGTCGTCTTGATCGAACACATCGTGTTCGGGACGCTCGGCCGGGGGCGTATCGGTTGGGTCGAACGGCACGAACTCGACACCGGCGGCCTTGGCGATCGCCGGGTCAGGGAAGCGGTGAAACGACAGTTTGTCCCACTCGCACTTGTTGGGGTCGGTGGGATGTGGACGCGAGCGCATGATGATGGCATCGTCAGGTTGCACCGTCACGACCGTATTTGGAAACACGTTGTACTGCTCGATGTCGGTGAGGCGCACGTCGCTCATAGCGGAGTAGTCGTAGCCCAACGAGGCGCCAACCTCGCGCCGGACCCGCTGCACGTCGGCACGGATATCGAGGACCCGACCCTCATACTCATCGGGGTTGAGACCAAACATCCCCAGCTGATGTTTGAGGTACGGCGTGGGGGTGTCGCTTACTGGTAGGCGGGTGTTGACGGTGTGGCCATAGATCAGTACGCCGGTGTGGCCGTTCTCGTAGAGGTCGGTTTGGGCGGTTGGACAGTCGAACATCAACTCATGCTGGGGATGAATATGTTCGACGTGGTACAACTCGCCGAAGTTGTCGATAACGGCCTTCCAGTTGCAGTCGAGTCGCACTGTTTGATCGGCGACGAGTGTCATGCCTGCCAAGTCATAGGGTTCGAGTATGTCGATGAGCGGACCGAGGAATTCCTCAAGCGGCGGTGCGTCTGGGCTCATGCAGATCCAGACCATGTCGCTGAACGTGCCGACCCGCACCGGTTGCAACGACCGGGCTTCGCAGTCGACGCCGCCCGAAAATCGTTCGATGTCGGGAACAACCGTGAGTGCGCCGCCGCGGTCATAGGTCCAGCCGTGGTACGGGCAGACGAAATTCTTCACCCAGCCTCGCTCGTTGACCATCACCCGGGCGCCCCGGTGCTGGCAGACGTTATAGAACGCGCCAACGGTGCCCTCTTCGGTGCGGGTGACCAGGATCGATTCGTCGCCGACGTTGAACACCACATATTCGCCGGGTTCCGCAACATCGCGTTCGAGGCACGCAAACAGCCACATATCTGGCCACAGCCGCTCGGTTTCGTCGCGCAGGTACTCGGGCGACACGTAGCGCTCGGCGGTGATCGGCGCAGTGCCGGAGGGCGACGGGTGATGCACCACCGTCGGGCGGGCATGGACGTCGGTAGACGCTTGTTGTGTGCTCATAACTCTCCTGTGCTCAGTTCCAGGCCACCGGGAGGCGGTAGCGCCCCCAGAGGAATGGTTGGGGCAGACGTTCGGTCGGGCCGTCGAGTCGAAGACTTGGCAGACGGGTGATAAGCGTGTGTAGCGCCTCGCGGCCGGCGACACGAGCGACGTGGGCGCCGAGGCAAAAGTGTGGGCCCCAACCGAAGCTGTAATGGCGCCGGCTTTCAAGCAGCGGTCGGTCGACGACGAAGTCGTCGGGGTTCTCGAATGTTTCGGGGTCGCGGTTGGCCGCTCCGACCAGGTACATCACCTTGTGGTCGGCAGGAATCTCGACGCCATGGCGTTCGATTGGTTCGTTGTTTGTTCGGCAGTTGCCGAGCACAGGTGGGTCGAACCTGAGGCTCTCCTCGACGACGTTCTCGACCAACTCGGGATGGGCCAGCAGTTGTTCCCAGCGGTTGCGATCTTCGAGAAGCCGCCACACCATATTGGTGATGAGCGACGTGGTGGTTTCGTGGCCTGCGACGAGCATCATCGACACCAGGCCGGTGACTTCGTCGTCGGTAGCAAATGAACCATCTTCGAGCGGATGGCAACACAGTTGCGACAAGATACCGGCAGGAACCACGTTGCCTACCGGGTCCTCGCCGTCGGGCAGGTTCGCTTCTGCAACGGCATTGCGGCGCGTCATGACCTCGCCCATCGTGTAGCCGCGAACGGCTTCGCGGATGCCTACCGCTTTGTCCGGGAAGGCCATGCCCAAGGTGGTGAGGTCGGCCCAGTGTTTGAACCGGTCGGCTTCGGTTTCGTCCATGCCAAGGATGCGGGCGAACGACACGATAGGCAACGGCACCGCGAAGTCATCGTGGAGTTCAGCGCTGCCGTGGTCGATCAGACCGTCGATGAGGTCTTCGGCGAGGGAACGCACCGCATCGGCATTTTTCTCGGCCGCTCGCGGAAGGAATGGCGCCCGAAGGAAACGACGCCGCACGCCGTGCTCGGGTGGGTCATAGCGCTGCACGCTGCCGACACTTTTGTCGAAAGAGATGCCGGCTCCGTTGGCGTTTGACCAGAGGTCGGTATCGGTGAGCATTTCGTACACGTCGTCGCGTCGGACCATGCTAAACAGCGGATTGGCCAGCGTGTCGGAATGGGCGACCGGGCATCGGTCGGCCATCTCTGCGTATGCAGGAAACGGATCGGCCATGACCTCGGGCGCCGTTGGGTCGTACGGTGTTTCCGGGCCGTGAAGTGATTCGCTCATCAGGTCCGCCTTACTCGTCGAGTTACCGGATCGTTCTCCGGAAGCCTGTCAGACACCAGCCAGCCTTTCCAAAAAACTTCGCGAGACGATTGTCTAGAGGCCTTGCTTGTCTAGAAGCCTTGCTGGTCAGTGCCTAGAGGCATGGCTGTTCGCCAGAAGAAACGGTCGGAGAAATGCAAGGACGGCATCGGGCGCTTCGACGATGATCGAATGACGCAGCTCGGGAAGGATCACCAGTTCGCTGTTTGGCAGTTGCTCGTCGATGAACGTGTTGAGACGCGGGTTGCAACCCGGGTCGTTCTCGCCGGTCAGCACGAGGCACGGTGCAGCAACCTGATGTAGCCACGGCGCCATCTCGGTTTCGGCGTAGACATCAAACACCGACAGGAAGACCTCGGGTGGCGTGGTCAGTACCTGCTCTATGCGGTGGTCGATGATCGCCGGGTTCGCTTCGGCGAATGGCTCGGTGTACCAGCGGCCAACAAGGGTGGTGAGCACGTTGTCGATACCTTCGTCTCGCATTTTGGCGACGACCGCCTTCACTCGGGCGCTGTCGTCTTCGGTGCGGCCAGCGGCGGTGCTGAGGAGTCCAACCGAGAGCGTTCGTTCTGGGTGAGCGACCGCGTAGGCGGGGCCGATCATCCCGCCTAACGAATGGCCGATGACGTGGAGCGCTTCGTGGCCCAGCTTTACGCGGAGCGCTTCAAGATCTTCGACGAGCTGGTCGAGGGCGTACGGGACAGCGGGAATGGGACTATCGCCGTGGCCTCGCAGGTCATAGACAACACAGGTGAACTCGCTGCTCAATGCGTCGACAAACGGTTGCCACATCGTCTTACGGCTGCCGATGCCGTGCACCATGTAGAGCGGCGGACCCGACCCTGTGCATTCGTAGGCGACGTCAATTGCGGTCACAGGGGGCTGCTTTCAGTTCTGGCTGTCGGTTTGGCTGGTTCGTTCGAAGGCATTGGGGTCGCGGTATTGGCGGTAGGCGCCGATGTGGCCGTCGGGGGTGAGCTCAAAGACCCCGACGAACCGGTTGCGATACAGGGCGCCGTTGGCAAGAATCTCGGCGTTGGCCCGCCACTCGGCGACAACCGTGCCGCCGTTGTTGAGCCCAGACGCATCGTGAACTGTCACCTCGTCGAACGTGAAGGGGCCGAACACAGAAACGGCGCCTCCGAAGTAACCGACGATGGTGTCGCGCCCAACGTAGCTGACCGGTTGGCCGTCTTCGCCGTCGTACATTGTCGTCATCGTTGCCTGAGCGGTGAAGAGGTCGCCGAAGGCCACGAGGTCGCCTGATCCGAGGTGCTGATGGAAGGTTGCGATGAGTTCGTTGCCGGTCATGGTTGTGGTTCCTTCGCGAGTCCGTCGACGACCTCGGCGGTTGGGTGGAGAGCGAGTGTGGCGGGCGGAACCAAGAGCTTGCGGTCGCGCGATCCGCCACCGACGATGACCTGGTCGCACTCCATCACTCGGCTGTCGATCAGCAGCGGCAACGCGCTTGTTGTGCCGAAGGGCGTGACCCCGCCAATCTGCATGCCCGTGAGTTCGATGGTTTCGTCGGCTGACGCGAACGAAGCCTTCTTGGTGCCGAGGCGTTTTCGCACCACCTTGTTGACGTCGAGTCGGGTGTGTGCAAGGACAAGGCAAATCGCGTACGCCGGCGGGTCGGCTTTTCCGGTCACGACGATCGCGTTGGCCGAGATTTCGGGGGAGTAACCGTACGCTTCACAAAAAGCTGCGGTGTCAGCGAGTTGAAGGTCGCACGGCACGAGTTCGAAGTCAGCGCCGAGGGTGTTGAGTTGGTCAAGAACGGGGTCGGACATCTGGTCAATACTACCTGTTCCTCGATCTGGGCTCGGAGTAGGCGAACGACTGGACGATCGTCCAGAATATTCGGATGGTTGTTTCCACACCGACCCACGTCACCCTCTCTCCCCGTATCCGCACTTCGCCGTTCTACGAAGCGACGATCGCTGCTGGACTCACCGACTACACCATCTACAACAAGATGGTCATGCCAACCTCCTATGGAGACCTCGAAGCCGAATATCAGCGGCTCATCGAAGCCGTCGCGATCTGGGACGTTGGAGCCGAACGTCAGGTTGAAATCGACGGCCCCGATGCTGGTGTCTGCGCGCAATATCTCAGCGCCCGCGATCTCTCGAAGATGGTCGTGGGGCAAGGCAAATATGTGGCGATGTGTGATCACGAAGGCCGCATCCTGAACGATCCTGTGCTCATGAAGCTGTCGGAAAACCGCTACTGGTTCTCGCTTGCCGATCACGACATGTTGCTGTGGTGCAAAGCGGTAGCCGCCGAAAAGGGCTTCGACGTCCGGGTCCACGAACCCGACGTATCGCCGCTTGCAGTGCAGGGGCCACGAGCCGAAGATCTCATCGCCGAACTCTTTGGTGAGCATATTCGCAAGCTCAAGTACTTCTGGTTTACCGAAACCGAACTCGATGGCATACCCCTAGTGCTTTGCCGCTCGGGCTGGAGCAAGCAGGGCGGCTTCGAGCTGTTCTTGCGAGACGGCAGTCGTGGGACCGACCTCTGGAACACCGTCGTCGCAGCTGGCGAAAAGTACGGCATCGGGCCCGGCGCGCCCAACCATCGTGAACGGGTCGAAAGTGGCTTGTTGTCGTGGGGCGGCGACACGACCTACGACACGAACCCCTTCGAAGCAGGCATGGGTCGCTACACCGACGTCGATTGCGAAGCAGACTTTATCGGCAAAGAGGCATTGCAAAAGGTGGTGGCCCAGGGCGCCGATCGACTCTTTGTCGGGTTGGTTGTCGACACCGACGCGGCCGACGTATGGCCGCTTGCCGCTCGCACGCCGGTCACCGTGGACGGCGAAGAGGTAGGCACCATGAGTGCGATCATTTTCTCGCCGCGCCTACAACGCACCATCGGTCTAGCCCAAATCAAACGAGAGGTAGTCGAGTCGGGCACTGCAGTTGTGGTTGAGAGCCCCCACGGTCACAGCTCGGCAACGATCACCGAGCTGCCGTTTCTGTAACCCCGAACGGGTCTTGAGTAGTGTCGATCCATGTCCGCATTACCCGAGATGCCAGGTTCCCGAGTGCCCGAGATTCCCAGATGAAGGTCACGCCGCTTTCCGACACGATCGGAGCAACGGTCACCGGCGTTGATCTTGCAGTGGACGCAGGGGACCTCGCCGTCGAGTTGGTGTCGGCGTTGCAGTTTGCGCTGCTCGACCATCACGTCATCGTTATTCCTGCGCAGCACCTCAACGACGATCAACACCGAAGGCTGGCCGAAACCTGGGGGACTCCGCATCCACATCCGGTGGCCGGCATGTTGGGCTCAACCGAGGTTCTCGCCTCGGTCGAGAACTCTGCAGAAAAGCCTCCGCAAAAGGCTTCGCCCGATGGTGGCTGGCATACCGACTACACGTTTCATACCCACATCGCCGATGCCGCCATGTTACGGGCCGAAGTGTGCCCTCCGCACGGTGGTGCAACAGGTTGGGCGTCGACCCATGCTGCGTTCGATAGCTTGCCCGACGACGTAAAGACGCGCATCGTTGGACTGTCGGCGCATCACGACCTCGGGCCGAAGTTCGAATTTGAGATGCGTCGGACCTACGGCGATGACACCGCCGATCAGATCGTGGAAAGCTTCGCCGGCGTCGATCACCCCGTTGTCGCAGAACACCCGGTCACAGGGCGCCCGTTGCTGTTCGTGAACCCGGGATACACCCGACACATCGTTGGCGTGTCCGACGCTGAGTCGAATGAGTTGTTGACCCTGCTGTTCGCAGCTCTGGCAAACCCGGCTCACGCGTGCACCCACGACTGGGCGCCCGGCGACCTCGCAATCTGGGACGAACACGCGACGGTGCATCGCGGGCCAACCGACTTCGCTCCACATCACCGCCTGCTACGGCGTTGCACCGTTGGTGAACGCAGCCCACTGCCGGTCCGGTCGTCCGGCCAGTAGAGAGCTAGACCCGGAATGCACGTTGGCTCGACTATTCGGGAGCGAACGGCAGCGTGGCGTGCCGGCGCACAAAGGCACCTGGGGCGAACTCTGCTGCTCGGGTGTCGACACTGAAGTCCGGAAACCGTGCGAGGAGCTCTTCGACCACGACCGTGGCCTGCAGGCGGGTAGCCGCAGCGCCCAAACAATGGTGCGCGCCGTAGCCAAAGCTCAGAATGCGCGTTGGTCGTCGAGTCACATTCAACTGGTCAGCAGTAGGGCCGTACTCGCGGTCGTCGCGATTCGCAGCGCCATACAACAACATCACCTTGTGATCCGCCGGAATGTCGATGCCCTCGATGCGCACAGACGCAGTCGTTGTTCGTGCCAAGTTCTGCACGGGGCTCGTGAGCCGCAGAAACTCGTCGACCGAGGCTGCAATACGCGACGGGTCGTCGAGTAAAATCTGGCGCTGGTCGGGGTTTGCCGTCAAGAGCTCGGCGGTTCCGCCAAGCAATCCGGTTGTGGTGTCGTTGCCACCGGCCACCATGGTGAAGATGAAACCGACGATCCACATGTCGGTCACCTCGGGATCGCTCACCAAGTGAGATACGAGGTCTTCGCCAGGTTCTATTCGTCGCCGCTCGATCAGCTCGCTGGCATAGGTAAAGAGCTCCATCGCAGCCTCGGGGGCAGACGAGATATCGCCCTCGGCGTTTGCTGCCACGATGGCATTTGTCCAGCGATCGAAACGCTCGCGGTCCTCGACCGGTACACCCAGATAGTGCGCCACGACGAAACTCGGCAATGGTTTGAACAGGTGCTCGATGATGTCGACCGGACCGGCAATGGTCTCAAGATGCTCGGCTACAAACCGTCGAACGGCCGGTTCGATCCCGCTGACGCTGCGTGGCGTGAGCGGCCGGCTGACCCGCCGTCGCATCGCCGTGTGGTCGGGCGGATCCATCATCACGATCGGCGCGGCCACATCGGCGAACATCGCCATTGCGTCATCGCCAGGAGTAAGACCTTTGGCTGAGGAGAACGTCGTGGTGTCGCGAGCAGCAGTGAAGACGTCGTCGAAACGCGACAACACAAAGAACCGCCCATGGTCGGGGTGGTTCACCTCGTGCACTGGTTGGTTGTCTCGCAGCAGCCGGTACGCGCCGAACGGGTCTCGCCACGATTCGCCACCGCGAAGGACGAAAAGGTCATCGCTCACGGGTTAAACCATGCCACATCGACCGCGGCGACAGCCCCGATGACGAGGACCGACGGCGACGGAACGGTTTCGGCCCCCAAGTCGACGAGCGGGCCCCGCCACACCGTTTGATGGTCGTAGGTGCCCCAATGCACCACCGCGGCGGGGGTGGTGTCGAGTAGCCCGGCGTCGCGAAGCCGTTGCGAAATCTTCGCCGCTCGGGCCGCCCCCATCAACACGACAATCGTCCCACCTACCGCGGCTACGCCGTCCCAGTCGACCGTCCGGCCGCTCGTTGGATCTTCGTGACCGGTCACGATGGTCACGGCCAGCGCATCGTGCCGCATGGTGACCGGTATTCCGGCGTACGCTGGCGCCGCTATTGCCGAGCTGATACCAGGCACGATTTCAAAGGCAATGCCAGCGTCGGCGAGTGCCTGCGCCTCTTCGCCGCCGCGGGCGAAGACACACGGATCGCCGCCCTTTAGCCGAACAACATTTTGGCCGAGGCTGCCTCGCTCGACGAGCAACGCATTGATCTCATCCTGGGTCATTGTGGGCTTGCGCGGCTCTTTCGCTGCGCTGATTCGCTCGCACGAGTCAGGAACCAATTCGAGAAGTTCGGGGCTCACAAGACGGTCATGAACAAGCACCTCAGCGTTGCCGAGAAGACGGGCACCCTTCACCGTGATGAGCTCGGGATCGCCGGGGCCAGCGCCGACAAGAAAAACAGTCATGTAGGCATTCTTGTGGGTCGGGTTGGGCTTTGCCTTCACCGGTACAGTGCGCCAGTCTTCGCCGATGGACCTCACTGCCTTTACCGACCTGCTCGCCGGTATCGAACCTCTCGATGCCGAGGCGATGGCTGCCGCCGAAACACACCATCGAGGACTGACCAAACCACCAGGTTCGCTCGGACGGCTCGAACACCTCGGTTCGCAGCTGGCAGGCATTTCACGCTCCGGAGTGCCGCCACTCGCCGAACCCGCGGCCCTTGCCGTTTTCGCCGGCGATCATGGCGTGCTCGCCGAGGGCGTCACTGGCTGGCCGCAGGAAGTGACCGCACAAATGGTCGCGAACTTCTGTGGTGGTGGGGCGGCCATCAACGCGATTGCTAAGGCCAACGACATCGCACTCACGGTTGTCAACGCCGGTGTTGCGTCCGATCTGCCCGATCATCCGATGCTCATCAACATGCCGCTCCGGCAAGGCACGGCAAACCTTCGCGTCGAAGCGGCGATGACCCGCGATGATGCGCTCGACGCGGTGATGATGGGCGCCTCGGTTGCCCGGCAACTCATCGAAGACGGCGCCCGATGCCTACTAACCGGCGAGATGGGGATCGGTAACACCACGTCGTCGACGGCAATCATCGCAGCGATCACCAATACCGACGCGGCAGCGATCACCGGGCGAGGATCAGGCATCGATGATGAAACACTCGCCCGGAAAGTTGGCGTCGTCAACGAGGCGATCGCCCGGGTGAGTCACCTGCAGAACGTGACGGTCATTGATCTTCTGGCCGAGATCGGCGGACTCGAAATCGCCGCCCTTTGCGGCTTTTGTCTCGGCGGTGCTGTTGCGCGTGTGCCTGTCATCGTCGATGGCGTGATCACCCTCGCTGGCGCTCTTGCCGCAGCTGTTCTCGCACCCGATGCGGTTGGGTACTTCATTGCGGGCCACCGGTCGGTAGAGCCTGCGGCGTCGGCGGCACTTCACCGCATGGGCCTCGAACCACTGGTCGATCTTGACCTTCGGCTAGGCGAGGGCAGTGGTGCGGCTCTTGCATACCCGCTGGTGCGCGCTGCGGCACGCGTCATGGTCGAGATGGCCAGTATCGAAAGCCTAGGTATCCGCCGTGCCGATACCGATTCGTAGCCGCCGTAGCATCGTTCCTTCCCGCCGCCCTGCGCCACGGGGCGCCGGTGTGTTGCTGGTCGCTCATGGTTCGCGTTGCTTTGCGAGCCTTGACCAGATCGCTACCTTGACCAACGCCGTGGCCGAGCGCCTACCCGAACATCTGGTCGACGTTGGCTTTCTGCAGCTGTCGACTCCCGAGATTGCTTCGCGAATCGATGCCATGGTGGAGAGCGGATGTCGATCGATCACTGTGGTGCCGCTTTTGCTGCTTCGGGCAACCCACAGCCGAAGCGATGTACCGGCAGTAATCGCGAAAGCCCAGCGACGGCATCCGCAGGTCGAGTTTGTGGCCGCTGAACCACTTGGCCCATCGCTCACGCTAAACGAGTTGGCGGTCGAACGAATTTCGACCGCCGGTGGGTCGGGCAAACGACTGCTCATCGTGTCGCAGGGCAGCTCCGATCCCGCTGCTCTCGGTGACATCATCGACTCGAGCGTTGCGGTGGCCGAGGCCGTCGGCGTTGCTTCGCTCAGCAATGCGTTCGCCCGAGCTGCCAAACCGTCGGTCGCCGATGTGGTCCGGGCGTTGAGCGATGCTGGCGACGATGTTGTGGTGTTCTACTGGGTGTTGAGCCATGGAAAGCTGGTCGAAGATGCTCGAGCCGAGCTGTCGGCGATCCCAGTGATCGAGGCCGGGATCTTTGGTCCCCACCCTTCAATCGTCGAGCTGGTTGTGCAACGGGTCACCGGCTGAGCTTGTCGGCTGATCTGGCGGCTGAGTGATGTCGGCGTTGGCCGCGCCGGTGCCCTAATCTCACCGAATGCGCGGACTTGTAGTACCTGACATTGACGAGGACTTCACCGCAGACGGGGTAGAGCTCTATTTCGATCTCGCCTTCGTGTTTGCCTTTTCGCAGCTCGTGGCGTTTCTGGTGCACGAACATTCGATCGTTGGTATCTGGAAGAGTCTGTTGCTCTTCTTGCTCCTCTGGATGGCGTGGAGTCAGTTCACTTGGTCGGCCAACGCCATTTCGTCGAGTTCACGAGTGGTGCGGTCGCTTTTTCTCATTGCAACGGTGGCGACGATCCCGATGGGTGCGTCGATTCAGTCGGCTTTTGAAGGCGGCGGCCGCATCTTTGCCATCGCGTGGTTAGTGGTGCTGGCGATGGGACAGTTCGCCATGATTAGCGGCCTCGAAACCGGCTCGGATGAATGGCGGTCTGCTATTCGCCTCTCTCGGCCGAGTCTCCTGTCGGGCGTTCTTGTGTTCGCCGGTGGGTTCGCTAGCGGCGACACACGGATTGTGCTCTGGATTTTGGGTCTTGTCTCTATAGTGCTCGGCACGGTGCTCGCCGGGTCCGACAGCTGGATCATTCGGGTCGGGCATTTCGCCGAACGCCACGCACTGATTGTGATCGTTGCCCTCGGCGAGGTGATCGTCGCGGTAGGTATCCCCGTAGTCAACGACCTGCTCGGCGGCGAAGATGGCGAGGGCGCAGGCTTGCCAGCAAATTCGCTACTGGCCCTTGTCGCCTCGGGGGCATTTGCCGCGCTGTTGTGGTGGGCCTATTTCGATCGACTTGGTCCCGCGCTCGAGCATCGCGCTGAAGAGCTCGACGGAATTGCCCTGGGCAACTACGCCCGCGACGTCTACACCTACGGCCACTTTCCTCTCGTCGGCGGCGTCATTCTCGCCGCAGCCGGACTCGAAGAGGTCACCTTGCATCCGAGCGACACATTGCCTGCCGCTTTTTTGTGGATGCTGGGACTCGGTCTCGGCCTTTTCCTCTTCGGAGCCGTCGCTACGGCGTACCGGTCGTTTCGTATCATCGCCAAAGAACGACTCATCGGCATCGCACTCATTGCGGTGTTGCTCATCGCTGGTCAGTCGCTTGAAGGCTTGGTCCTTTTGGCGCTCATCGACCTTGTTCTGCTACTCACTTTGGTTGCCGAACACCTACGAATCGAAGGACCTTCGTGACCTCACTTGCAGACCTTGATCCTCAGACCCCTGTCATCATCGGGGTCGGCCAGGTTAAGCAGCAGCTTTCCGACGACTTCGAAAGCGCCAAAGAGCAGGTTCTACTCATGGAGGAAGCAGTGCGTGCGGCGGCTGCAGACACCGGCGCCGACGTGCTCGGGTCAATCGACCGTATTGGTGTCATCGGCGGTCTCTGGGGGTATGCCGACCCGGGCCGCCAGGTTGCTGACGCGGTGGGCTCGCCACAAGCCGAGAGCGTACTTACCTACTTTGGCGGCAATATGCCCCAGGCATTGGTCAGCGAATACTGCCGCGCCGTCGCAGCCGGCGAGTGCGACCTCGCTATCGCCTTGGGTGGCGAGACTGTCTATAGCCGTCGCAAGATCAAGGCAGCGGGCGGCGAGATGTCTCGCACCCAGCCCGAGGGCATCGAGCCAGCGAAACGTTTCGGCTCCGATCTTGAGATGAGTTCAGAACACGAGCGTGGTCTGGGGCTCGATCGTCCACCGGTTGTGTATGCGATGTTCGAATCGGCAATCCGGGCGAATCTTGGCCGCACCGTCGACGAACATTTGGTGGCGACGTCGGAGTTTTGGCAACCCTTCAACCAGGTCGCCGTTGACAACCCCAACGCTTGGGTGCGTACACCGATGACCGCCGAGGAGATTCGTACCCCAACGCCGTCGAACCGGATGGTCAACTGGCCCTACACCAAGTCGATGAACGCGAACGCGTTCGTCGATCATGCCGCCGCGGTCATCGTGTGTTCGGTCGCCAAAGCAACCGAGCTCGGCGTGCCAGAAAATCAGTGGGTATTTCCCCACGCCGCGGCACAAGGTCACGCGACGATGTTGTTCAGCGAACGCGAGAACTTCCATACCAACCCGGCCATCCGCATCGCCGGCAAGAAGGTGCTCGAAATGGTAGGCGTCGACATCACCGACGTGACACACTTTGACCTCTACTCCTGTTTCCCGTCGGTGGTGCAGATCACTGTCAACGAACTGGGCATCCCCTCCGACCGGCAGCTGACCAGCACCGGCGGCCTCGCGTTCTTCGGTGGACCGCTCAATAACTACGTCATGCATGGCATTGCCAGCCTGGTCGAGAAATTGCGAGCCAATCCTGGCGAGCTTGGCATGATCCACGCCAACGGCGGATACACGACTAAACAAGCATTCGGTATCTACGGCACGAGCCCTCCGAGTTCACCTTTCCGCGTCGAGGACGTGCAGGATGAAATCGATGCCGAGCCTCGGCGGGAGGTCGATATGGCTCCTGACGGCGAGGGAGTCATCGAAGCCTATGTGTTGCCTTGGGATGGCGACGCTCCGGCCCGTGCAATCATGACGGTCATCATGGGCGACGGCCGCCGCTCGATAGGCACAATCGTCGACCCTGCCGTGTTGGGCCGCATGCTTGAAGAAGAGTTCGTCGGCCGAACCGTGATGATGTCGCCCGACGGATCCGCGACGGTTACCTCGGGGCTCTAGCGCGCTAGAGCAACGCCGCGACGATCAACATTTGGGCCACGTGGTACAGCACGTGCACCCACATGCGTCGATCGTCGCGGAGTTCGACGAACCGGTCGGTGCCTAGGAGGCTGTCGGAGAGGCCAAACGCCAAGGCTCCGACACCAACAAACGCTAGGCCGGTACCAATGCCAGAGATGAGCATCGCCCCGATAACCGCGACGTAACACAGCACCGGCACGCGCAAACGCGACCCTGCGACAGCAGCAATTATCGGGCGCCCAAGCACGAACGTGAGTGCAGCGGCGACCGCTAAGCCCAGTAGTAGCGCTACCGGTTCGAGACCGACCGATACGAACGCAACGACATAGAACAGGTGGCCGACCAAGAACGCAGCGAGCCCAACGATGAATGCATCGAAGCGGGGGAGGAGCGCGATGTCGCCGACCAAACCTCCGGCGAGTCCGGCAGCGATCAACCATTTTACAGACGCGGGGTCGGCGTTGATCTGGGTTGCTGCCGCCAGAAGCGCAACCATCACCAGCGGCTTGGCGAACAGCTCGATTTTGGGTCGGCTGGAGCGGACCGACCACCAGTCGATGCAAGCAACGACCGCAGCAGCCGCAAGAAACAGCACCTAGTTTTTGGGTACGTCGGGTCCGGTCGGACGGCCGTCGACGATCTGGTCGAGATATTCGCTCATCCCCATGCCTACCTTTGTTTCGCCATCGTGCTCACACTCGTAAAAGGTCATCGCTTCGGTTATACGGGTGAAGAGTTCCTCGCCACTCGGCTGCCTGCGGCGATTTCGCAGCGGGATCAACGACTCGACCTTGCCCTCGATGGTGTACTCCTTCCCGGTTTCGGATTTCGCCCAGCAGCTCATCGATGTCTGGTGAAAGAGCTCGTCGTACTGCGTGTCGATGGTGCAGTCGACGATCTTGTGGTACTCGTCGCCTTCGAGCACCATGCCTGAACGGCGCATGGTGGCAGGATCATCGCCAATGAGCGACAGCATCATCGCGAAGTTTTCGTCGAACACCATCGGCAACCAACGGTACGACGATATTGCCTGCCAGTACCGAGGTCCCCACGACTTGTCGCGAAGGCCAAGGCCATCCATGGTGAACCGCTCGGGGCCGATGGAGATGGCCCCGGTGACCCGGGTGTGTTGTTCGTAGTGTGCTTTGGCGAAGCTCTTCTCGGCTGGGCCGGTGTCGATCTCGGTGCCGTCGTCGTACACCGGCCGACCCCCATACATCGGCGAAACACCGAACACGTCTAGCTCGACGGTGCAGGGTTCGTGGGGGTTCTCTTTGAAGGCCTCGCGAGGATTGGTCATCTGTGCCGGGTCGGCGAGGACGACGACGTTGCCCGAGTAAGTGACGCGCAGATGCTCGAATGGTTCGACAACCTCGATGTGGAGTCCACCGGCGCGCATTTCGTCGTTTGATTCGATCGCAGGTCTGTCGAACATGAACCCAACCCGACCGTCGGGAAGGTAGAGGCACACGGTCATTTCGGCGTATCCCTCGTTGGCCCGGTTGCCGAGCCGGAACCAGGCGCCGAGTCGCTGCTTGAGGTCGAAGCCGTTGAAGTACATCGACTCGTTGTAATTGGTTGCAGCGTCGGGCTCGTGGGGGAACTCGTCGGATGGCTCGAGAACGGTGACGATCTTTTTGCTCACGAGGGTGAGATTCGGTAGCGGACTGGCAACGTCTTGTGGCCAAAAACAAAGCTCGACGCCGTGTACGACGCCTCGCCGACGGGTTCGAGAAGTTCGACCCGGTTGCGAATCTCGACGATGAGTGCGGCAATGCTGGCCCGAGCAAGGTGGGCGCCAAGGCAGTAATGCTCGGCCCAGCCGAATCCGAGATGTTTGTTGGGCGACCGGGTGACGTCGAAGTTGTAGGGGTCGGTGAATACTCGGTCATCACGATTCGCCGAGTTGTAGAACAAGGCGAGCGAGTCGCCTGCCTCGATCTGCACATCGCCGAACCCTTCGGAGGTGAAGGTGATGTCCCGAACGGCGGTGCGCTTCATGTAGTTCACCGGAGCGGTCCAGCGCACGACCTCTTCGGTGGCGGTGTGGATGACCGACTCGTCGGCCGCCTTGAGCACCTGGAGCTGTTCGGGGTTCTCGAGGAAGGCGCCAATAGCTCCGGCGAGCGAGTGACGAGTGGTGTCGTGGCCAGCATTGAACACGATGAGGTAGTAGCCGAGGATCTCGACCAAGCCCATTGGTTCGCCGTCGGGCATCGTCGCGGTCGCAAGCATGGTCGCCAGATCGTCCTGTGGGTTCGCTCGGCGGTCTTCGATGATGGCGTTGAACATCGTGTAGAACTCCATCCCCAGCTCGGCGGTGGACTGTTCGCGTGAGTCAGCCTCGCGTGCGTAGTCGGGGTCATCGGCGGCAAAAAGCTGCTGGGTCAGTTCGAGGAGGTGATCTTCTTGGTCACGCGAGATTCCAAGGATGGTGCTGAGGACCCGGAGTGGGTGCCGTTGAGCAACCTTGTCGACGAAGTCGGCTTCGCCCTCGGGCCCCAGCGAATCGATGACTGCTTTGGCCGAGGTTGTAACGATTTCGTCAAGACGTTCGATGCCCTTGGGGGTGAAAAAGCCGCTGGCGACCTTTCGGAAAGTGCGATGTTCGGGCGGGTCCATGGCGATGATGGTTCGCATTTGGCTAAAGGCGTTTGGTTCACCCGATGCGGCGCGTTCCATCTGGTCGTCGGTCCAGATGATGATGCTGTCGGCTTCGTTCGAGAAATCGTCGGGGCGCCCCGAGATCGCCGTTACGTCGCCATGGCGCGTGATCGGCCAAAACGGCTGAAACCCCTCGGCGTGAACCTTCTGCAACGGTTGGCCGCGCAGCACCTTCCACGGGTCGTGGGGTGCTCCCTTGGCTCCGTAGCGTTGCGAGTCGATCAGATCGAGTGGGTCGATGCCAGCGCCTTCAGAGACCTGGTTTTCGGTAACAGCCATAGGTGGCACAGTAGCTATCGCAGCAGGTCGAGTACCAGTACACTTTGGGCCGACGTCAGACCAAGAACCGCAGTACACCCAGAGAGTGAGCAGCCCAATGGAAGAAGTGGCCTTCGCACATATGGCCGACGGGACCAAGGAAGAATACGAGTTCCTCACGCCGCTCTTTGAAGAACATGCCAAAGGACATCTAGTCGACAACCTCAAGATGATGCTGGGACTCCTTGCTGGTCCGAAGCTCGGCTACCGGATCGACCGGTATCAACACTCGCTGCAATCAGCCACCCGTGCCCTCCGCAATGAAGAGTCGACCGAACTGGTGGTGGCGGCGCTTTTGCACGACGTGGCCGATTCGTTCGCCCCGGAAAATCACAGCGATGCTGCGGCCGCGCTGCTCGCCCCCTATGTCAGTGAGGAGACCACCTGGATCGTCAAGCATCACGGACTCTTCCAGGGGTACTACTACTTCCACCACCTTGGCGGCGACAGGAACGCTCGCGACCAGTATCAAGAGTCGCCCCACTACGACGCCTGTGTGCATTTCTGTGCCGAGTACGACGCGAACTGCTTCGACCCCGGCTACGACACACTGCCGATCGAGGCATTCGACGAGATGATGCGCGAGGTGTTCGCCAGGCCGTCGCGAATTCCTGGCGTTGCGCCAGCCCCCGTTTGATTCCGGTCGTCAACATCGCTGGCGCTCCCGAGGACTTCTGCGACGATCTAGCGGCCGCCTGTAGCGAGGTTGGTTTCGTTGCTCTTGTTGGCCACCGCATCAGCGGTGAGGACATCGCTGCCATGCGTGCGGTCGTCGCTGACGTCTTTGCGGGCACCGACGACGAGAAGTTGGCTGGGGCGATCGTGCCGGACAACTACCGGGGTTTCATCCCGCTTGGCTTCTTCACACCGAACCACCCCGATGTCGACGATTTGCAGCTGCCCGATCAGTACGAGGGCTACAAGTTGCACTGGGAGTGCCCGCTGGGGCATCCAGTGCTTGACCAATGCAGCATCTATGGCCAGAACCGGTGGGTTGAGCGGATTCCGGAAATGCCGTCCACCATTTTGGAGTACTGGGCGAAATGTGACGATGTCTCGCAGAAGCTTTTGCGAGCGTTCGCCTTGGCACTTGATCTTGGTGAAGCCGCCGCGGCCGACCTCCTTGAGAGCTTTGAAGCGCCGCTTACCAACATGACCCTGCTGCATTATCCGGCCGCCCCGGCATCGGCAGAACCGCCTGTTGGTATCCATCCGCATAAGGACACGTGTGCCTTCACCGTGCTGCACCCAGATCCCACCGGTGGGTTATTCGTGCAGCGCCGCAACGGCGAATGGGAGGAAGCGGTTTGTCCGCCCGAAGCACTACTGGTGAACATTGGCGACATGATGGAACTGTGGTCAGGCGGCAGGTTCATCTCGACTCCCCACCAGGTGATCAACACCTCAGGTCAAGCTCGCTATGCGTTCCCGTACTTTGCGGTGCCGAACCATGCTTCGGTCGTCGAGCCGCTGGTGACGCCCTTGTCGTCGTTCACCCGCACTACGCCTGTTCCGGTCGGACATTGGTCGCTCGAGGTGTGGCGAACGAACTGGCCCGACGAGGTGCCAGCGAACGACGACCTCGACCTAGGTCGACTTCGTTCGAGCTAGCTGACCGTTGCCTGAAACTTTCGCATGAGCCACGGCCCAGCGACGGCCGGCTCGTGCAGCGGGGCTTCGCCATCGACCCGACAAGTGGGAAGGCATTCGATTACTGCGTCCCAGTTGGCCATGTGAAAGAACGCAAATGAGTGCCGCTCGGAGAGATCGGTTGCCGTCACGCGATGCATGGTCGACCGCCACTGGTTGTTTGTCCACTGGGCGATCGAATCGCCAAGATTTACCACAAAGCTGTCGGTTTCGGGCTGGACCGGCTGCCAGGTTCCGTCGAGCGCCTGAATTTCAAGCCCGGGCACCTCGTCGGTGCGAAGTACGGTGAAGGTGCCGTAGTCGGCATGTTCGCCGGCGCGAAGCGACGGGCCAGCCGCATCTGCCGGTGAGATTTCCGGGTAGCGAAGTGCCCGCATTGAACTGATGGGTCGGTCGATCATCGGCGCGAAAAAGGCGGGGGGAAGGTCGAACGCGACAGCCAGTACCGACATCAGATGTTCGCAAACGACCGCCAGCGAGCGGTAGTACGCCGTCCACGCTGCTCGCAACGAAGCGGGTTGTTCTGGCCAGAGGCTCGGCGACCTGATCCAGTCGCCGTCGATGAGGTTGGGTTGTGTTGTTGGAACACCACAGTCGGGTCCTACCGACAGCGACTCTTTCAGGTCGGGCGCCGCCGCCTTTGCTACGGTCGACTGCGCGAGCGCTTCATGCTTGAACGGTGAGTACCCGTAGGGATAGCCCGCTTCGGGAAACGTGATGCGGCGCTTTTGTTTCTCGGAGAGGGCAAAAAAGTCTTTCGCTGCGATCCAGGCGGCGTCGGCGACCCGAGTGTCGATGATGTCGAGAGGAAGGCGGAAGAATCCGTCGGTTTCGCAGGCCGATGCGAGCGCTGCGGCCTGGTCATCAATCGGCAGTTGAGGGTCAACCCATGCAAGGTCCATTCGGGCGACCTTAGACTGCGACTATGACCCACGACCTCAAATTCGGCTGGCTTTCTCCGGTTATCGGAAATCGGTGGAGCGATCACCAACCCATCGTGGTTTCGCAGGTCGAGAACATTCTCCCTACGGCTACCAAGTACATGGATTCGGTGTGGATTGCCGACCATTTCTACGGTTTCGACGCAAAGACTGATCCGTTTATGGAGGCGTGGACCACCCTCACCTGGATCGCCGCCAAGTTCGACAACGTCGATCTTTGCCATCACGTGCTTGGGCACGGCTACCGACCTCCGGCGCTCACGGCGAAGATGGCGGCGACGTTGCAGGTCTTTGCAAAGAACCGTTTCATTCTCGGTATCGGCGCAGGCTGGCGAGGTGATGAGTACGAGGCGTACGGGTACGACTTTCCTCGCCCATCGGTGCGTTTCGGCCAGCTTGACGAGGTCATCGATATCTGTCGATTGATGTGGACCGAAGACTTCCCGACCTATGAGGGCGAGTATTATCAGATCACCGAGGCGTCCGCCCCGCCGCTCCCGCAGGTCGCCCCTCCAATCTGTATTGGAGCCTCAGGCGAGCAGATCGGACTGCCCTTGGTCGGGCGTCAAGCCGATATGTGGAACAGCTTCGTCTCGGGTGCTGATGCGACAGAAAAGACGGAGAACTGGAAACGAAAATGGGGGATTGTGCATGAGGCCGCGTCTGCCGCTGGCCGTGAACCGTCCGACATCGTGCAATGTACGACCATCGAACGTGCGCTACCAGAAACCGATCAAGAGTCCGAAGAGTTCCTCGAGTTGTTGTCGTTCACCCGCGACTTGGGCATTTCGTACTTTGTCCTCGACTTCGGAAATCCTTTGTCGACAGAACCAATCGAGCGGTTTGCCGAGCAGGTAATGGCACCGCTGAAGGCGGGCTAAGCGCGGCGATTGTTGCGCATATGCTGCGTGGCCTTCTGCAGCGAACTTTTGACGACGCTGAGTTCGTCGGGATCCCACAACGCGAGCATGTTGTCGCGGATCAGTTGTGCGTGTTTGTCGGACGCTGCCGCAAGGGCGATGCCGCCCTCGTTGGTGATCGACGCTTCTAACCCGCGTCCGTCGCTGTCGACCGGCTGACGGCGAATCCAGCCGCGCTTCTCAACCCGATTGAGGGTATGGGTCAGCTTTGACCTGGAGGAGACGCACTGGTCGGCGAGCACACTAAGACGAAGCGTGCCACCGCTGCCATCGAGTCGCACCAGTACCTCGTAGTCGGAATGATTCATCTCGTGTTCGTCGGCGAGATGACGAGATAGTGCCTCGTCGATCAGCCGTGACGCGTCAAGAAACGCTGTCCATGTCTCTAGCTCGAGGTTACTCAGGTGCCGCCCTGTCCCCAGTAGTGACACAGGTTTACCCTGCGTACGCTCTCCCATGGGCAAGGATCTTAGCGTTCAATTGGGCAGGGCGGATGGTAGTTGAATGATGGATCGGATAGAGCGCTACTTTGTGCCAGATACTGCTGAAATACCCCTGTTTGCGCAGGTAGAACGCAAGGGCGCAGCGGCACTGTCGCCGCTGCGCCCCTCGCAACTCACCGGTCTGCTGACCGTCTGTACCGCCAAGACGCTCAGACAAGCGGTCACTGACAGAGTTGTCTTACTCCGCACCTGCTTCGGCGAGCCCGCGTGCGGTTAACGCCTTCGCTAAGTGGACCCGATACTCGGCGTCAGCATTGTGGTCTTCGGGGGGCGTCGTGCCTTCGGCTGCCATCAGCGCAGCGTCGGCGGCCGAAGCGCCTCCTCGAAGCGCCGACTCGGTAGCGCTTGCACGTAGCGGTGTTGATCCCATATTGACAAGGCTGATGCCGTTGCCGCCATCGGCTACCGCAACCCCGACAATCGCCCAATCCTGAGCCCGGCGGTTGAACTTCTGATAGCTCCAGCCTCCAGTATCAGCGGGCACCTTGATTTCGGTGATCATCTCATCGGCAGCGAGAACCGACTCGAAGTAGCCGCTGAAAAAGTCGGCTGCTGCGATCTCTCGGCTGCCATTTGGTCCGGATGCAACGATGGTTCCCCCGAGAGCCAACACGGCTGCGGGAAGGTCTGACGCCGCGTCGGCATGGGCCATCGTGCCGCCGAGAGTGCCCCGGTGGCGTACCGACGGATCGCCGACAAGCGAAGCAACGTGTTTCAGCAACGGGCACGCTTCGGCAAGAACGTCGGAGTTCTCCAGCTGTTCGTGGCGGGTCATTGCGCCAATCGAGATATGGCCGTTGTCTCGACGGATGTAGCGCATGTCGGCCAGGCGTCCGACATCGATGACCACCGTCGGCGTGGCAAGACGGAACTTCATCATCGGGATCAGCGAATGGCCGCCCGCAAGAAGTTTTGACTCATCGCCGTATTCGGCGAGCAGCTGCACAGCATGGTCGGCTGACTCGGCCACTTTGTACTCAAATGCTGCAGGAATCATGCTGCACCTCCCGCATCGCTAGCACTAGTAGTGCCTTCCGACATTGCTTTCCACACTCGTTTCGGGGTGGCCGGCATGTCCATGTCGACAATGCCGTAGGGGCTGAGCGCATCGACTACGGCGTTCATAACTGCAGCGGCCGAACCAATCGTTCCGGCTTCGCCCACTCCCTTTACGCCGAGCGGATTCGACGTGCTGGGGGTGACGGTGAAGTCGAGTTTCATGCTTGGCACCTCGGCCGCTGACGGCACGAGATAGTCCATGAATGAGGGATTGGTTGGGTTGCCGTCCTCGTCGAAGATCGCGATCTCAAACAGTGCCTGGGCTGCCCCTTGCACGATCCCTCCGTGCACCTGACCCTCGACAATCATCGGGTTGACCTGATTGCCACAGTCGTCGACAGCTATGTAGTCGACCAGTTCGACGCCGCCCGTGACCTCGTCGATTTCGACTACGGCCACATGGGTGCCAAACGGGAAGGCGAAGTTGGGTGGATCAAACGACACCTGCTCTTGGAGGTTAGGTTCCATTCCGTCGGGAAGGTCATGGGCGGTAAAGGCGGCGAAACCCAGCTCTTGAATATGTACTGATTTGGCGGGAGTGCCCCGCACCGAGAAACTGCCGTCGCTGAACTCGAGGTCGTCTGGCGAAGCCTCGAACTGATGTGCGGCAATCAGTTTTGCCTTTTCGATCACCTTGTCGGCGGCCATTGCGATGGCCACGCCACCGACAGCAAGCGATCGCGACCCGTAGGTGTCGAGACCGAGTGGGCTCAGCGCTGTGTCGGAGTGCAGCACCGTGACGTCGTCAGACGACACGCCCATCTTTGTCGCGATGATCTGCGACCATGCTGTCTCGTGCCCCTGGCCGTGAGGCGTCGAACCGCTGACAACCTCGACCTTGCCGGTCGGGAGCATACGAACGGTGGCATGTTCCCAACCGCCAGCGCCGTAGTTCAGGCCGCCGAGCGCCCGGCTCGGAGCGAGGCCACAGATCTCGACGTAGGTGCAAAGACCAATGCCCAGGAGTTTGCCATCGCCGTTCTCGCGCCGTCGCGCCTGTTCGGCGCGAAGCTCGTCGTACTGCGCAATCTCGAGCGCCTTGTCGAGGTTGGGGCCATAGTGGCCCGAGTCGAAGATGAGCGTCGAGGCTGCCTCGTGATCTTCAAATAGTTCGCCGCCGTTGATGTAGTTGCGGCGCCGGATTTCGTCGGGACCGATGCCAACTTTGGCTGCGAGGATGTCGATAGCTCGTTCAATCGCGTAACTGGCTTCGGGGCGTCCGGCGCCTCGATACGCGTCGGTTGGGGTGAGGTTGGTGAAGTAGCCGTCGCAGGTGAAACCGAACGCTGGGACGTCGTACACGCCGGTGTAAAGGAAGCTTCCCAGCAGTGGCACACCAGGAGTAATAAGCATCATGTAGGCGCCCATGTCGGCGTCGAGATGTACCCGTACCCCCAACATTTTGCCGTTTTCGTCTGCCGCGATTTCGACATGCTGGAGTTGGCCGCGACCTTGGTGGGTCGAACCAGCAGCCTCAGTGCGGGTCTCGGTCCAGCGGACCGGTCGTCCGAGGCGATTGGCGAGCGTGACGGCAAGAATCTCATCAGGATTTACGTTGAGCTTGGCGCCAAATCCGCCACCAACCGAGGGGGCGATGATTCGAAGCTTCTGTTCGGGTATACCTGTCGTTGCAGCAACCATTACCTTGAGAATGTGCGGCACTTGGGTGGCGCTGTACAGCGTGATCTCGCCGCCCATAGGTGAAGGAACGGCCAACACGCCGCGAGGTTCCATCGCCGCGGGAATGAGGCGCTGTTGGATGAAGTTGGCATCGACGACGTGGGCTGCACCGTCGAACGCGGCCGCTAGGGCGTCGGGGTCAGGTATGAGCTCCCAGGTGAACGCTTTGTTCGTGTCGAGTTCAAGGTGGGCCTTTGCGTTGCCTTCGCGGGCAGCGGCGACCGAGGCGACCGCTGGCTGGTAGTCGTAGTCGACGACAACTTTTTCGACGGCGTCTGCGGCTTGATAGCGGCTGTCGGCCAGGACCACAGCGACGATTTCGCCAACGTGTCGAGCGGTATCGACCGCTACCGGCCAATGGGGCGGGTTGAGCATGTCGTCGGTGACGGGCCACGCACAGGGAAGCGGGGCGGCCCAAAGTTCCATGTCAGCTAGTTGCTGACCGGTGTAAACCGAGTGCACGCCTGGCATCGCCTCGGCTTCGGACGTTTCGATCGACGTGATCTTGGCGTGAGCGGAGGTGCAGCGCACCATGCCCATCCAAAGCTCGCCGGTTACATGAATGTCGTCAACGAATTTGTTTTCGCCGGTGAGAAGCTTTGGGTCTTCTTTGCGAAGCATGGCGGTTCCGATACCGCCTGAGGTTTCGGTCATGACGCACCTCCTGTGGTGCTGAGCACTGCCTTCACGATGTTGTGGTAGCCGGTGCACCGGCACAGGTTGCCTTCGAGTCCTTCGCGAACCTCGTCTTCAGATGGGTTGGGCTTTTCTCCGAGGAGGGACACCGCCGCCATGACCATCCCGGGGGTGCAGTACCCGCACTGCAACGCGTGGCACTGTTGAAATGCCTCCTGCATCGGGTGCCACTGCTGGTCGCCGGTGGCTGAGCCGTTCGCCTTGGCCATATCGGCAAGGCCCTCGATGGTGGTGATCGCTGCACCCTCTGCTTGCACTGCGAGCATCGTGCAGGATTTGATCGACCGACCGTCGATGTGGATAGTGCAAGCACCGCACGACGACGTGTCGCAGCCGACGTTCGTGCCGGTGAGATCGAGCGTGTCTCGCAGGTGGTGCACTAACAAGGTGCGCGGCTCGACGTCGCTGGTGTGCGACGTGCCGTTGACGGTCATGGAAACTTCCACGTTGGTTTTCCTCCAAGGGAGTGGTCGGGCGTTCGGTATCTCTCGACGATCGGGCTGTGTCGAGAGTCACAATCTAGACAGCCTGTTCGGTCTTTACTAGACCCAATTTGGTTGGGCTTCGTTGCGGCCTCATGGACGATGCGAGAAGATGACGCATGCCCGACCCTTCACGCGACGAGATCGACCCCTGTTCGTGGATGATCTAGTTCTCAACGCCGCATATATGGCACTCCTCGCGTCGACTTTTACGCGCACCGTGCAGCGGCTTCGATTGCTTCTCGTCGCTGGAGCTGTCTGCTTCATCGCGTACGGGCTTGCCGCCGACGTGCGCTCGATCGTTGCGTGGAACATCGTTATTGGCTCGATGCATCTCTTTCGCGTGGTGCGCGACCTTCGAGTTCGCCGATCGGTGCAGCTCACTGCCAATGAGAGTGTTCTGCGCGACCGGTTCTTTCCCGAATTGTCCGACTTCGACTTCAACTTGTTGTGGACCATGGGGGAGCGAGTCGTCGCTGCAGACGAGACGCTTATCGGGCCAGGAAATGTGCCCGAGTCTGTGTCGCTGGTGCTGAGCGGCAGTCTCACGGTTTCGCGCGATGGGGGTCTGGTCGCAACGGTAGGCCCCGGTGGGCTACTCGGTGAGATGAGCTTTGTCAGCGGACAGCCAGCAGAGGTCCTAGTAACCGCCGACGGCGGGGTGGTTCTGCATCGGTGGAATCAACGAGAACTCTCGTCGCTCGATCAGGTTCGTCCGGCGAGCGCCCGTGCCTTTCATGACCTGTTGTCGCGTGACCTTGTCGGCAAAGCACGTCGGTGACCTGTCGTCATCTGGTTACCGATCGAAAAGCCTCGACGGCTTCGGCGAATGTTTCGGTGATCGCAGGTTCGCCCGATGGCAACTTCAGCGTGATCTTAAAGTCGGTCATTCCTGCGTCACGCAGTGCGGGAACAGCGGCCATGGTCTCGTCGAGAAGTAGATCGCCGTTGTCGGAGCGAACTGCAGGGATGTAGCAGGTGGCTTGGATCTCGAACGGATCTCGACCGAACCCTTCGACCGCCTCACGCATACCAGCGATTCCGGCGAGCGGGTCAGCGACGGCAGGGCCCCACGGGATCCATCCGGTCCCGAAGGTGGCAAGGCGTTTCATCGCCCGGGGGTTAACCGTGCCGCTCACCCAGATTGGAACGCCCGCAGGCTGCAAGGGTTGGGGCATGGCGTGGATGCCGTCGAAGGCCAGTTCGTCGGAATTGTACGTGGCGCGTTGTTCGGTCCAGAGGAGCTGACACACCTCGAGTGTGTGGTCGAGGAGACGGCCTCGATTCGCGAAATCGAGACCTGCGGCTTCGTATTCTTCGGCCTGCCAACCGACACCAACACCTAGATCGAGGCGTCCGCCAGAGAGCACATCGAGGGTCGCAGCGGTTTTCGCCAGCACCGCAGGCCGTCGAAGTGCTGCGAGTAAAATGGATGTTCCAAGGCGGACATGGTGGGTTTGCCCGCCGAGAAACGCGAGCGTGGTGAGTGGCTCGAGCCAATGGCCGTCGGGCCCCGTTGGTTGTTTCCCGCCAGCGGTGCCGCCAAGCGAAGGATCGCCGTAGGCCTCGGGGCTCTCGCCAAACACCACGTGGTCAGAGACAATGATCCGGTCTATGCCAGCCGCATCGGCGGCCCGGGCGGTGTCGATCAGGTGCTGCCATGTCGGTGGTTGCTCGGCCGCGAAGTTGATCGGTTGAACGGTGAGCTGCGGAGTGGATGCAGGAGAACGAGTAGATGCAGGAGAAGGAGTGGATGCAGGAGAAGGAGTGGATGCAGGAGAATCTGGCGCCATGCTCGGCGACCCTACACCGCCGCACGAACGGGTTCTCGTGACACCAGCCGACAATCTGTGTCGGTGAGTGTCACGAGATTCTGGGGTGGTGGGGGTTAGGGGCAGAGAAATGGTGCCGACGACGAGTTGTAGTCGAGTTGTGTGTATTCGAAGGTGAAGTCGGCGAGCAGGTTGCCGGTGTCTACACAGCCATGACCTACACGAAGCCACGCACGCTGTCGGTAAATAGAGAGCTTGGGAAGCGCCGGATCGGGACCAACCAGAGCATTCGACATAGCGAGCATGTCGCTGTGTGAGCCGTCGGCACGTCGAAGCACGTATTCGTTCAGACCAGTGTGGCCGTCGGACATCGCCACGGTGTACACGCCGTCGGCATTGGCAACTCCGGGGCTGTCCCACTTGTGAAGGAGGAAGTGTTTGCCAGGGTCGATGGTGGTGCCTACGGGGAACGTGAACATCACGACGCGTTCGGAGTCTTGTGAGACGCCGTCGAGGTTGGCGTCGTGCGAGTTGATGTACCAGCGGGTCATCGTCCAACCACCGACGTCGATCGGAGCGCTGGTCGGATTGAAGAAGGTGATTGCTTCATCGTTGTAGTTGTCAAAGCTGCTCGGCCGGAGCTCACTGATGACAATGTCTGTTGCCGAGGTGGTGATGGTCTCGGCAATAAACTCGCAACGAATGACGGTGTTGCTGTTCGCCGGACTTGGCGCCATGCTGCGGTACCAATCGGTGCGGTTGTTTTCTGGATTGCTGGTTGCGTCGACACAGTTGCCAGCACCAAAGCTCTTCCGCTCGTTGCTGATGTCGTATCCGGTCACCGGCAGCAGAGCCGAAACACCGTCGTGCTCGCGGTAGCTCGACGCGAAGGGGTACACGAGCGTCCCGGTATTCGTCCCGTCGTATGAATCGCCGTTGCCGACTTGGTCAACCGTTGTTCCCGAACTCGAGTGGTACAGCTTGATGCCGAACTGGCGGGGGAAATTCGCTGCGGGCAGTATCAAATCAGCCGTAAGCCCGTTGGCGGCGAGTCTGGTGTTCGAGCTGGTGGTGACGAGGTAGTACTGACCGGGATCGAGCGTGAACGAAGTTGGCGACAGCTGGGTCGAAGCTGAGGTGCCATCGGAGTCGGTGAAGATCTGGTACTCGTTGAGGTCGATATCGAGGTTGGTGGGGTTGTAGATCTCGATGAAGTCGCCGTAGGTGGTAGAGGCGTTGGCCGAGCTGTATTCGCTGACAACCAGATTGTCGGTATACATCGGCACGTTGTTGTCGATGCCGGCAGAGGTGTTGCGTTCGCTGACCCAGTCGGTGTCAAACGTTTGTTGAGCGCCCGAACAGCCGTTACCGACTGCGTCGCCTGAGCTGGTGATCTCCCAACAATTGCCGAGGGTGGCGGCGGTTGGGTCCGAATCGACAGCGAGAGAGATCGACTCGCCCTCGGTTGCCGCGCCAAGTGCGATTTCGTTCTGGGTGTCCCACATGCCCCACTCGGTGAGCGGCGGGCGGTCGTTGATTTCGGCACCAGCGGTGGCCTCGTCGCCCCAGGCGACGTACGCAACGACCGCGTCGGTTGGGTCGTAGAGCCAGAGGTCTTCGTGGTGCAGAAGTTTCGACCAGTCGCCGGTGTGAAGATTCACGGTGGCACCGTTCGTCCAATTAGACGGCTCAGAGGTTGGATCTGGGCCCAGCCAGAGCACCAGGCGCTCGGCGGGTTCCAGGATGGTGTTGGCCGGAATGGTGAAATCGAGCGAAGAGGTCGGGTCGAGGTCGCCGAGCACGACGTTGCCGTCTGCCACACGCCAACCGCCAAGGTCCACGTCTGCTCCCGAGACGTTGACTAACTCGACGAACTCGTCATGGTGGCCGGCGGTAAAGCGCTGGGCATAGTTGACCTCGTTGATGACGACTTTGGTGAACTCCGGCGAGAGACGGTGTCGCGACGTGATGTCGATGACGTACGGGGCCGATCCGGAAAGGAGTCCGTCGTCGGTGGCCTCGACGGTCAAGGTAATTCGCGGTTGGCCGTTGAGGCCATAGTCGAGGTCGTCGGTATCAAGAACTACGATGGCGCCGCTGTTCGACACGTCGAATGCGTCGATGCCGTCACCGTCGAGATCAATGTTTCCGGCCGTGATCGCGTAGGTCCATGCAGCCGAGTCGGGGTCGGTTACGAGCACAGAGCCGGTATCGGTGCCGTTGGCGATGTCCTCGGTAAAGGTCGTCCACCGACCGGTGACCGTAGGAGCATCGTTTTCGTCGGTGATCGAGATGGTCATCGTGGTTGTCGTGGTCGCATCCCCGTCCGACACCTTGATCCCGAGCGTGTAGGAAGGCGTGGTTTCAAAGTCGAGCAGATTTTCGTTCTGCACAGAAACGAACCCGGTGAGGGTATCGACGGCGAAGACGTCGCCAGTGTTTCCGCTTGTAATGGTGTAGATCGGCGCAGCGCCGTCAGGGTCCGAGGATGTCTGCTGCCCAACAACGGTTCCGTTGGTCGCGTGTTCGGAGAGATCGAAGGCCGTAGGCGTGGCGGTCGGCGGGTCGTTGACCGGGTTGATGACAATGTTTACGGTCCCGGTCGTGCCGTTACCTGCTGGATCCTTGACCTCGTAGGAGACCACGTCGGACGTGGTTTCTGAACCGTCGTGCTCGTACCGGATGGTGGTGGCAGTGTGGTTGGTCGCCGCCGAGTGTGCGCCGACGCTCGACACCGCGGTGACAACGGTGGTCAGACCCTCGGGATCTGGGTGAAGTGTCGTGAGATCGATGGTGGTTGCGGTTAATCCCTCGTTGACGGTGAGGGTGGCCGGTGCCGCAGCGAGGGGTGCCTCATCGACATCGGTCAAGTTGATCGTGATCGTCACGGTGATTGTTGTGGTGGCATCAGAGACGGTGATGTCGCCCTGGGTGGTTGTCCAGCTTTCATAATCGATGACGCTGTTGTTGACGACCAGAATCTCGCCGGTGTTTGGGTCGATGTCGAACATTCCCACCGTTCCAACCGGCATGAACGTGTGGCTGGCATCGTCGGCGTCGGTGACGGTGATGAATTGTCCGGTGCCGCCGAGGGCGACGTCTTCGGCGATAGTGACGGTCGTAGTAGCCGGGACCGGGGCGTCGTCGACCGGCGTGACGTTGATGGTCAACGTTCCGGCTGCGATGTTGCCAGCTGGATCTACGGCGGTATACGTCACGATGTCAGAGCTTGTCTCGGAGCCATCGTGGGTGTACGACAGCACCCTGCCGGCTGCTGTCGTCGATGCGGAGTTGGCGCCGGACCCGTTCACCGCGAGTATCTCAATGGGTTCGTTTTCGGGATCGTTGTGCAACGAGGAGATATCGAGTGAGACGCTCGCGCCTTCGGCGACCGTCAGCGCGCCGACGCCAGGTGAGGGGGCTTCGTTGACGTCGAGCACTGCGATAGTGAGGGTCACGGCAGTGGTGGCCGCGCTGGGATCGCTTACCTCAAGGCTGAGCGAAAAGGTTGACGTTGTTTCGAAGTCGACTGGACCGAGAAGTGTGACGACGCCCGTTGCAGCGTCGATCTGAACGGTGGTCGACGGGTCGGCTGTGAAGGTGAGGGGGAGACCTTCGGGGTCCGTTGCTGCGATCGTTCCGATGACCGTTCCGACCAACGTGTTCTCAGGAACAGAGATGGTTTGCGACGTTGCGGCCTGCGGCGGCTGGTTGGGAGGCACCGTGGTCGTCGTCGTGGTCGGCGGCACTGTCGTGGTTGTCGGCGCGGTCGTGGTGGTCGGCGCGGTCGTGGTGGTCGTCGTGGTCGGCGGCACTGTGGTGGTCGTAGTGGGCGGCACAGTGGTGGTTGTGGTGGGGGGCGCCGTGGTTGTCGGCGCGGTCGTGGTGGTGGAGGTGGTTGCAGGCGATGCGGTCGTGGTTGTAACGGTGGGCTCGTCATCAACCGGCAGCACCCGCAAGGTCACTTTGGCTGCATCAGAGAAAAATTCGCCATCGGTGACCCGGTACCAGAGCACGGCTTCGACAGTGTCGGAATCGTCGTGCGTGAAGGTAATGCTGGTGCCGTCCGTCGACGCTGAGCCGTTGGTTACTGCGTCACCGGCGAGATCGATGGTTACCGCGTCGCCATCGGGGTCGGTTGCATTCAACAGCACGGTCGTTGCCGAGTCGGTATCGCCGACGGCCTGGCGGGCCACGCTTAGTCCAGGGAGTTCCGTCGCTCCGTCGACCACGGCGGCCGTTCCGTCTGCTGCCAGGGTTGGCGGAAGCGTGAGTACCAGTGTCTTTCCCTCGACGACGTTCGCCGTTTGGTCCGGGGTTTCCGGCGGACGGTTGACCTTGGCGACCGCTATCGAAACCGTGTGCGTTTCGCAAACCGCGTCGGTGTTGCAAATCTCAACCTCAACGCTGTCGGTTCCCGAGAATCCGGCTTCGGGGTCATAGGCCACATCAAAGGTAGTCGTCAGCCCATCAGGTTCCTGAGCTGTGCCTGTATGAACGAACGTTCCCCTAGTCGGAGGTTGGGTTACCGCAATCGTCAGCGGGCCCGCCCCTCGAGCGACAATTGCGCCAGAGATGGTTCCGTCGTCGACAGAACCGCTCAGCGTCGCCGACGAAACTACCTGAAGGGGCACCTCGACGGTCACCGTTTCGAGGGGTTCGGCGACCTCGACGACCTCGACTAGTGGTTCTGAGTAGGCGAGTGGTGGTTGGGGTGGTGGTGGTTGGGGGTTGTTGGCGGCGATGACGCCGGCGGCTGCGGTGGTGATGGCTGCGGCGGTGGTTGCGGCGGTGGTGACGATGTTGTTTGCGGTTGTG
>CALLQB010000004.1 GCA_938015295.1 uncultured Acidimicrobiales bacterium
CGGCCAGTTGGCATCGGTGGCGATGGCCGCTGCAGCCTCGACGACACTGACCCTTGGCACGGCGGTGACCCTGCTCGCACAGCATGACCCACTTTGGCTCGCAAAGGAGTTGGCTACCATCGACCATCATTCGGGGGGACGGCTCGAGTTTGGTGTTGGCTTTGGTTGGAATCGAGAAGAGTACGAGGCACATGGTTACCCGTGGGGCGGGCGCCGTGAGCGCACGGCCGATTGTTTGGCGGCAATGCAGGCGCTCTGGACCGATCACGAGGCCAGTTCGGCCGGGACCCAGTTCAGCCTTGAGCCGTCATGGTCGTATCCCAAAACGGTTCGCCCTGGTGGACCACCGGTGCTGCTCGGCGCAGCCGTTGGCCCCAAAATGTTGGCCTCGTTTACCGAGTGGGCCGACGGCTGGATGCCGATTCTGACGCCCACGCTTGACCTTGTCGGCGACCTGACACGAATCCGTGCGGCGCTTGAGGCGGCCGGACGGGATCCGGCATCGCTGCTGGTCTCTGCGATGAATGCGCCGAAGACACCGGCCGAGCTTTCGGCACTGGTCGACCTCGGCGTACAAAAAGCGGCGTTCACGGTGTGGGCTGAAGACCCCGACATGATTCGACAGCAGCTCGACCAGTTCGCCTCGATTCGTGACGACTACCGCCAAGGCGCCTGAGTAAGGCTGTTGGATTCGACATCGCCGAATTCGCTCAGCGGCACGTTCAGCCGGTCCGTTCGACCGAGCGTAAAGATAATTTGAGCATCTTCGGCTATTTGCTCACAAAGGACCTCTGTCATTCCGAAAGGGGTGTACAAGGTAATGTTGTTGGCGGGAAGTCTACGGGTCCAGTTCTGTAGCCCTTCCTTGTTTCCTGGCGGAAGTACAACGTTTCCTTGAGGCTGCAAGTGGTCTTCGAAGACATGTGAACGTTACGGCAGGCAATGCACAGTTCTGCTGTAGCGCTTCGAAGGCCACTTGACAGCTGTCCAAATGGTCCGGGGCTAGTGCAGTCCTGTGTTCCCTCGGGACTATTGCAGTCCTGTTTTCCCTCGGGACTATTGCAGTCCCTTTGTCCAGCCGCCTTCGACTGGAATCGCTGCGCCGGTGATGTAATTCGCATACTGCGAACACAAAAAAGTGACAATTGCCCCGAAATCGTCAGGGTCGCCAAGCCTGCCGGCGGGAAGCATCTTGGCCGCCTCCTCAATCCCGGCCGAGCCATACACCGAAGCTGCCCGATCGGTCAGGTGAACACCCGGCTGCACCGAATTGACCGTGACCCCATCTTTCGCCACTTCGGTGGCTGTCGTCTTCAGGAAACCAGTAAGCCCCGCACGAGCGGTGTTCGACAAGATAATCGAGTCGATTGGTTGCCGCACCGACGCCGAGGTAATCGCGATCACTCGCCCCCAGCCCCGTTCCTGCATCGAGGGGATGGCCCGCTTACACATGGCGACATTCGACATCAGACTGAGCTGAAGCGCGTCGTTGTACGCGCTGAGTTCGGTTGAGGCAAAGGTCCCGACAGGTGGACCGCCAGCATTCGGCACGAGAATGTCGATTGGTCCGCCAAGAAGCTCTTCGGCTTCATCAATCATTGTGGCAATCGAATCGATCTCTGAGACGTCGGCGGCAATCTGCTGGTTGCCATCGCCCATGAGTTGATCGGCAGTGGCCTGCAGCTTCTCTAGCGAGCGCGAAACGCGACACACCTGCACGCCCTCGGCGGCAAGATGTTTGGCCGACATCAGGCCGAGGCCGCTTGATGAGCCCGTAACCAATGCTCGTTTACCCGAAATTCCAAGGTCCATGATCAGCGCTTCTTGTTGGCGGTTTTGGCCATACGTTCAGCCATATCGTCGGGGCGGCCATGGGGCAGTCCTCGCTCGTGCAGCAACATGTCGGTCCGCGTGCGTTCGCCACCGTCTCGAAGAAGCTGCTTATCGATGCGGTTCGTTCCCCACGAATTCCCCAGGATCTCTCGCGCCAATTCTTCGACCGCTGCATCGAGTTGCGCAGGAGCAACACTGCGGTCGACCAAGCCCATCGCTGCGGCTTCGTCGCCGTTGAACCGGCGACTCGTGAACATCAGCTCTTTGGCGGTCGACATGCCGACGCGTTCGGGAAGCCGCACAGACATACCCCAGATCGGCACAAGACCCCATTGGCCATGCGTGTCGCCCATCTTGATGTCGCTAGCGGCGATAAGGATGTCGCATGCCAAGGCAAGCTCGAGTCCGCCGGTGAAACAGTGACCGTGCAATTTGCCGATGACCGGTTGCGGCAGCGCCTCAAGCGCATCGATGGTCTCGGGCGTGAAGTTGGGGGAAGGCGGATGTTCGCCTTCGGCGATCGAGTCGAGGTCGTGGCCAGCACAAAACGATCGTCCGGCGCCCTGCAACACCACACAGCCAACCGACGTGTCGTTGGCAATCGCATCGACGTGTGCTCGCAGCTCCACGAATGCGGGGCTGCTCATGGCGTTGAGCTTCCCTGGCCGGTTGAGGGTAATAGTGGTCAGGCCGTCTTCGCGGTCGTCTCGAAGAACGAGCTCGCCGGCGCTCAAAGCACGCTCCCCGCATCGATATCGATCGCATGGTTGAACGCGCGTACCAACCAGGCTTCGGTCATCGCTGCACCCCGTTCATTTCCTGAATCGAAGCTTCCAATCAGCGACATCGGCCCGGAGAGGTAGTACAGAACCGACTCTCGGTAGTGCGTCATCAGGTCGGCGTAATCATACGAAATCCCGTGGGCCGTGATTGCCCCATGCCAACGTTGCAGCAGCGCCTCCCAGTGTTGTTTGGCGACATCGTCCTTCACACTGTTGCTAATCACATAGGAGATGTCGGCCACGGCTCGGCCGCGCAGCGCCAACTGGAAGTCGATAAACGCAACGTTTGCCGATCCATCCTTCGGGAAGAAGATGTTGTCGAGCCGCGTGTCGGTGTGGATAAGCGTCTCTGGTCCGTTCGCGGTGCGGAGCAGCACTTCTTCAAACTTTGGGTCAAGCCGCTGGGCCAACGCAATCGACTCGGCCGGAAGCCGGTCGGCCCAGTCAGCGACCAGCACGGGAAGACCGGCGCGGTAGATACCGGGCACCGCGGCCTGGTACATCGGCGCATCGGGCCGAGGCAACCAGTCGAGGTCGTCGAGCTTTGGCGACTCCCACCAGTAGGCGTGAAACTCGGCCAGCGCATCGACGATGGCTTCAGCCTGAGCGAGCGTCGCGCCCACGATCTGGTCGCCGACGTCGTAGCGATCAGAAAGATCTTCAAGCAGGAGAACGAACTTCCCGCCTTCCTCTTGTTCTGCGAAGTACCGGCGCGGCCCGGTCATCGGACTCTGATCGATCACGTGATCGAACATATTGATCTCACGGTCGTAGATGCCGAGCATCAGCGCAACCTCCAGGTTTGCCGGCTCGACGCACGGCATTTTCGCCACGATCGACGAAGGCCCCGAACCGCCGTCGACCGTGAGGTTGAGCCGAGCAATTTCGCCGAAGATGCCGGTACCTTCACCGATGTTTTCGGTGGTGACACCCGTGATTGTGCCACCGCGCATCACGTCGGCCGGTAGTACTTCGTTAAGCCATTCGGCAGTGATGTCGCTTGGCAGTGTTGGTAGAGCCATGACCTGTTCCTCTTATCGGTTTCGATGTGGTTAGTTGGCAAGCGCGCTGAGCGCTTCGGCGATGTCGTGCAAGGCCGGTGGTTCGAGATGTTTCGGCACGCTAACGATGCCGAGGTCGACTCCGGCAGCGCCGTACGCCTCAGCCGAAGCAACCATTTCCGCAAGGCCCTCCGACGTGTTGTCGCTTAGTCGGATAAGCGTTGAGATTGTGAGATCGGAGGGGTTTCTTCCCTCAGCCGCACACGCCTCGTCGAAGACCCGTTTGCGCATCGTGAAGTCGTCGACCGACATGGTTTGTGATCCGTAGTTCCAGTGATGGGCGTACTTTGCTGCAGCCGGAATCGTGCGCTGAAGACCGCCACCGCCGATACAAATCGGCAAAGGTTCCTGTACTGGTTTTGGATTGTTCATCGCATTGGTAAAGGTGAAATGTTTACCGGCGAAGTTGGTTCGGTCTTCGGTGAGGAGACTGTCGATGACCGCCATACCTTCCTCGAATCGCTCGAAACGTTCGTTCATCGTGCCCAAGTCGATGCCGTACGCATCGCACTCTTCTTCGTTCCAGCCGGCCCCGACGCCGAGCTCTAGTCGCCCACGTGATGTGTGATCGAGCGTGCAGGCCATATTCGCCAGCAGCCCGGGCTGACGGTAGAGCATGCCGGTGACGAGCACGCCTCCTCGAAGCCTGGTGGTCGCTGCTAAGAGTGCGGTAAGGCTGACCCACCCCTCGAAGCAACTCTCCGTCGAGTCGCCGAACAGCGGATAGAAGTGATCGAACGTCCACCCCGACTCGAACAGTTCGATGGTGTCAGCCTCTTGCCAGGTCGCGAGTAGCCAGTCCCACGTTGTGCGCTGGGGCGACGTGCTAAGCGCGAATCTCACGACTTCGGGGCGGCGGTAAGTTCGGCACGTCGAGGGTAACCGGGAGGCCGGTGCCCGTTTTCGTCGAAGAGATCGAACTCATCGGCAAGATCCTCGACCCAAATCACCTTGCCCGAACGGCTTGTGAGGTCGTCGGCATTTGCGAGGGCTGCGATGCTCCGGCCCACAAAGAGGGGAGTCTGGTAGCTCGACATGTCGCGTTTGCGATCCTTGTTGGACTCGACGATGAATTCGGTGGCGACCGAGCCGGGGTAGATAGCCACAGCTGTCACCCCGGTGGGCTCGAGTTCGACGGCCATATCTGCGGTCATACGGTCGAGCGCAGTTTTGCCGACACCGTACGTAGTGCTGAAGTGGTAGCCCAGGCCACCGGGCGACGAAATGTTGACGATAAGTTTCCCGCTGCCGTCAAACAGCATCTGCGCGGCATGCCAGCAGGCAAGGTAGTGGCAGCGAGCTCCGGTGCCGACCTGGTCGTCCCAGATTGTGTAGGGGTGCTCCCAGAAACCGCCACCCCATACCGGGGGAGTCGGTATCTTGAACGCGTTGTTCACCAAGACATCGATGTGGCCGGCCTCTGAGCGAATGCGGTCGAACAGCGCGGCGATTTGGTCATCGTCGGTGTGGTCGGTCTGCACTGGCACGCCAATGCCGCCCGCTTGTTCCACCATGCGGGCGGTTGCATCGATGCTCAACTCACTGTCTCCGGTGGTGCGCCCGGTGACGTATACCGTTGCGCCTTGTTCGCCCAGGGCCCGGGCAATGCCACGGCCGATTCCTCTGCTCGATCCGGTGACGACCGTGATCATTCCTTCGAGGGCTTTACTAGGCATAGTTTTCCAAACGTGTTTGGGCCGGTTCAGTACCGGCGAGTGAGCAGTCCGGCTAAATTAACCGCATGGTCAATTAGTTGCCACCCAAGGCGCACTGCGATGCTTACACTGCAGTCATTGCCGGGCCTTGCCGGCACCTAAGTGCGCACCTGAGTAGATAGATAGTCATCAGCGAAATTTGGAGACAACCGCAGCGATGAGCAGCACCGAGATCGACCTCGACAACTACAACCCCATGGATCACGAGGTACAGCAGTGCCCGTTCGACCACTACGCGGCGTTGCGCGAACATGGGCCGATTTTTCATCACAAGCAGACCGGCATGTATTTCGCGTCCCGCCTTGATGTGGTGAACGAGATTCTCCGCGATACCGAGACCTACTCGTCCAAGATGGCGAGCGCAGGAACAGTCGGCGATAGCGAGATCATGAAGCAGGTGGCGGCGATCATGCGCGAAGGATGGGGTCGCAAAGACACCATGCTCACCATCGATCCGCCGTACCAGACCAAGTATCGAAAGCTTGTTTCACGTACTTTCTCCGCTCGACGTATCGCAGCTCTTGAAGACAAAATTCGCGAGATTGCTGTCGATCTCATCAATGACTTCCCCGACGAGGGGTCGATCGATTTCCACGCCGACTTTGCTGTGTCGTTTCCGGTGAAGGTCATCCACTATGCGCTCGACATGGCGCCCGAAACCGAGGAGAAGATCAAGCAATGGTCTGATGATGCGGTTGCGGCCTTGGGGAGCGATATCAGCGATGAGCGACGCCTCGAAGCGGCTCGTGGACAAATCGACAATCAGATGTATTGGCACGGCGCCTACGAGGAGCGTCTGGCCAACCCGACTGGCGACATCCTTTCCGATCTGGCGCACGCGGATTTTGATGATCCCGATCTTCCCGAAGGCGAGACCCGCAAGCTCGATTTCGCCGAGGTCAACAGCATTATCCAGCAGCTGATGGTGGCGGGCAACGAAACCACGACAAAGTTTCTCAATGAGACGATTCGGCTTCTTATCGAGAACCCGCAGTGGTGGGACGCCATGGAGGCGGACCCCGAAGGAAACATTAACGCCCTGGTGGAAGAGGGCCTTCGGATGTCGACACCAAATCAAGGGATGTTTCGAGTCGCTACCCGCGATACCGAGATCGAAGGCACGCCTATCCCCGCAGGCTCACGTATTTGGATCATGTTTGGTTCGGCTAACCGCGACGAGACCCGGTTCGAAAATGCCGAGCAGTTCGACCCCGGCCGCGACAATCTCAAGGACCACATCGCGTTCGGCAAGGGTCACCACTTCTGTATCGGTGCGCCGCTGTCGCGTCTCGAAGGCAAGGTTGCGTTTGAAGAGTTGGTGAAGCGCATCGAGCGCCCCACCTTCAGCGAAGGCAACACGTTCGAATACGAACCAAGCTTCATCCTCCGAGGCCTCGCCCAGCTAGATCTCGACATAAAAAAGCGCACCTAACAATAGGGGTCAGGCACCTAAAGTGCCTGACCCCCATTTTGTTCGGCGTCGTTGCCGAGCGATGATGCGAACATTGGGCCACCGAGAACTGGTGGCCTTTGTTTCTGGCTGTAAAAGTCGGCGACCGGATCTTGGTGAAGTTCGTTCTCCACGAAGCGCGCGTAGGCCGGAATTCCACCGGTGGTTGCCTCCAGTGTCTCTGTAACCCGCAGCCATGTCGGCCGTGGACTTCGGCCAATGAACGCTCGATAGCTGGACCACTGGTAGCAGCCAGCTGTTTTTGCCAATCCGGCAACCACCGGATTCCGATGGATATATCTTGATACGCCGAGCAAGTAGGAATCGCTGTCGACGACCTCGGACCGGTAGCGGCCTCGAAAGAGCGGCCCATCGATGTGGTGCCGGCTGTTGAACGCTTGTGAGTATCCGCCGGCGAACAGTTTCATCGCGAGGCCAAGGTTCGGCTCTGGAGTTCGTACGAGCAGATGGAAATGGTTGGACATCAAGCAGTAGGCGTGGACTTCGATGCCGCACTCATCAACAACGGCGCCAAGACGTTGGAGCATGCTCCAACGGTCTTGATCATCGCGAAAGATGTCTTGATGGTCGGCGCCTCGGTTCATCACATGATGCCAGGCGCCAGCGAATTCAATACGAAGTGGTCTAGGCATGACCACCACCGTATGGCTGGCCTGTGACAAGGTCGCCAACATCGAAAGGGGTCAGGCACTTAAAGTGCCTGACCCCGAAAGTGCCTGACCCCTTTGGGTTATTTGCCGGCTAGGGCGGCTACTACTGGGGCGAAATCTTCCATGGCGGTGTCGCCTACGGTGACGTAGGAGATGCCGAAAGTTTCGCGGCGGGCTTCGAGCTTCTCGACGATCTCGTCGACCGAGCCGATGAGGGTGTGCGGGTGTGTCGCCATTGCTTCGGGTTTCATGCCGAACGCCGCGGCCATGCCCGCGGTGGTCTTTTCGGTCTGATCGGTAACTGTAGTGAAGTAGGCGGCGATCTCGATTTCGATGTCGTCGAACCGGTCGCCCGCGCCGTCACGGATCCATTGCACCTTGTCGGCGGTACCCGCAGCCGTGCCGGATCCGACGCCAGCGGCGCCGATCTTGCCCGCTGAGTTGTTGAAGTTGATCGACACGATGTCGGCCAGGCGGCCAGCAATGCCCAGAACCTTCGGGGCGCCGCCACCGATCATGATCTTTACACCACCCTTTTGCACTGCCGCCGGAACGGCCCGAGTGTTGTGCACGTTGACGTGCTCGCCAGAGAAATCAAGGTCCTCGCCAGCGAAGAAGGACTTGGCGAACTCGACGTATTCGGTCATGCGTTCAATACGGATGCCGGCGCGCTCCATTGGGATACCCATCGCCTCGTATTCGCTGTTGATCCAGCCAGCACCAAAGCCGGCCTCAAGGCGGCCTTCCGACAAGAAGTCGATGGTCGACAACGACTTCATCAACACCATTGGGTGGTGGTAATCGCAGCACACAACCCGCGACCCAATTTTGATCGTGCTGGTGACCGCGGCGGCGGCCATCATCGCCGGAATGCACGCAACGGTTTGTTCGGGGTGGCTGGCCTCGGTCATGGCCGAGCCGGCGCCGAAGTAGTGGTCGGCCACATGCAGCACGTCGTAGCCGAGGGTTTCGGCCTTGCGGGCGGTTTCGGTCCAGTCTTTCGCCGACTCGGGTTTGTATGCCTGGCAGCCGAAGCGGAACGGCTTTGGGTTGCTCATTGTTCTTGACTCGTTCTTTCCTGGGTTCTGATGGTTGCGTTTTTAGGCTTCGATAATGGTGACTTGGCCGGTGGCCCCATCGACCTCGATGATGGCCCCGTCAGGAATCTTCTCGGTAGCGCCTTCGATCGACACCACACACGGCAGGCCGAGTTCGCGGCTGACAATAATGGCGTGGCTGATTTGGCCACCGACGTTGACCACCACACCGCCAGCGGCGAGAAACAGTGGGGTCCACGCCGGGTCGGTAACCGGGGCGATCATGATGTCGCCGGGTTCGAGCGCCGACGGATCGCTTGGGTCGAGGATGACTCGTGCTGTGCCGCGAATGGTGCCCGGGCAGCCGGGAACCCCCTGCAGCACCTCGCCAACGGTAGCCTTTGCCGCCTCGTCGTTGCCCTTCTTCGGCCACGACCCGAGCGGCGGAACGTTGCCGTCTTTGATGATGAACGGTGGCTCGAGTTCCCACAACTGATCCCAGGTGGCAGCCCGGTCGGCCAAGGTGCCTGAGAACGATGCCGGGTCGGCGATGAAGCTCTCGACCTCACTGTCGAGCAACATCCAGATGTGGTTGGCGGCGACGATGTTGCCAGCCTCGCCATGGCGTCGACCGAGTTCGCGGAAAGCCATCCGGCCTTCGTGCACGACCCTAACGATGTTGGTTTTGGTGCGTTCACGGAAGATCATCTGACTCGTAGCGATGATCGCGGCCTCGTAGGTTCCGGAGAGTTCGTCGTTGCCCAAGGCAGCGACCTTGGCCCGTACCTCGTCGATGAGGGCGAGACGTTCGTCGGCCTTCGCCTTATTGCGAATCGTCGGCGACTGGTCCTCAGCTTGGAAACGAACCCGTTCAAGTACCGCCAGGGCCATTTCAGGATTGGTCTCCCAGGTTTCCGAGCTCATTTCCCACTCGTTGGGTCCGCGAGAGCCGAAATCGGAGATGAACGCTGCCCATGATTCGAGGAAATCCGTTGCCGCTGGTGTTGCTGCGGCAGCGAGTCGATCGAGGATGCCGCTGACTCCGGCATCGAACTCGGCGGTTAGTTCGTCGCTGGCCTTGATGGTGCGCGAAAGGTCCCACAAACGGAAGCCCGGTTCAGCCGAGTCGACGTTGCCGATTCCCGAGACGAGCTTCATTGGCACGGTCGGGTCGCCAATCGCTTCGCCGATAGCGAACAAGATGCCCGGCGCGACGCCCGAACCGCTCGACGGGATGGCGTGGCTTTCAAACAGCTTTTGCAGCAGCGGCTGTGTTGAGCGGGCCCGGGCAACTAGGTCGGCGTCGCTGGCAGTAGCGAGATCTGGTCTCGACGCACGAAGTGCAATCGTGTCGAGTTTCTCCTGGTTGATCTCGGGCCATTCGGTGGTGGTCATCAGCCAGCCAAGATGAGCGCCGATGTTTTCGAGTAGATCGGGTCGCTCGTCGAGCGGGTGGGGCACGTAGGCGGGCACATCGGGGTGATCGCCAAAGAACGCAAGGTCGAGTTGTTCGACTGTGACCGCTGGGCTGCGCACACCTTGCATTCGCACGTTCGCGAGGTTGATGTAGAAGTAGCCACCAAAGAAGCCAACGGTTTCAGGAAGGTCGGCATCGAACTCGTCGAAGCTGTAGTTGCCGGACCGCACGTAGCCGTCGCGCCAGCCGAGCACCATGCCCTTTTCCCAGCTGAATTGTTGCCCGAGCGGGCTCGCTGGTGTGGGCAAAACCTCGCCGGCATTTGCCCGCGTGTAATGGGGCCAACGCTCGCTCACGGGCCAGTCGGTTATCCAACGGTCTTCCATCTCTTCCCCTTTTTTACGGCGAACTCTTCAGAGTCTGGCGTGTCCTGTGAGAAACTAACCGAGCGATTAGTTTTTGTCAGACACAGAGGCGCGACCACATGACCACCGAAGATGTACCAACGGCCGACAACACCGAGCTCGACACGAAACACTCGTTCTGTCGTGTTTGCCACGCGGCTTGCCCGATCGAGGTCGACATCGATGGCAACGACCACGTTGTCGAGATCCGCGGAGTAAAAGACGACCCGCTGTTCGAAGGGTACACCTGCATCAAGGGCCGTCAGCTGCCCGATCAGATGCATCACCCAGATCGCCTCCGAGCCACCTATCGTCGTGCCGCTGATGGCCACCTCGAAGAGGTCGCGTCGGCCGATGCCCTCGACGAGATCGCCACGAAGCTGGCAGTGATCATCGAAGAACATGGTCCCGGCGCCGTAGCGTCGTACACCGGTACGGGTGGTTACCAGAACAGTGCCGCGCTCGAATCGGCACGCGGTTTCCACAAAGGCATTGGTTCGCGATCGCTGTATACCTCGGTCACCATCGACCAGCCCGCCAAAGGTGTCGTGCCCGGCATCACCGGGTGGTGGGAGGCCGGATTCCACAACTTCCGCGACGCCGACGTTTCGATGGCCATTGGCTACAACCCGATGGTGTCGAGCTACGGCGCCGTCGGTGGCTTGCAGGGAACCAACCCGTTCATGGTGATGCGTCGCGCCAAGGAGCGGGGCATGAAACTCATCGTGGTCGACCCCCGCAAAACCGAGCTGTCGACGTTCGCCGACATTCACCTGCAGGTGAAGCCGGGCGAAGACCCAGCGCTTATTTCCGGGCTCATCAACGTGATCCTCAGCGAGGGCCTACACGACCAGGAATTCTGCGACCAGTGGGTCAACGGCCTCGGCGAACTCATGGCCGAGGTTGCTCCGTTCACACCCGAGTACGTCGCCGAACGCTGTCAGATCGACGCTGATGATCTCGTCGCTGCTGCCCGCATGTTCGCCGCGGGAACCCGCGGCACCGCAGGCACCGGTACTGGTCCGAACATGGCGCCAAACTCTTTACTCACCGAACATCTCGCTATCAGCCTCAACGCAATCTGTGGCCGGGTAAATCGCGAAGGCGACCACCTCGAGTCGGGTGCGTTGCTGTACCCCGACACGCCAAAACGGGCGCAGGCGATTGCCCCGGTCGATCCGCGCACCGGCCCGCCACACCGCTTCCGTAACCTGCGGGGTTACCGGGGCGAGATGTTGTGTACGGCGTTGGCCGAAGAAATTCTCGAACCCGGCGAAGGTCAGGTGCGGGCGCTTATCTGCAGCGGCGGCAACCCTGCCGTTGCGTTCCCCGATCAGGCACTCACGATGGAAGCGCTTCGCGATCTCGAACTGCTTGTCGTGGTCGATCACCGAATGACCGCCACTGCTGCCGAAGCCGATTACGTCATCGCCCCAACGTTGTCGCTCGAGCGCGCCGACGTGCCGCACCTCATGGACCGCTGGCTCACCCAGCCCTATACCAACTACACCGACGCGGTCATCGAACCTGAAGGTGACGTGCTCAACGAGTGGCAGGTTTTCCACGGACTGTCTCGACGCCTCGGCACACCAATGCCTCTCGCTGGCGGCGACCTGGCCGAGATCGAAACACCTACCGACCACGACGTCATCGATCACATTTACGCTCTCGCACGGATGCCGCTCGACGAGGTTCGAGCCCACCGCCGTGAGGTGCACCCCGACAAGTCACTTATTACCCAGGCAGCCGATCCAAAATGCACGGCAAAGTTTGAGGTGGGCACCGAAATCATGATGACCAAACTTGCCGCTGTTGCAACCCAACAGACCGGATCGGAGCTGATCGAAGGCTACGTCGACGGCGAGTTCCCGTTCCGATTGGTGAGCCGCCGCCTCAAGGCATCGCTGAACTCACTCGGCCCGGAACTGCCGGGATTAGCCCGCAAGGGCACGACCAACGCGGCCTATATGAACCCCGCCGACCTCACCGCACTTGGTCTAGAGTCCGGCGACCTCATCGATATCAGCTCGACGGTCGGCACGATTACCGGCGTGTGCGAGGCGGCCCCCGATGTCAAACAAGGCGTGATCTCGATGGCGCATTCCTGGGGCGACGGGTCACTCGAAGACGACAAGGTGCGCGATATTGGCGTGCCGACCAGCCGACTTACCAGCACCACGGCTGCCTACGACGACATCACCGGAATGGCGGTACTGAGTGCCATACCGGTGAACGTTCGAGCGAGCGAACTTCAGACGGCCTAACGAACATCGTCCGCTAGGCCGCCTGAGGCGGTTTCGGGTTAGTTGATCGTGCCTGCCTCGCGCAGTGCGGCGATCTGCTCGGCCGTACGGCCCAAGGCGGTGAGGATCTCTTCGTTGTCTTCGCCGCGAAGCGACCCTGAGGCAGCAACCGCGGCAGGAGTCGAGGAGAACCGAGCTGCGGGCACTGGCTGACGGACTCGGCCGGCGATCGGGTGATCCCATTCGGCGAGCGAACCGTTGTGGACGATCTGCGGGTCGACGAGCACCTCATCGGCGTCAAGAATCGGCCCACAGGGCACGTCGGCTTCGATCAAGCGTTCGAGAACCTCGGCCGACGGGATTTCGGCGAACGCTTCGGCGAGAAGCACACCGAGCGCCTGGAAGTTGTCGGGGTTGGTGATGGCGGCCATGTCGCAGAACCGGGGATCTTCGACCCATTCGGGGTGACCGAGCGCCCGGTACAACGCGTGACGCTGCGGGTCGTTGATCACGAAGTACACGATTTTGCCGTCGGCGGTATCGGTGAGGTTGTACACCTGCGACAACAAGAAGCCGGGCGAGGCGTCGTCGTCCATCAGGGTTTTGTCCATCATCCCGTCGGGCCAAAAGAAGTAGAGGCACGCGTCGATCATCGGCACCTCAACATGTTGCCCACCGCCTCCCCTTTCACGCACCAAGAGGGCGGCGGTAATGGCCTGCGACACGGTGAGAGCGGTGCTCTTGTCGGCAAAGAGGTTGCGGATCATGTCGGGAAACGGAATCTCGGGGTTGAGCTGGCGGCTGATGACACCGCTGAGGCCCTGAATGACGGGGTCGAGCACTGGCCGCGCTGCATAGGGTCCGGTCGGACCGAAACCGCTGATCGAGCAGTAGATGATGTTGGGGTTGATCGCTCGAATATCGTCGTAGGAGATACCTAGGCGGTCGACGGCCCCGGGTCGGAAGTTTTGCACCAGCACGTCGGCGTCGGCGGCAAGATCGAGCACGATCTGCCGTCCGTCGTCGGTGGACATGTCGACACCCAACGAGCGCTTGCCGCGGTTGTTGTTGAGATAAAAGGCTGGCATGCCATTCTTGGCAAACGAGGGGAGCCGGGTGACATCGCCGAACCCGGTTAGCGGCTCAACCTTGATGACCTCGGCGCCCTGATCGGCCATCAGCATGGTGGCTAGCGGTCCTGACACCACCTGTGAAAGATCGACAACTTTGTAACCATCGAGTGGACCCGGCATGTACTTCCCCCTGGGAAACTATGTGAACAGCCGAGATAGTACTTGCCGTTGCGGGGTCGGTGGCAAGAATTGACTGCTTGGTATGTCGGTCTGATGTACTCGTGGAGTGCGCAGCCGCGTACCTGGCAGGCAAAGGACTACCTATGCAGTTCAACAGCTCACACGATGTGGTGATTCTCGGCAGTGGCGCTGCCGGGCTCGTGGCCGCAATCGCGGCTTCCGACGAAGGCGCGGATGTTGGCGTGTTCGAAAAGAGCGAGCTCTTGGGTGGCACCTCGGCAATGAGTGGCGGCATTGTGTGGATGCCCAACAACCATCTGCAGTCCGAGGCTGGCAAAGAGGACTCGCGTCAAGATGCACTCGACTATCTCGGGGCGCTTGCCTTGGGGCAGATCGATTCCGACATGGCAGCCACGTTCGTCGATGAGGGCCCGCAGATGTTGCAGTATCTCGACGAGAACACGCCCTGTTCGTTTCATCTCCTTGCGACCTACCCCGACTATCACCCCGAGCACCCGGGCGGGAAGCCTGAGGGTGGCCGTTCGATCGACAACGGCCTTTTCCCGTACCCGAGTCTTGGCGACTGGGCGGATCGCATTCGCAATCAACGAGGCGCCAACCCGGTGATGCTGATCGAAACACCACTGGGTGGAGCGACCGAGATGCCGCCGGCCGAGACCATTGGGAAACGGATGCAAGACGGCGAGAACGGGATGGGTCTTGGTTTGGTCGGAGCCCTTCTCAAGGGTTGCCTCGATCGTGGTGTCGAACCTTCGACACGAGCAAAGGCCGAGCATCTGCTGATCGAAGACGGCAGGGTCGTCGGCGTTGAGATCACCAACGGCGACGAGACACAGCTCATCGAAGCTCGCAAGGCGGTCATTATCGCCACCGGTGGCTTTGAATGGAACGAAGAACTCTGCCGCACGTTCCTACGCGGACCAATGACGGCGCCTGCCGGATCGCCAGAAAACACCGGAGATGGCCTCGTGATGGCGATGGAGGCCGGCGCCCGACTCGGCAATATGCGCAACGCCTGGTGGGTGCCGGTGACCCGTATCCCCGGCGAGGAGCAGTTCGGTGCCCCGTCGGTGCATCTCATTCTTCTCGAACGCACCCGCCCCGGTTCGCTCATGGTCAACAGCACGGGCAAACGGTTTTGCAATGAGGCCGGCAATTACAACTCGATGGGCGGCGTCTTTCATGAGTTCGACCCGACCGCCTTCGATTACCCGAACCTCCCCGCGTGGCTGATTTTCGATCACGCGCACAAGATGCGATACGACGTCGCAGGGGCACCGCCAGGTGCTGAGGTTCCTGCATGGATGCGGTCGGGCGATTCGATCGAAGCCTTAGCTGCCGAGGTAGCGGTCGACCCCGAAACCCTCGCCGCCACGCTCGGCCGCTTCAACGAGTATGCGTCCAAGGGCGAGGATCCCGACTTCGGTCGTGGCGAAAGCGCGTACGACACGTTCAATGGCGACCAGTCGTTGCCAGGGGTACAAGCAACCTTGGCGCCGCTCGCCGGTCCGTTCTATGCGATCCCGATCGAACTGGGGTCGCTCGGAACCAATGGGGGCCCGAAGACCGACACTCGCGGTCGTGTGCTCTCGCTTGCGGGCGGAGTGATTCCCGGCCTCTACGCCGCTGGTAACGCTATGGCGGCGGCAACCGGAATGGTCTACGGCGGTGCCGGAGGAACGCTGGGGCCAGCGATGACCTTCGGCTACATCGCAGGTCGCAACGCTGCAGCCGAGTAACTGGTCGTACGCTGCGATCTCAATGGGTGGTTCTTCCCGCCGATTGAAACAGCGTGAAACTCATGCGTCTGATGGCAGCACTGCTTGTTGGCGTCCTGCTTGGTGACGCGGGTGTGCTCGGCGGAATCTCGCCGCTCGGGGCTGATGACGCAGCCACCTTCCCCTCGACACAACGGTCAGCGCAGCTGCTCGATGAGCGGTCGCGAAGCCGCGTGCCAACGACGCCGTCGAACTACACGGTCGGGTACTACGGCGACAGTTTCGCCTTTGATGCCGCCGAACACGCCCATCACCTTCTCGAAACTGGCGGCCGGCTCCAGGTGGTAGGTGCATCGTTTCACGGCGTCGCGGTTTGTGACCTGCTTCCTCAGATGCGTTCGGACGTTGCATCGCAGGACCTCTTTGCCGCAGTGATGGTGTTCGCTGGTAACGCGTTCACCGACTGCATGAAAAAGCCGGACGGTCGGCAGCTCAGTAAACGCGCCACGTTGAAAAAGTTCGAGACCGATCTCCAGGCCGCCGTCGACATGTTTGTGGCCGAAGGCACACGTGTGTATCTCGGCACCGTGCCGACATCGCGGCTGCAGGAGTCGTTTGGCTCCGACTGGTCACTGGCGACGAACCGGGTCGTGCGGCGCGTTGCCAAGCGAACAGCAAGGGCAAAGCTCATCGAGTCGGCGGCAGTGGTCTTAAACGCCGACGGTGACTACACCGAGACGTTGCCTTGTTTGGACTTCGAGCCGTGTCTCAACGGTAAGCGCAACCTGATTCGAGAATCGACCGGTATTCACTTCTGCACGAGCGGCTACGAAGACGTCGCGGTCGCTGTCGATACCTGCCCGGTCTGGTCGAGCGGGGCGTTCCGTTTCGCAGCGGCGCTCACATCGCCCGTGGTTGAAGACGCCCAGAAATACTGGCGACGCCAACAAGACTCGACATCGAACTAGAACACGACATCGAACTAGAACACCTGCTAGCGCCAGGCGAAGACCGGCTGTTCAAGGTGATCGACGCGCTCGTTTGCTTTGCCGTCAAGGCCGACAAGGGCAAACTGCAACAACACTGCGCCGGTGGGCGCGTGCACAAGCACCTCGCCCGTTGGTACCTGCACGACGGGGCGGTCGCTCTCTTCGATTTCGATGAACCGGGGCGAGTCCTCGCGATCGAGTTCGGTGAGGCCAATGCGGTAGGCGGCGAAAACCTCGGCAGGTTCAGGGACCAGGTCGAGTCGGCCGCCGCCCCACAAGACCACCGGCGTTATCACGTAGCCGGACCTGGTGGGGTAGTCATCGAGAACACCAAGCACCGAGTCTTCTTCAAGACGCACGCCGAGTTCTTCGTGGAGTTCGCGCAACGCTGCCTCGGTGGCGGTTTCGCCATGGTCGACGCGGCCGCCCGGTAGCGCCCACTGCCGCGCGTGGGTGCTCATGCGGGCAGCGCGGCGAATGAGAAGGAAGGCGGCTCCCCCCGAAACGCCTTGCATGTGTTCATTATCTAGCCGTCGGTTGTCGCCGTCGGGCAGCGCTGCCGCCTCGGCCAGGTGGGGTTCGACGTGGTCGGACCCGGCTTCAGAGTCGACCAGAACTATGGCGACAGCGGCGTGACGGCGTCCCTCGAGGTCGGCTTGGCGTCGGGTGTGGTCGGCGATGTTGTTGGTGATCTCGGACCGCAGTGCCGGCGAATAGGCGCGCATTCGATTAGTTGTCCGCCGGGGTGTTGGCGAAGTCGACCGCCGGGCGGCACGGTTGCCCTCGTAGTGACGGGCACGGCGCAGCGTCACCTGGCGCATCAAGTCCCGGGATGACCGGCAGCAGTATCGACGAGGGGGCGTCGGCGTTATGGCCGACCACGGTGAGGAGGCCGTCAGGCCGATCGGGCAACTCCCATGCCCACAGCGGTTCGTCGTCGCCGGGCGTGTCGAGAGTGATTCGCAGCTGTGATCCAGCCCGGAACACGTGGGCAAAAGCATGGGTGCTGATGCGAGCCAGGGTCCAGGCCTCGGGGTCGAGTACGGCCCGATCGATCTCGAGTGCCGAAGGAATCGCAAGGAAATCGGACGACTCGCGCGTTGTCACGCGATACTCGGTGTTCAGGAAGCCGGTCTGCACGAGCATTTCGGTTCCATCGGGCCGGATCTCGGAGAGAACGACCTCGATGTCGGTGTTGTCAGCATCTGCCTTTATCCACAAATCGATCGACGCGTTGCCGACCAAGGCGAGGTCATCGGCAAGGGCCGGAGCCTCGAACACCAAGGCTTTGCCAGCATCTTCGGGACGCCAGTCGTAAGGCGGCAGTGCAGCGAAGAGACCGCCGGTGCCGCCTTCGTAGTAGGTGCGTTCGCCAGCAGAGTTGTCGCGCGCGAACTGAGAGGCCCCTCCATCGGGAGGAGGCAAATCGTCGCCGAGGCTTCCATCGGGCTGGAAGTACCAGCGGGTGGCCTGGGTTTCAGGTGGGGGCCAAGCCGCGAACTCGGCGGTAAACGTGCCCACTGGCGAACCCGGCGACGAGGTGCCTGCGCCGCTCTCGAAGGTGACCTTTACCGGCATCTCCGACTCCCATTTGGCCCGAGCCTCTTCGACGGTCGATACCTCGGTCCAGCGGTTGTCAGGCAGTTCGGGCGCCACGCCGAACACCGCGTCGTACAAGACCGGTACAACAATTCGGCTAAAGAGTGGGTCGAAGTTCGGGACTTCGTCGGCCACATAGATATCGAGGAACGCTTTCCATTCGTCGAGGCGGTAGGGGGCGTAGCCGTCGACGTGGGCGCCGTTGGCTAAGTCGAACCGGGCGTAGGGGCTCGAGGTGAACTTGTCGAGGATGACATCGAAGGCGCCGCCGGTTTGTTCGTCCTGCCACTGGCTGGTCAAATACACCGGCACGTTGATCTTGTCGACGAACGTACGGCCGTCGACCCGACCAGCGATCTCGGGGGTGTACCACGGGTTGTCGCGAATTCGGGCGATGAGATCCACGCCATGGTTGCGTAACTCCATGTTTGCTTCGCACTGGGTGTCGCCAGCGGCAATGACCTCGGCCTCCCAGCCTTCGCCTTCGGCTGCATCGGTGCTGACCGCTTCGGCCCAACTGGTGGCGAACCCAACGTTGAGGAGGCCTCCTGGCCGGATAACGCCGTTGCCGTTGTCGCCGGTGATCGACAGGGGAGCGATGGCCGCCAAGCTTGGCGGTTGTGTGCTGGCGACGAACAGCTGTGAGATGCCCGGGTACGAGAGGCCGACCATGCCGACCTTGTTGCCCTTCACCCACGGCTGGGCTGCGACCGTCTCGATAACGTCGTAGCCGTCGGCTAATTGTGCGTCGTCGAAGAAGTCATAGGCGCCGCCTGAGCAGCCAGAGCCACGAACGTTGACCCCGACGACCGCGTAGCCTCGGAGTCCGGCCAACAGCGATGAGACCTGCGTTGGCGCTTTGCACAGCACGGGCAGCGCTCCGCAGAAGGCGGTGGGATCGAAGCCTTCCCCGCCCAGACCGCCGAGCCCGGTTACCGGGTCGGAGGGGGTATAGCCGGAGTATTCGACCACCGTTGGGTATGGGCCATCTTCGACCGGGCCGGGAAGCACGACATAGGCCGACAGCGTGGTTCCATCGCGGGTCTCGATATAGGTGAACCCCTCGTCGATGACCTGACCTTCATAGAACGACCGGTCTGGTATCGAACCGGCTACGTCGCTCACCGAGACGTTGGTGACCCCAGCACTGCGATCGGCTCTGGCGACGGTATAGGTACTTCCTTGAGGCAAATAGTGCAGGACCACGTTCCCGTTGTCGTCGGCCGCTGCCTCAGCGATGACGTTGTCGCCATCGAGCACGACGAGGTCGACGCCTGGTTCGGCGCCGCGAACCGTGATTTGACCGACCGATTCTTGGACGGTGAAAGATGCTTTGGGCATCGCTGGTTCGGTGGTCGGTGGCGTTGTGGCCGCCGGCTCGTCGGTGGTGTCGACCGTGTCTTCGCTGCCGTCTGTTTCACCTGCGCCATCAGAATCACCCGCTGTGTTGGCGTTGGTTGTGGGTGGGGTAGAGGAGCTGTCGTCGTCCGATGCACCGCAAGCGACGAGTCCGCATGCACAACAAAGGATGAACAGGGCACTACGCAATCGGCGAGCTGGCATCGAGAACTCCAGGGAATCCGAGGAAAGGGCGGAACCTCAGACACTATCGCTTCGCAAATTTCTGACAGCATTTCGGACTCGATGGTCACTCTGCGTTGATCAGATGCATCCGCGGATGCATGTCGGCCACGTTGCGCGGCCGTTTGACCAGGGTTGGTCACGCCCTGTTGTTGCATTGCATCCGCGGACGCATATTGGCCACTTTGGGTGACCGCTCAAGAAGCGCGCAAAATGCGCACTGGATTACATCTAGTAACACTTACAAGAACGTACGGGACGCAGTGACCGCTTCTTGGAACGCCTGGATGTTGCTCCTGGGCGATCTATTGGAACCGGACCAGGCAGAGGGATCGCAGATTTAGACCTTCCGACCGCTAGTCGGGTCTGCCAGATTCTTCAGCTTCGGAAAGTGATGGACGATCGCGTCCTAATTCGGCCGCCGGTCGTGAAGTTCCGCGATGATGGAGGGAAGCTGGGGCAACACCCTTGCCTCCGAACCCCGACGGTGAAAGTCTGCGACGATGATGAATGAACTTGGCGACGTTCTGGCCGTCTTGCACCGAGCACCCCAGCTTGAGTCGTTCGAAGCAGAGGGAACATGGTTTTTTGACCACGGCGCTTGGCGCGAGTTTTCATCGAAGCGTTTGACCGCACAACCTGGCGGTGCTGGTTGGGTTCGGATGCAGGTCGCAGGATTCGGTGTCTTTGACACCCCATCAGCAGGCTCAGCTGTAGCGGAAGAATTTCGTGTCTGGTTCGTCGACGGCACCGAACGCGGTGCTAGTCGTTGGCGCGTGCAAAGTGGCCGAGGAGAATGGGTGGCTCCGAACGCAACCGAGCAGCGTTTCTGGGCGGAGTACCAGGCGTCAACGACAACTCGCGATCCAACGACAAGTCGGTATCCAGCACAGTGCGGCCCGATCCTCGATGGCGCTTTACTCTGTGGCGACTTCGAGCTGGGCGAACAGATCGACACGGTTGAGCATGCCGGTCGACCCTGCTGGTACTTCACCGCAAATCGCCGACCGAGCCGACCGTCGCTTTCGCGTGCGTTCCCGCACGACTCTTTCCCTGGGACCACGGTAAGAGTCTGGGTAGATCAAGCAACCGGGGCGCTGCTGCGGTGTTCCGAAGCCGGGGAGAAGCCCATCTTCGAGCTCAACGTGCACCGGTTTGAGCCCAACGGGCACATCCCTGACGAGATTTTCGATGCTCGCCCGCCCGACGACCATCCATCGCTTCTCGCCCAAGTAGCGGCGCTGATGACGACAGCGATGACCAGTACCCAAGAACAGGATTTGTTTGAGGACTTCGTGGCCACCGGACCGGGCCCAGAGGATGAAGAGGAAGCAGTAATCGATGTCGGCATCTGCTGTGAGAGGGTTTTCGATGTCAGCGATGATGGTTTGGCAATGCCGTACGTGCAGGGCGGCGAGAATCTCGGCCCCGTGACAACCTTTGCTCGTCAAGGCGCCAACGAGAGAACCTCGGTCCGGGTCGAGACTATGAGATTCTTGAATGCAGACGAGGCGGTCGCAAGCGTCGTGGTCGAACACGTCAGCGGTGACTTTCCGGTGACCGTCCGAGTTCTTCAAGACAAAGGTTCGTGGAAGGTCGGGCGAGAGTTCATCCGCGACCTCTACGCACGAATCGGTATCGACATTCCGCCGCCGCCAAACGGGTGACAACGTGGCTGGGTTAGGTGTGAAGTCCGTCGATGATCGATGGCAGCCAGTCCCACGCTTCGAGCGCTGCGCTAGTGGTAACGAGATAGACGTTGCGGGAGAACTCCGGAGCGTTCGGGATCGGGTGTAGCACTCCGCTGTCGAGGTCGCCGGCGATCAACCGGTTCGGTAGGTAAGCAGAACCTCCGTGGTCAACAAGGTGCTGTCGAGCCCAAACTGCGGAGCCAAACGTCACCTTTGCCGTGTCAGCGTCGGCGTATGCCTCAGCGTGCTGGCGACGAAATTCGTCCCCAGCTTCGACAAAGACGTAGCCCGGGTCAAAGCGCATCGGGCTTTCTGGGTCGGTGGTGACAAGCACTAGTTGTTCGGGCGGCAGTGTGTAGACCAACTGGTTGTCGTGGGCTGATGATTCGTAGCTGAGGGCGACGTCGACTAGACCAGCGCCGAACCACCGGTCGAGTTCGGCCTGCTCGCCCGGCCACGCCCCGAGCCCGGTTGAGGGTTGACGCTGGTGAATCTGGTCGAACAGTGCACGGCCGCTTGTGGGCCACAAATCGGTGTGGCAGCCAATGTTGCAGATAGCGACAATGCCGTCGGGCAGGTTGGTCTCCTGCTGCGCCTGTTGCCAAAGGTTGGTCATCACCTCGGCGTATTTGTGGAAACGAGTGCCGGCAGCGGTTAACTCGACGCCGCTTTTGTGGCGGGTGAGCAACCGTTGCCCAACGTCGGCTTCGAGCGTTTTGAGTCGTGCGGTCACGGTCGACTGGCCGACATTGAGGCGCTCTGAAGCGCGCACAAGGCTGCCGGTTTCAACAATCGCTAGGAAGGTTTCGAGTCCGTGGAGATTCACTTCAACAAATATGCACCAAACGTGCCGAAACTTTCAATGTACAGATAGCTGACGGATTCCTACGCTGACAGAATCTGCAGGACTGAGGGGAAGTCAGCGCACCAATGAAGTTTCAACTCGCGATCAATCTCGAGCGTATGGACGACTCGGTCGCAATGGCCGATGTCGCGAACCACACCCTCGACATGGTGAAGATGGCCGACCAGGGTGGCTTCAACATCGTTTGGGCCGCCGAGCACCATGCCCTCGAGATGACGATTGCCCCCAATCCGTTTCAGCTCCTTACGTGGTGGGCACAGCACACCGAAAAGATTCGGCTGGGAAGCGCTGTCGCGGTGGCCGCGTACTGGCACCCGATCAACCTCGCTGGCGAAGCAGCGATGGTTGATTTGTTGAGTGACGGCCGCCTTGAGTTCGGCATCGGTTCGGGTGCCTACCAACGCGAGTTCGACCGGATGCATCCGGGGCTCAAACAGTCAGACGGTTGGCGCTACATGCAAGAGATGCTGCCGGCCCTCAAGGGGCTGTGGGCCGGCGACTACGAACACGATGGCGAGTTTTGGCAGTTTCCCCGGTCGACCTCGGTGCCGAAACCACTCAGTGAGCCGCGCATCTGGGTTGCTGCGCGGTCGCCGATCACCTTTGATTACGCGGTCGCCAACAACTGCCACGTCATGTCGTGGCCGATCGCTCGGCCATTCGACGAAGCCGAGCTGTACAAACAACAGTTCGACGAATCGGTCGCCAAAGCACCCGACGCCCAGAAGCCGATATTCGCGCTCATGCGACACACCGCGCTGTACGACACTGCGGCGGGGCACCAAGCCGCTGTGCGAGCGGCACAATGTCAGCTCGGCCAGTTTGCCGGCCTCTTCCAGAACAAGGGTGATGTGCACAACGGCTTTGCTCGACAACTCGGGCTCGACGAGATGGCCAACCCCGAGCAGTACTCGTCAGAAACGCTCACCGAAAACCTGATGTTCGGCAATCCCGACGAGGTCATCGCCAAACTCAAGCGCTACGAAGCACTCGGCGTCGACGAGTTCATCTACTACGCAAGTCTTGGCCTAGGCCACGAAGAACAGAGACGATCGATGGAGTTGTTCTGCTCGGAAGTCATCCCGGCATTCACATGACATCGATCGACGTCTTTGACCAGCAGACACCCGACGGAACGGTCTATGACCTTGTCGGCCCGGCAGGAAAGCCGGTCGTCGCGCTCATTCATGGCTTGGGGCTGACCCGCGCTACGTGGCGCGACTTCGTTCCGGCGCTGAGTGAGCGCTACCGGGTGCTCAACTATGACCTCTTCGGCCATGGTCAATCCGCAGCGCCAACCATCGAAAATCTCACCGTCTTCTCCGAACAGCTCCGCCTACTGCTCGACCACCTAGCGATCGACAGTTGTGCTGCGGTTGGGTTCTCGTTGGGGGGCATGATTAATCGCCGTTTGGCTATCGACCACCCAGAGCGTGTCGACGCGCTCGCCATTCTCAATTCGCCGCACGAGCGTGGTGCAGAAGCGCAACGTCTGGTCGAGGAACGTGCCGCCGCATCGGCTGCTGGTGGACCCGGCGCAACGATCGACGCAACACTGGTGCGGTGGTTTACCCCCGAGTTTCTCGAAGCATCGCCGGAACTGGTCGCCGAGGTAAAAGCCTGGGTGCTGGCAAACAATCCGCCGGTGTACGCCGAGGCCCGTATGGTCCTTGCACAAGGGGTGGTCGAGCTCATCGCGCCGAACCCGCCCATTGCCAAACCAACCCTGGTGATGACCTGCGAGCATGACTCCGGCAGCACTCCTGCGATGAGTCGTTCCATCGCCGCCGAAATTCCCGGGTCGGAGGTGCGCATTGTTGCCGGACGACAGCATCTTGGTCTATTCGAAGACCCAGATGCGTTCATCGAGCCGCTCCTCGCCTTTCTCGAATCCCACTACTAACGCCCGTCCCTTGAAGAAAGAACCTCATGTCAGTCTCGTCCACTACAAGCGCCGCATCTACTGGTCCCCGCGAACTGTCGGGCGGACTGGCCGCAGTCGAGGCGCTGAAAGCCGAAGGGATACAGCATGTCTTTGGCCTCATTGGTTCAGCAACCATGGAGCTCTTTGACGGTCTGTACCTTGCCGACGAGATCGATTTCATTGGTGTACGCGATGAACGGACCGGCACCCATATGGCCGACGGCTATGCGCGCGCTACGGGCCAGGCCGGCGTCATTCTTGCTGGCCAGAATGGCCCGGGCTCCACCAACCTTGTCACCGGTCTCGCCCAGGCGAAGGCCGCCTATTCGCCGGTCGTTGCCATCGCCGGATCACTCGCCTCGGGCCACGTGTACCGTGACGCATTTCAGGAGGTCGACCAGGAATCGGTGTTCCGGCCGATCACCAAGAAGACCTGGACAGTGCCGAGCACCGATCGTGTTCCCGAGATGTTCCGCGAAGCGTTCCGCACAGCACTCGCGCCCCGTACCGGCCCGGTGCAACTCAACGTGCCGCGCGACGTGCTGGCCGGTTCGGCCACGTTCGAGTCGTTCGCCAGTCCGGCCGACTACCGGCCATTGACGAAACCCGCGGCGTCCGAGGCAGCAATCGAACAAGCCGTAGCGCTTTTGCGAAGCGCAAAAAGTCCCGTGATTATCGCCGGCGGTGGCATCAAGAACACCGGCGGACACGCCGAGGCGTTGGCGTTGGCCGAAGCACTTAACGCTCCGGTAGCAACCTCACCCGGCCATGGCGACGCCATTGCCTTTGGCCACGCGCTCAACGCCGGACAAATGGGTCCTCGTGGCAACCCGGTTGCCTCGAGGCTGGTCAAGGAGGCTGATGTCATCGTGGCGCTCGGCACCCGGCTTGGCTTCAACTCGACCTTCTACTCCTACGACAACATCAACCGCGACGCCCGCATTGTGCAGATCGAGATCGAGCCAACAGCGATCGGACGCTTCTTCCCTGTCGAGATCGGTATCTGGGGTGATGCCCCGACCGTGGCGCGCCAGCTGGTCGCCGCCCTGGCTAAGAACGCGGCGATCGACGATGTCGAACAGCAGGTGGCCGAATGGACCGAGGCATACAAGGCCGAACGCGTGAGGTACCTCGACGATCGCGACCAGCAAGCTGACGATGCGTTTCCTATCGTGCCGTCGGGCATGTTCAAAGCGCTGCGCGACGTACTTCCTCATGATGCCGCGATCACCCTCGACGCTGGCACGTTATGCCTCCAGGCGACCGATGCGCTCAACTACTGGCAGCCGCAAAGCCTCTACACGCCGCTCGATTTCGGCCTGGTCGGCTTTTCGTTTGCCGCCGGGCTCGGGATCAAGGTCGCCCAACCCGAACGGCCAGTTGTCTCCTTGATGGGCGACGGGGGTTTCGGCATGACCCTAAGCGAACTGAGTACTGCGGTGAGCTATGGCATCAACACGGTCACGGTGGTGATGAATAACCAGTGCTGGGGTGCCGAAAAGGCCTATCAGCGTGACTTCTTCGACGAACGATACATCGGCGCCGACATTTCAAGCCCGCCCTTCGACAAGGTGGCCGAACTCTACGGCGCTGCTGGTTATCGCGCAGAACGTACGAGCGAAATCGGCGAGGCCATCGAAGCCGCCTTGGCTTGTGGTCGCCCAGCCGTTGTCGACATCGCGGTCGACCCTGACGCGCTCTACAGCTTCCGGCGCGACTCGTTCAAACACCGCGACCCCGACGCCTAGCCGGCGCTGCATCGCTAGCTCAGGAGTTCGACCGCCTGGGCACACAAACCGTCGACCTGTGTGCGGAACGCGTTGGTGTCGGCATCGGCGTCGGCCATGACGCCCTTGAGATAACGCGAAAGCACGCCTTCGACGATGGCCGCCAACCGCCAGTTTTGAAACGCCCGGTAGTAGTTGACATTGCCAACCTCGAAGCCGGTCTTCTCGCAGTAGCGCTCGACGAGTTCCTCGCGGGTGCTGAAACCGCCAAGTGCCGTGGCAAAGGCGGTAGCCCCGGTGGCGGCGGCCTCGTCAGGCTGTACCCAGTTGTTGAGCAAATAGCCCACGTCGGCCAGTACGTCGCCCAGGGTACAGAGCTCCCAGTCGAGTACCGCAGCAACGTGACCGGTTGCCGGGCTGAGCAGCATGTTGCCGAGGCGATAGTCGCCATGAACGATGCCGGTGTAGCGCTGTTCGGGCTTGTCTTCGAGAAGTTTGGCGTAGACCCAATCCATGTCGCTGAGCTCACGGGTCTTCGACTTCTCCCACTGGCCAGACCAGCGCTTGAGCTGGCGATCAAGATATGCCTCCTTGCGACCGAGATCGCCCAGTCCGACCTCATCGGGATTCACCAGGTGCAGCTTGGCGATGACATCGACCACCGAGTCGCTTACCGTCGAGCGAAGGCCAACGTCGGGCATAGCTGCATCGAACGCCGCCGCATCGTGCGCGACCAAGCCCTCGACGTACGCCATCACGTAGAACGGAGCGTCGTTTATCGACTCATCGGTGCACATCCCGAGCGTTTTGGGCACGGGGACATCCGACAGGCCGACGCCCGAGATGATTTTGTGTTCGCGACCCATGTCATGTGCGGTAGCCAAGACGGCGCCGAGCGGTGGTCGACGCAGGACGAGATCGGTGCCGTCGGCGCCGGTGACCTTGTAGGTGATGTTTGAGTGTCCGCCGGTGATGAGCTCGAACACAAACGGTGCAGCCGCCCCGTCGATATTGGCCTCAAGCCACTTCGATACAGAGTCGATGTTGATGCCACGAACAGGTGAAGTCATGGCGCAGACCCTACGCGAAAGCGGCTACTGAGCGTGAAACGTAGCCCGACGGTTCGACTCGAAGACACCGCAGGAGTCGGAACCAGACTGTGGTAGTTCCTACGGCTGGACGATGGTGATGCTGTCGGCCAGGTTTTGCGTTGGTTGATACTTGTTTGACGAGGACGCAACATCGTTGATGGTGAGCGTGGTTTCGGTCACCACGCCCGGCTGGCTCGATCGAGCTTCCATGTTCCACTGGGTCATCGAACAGAAACCCTGCGAGTCGGTTTGGCAGGTGGTCGTGCTGTTAGTGCCAGCCGACCAAGAGCCGACCACGGTTGCGTTCTGCGCTGGGTCGCCGTTGTTGTCGAGGATTTCGATGACAACGGTGCCGCTCCAGGTCTTTTTGTTCTTCGCCTCAATGGCGCTCGTGCTGAGGCTCTCGATGTGAATGCCGGGTCCGGTGCCTTGCAAAAGTGTTGTCGGGGGTGTGGTCGAGGCCGGCGGCGCAGTTGTGGCTGGAGCGGTGGTTGTGGGAGCAACGGTGACCACGGTCGGCGGAACCAGGGTCGTCGGGGTAGGTGGGGGAGCAGCCGTGGTGGTCACGACGGGTGGGGCTGCAGTTGTCGCGGCGTAGATGGCCGAGACGGGGACGAAGCCGTCGGGGTTGCCGACGGTTTGGCCCCGGTCGCTGAGCTCAGAGCCGCTGCCCTCTTCAAGGCGACCGATGCCGGCGATAAAGACGAGGCCGACAAGCGCGAGGGCAAGAGCGTACTCAACAGTCGATGCGCCTCGTGCGGGTTGTAGGTGTCCCGTCCGCGCTTGTCTGTAGGATCTCATTGGCTGAGTATCACAAACTTGTTGGCGCCGATATCGAACGGCGCAGTGTCAGACTCGAGGGCGGTTGGAAGCATCCCTCGAGGAAAGTTGAGCGAGGTCACCGCATCGACGGTGGTCGAATGCGAGTGGTAGCTAAACCCGACGCCGGGGTCGAAGATCGCATCGCAATTGTTGGCGTTGCACTTGAAGAGTAAGCGTTGCAGGTAGATCGGCTCCATGCGCTGGAACGTGACCTCGGTGTTGCCGTTAAATGCGGTGCTGTCTTGATGAAGCCGCGGGACGTACGCGAACCTCGGCGAGTACTGGATGTCGTAGATGTCTGCGTCGATGTCCGGCAGGGAGTTTCGGGTGAAGATCGGGAAGTTGTCGCAGTCGAAGTAGTCATCGACACCGTCGACCGGGCTGACGTCGGCGCTTACACAACCGGCGGGAACCTCACCCTCTGGAGTAATGGCGCCGTGATCGTCCCACGCCTGGCCAGTGAAGTGGGTGAAGCAACGTTCGAGCAGTTTTGCCATCTGCGTACCAAGATCCAGGTTCTCGATATGTAGCTGGACGGTGCTCGGAATGTTGTCGTAGCGCGTCAGCGGGTTGAGGTCGGCAGCCGAGCCGATGCCCTCAAACTGGTCGAGCCAGCACGACCGTGGTGCGGTGGTAGCTGACAGATCGCCCAGGAACGACCAAAGCGGGGTGTCGTCGACTTTGACGCCGCCCATGGTCGTTGTCTGAATCGATGTGTCGGTTTGCAGAAGTCGTCCGGGAATCCCTGTTCCTTGGACGTCGAGGGCCATCAGTCCTTCGCCGACGATGCCGCCAGCGTTTCCGGTTTCGGTGTCGACCGCGTTGGGTCGGGGAGGAGTGCCGCCGCCGGCACACGAGTCGCGCTCGTTGGTTACCGTGGTGCCCCAAGGCTCGCCGCCATAGAGTGACAGGTCGTGGTCGAGTCCTGAGGCGACCATCTCGGCGAGAATCTGGTTTGCCTGGCCGGTGCAGGAGCGATCGAAGAATGTGAAGTTGAGGTAACCGTAGTTGCCGATGTTGCCGCCATCACACTGGCCACTTGGCAGGCTGCCGGAGCCTGCTTTGAGGCAGTCGTAGAGGCCACCGTCGGCCGGAATACCGAAGGGTATGACGTTGCCGAAGCCGGCTGAGACAATCCCCGCGGTCGCCGTCGCGGTGTAGAGGAAGGATTCATCGACGACGACTTGGGCGAAGATGGTGTCGAGTTCTCGCGCAGGAACGCGCACTCGCACTGCGGATCGACCCGAGTCGACCGAGATGCAGTTGGCTCCGGTTATCGGCGTGAATCCAGCGGGGAAGGTGTCGTTGACGCAGGTGTTGAAGTCTTCGTCGAGATACGCGTTGCTGGTGTTGAGGTTTGAAACGACGCGGGCAACGTCGGTCATTTTGGCATCGTCACCGAGTTCTTGCGCTGCGGCCAGTGCAGCGGAGTCGGCTGTCGCCTGGGTGTGGCTTCGAGCGTTGTACAGCAGGCCGAGGTCGACCGCAAAGGACACAAAGATGAGGAACAGGATTAGCGAAAAAACAACGATTGGTAGCGCAAGGCCCTTGTCGTTGCTTTCGAGACTCTGCCGGTAGCGGTCTTTGAATGTCATGGGCAAAGAACTTCCAAGATGCCGCCGTTGGCGTCGAAGGAGGCTGGCCGTTCTAGTCGACCGTGTAACTCTGATTTGAGCGAGATGTTCTCGACCGATGGTCCGAAGAACCCGGTGATTTGTTGTACCGGGGCGTGGACGGTTACCACCACAATGTCGCCGGTTCCCTTTGTGGTCTCGAACTCAAACGACACTGCTCGGCCAGAAGCACGAGACATTCGGCCGCACACTTCATACGACATGGTGAGCGTTTGGTTTGAGCCGGTCTCGGCAAACGGGTTGTGGTTGACCTGCGCGATCCGGAGACCTTCGCGGGCACCATGGCGGATGTCGAGGTGCTGGGAAAACGCCCAGCTGAATTCGATGACCGCGAAAAGGAAAATCAGAAGAATGGGCAGAACGAGTACGAATTCAACGAGAACGGCACCGCGTTCGCGTTTCGGCGCCCCGGGTTTTCTGCTCATAGTCAGATGTACGGCTTCTCTGGCCCAAAACTTGAGCCTTTCGTCAGATTTGAGTCATCTGACCAGCAACGCGGGCGCGGACCCGTCGACTAGGTATCGGCGCTTCGAGTCGCCCGCCTTAGCATTCGCAGGCGTTTGTGTTTTTGGTTCGGGATTGTCCAGCAAACACTCGCCCGTCCGGCGTCAGGGTGGACCCCATTTCGGCGTCTGCTGTCTTGACGTACCACTCCCAGCGGGTTTGTGGGCCGGTAATCCAGGTTTCGGTCTTTTCGGCGAAGCAGCAAACGGTGTCATCGATGCCTGACGTCTCCAGGCCGTTGGTGGCGATGCGCTGTTCGGCGGCGGTGACCTCCTCAGCCGTTTCGACTTCGACGCCAAGGTGGTTCAACGACTCGCCCTTGCCGGGGTTTTCCATCAGTACGAGCTTAAGCGGAGGGTTTTCGATGGCGAAGTTTGCGTAGCCGTCTTTGACTTTGGCGGGTGGTGTATCGAACATTTTTGTGTAGAAGTCGATCGAGTCGTTGAGGTTGTCGACGTTGAGGGCAAGTTGCAGGCGCATGGTTGATGCTCTTTCTTGTATCGATGTTTGTCGATACGATAACATCAAATCGATGAATGTCAATATGAATTCGACCGCATTTGGGTTAGGGTTTAGATGTGGCACCCGAACCCGACAACCTCTGCTGCCCGGGCTTAGCTGACCCGGTGCTCAGCGAAGCGGGCGCCGAAGAACTTGCCCAGGCATTAAAAGCACTTGCCGACCCGGTGCGGCTCCGGCTCGTGCATATTGTCGCTTCGGCCGGCGAGGCCTGTGCGTGCGATCTGCCAGCGCTTGTCGACCGGTCGCAACCAACCGTAAGCCACCACCTCTCGACGCTAGTCAAGGCCGGGATCCTCGGCCGCGAGCAGCGCGGGAAATGGGCGTGGTTCTGGGTTGAGGCCGACCAGCTTTCGGCTGTGCGAGAGGCCCTGACGCTTTCGTGAGGTCGAGTGTCTCGGTGGAGGTGCCGTAGTCTCACTCCTATGACTCCCGCATCGAAATCCTCGCGCACCTATGACGTGGTCGTGTTTGGCGCAACAAGTTTCGTCGGGCAGATCCTCTGCCGCTACCTCGTCGAACGTCACGGCTGCGACGGCGATCTCACGTGGGCGATAGCCGGTCGATCTCGTGAGAAGTTGGCTAGCGTTGCCGCAGAGACCGGCGCGTTGGTTCCCCAGATCGTCGCCGACGCTTCTGACGGTGAGGCGATGGACAGCTTGGCCCTGTCGACGCGCCTGGTTGTCTCGACAGTGGGGCCCTACGCCCTCTACGGCTCACCCTTGGTTGCCGCCGCAGCAAAGAACGGCACCGATTATTGCGATCTCACCGGTGAGTCCTTGTGGATGCAACGGATGATCGATGCGCATCAGGATGCTGCGGTTGCTTCCGGTGCGCGAATCGTGCACGCGTGTGGATTCGATTCGGTGCCGTCGGACCTGGGGGTCTGGTTCACACAACAGTATGCGCTTGATGTTTTGGGCGTCCCGTGTGTACGGATCTCGATGCGGGTAAAAGCAATGAAGGGTGGCGCCAGCGGTGGAACCATCGCGAGCATGATGAATCTGGTTGAAGAGGTGGCTGCCGATCCGGCGCTCCGCAAGGTGTTGGCGAACCCGTTTGCGCTTGCGCCGCAGGGAATGCGGACCGGCGTGAAGCAGCCGGAGGTGACCCTGCCCACTCGCGATGAGGCTTCAGGCGAATGGGTTGCGCCGTTTGTGATGGCGGCGGTCAACACCCGGGTGGTTCACCGAAGTCACGGCCTGCTGGGGCGACCGTGGGGGGAGAACTTCACCTACGACGAGGCAATGTCGACCGGGGCGGGGCCTCTCGGTGCGGTGAAAGCTTCGGTGGTGGCCGGAAGTCTCGCTGGTTTTCTGGGCGTGTCGGCGATACCGCCAGCGCGGCGATTGCTGAACGACCGCATTCTCCCTCAGCCCGGTACGGGTCCGTCGCCGAGTGCGCAAGAGCAGGGCTTCTTCGATCTTCAGTTCTACGGAACCACCGCTGACGGCCAGCAGGTGCAGACGCGGGTGACCGGCGATCGTGATCCGGGGTATGGATCGACCGCAAAGATGTTGGGGGAGGCGGCCTGGCGGTTGTTGCAGGTTGATCGGGCGGACGTGGGTGGCGGTTTCTGGACTCCGGCCACGGCTCTTGGTGGGCCCTTCATCGAGACACTCGAAAATCACGCTGGTCTCCGATTTGCCCGACTTGGCTGACATGCCCGGAAGTGAAGCTCTCTAACATTTCAGTTAGTGTGTCTTAGTAATAGGTACGGACTTTTGCGCTACGCTCCATTAGTCCGTACATTTCATTTGACGAACTGCTCGTAGCGACGACCTTGGGGGAAGCTGTGACCCGACTCGGGTTCCTACTCGATTCCGATAGCTGTATTGGCTGTCACGCCTGCACAGTTGCTTGCAAAAGCGAACACGATGTGCCCCTCGGTGTAAACCGCACATGGGTGAAGTACATCGAGACGGGCTCGTTTCCCGACGTGTCCCGCAAATTCAACGTCATGCGCTGCAACCAATGCGACGACGCGCCATGCATGACGATCTGTCCAACATCGGCATTGTTTCGGGCCGACAACGGCGTCGTCGACTTCCAAGACGACGATTGCATTGGCTGCAAGTCGTGCATGAACGCCTGCCCCTACGACGCCCTCTACATCAACCCCGAAACCAACACGGCGCATAAATGTAATATGTGCAACCACCGTCTTGAAGTTGGACTCGAACCGTCGTGTCAGATCGTCTGCCCGACCGAGGCAATCAAGATCGGCGACCTCGACGATCCGAACTCCGAGATCAGCCGAATCATCGCCCGCGACGACGTAGCGGTGCGCTCCCCCGAACAGAACACGAAGCCGAAGGTCTACTACCGCGGCGCCGACCAGGCATCGCTCGATCCGACCCGCACCGCTATCGCCAACGACGGCATGATCTGGGCCGACACGCTCAGCGGCAATCTCGGCGGACCGAAACATCCCACCGTGCCGGTGCATCTCGGCAACAAACCAACCGACGAGAACGGCGTCATCGCCCGCACCGCCTACACCACGTCTCACCAAATGACCTGGAAAGAAAAGGTCTCCGGCTATCTCGTTACCAAAGCCATCGCCGCTGGCATCATGTTGGTTGCGGCGTTGCTTGTCTTGATGGGCAATAGCGACTCGCAAGCCGCCGTTGGCGTCATCCCACCAATCGTGGCAGGGGTGTTTCTGGGAATCACCGGCGTCTTGTTGGTCACCGACCTCAAACAGCCCGGCCGGTTCTATTACCTCATCACCAAAGGCAACTGGTCGTCCTGGTTGGTAAAGGGCGCCTATGTGCTGATGGCATTTACGGTGGTCTGTGGTCTGTGGTTCCTTGGCGGACTCCTCGAATCCGACGGCCTTCTCAAGGTGCTTGCTATCCCCGCGGTTCTCGGCGCACTCGGCACAGCCGGGTACACCGCCTTCCTGTTCGGGCAATGCGAGGGCCGCGACCTCTGGCAGACCCCTCTGCTGTTGCCGGTGCTTCTCGCGCAAGCGGTCACGGCCGGTGGCGCGGCCTACGCCATCCTCGATGTGTTCATCGAGGTTCCCGAAGCCGAGGCCATTTCGTGGGTACTGCTCGGCGGCCTTGTCGCCACGGCCGCCTTCATCACCATGGAGCTCACGTCGAGCGGAAGCCGCCATGTCGAGCTGGCCATCCACACGATGACCCGAGGCACCTATGCGAAGCAGTTCTGGTGGGGTGGCGTTCTGCTCGGCCTACTGATTCCTGCTGCTTTGGTGATCGTGAGCCTCGCCGCCGATATCAACAACGCCATACCGGTTGCACTAGCCGGACTCGCCGCACTTGTCGGCATGTTCGCGTATGAAGATTCCTTTGTTCGGGCCGGCCAGTCCGTTCCGCTGAGTTAGGACGATTCTCGATGACTGATCTCTCCAAATACCCACCGCACGACCAGTGGCACGACTGGACCGAGCTCGACGCCAAAGCCTGGCCCGATAAGGTCGAACGCAACTACACGATCGTGCCAACAACCTGTTTCAACTGCGAAGCCGGTTGTGGCCTCGTCGCGTACTTCGACCGCGACACCGACAAGATCACCAAGATCGAAGGTAACCCCGAGCACCCGGCCAGCCGCGGTCGAAACTGCGCCAAGGGTCCGGCAACGCTGAACCAGATCTATGACCCCGAGCGCGTGTTGTACCCCATGAAACGAAAGGGCGAGCGCGGCTCGGGCGAATGGGAGCGCATCAGCTGGGACCAAGCGCTTGACGAGATCGGCGCACGGCTCCGCACCGCGATCGTCGAAGACCGTCACAACGAGATCATGTATCACGTCGGGCGCCCCGGCGAAGACGGTTACACCGACCGAGTACTCAAGGCCTGGGGCGTCGACGGCCACAACAGTCACACCAATATTTGTTCATCCAACGCCCGAATCGGCTACCAATCGTGGATGGGCCACGATCGCCCGTCGTCGGATTTCGCGAACGCGAAGGTCATCTTTTTGATCTCGGCGCACCTCGAGTCGGGTCACTACTTCAACCCCCATGCCCAGCGCATTATCGAAGCCCAGGCCAACGGCGCGAAGGTGATCTGTGTCGATCCTCGCCTAAGCAACACCGGCGCAAAGGCCGACTTCTGGCTTCCGACCTGGCCGGGCACCGAACCGTTTCTTCTGCTCGCAATCGCTCGCGAGCTCATCGAGAACGAAACCTGGAATGCATCGTTCATGCAACGGTGGACAAACTGGGAGACCTATCTGCAGGCAAAGCACCCTGGCCGTCCGGTCGAGTTCAGCCAGATGCGCGAGGCGTTGCTCGAGGAGTACGCCGAATACACCCCTGAAGCGGCCGAACAAAAAACCGGCATCGAGGCCTCGACCATTCGCGAGATCGCGGAGCTGATCGGCGACAACCCCACGAAGTTCGCCTCCCACAACTGGCGTGCCGCTGGTGCTGGCCACATGGGCGGCTGGCAGGTCGCCCGCTGCCTGTTCTTTCTCAACGTGCTAACCGGATCGGTCGCTACCAAAGGCGGCACCGCCGGAAATGGCATGAACAAGTTCAAGGCCGCAGCACCAATGGGTGCGCCCAACACCCACAAGTGGAACGAGCTCGAGTGGCCCAAAGAGTTTCCGTTGGCCTACCACGAGATGTCGATCCTCCTGCCGCACTTCCTCAACGAGGGCCGCGGCAAGCTCGATGTGTACTTCTCTCGGGTCTACAACCCGATCTGGACCAACCCCGATGGCTTCACCTGGATGGAAGCGCTGACCGACGAAGACAAGGTCCACTGCCACGTCGCGCTCACACCGACCTGGTCCGAGACCTCGTGGTTCGCCGACTACGTCTTACCGATGGGCGTATCCGCCGAACGCCACGACGTCACCAGTTACGAAACCCATGCCGGCCGCTGGATAGGTTTCCGCCAGTCGGTGTTTCGCCGTTATGCCGAGATCAAAGATCAGCAGGCAGGTGGCACGGGCGAACTGGGCCCTGACGTGCGCAGTTACGACTACAACCCTGGCGAAGTGTGGGAAGAGAACGAATTCTGGATCGACCTTTCGTGGCGAATTGACCCCGATGGTGAGCTCGGTATCCGTCAGTGGTTCGAAAGCGAGAAGTATCCAGGCAAGCCGGTGACCATCGACGAGTACTACGCCAAGATGTTCGAAGAGAACGTCCCCGGCCTCGCCGAAGTTGCGGCAGAAGCTGGCCAGACGCCGCTCGAGTACATGCGCGATCGCTCGGCGTTTGCGGTGCCGACCGACCCGTATGAGCCCTACGAGAAGTCGGTGGCCGCCGCCGATCTCGACGGCTGCGAGATGTCTGACGATGGCGTCTACCGCAAGCCCGGTACTGCCGGTGCGTGGTCTGGCGACGATGCCGATCTTGACGACCTCAAGCTGGCGCCGTTGGGCGAAGGGTCGCCGGCCGTCGAGATCGATGGCGAAGCCAAAGAGGGTTTCCCCACGCCTTCGAAGAAGCTCGAGTTGTACTCGACCACCCTCGCCGAATGGGGCTGGCCTGAGTATGCGACCCCGAAGTGGATTCCCTCGCAGGTGCACTGGGAAGACATCGACATGGCCGGCAACGAACGCATCCTCTTGCCAACGTTCCGCATTCCAACGCTTATCCATACCCGCTCCGCTAACTCGAAGTGGCTCAACGAGATCAGTCATCGGCACCCCTTGTGGATTCATCCTGAGGACGCGGAGAAACTCAACATTGAAGAGAACGGCCTTGTTCGGATCACTACACGAATCGGCCACTTCGTTATTTCGGCGTGGCAAACCGAGGGCATTCGTCCCGGCGTGGTAGCGGCCTCACATCACATGGGTCGCTGGCGCCTCGAAGAAGACAAGGCCCGCTCATGGGGGGCTGGCAAGGCCAACATCACCAATCAGGCCAACGGCGAGTCCGGCGGCACGACCTGGAAGCTCAAGCGTGAGCACGGAATTGAGTCCTACGACTCTGACGACGCCGACACGGGTCGCATCTGGTGGAACGACACCGGGGTGCATCAGAACGCGACGTTCTGTGTGCAGCCCGACCCGATTTCGGGCATGCAATGTTGGCACCAGAGGGTGCGGGTCACCCCGGCCGAGGCAGGCGACGAGTACGGCGATGTGGTTGTCGACACGGCGAAATCTCGCGAGGCCTACCTCGACTGGATGACCAAGACCCGTCCAGCAAGTCCCGACACAAACGGCGGCCTCCGGCGTCCGCTCTGGTACGCCCGGCCTCTCAAGCCATCGCCCGCTGCCTACCGCCTAAACAGCAACGACTAGCTCACCAAAGGGGTCAGGCACTTTAAGTGCCTGACCCCTTAGGGAGTGGTTGTTAGCTTTTCTCGGCCGTAGAGGATGGGGACCGCTTGTCCGACGGCAATGGCTAGGCCGAGGATGAGGGTGACGATCTTGGCGAGGTTGCGGTCGCGGGTGAGGTCGGACTGTGTGTCGGCGGCTAATGCTTGGGCTTCGCTCACTCGGTCGCGATACGCCGCAATGAGCGGCCCCGAACTAGTGAGACTCGACCGAAGATTCGCCACATCGCTGCTGAGTAGCTCAAGGTCGCCTTGGGATTCGGTGACCGTTGTCGCGAGCGACTGAAGGTCCGGCGCAATGGCGCGCAACTCGTCGGCCGTGGGCTGCAGATTGTCGCGAATTTCACCAAGCGTTCCGCTGAAACTGTTGTCGGGGTCGTAGTCGGGGCCAAAGGGAATCGAGCTCAGTTGGGTAAGCGTTGCGTCGATGGTTCGGGCGACGCCGGCGAGATTGTCGATACCGTCGATCACGCCGTCGATCGACGCTGGGAGCTCTTCACCGCTGAGATCAGCAAGGCTCGTAAGGACCGTGCTGCCTTCGTCGACCGAATCCGACAGTCGGGCCACCGTGGCATCGAGGGTTTCGGTGCTGCTCGACACGGTGGCCGTGATGGCGTCTGCCAGCACCAGCGTTTCGTCGAGCGTCGTGAGCGTTTCGGTGGTGAGCTCAATCGACTGGTCGACGCCGTCGCCTAGATCGTCGAGCAGCATCCACACCACCACAATGCCGACCAAGCTCGCGACGATGCCCACAATGCCAGCGACGATCAGGGCGCGTGCGAGAGCAACCGAGGAGCGGACAGCTCGACCGGGAGACCGCGACGGCACGGGAGACGATGGCGGGGGAGACGACGGGGGCACTGGCGAAACCATGGCCAAAACCTATTGCAGGAATAGCGGCAGCATGTGCCAGCAGGAAGGGAGGCGTCGAGTTCAGTCGGGAATTGTCGACGTTCCCAATCGGAAGCCGACGGTTGCGCCACCGCCCACGTTGTTGTGCGCCCACACGTCGCCCCCATGTTGTTTGGCCGTTTGGGCCACGATCGCCAACCCAAGGCCCGAGCCCGGCAACGTGCGCGTCGCGTCGGACCTGTAAAAGCGATCAAAGATTCGAGGCAGGTCATCTTCAGGAATTCCCTGGCCGGTATCGATGACGTCAATCGTCGGCCCCGCCGGATCTTCGCGAATGTGCACAGTGATTGGGGAATGTGGCGGACTGAACTTCACCGCGTTGGTAATGAGGTTGACGGTTGCGCGCTCGACGTGTTCGGCGTTTGCTTCGACGGTCAGTGACTTCGCACCGGTCACGTCAATCTGCCTGTCATGAAGTCGACCGAACCTATCGCCAAGACGTCCTGCCAGTTCGACCAAATCGACTGTCGAATGGGCGGAGCCTCCGCCACTGGTATCGGTCGCCAGATCGACGAGTTCGCCGACGAGTTGCGAAAGCTCGCCGACCTCGTTCTGCAGGTCGGCAAGAATGATGTCTCGTTGGTCGGGCGACATCTCGTCGATGCGCGAGGTGAGCACGTCGATGTTGGTGCGCACGCTTGTTAACGGGGTGCGCAGTTCGTGGCTGGCGTCCTGCACCAGCTGATGCTGCTGTGTCTTTGACTCTTCGAGCGCACCGAGCATCGCGTTGAAACTGGCAGCTAGGTTGCCAACTTCGTCGGTTCGGTCGATATCGAGGCGCTGTGAAAAGTCCCTCGTGACCGCAACTTGTGTCGCAGCGGCGGCAAGTTGCTCGACAGGTCGGGCGATTCGTTGCGCGACGAGGTAACCGACCAACGCTGCGCCGAGCACGCCGACAAGACCGAGGAAGATCAGTCGCCGGTCGAAACCGCGGAGGGTGTCTTCGACCTGCGTTCGATCGATGGCGATTTGTACTGCTCCCGAGAACTGGCCGCGCCGTAGCGGCCTGGTCAGCACGCGGTAGCTGGTGCCGTCGATGGTGAGCGTCCGCAGTCGTGGTTCGGTTTCGCTTCCCGACGCGAGGGCGAGGTCGAAGTCGTCGACGGGGAGTTCGGGAGCTCCCTCGAGGGCGACACCTACGTCGCCCTCCGCGGTGAGAATCTGTGCGAACACAGCCTGACCCTGCAGGTTGTTGACTCGCTCAAGACGGCCCCCGCCCCCGACGCGGCGCCCGTTCACCGATTCGAGGACTCGTCCCGATGCAGTCCGGAGCTGCACGTCGAGTGCCTGTTCGAGTTCGCGTTCGGCGAAGACATGCGCAGACACGATGACGAGTGCGCCCAGGAAAAGCGTCGCAAGAGCGACAACAAGTGCGAGTCGGGCCCGAAGGTTCACTGCGTTAACCGAGCTTCGCTGCATAGCCGACGCCACGAACGGTGTGGATGATTCGTGGACGGTCGGCTATTTCGGTCTTGCGGCGAAGGTAGCCGATGTATACGTCGAGCGATTTCGAGTTCGTCTCGAAGTCGAAACCCCAGATTGCCTCGTAGATCGTGTCGCGACTCACCACGATGTTCTTGTTGAATAACAAAAGTTCGAGAAGGTCAAACTCGGTTTTGGTCAGGTCGACTTGTTGGCCCGCCCGCACCACTGATCGGGCCGCCGGGTCGAGGGTGAGGTCGTCGAGTTGTAGAACGCCGGCTGTGGCAGGATCGTCGATTTGACTGTTGCGGCGAACCAGCGCCCGGAGCCGTGCCAAAAGCTCTTCGAGCGCGAACGGTTTCACCAAATAGTCGTCAGCGCCAGCATCGAGCCCAGCAACCCGATCGCTGACCTCGTGGCGCGCAGTGAGCATCAACACAGGCGTGCGGATGCCCTTTTCGCGCAAGCGGCGGCATGCGGTTAGTCCGTCAACGTTGGGCATCATGACGTCGAGGATGATGACCTCGGGTTCGACGTCAAGCACCTTGCCGAGCGCCTGGCCGCCGTCGGTCACCGCGAACACGTTGTATCCCTCAAAGGTCAGCGCCCGTTCGAGGGACTCTCGTACCGACTTGTCGTCGTCGGCGAGAACAACAACAGGTGGTAGAGGAGACGTAGGAGCGGCCATCTCACTACGGTACCCACCTCGTCAGCCACACGAAGGCGCGGTTGCCAGTTCTTACGCTCTTCTTACCCGGCTCTGGTTCAGTGTTTAGACCACGCCTCCAACGTGAAACCACGACACGAGGTACGTGACCGAGAAACAGGATGAAACCCATGACTCCCCTCAAGAAAACACTCACCGCAGCAGGCCTAGGCGCCGCAATGTTCGCCGGTGGCGTCTTCGGTGTGGCATCGATGGATCCGCAGCCCGCATCTGCGCTGCAAGACGCTCAGGAGAACACCGAAGCAACCGAAACCGAAACAACCGATAGCGATCGTGGTGAAGATAAGCGCCGGGGTGCGGCATTCTCTGACGAACTCGCAGAACTGCTTGGCATGACCACAGACGAGATCCGCGACGCTGTACGTTCGGGCAGCTCGCTTGCTGACCTCGCGACCGAGAACGGTGTCGAACCGCAAGAAATCGTCGACGTGCTCGTTGCCGCGTTCGAGGCGAGGCTCGATGAGATGGTAGCCAATGGCCGCCTTACCGCCGAGGAAGCTGACGCTCGCAAAGAGTCGGTTATCGCCAAGATCGAAGCGCGGGTAAACGGCGAACATGTCGATCGTGGTCACCGTCGACACCGCAGCGACCGGGCGGCGAGAGGAGAGCGGCTGAACGCGGTTGCCGAGCTACTCGGACTCACCGCCGAAGACCTCCGAGCTGAACGTCGTGAAGGAGCGACCATCGCCGATCTAGCCGAGGCCAACGGCGTTTCTGTCGACGACGTCGTCGAGGTACTTGTTGCCGAAGCGGCGGCAAAGGTTGAGGCGGCGGTCGAGAGCGGTCGACTTGACGACGCCGAAGCAGCCGAAAAGCTTGCTGCGCTCGAAGAGCGAATTACGGCAGCCGTCAACGGTGAAGGCGATTTCGGTCATCGGGGTCACCGAGGCCGCTCGAACTAGCCAACGTCCCATCAACGCGACGTCGGCACCGATCCCTCCCGGTGCCGACGTTTGCCGTTTTCGGACAGGTCGACCGTTGGTTCGGCCACTACACCTTCTCGACACAGGAACTGTCTGGTCGCTGGGACGTGTCGCCAAAAATCACTGGGCGAGATGATAGGCGGCGCGGCGGCGACAATCGGTCGTCCGATGCCGAGACACAGGCCGATTAGCGACGAGACGTTGATGGCCATCTGACGCCGCAGTGAACAGTGCATCAACCCATCGCGTTCTGTCGGCTCAAGATTTGGTGGCTTGCAGACAACGGGTGGTGAGATCGCGCCCAACTGTCGAACCCCGGCGACCTCTGCTTGCTGGAACACAGCGATCACGAACGAGCTGCAGAACAACGCCCGCTGCGACGAACGATTTCGGCGGTAGACCGCTGCTTCGAGACGTGCGATGCACCAACCTGCTCGAAGCGAGTGTTTGGTGTGCTGTCGGTCGCGGGCAAGGGCCACAAGCCCGGTGAGCACAACCTCGTCCCACGCGTAGGTCGCCGTCGAACCAAGGTGTTGTATAGCCACGGCGGTGACGCGGGCGCGCTCATCGGCTGAGAGGTTGGTGTGGAGCACAGCAACATCGTCGTAGTGGTCGACGAACGTCTGCAGAGGCCGCGAGCAGCAACCAGCGAAGGTGAACTCGGCCACGGTCAGTTCGCCGTCGTAGTCCACGACGATACCTATGTGGTGAAACGGGTCGTGGGTGCCGGTGATGAGCTTGTCGAGAGCACTGTTGGCCTTTCTGGACACGACCAAGTCGCCGGGTTGCACGTCGAGGGGCGCAGACTCTTCGACAAGGTTGATGGAGTTGCGTGAAAAAACGATCGCCATTTAAGACAATCGGGCGACATGTCTACGGTTGAAGTCGCTGCGTACAAAATCACGCCGGCACAAAGAACTTGCGGTGACACCGAGGAGTTCGCCTCGAACGCTGGAATGCTTGAAGAATCACCGATCACCTCACTGCCGAACTTTCGGCCGAACAACGAACGCTTGACCACATTCGTGAGGTTCATGCCGGCCATCTCCGCGACGCGCGCTCCCTTGCTACCCGCTTGGCTGAAGAGTCGGCTGAACAAACCGAAGACGGCATCCGCGATCTCTACGATGACGATGGCGAAGGCGAAGCCGCTGCACAAGCGGTGCTGGTCCGCCAGGCATCGGCGCGCGCGATGCACGCAATTCGTCGGGTCCGCGAACTCGAAGCGGTCGGCGATGCGCTGGCGTTTGGGCACATCACCTCGACTGCTGGTCAACGCACGTACATAGGTCGCCTCAGTGTGATCGACAGTGACGCCGACGAGAACGACGAAGTGTTGTTAGTCGATTGGCGCGCCCACGCCGCCGCTCCCTTCTACCGCGCGACCCCGCTCGACACGTTGGGGATTAGCCACCGGCGACACCTGCTCTATGACCTTGCCGGAACCCTCACCGGGTACTCCGACGAGGTGTTCGATGCTCGAACAATGGAAAGCACCATTGGCCTGCGCGGCGAAGCCGCGATCATGGCGGCACTCAACGCACCATCCGATGGTCGAATGAAAGCCGTTGTTGCCACAATCCAGGCCGAACAGGATGCGGTCATCCGAGCCCCAGCCGAGGGCGCCCTCGTCGTGCAGGGCGGACCCGGAACAGGCAAAACGGTTGTCGCACTGCATCGAGCCGCTTACCTGCTCTACAACCAGCGCGCCGCTCTCGCCGAAAGCGGTGTTCTGGTCGTTGGGCCAACCAATGAGTTCCTGACCTATATCAGCGGTGTGCTCCCATCGTTGGGCGAAACCGGTGTGGTCTCGGTGACGGCAACCGAGCTGTATCCGGGCATTCGGCTAGGCACGATCGATCCGCCCGCGGTTGCCGAGCTCAAAGGACGGGCTGTCATGGCCGACCTTCTGGCCAAAGGGGTGGCGATTCGACAACGCCGGCCACAGGCCGACCTTTCGGCCTGGTATGGCTCGGCCCGGGTGGGGCTGTCGGTACCCGAACTGAACGAAATGTTCGTGACAGCTCAGCGTCAACGGACCCACAACGATGGCTCAGCAGAGTTCCGGTCGACCATCGTCGACGCATTGTCGTATCGGGCCTACGACCCTTCGTTCGGCGATCTCGACGAGGCACGGGCTGCCTTTCGCCAGTCGCCCGAAATCGACAGGTTCATGCACGAGCACTGGCCGATGCTGACCCCCGAACAAGCACTCAATGACCTGTTTGGTTCTCCGGCGATTCTTGCCGCCGTGGGCGCCAGCGCCGGTCTCAGCCCCCAAGAGGTGGCGCTTCTCGCTCGTCCGCGAGTTCGCGAGCGCAAGCTGCCAGCAATGCGATGGAGCGACGCTGATGTGCCGCTGCTCGACGAGCTTCTTTCCTTGGTCGGGGGCGCTATTGGTGGCGACATCGACTCAGAACGAACGATGGAACGCGACGAAGCCGACGAGTTCGAATTGGCAACTGCGTACGACGAATCCGATGATGCCGACGATTTCTTCGACAGTCCTGATGACGATGAAGAACCCGCCGGTGACAAGTACTGGTCGTTCGACGACCTAGTTGCTGAGGAAGAACGGCTCGAAGAACAACGCCAGCTTTTGCCGGGTCAACGCCGCGAGGGGTCGCGGTGAGCGACCACATCATCCGAGAGCAGCCCGAGGGCTACCCGCTTCTCGACAACGATGGCATCGCGATGTCAGAGATCGATGTCGACAATGTCGACGACGCCATTGTTGACCACGGAGTCACCCTGCAACAGCTCGCGGCCGGGCAACGAGCGTGGCGGTTCGGGCACGTCATAGTCGACGAGGCGCAGGACCTCACGCCGATGCAGTGGCGCATGATCACCCGTCGAGCCCGAGGCGGGTCGATGACCATTGTGGGCGATCTTGCGCAACGGTCGATCGGCGCCCCCGGCACCTGGCGCGAACATCTTCCCGAAACCATCGACTCGTTTAGTTTTCAAGAGCTGACCATCAACTACCGGTCGCCCTCGGAGGTCAACACCATCGCGGCTGAGGTCCTTCGCGAGCTTGCGCCCTCGTTGGCCGCACCGCAGTCCATTCGCGAGTCCGGGCATGCCCCGACCGCCGTCGAAGTGGCCGACATCGACGACATCGCTGATGTTGTTCTCGCCGAGTGCATGTCGCTCAGCTCAGGGCGAGTGGCGGTCATCGGCGCATCACCCGAAGCCGAATTCGAGCGTCCAGGGCTGCAATGGCTTACTCCGTGGAAGGCAAAAGGCCTCGAGTTTGATGTGGTGGTCGTGGTCGAGCCGGCCCGGATTCTCGACCAACCGAACGGGTTGAGCCTGTTGTATGTGGCCATCACCCGCACGACGTCGCGTGTGATCATCGTTCACCAGCGTCCGCTTCCCGAGGTTCTTAGCTCGATCCCTCGTCGCCCACCAAGTAGCCGGCCGGGTTGAAGTAGGCCGAGTTCGCAAGTTCGGAAAAGGATTCGACGGAGATGTCTGAGGAATCCCATCGGCGCTCACAAAAGCCCGAATCGGTACTTTGGTGGAACCAGAGCACGGCTCGCACCTGGGGAAAGTCGTTCTGCAGAGCCGTGCCCATGTCGGCGATCCAATTCGCCTTGCGCAGTGGATCGTCCGGGTCTTCGTTGGTGGCGGTCTCGCCGATCATCAGTGGTTTGTCGGGATGCCGCTGTTGGGCCCAGTCGTAAAACGGTTTGGCCTGTTCACGAAATCCCTTCCACGGGGCATTGCCGTGACAACCGAACCAGTTGTAGGGGTTCCAAGAAACCCAGTCGATGACGTCGTCGCCGGGGTACATGGCCTCGACCTGCTTGAAGTCGCCGAAGGAATGGCCCATGTAGTTCACGAACCAAATCATCTGGTCGCCGCCGATTGGTTCCATCACCTCGTGGGCGTGGCGCATCATGTTGGCGTAATCGGCGTCGGAGCCGAAGTTTCCGTTCAAGGTCGTTGCGTCGTCTTCTGGCTCGTGATGCAACGAAAACAGTACGGTGTGGCCCGAATCGACGATCTGTTCGGCAATCCGGACCAGCTGATCATCGAATTCGCCATCGGCCACCCGACGCCACGCAGGTCCTGCGCTGTTATCGGTGCTTACTTTCCAGGAATACACCAGCGTTCTTCCCTCGTCGGCCAGCTGGCGGTGGACAGGAGTGAAGACGTCGGCGTCGGGCCCAACGATGTAGAGGCGCACCATATCGAGCTGTCGCCCAAGCAACGTTTCCTGTACCGATGCGTCGAGTTCGTCGGTTCGCCGGTCTGAGGAGCCGATCCAAGCGCCGCAGGCCGGGACCAGTAGCGGCGACGGTCCGTCGTTGGTTGCCTCGCACAAAGCTGGCTGTGCGACTACCGGGTCAATGGTGCCGACGGGTAGCTCGCTTTCGCGTGTGAGCACGGCAGCGGAGGCGACCGCAACCCCAACTATTGCAACGATACCCAAGAGCAGGGCCCAAATTTTCACGTGTGTCCTAGTTCAAACCGGAATGGTGACTGATTGTTCATTTGATCGGCGAAGATGTTGTGGGGCTTGAGTGCTCGCAAACCGCCAGCTTCTGCCGACAGAAGCCCTATGTTCCGAAGGTCATTGCTGAAAGATTTGCTGCCCGATCCCATCACGGGTTTGCCGCCGCGCGAGGCATTCCTCAATTGGGTGAACGAGGCGGTAGCGGCACCGCTCTCTACGTCTCCCTGTTCGGTGATTCTGATTCGGATCGAAAACCTTGCCGACATCAACGATCAATTTGGTCCTGATCACGGCAACTACGTGCTCGCCACCGTGGCCGAACGCCTCGACAAGGTTGTGGGTTCCGATGATGGTCACGTAGCCCGCGGGCTCGGCCCCGAGTTTCAGATTCTGCTGAACGATGTCAACAGCATCGACCTTCCGCAGCTCTCGCAGAACCTTCTCAATATCGTGCGCGAACCAATCGAAACCGGCGACACCATCGCAATGCCTCGGGTCATTGTTGGCAGCGTTCTGCGTCAGCCACCGCACCGCGAAGGTGCTGATTTGTTGGCCAGCGCCCGGAAGGCATTGCGCGATGCCCAGATCACCGGTCTTGATCTCGCCGTGTACGTCAACAACGTGACCCGCACCGAAGCACCGGCGTCCAAGGTCGACGATCGCCTTGAACAGGCGTTCGTCAACAACGAATTTTGTCTGTACTACCAGCCAATCGTCACCCCAGGCGACAAGAACCTGATCGGGTTCGAAGCGCTGCTTCGCTGGATCGACCCCGCAGGCTCAGCCGACGGTATGCAAATGAGTCTGCCCGGCGAGTTTCTCCACCTGGTCGAGCGATCCGAGCTCGCAGTACCGATCTACCGGTGGGTCATGGAAGAGGCTTGCCGGGCCGTACAGCGATGGAGTGTCCGTCTCGACCGGTCGCTGATGGTGTCGGTAAATATCGCTGGTAGCCATCTCGAAGAGCCCAAGTTCGCCGATTCGGTGTTCGGGGCGATCGGCACAAGCGGCCTCGCTCCCGAACGACTGCTCCTCGACATCACCGACCAGGCGCTGCAGCACAACCAGGACAAAACCTGGTCGCGCCTGCGACGGCTGAAACAAGAAGGAATTCGAATTGGCCTCAACGACTTCGGTCTTGGGGTTTCGAGCCTTACCACCTTGCGTGATGTCAACGTCGATGCGATCACTATCCCGCGGGCCTTTGTTGCTGGGCTTGGGATCTCGCCCGAGGACACCATCATCGTGAAACACATGGTGTCGTTGGCCCACGAACTCGGCATTGTTGCAATGGCAACCGGCGTCGAACACCTCGAGCAACGAACCGCGCTCACCGAGATGGGATGCGACCTCGCCCAAGGTTTCCTCTTCGGCCGGCCAGAGCGCCAGAGCTCACTAGAGACACTGCTACCTGGCAACCCAACCACCGTGCAGGTCGTGTGATGCGGCCCGCGAAGCTCTCGAAGGCAAACTCGTCATGCTGAAGCGTTGGAACAAAGATGCGCCCGTCGACTCGCTTACGGGGTTTGGTGGCGCTGGTTCGCTGACCGACACCATCAACGGTCGATTGGCGAAAGGGCAATGGCCTGGCGAACGATGCGCCGCGGCGATCGTGTCAATTCTCGATCTCCCGGAAGTGAACCGTGTCTACGGCCCCGAGGTCGGCAACGAGGCGATCCGACTCTTTTCGACGCGTTTGATGAAGTCGGCGAGTAAAGCGGCGATCAGTCGCGAGCAAGGAACAGAGTTCGCGGTCTTCTTCGGCAACTCGTCGCTACGCGAGATGCGCGAGTGGAGCCGCAACCTGGTTGTCGCTCTACAGCAGCCTTTCTCCATTGGTGGCAAGCAACTCACCGTTCGTCCCTCGGTTGGCATCTGTATGGGTGCCGCCAACCACAAAATCGCTGAAGATCTTCTGACCGACGCTCGACAGGCTGCCCATGAGTCGGCAGGAAAGGCGGTCGGTGAGGTCGTCATCATCGATGACACCGATCAGAACCGGCCGCGGCTTCGAGCCGACGAGGAGAGCATCGAACGCGCTCTCGCCCAAGGCGACTTTCACCTGTTCTATCAACCAATCGTGCTGCCCAGCACCCGCCAAATCGTCGGATTCGACACTCTTCTTCGCTGGATCGACGCGCACTCGACGGGTGTGCAGGTGTTTACGCCGCGCGACTTCATCCACCAGCTTGAGCGGTCATCGTTTGCGCTGCCCGTGTACACCTGGGTTCTCGAGCAAGCTTGCCGCGATGCGCAACAACGCAACGCTGCGACCGGCGGAAACCTGGTGCTCAGCGTCAATATCGCCGGCCAGCAGCTTGAAAACAAGAACTTCCCCGACATCGTGTTCGGTGCCTTACACGCCTCGGGTCTGGCGCCATCGAGCCTTCTGTTCGACATTACCGATGAAGCCTTCGAGCGAAACCGCGAACTCACGTGGGAGCGCGTACGCGACATCAAAGCCGGCGGCGTCCGCATCGGGCTGAACGACTTTGGTGGCGGGGCAACCTCGCTGTCGACGCTTCGCGAACTTCCCGTCGATTCGATACGGATTCCACGCCTCTTCACGAGCAGTATCGAGTCGTCGATCGACGACTCGATGATTCTAAAGCACGTCTTCGCGATGGCCAAGGAGATGGGAATCATCACGATCTCCGAGGGCATCGAACGCGAATCGCAAGCCGAAAGACTGACCGAACTCGGAACGAGTCTTGGACAGGGATACCTGTTCGGTCACCCCGAACGGGCCACGGAAGTCCTGGCGCGGCTCACCGCAAACGCACATGCCTAGATAGCTGACCACACGTTCGTTGCGCGTTTGGGGCATGCTTGAAGGCGCATGAGCGAGCAACCCCCGAGTCCAGGCTGGTGGATGGCATCCGACGGCCGTTGGTATCCACCAGAACAGCACCCCGAGCGCACATCGGTCGCAGAGTCGGGCTGGTGGCAGGCATCCGATGGCAAGTGGTACCCCCCAGACCAACACCCCAGTCGTGCTGCTTCGACACTGCCTGTGCCTCCGGCACCGCCTAGCGTCCCGTCGGCTTCGGCTCACCCGCCCGGCTGGTGGCAAGCCTCCGACGGCCGCTGGTATCCGCCACAGCCTGGCCCATCCCAACCGGCCGCCGCTCCAGGCTCTTTCACTCCTCAGCCTCAAGCGGTTTCGCCACCGCCAACCGGTCGGGGGGTTACCTTTGCTGCCGCGATCATCGGCGCAATGGTGATTCTTGCTGGCATCGCCTACGTCGCAACCCGCGACTCTTCAACCACAGCGGTCGATGTTTCTCCACCGATTACCGCCGGACCAGCGGGCGACGATGAAGCCGCCGAGCCGCGAGTCGGCGACGAGGATGAGGCCGACGGTTCGACGAGCACCCAAGAGGACTTTGACGAGGGTGTCGTCGGCGGCGAATCGCAGGACGATCCCTCTCCATCGCCAAGCACGACTGAGGCGTTCGACAGTTCGTTCCCGGGGCCATCAGACCCCGTTGAGGTCAATGGCAACAACGGTGAGCCGTGGAACGTCGCGTCAGCGTTTGCACTCGGCAATATCGAAGACTTCTGGCGCCGCGAATTCCCAGCCGTCTTTGGTGCAGAATACGAGCCAATCAGCGGTGGTTTCTACGCCTACAGCTCGAACGAGCCGGTGCCGCCTTGCGCCAGAAACAGGCGCGAGGTGGCCAACAATGCGTACTACTGCGGTTTGGATGACGTTGTTGCCTGGGACGACGAGCAACTCTTTCCGGGTGTGCATGATTTTGCCGGCGACCTTGGTGTCGGGCTCATCCTGGCCCACGAGATCGGCCATGCAATCCAGGAGCGCGTGGGCATGGTTGGGCGCACGGTTACCTTCGAGAACCAGGCCGACTGCTACGCCGGCGCGTGGGTGAAGAGTGTGGAGGAAAACCCGAACGACAACATCCCGGTGACCAGCGGCGATCTCGACCTGGCCCTAGCGCAGTTCGTGCAGATCGCTGATACCCCGGGCACCGCCGCTACCGATCCCTTTGCCCATGGCAACGCATTCGACCGGGTGAACGGTTTCCGTGATGGGCTCGAGAACGGCGCATTGAAATGTGCCGGCTACACCGATAGCAACATCGTCATTACCCAGGTCGAGTTCGGTAGCTTGAGCGATCAGCTTTCGGGCGGAAATCTTCCCTATCTGACCAGCGACGAGGGCGACGACATCTTCGACCTGATGCCGGCTGATCTCGAGTTGTTCTGGGAATTCGCGTTCACCGAGGAAGTCGGTACGTGGGATCCAATCGATGGCTCGGTGGTGACCTTCTCCGACGGCGAAACCCTGCCCTGCGGCGACAACGACGTCGATTTGCTCGCTTTCTACTGCGCAACCGACGACTACATCGGCATCGAAACCGACACCTCGGTGCGTCAGCTGTACGACGAGTTTGGCGATTTCGGCCCAGGGGTGATCATCGCTGCGCAGTACGGATTCGCCATCCAGTCTCGGTTGGGAGTCGCTGAAGACCGGCTGCTCAACAGCTTGCAGGCTGACTGTTATGCAGGCGTGTGGACTGCATCGATTCTGCCGACCTCGGACCGCGTCTTTGACGACACCGAGACAGCGCCCAACCGGCGGACCTTGTCGATCTCGCCAGGCGATCTTGATGAAGCGGTCGAGACGCTGCTGATTTTGGGCGACCCGACCGAAACCGATGACAATCGTGGCACCGGTTTCGAAAGGGTGGGGGCGTTCCGCGAGGGCGTCCTAGGCGGCATCACCGGATGCAGCAGGTTCGACCCGAACTAGTGCTTGGGATTGCGCACTAGCGATAGCTGCTCCACGGATCGACGTCGTCGTCTTGGCGCGTACGTCGTGAACGTGCGGGCTGTTCTGGTGTAACGGTCACCGTTTGGAGCTGGTTTCCCGTGCGTCGGTCGGCGAGAACAATCAACGCCGACAGGAACAAAAGCGTGCCTGCAATGCCAAGCGCCAAAGGCAGCTTGGAGTTCTGCTGCACATCGATGACCGCGATGGGTTGTGTCTCGCGTTCTTCGACGACGCCGGCAACATTTGTGAGGTCAGCTGGATCCTCCTCGACGGGAGGTTCAACGACCGGCGGTTCTTCGACGGGGAGCACGAGCTTGAACTGAGGCTCGGCGTTGTCGTCTGCCGCAGCTACAACGGTGGTTGTTGGTGCAACCGATGTAGTGGTGAAGGTCGTTGTCGAGGTTGTGGTGGTGGCCGGGACCTGAGCAATCGCCAGCACTGCGCTTTCATCGTCTTCTAACGAGACGACATCGGTGCTTCCGGTGCGGCCCGGCAGCGAGCCCGCTGTGGCATCGATGTCGGCGACGCTTGCAGAAAGTACTTGTGAGCGTGCCGAATAACTTCCGGGCTGGGGGAGGCTTACGCCGAAGCTGTAGGCAGCGCTTTCGCCGGGATTCAGTGCGTCGATTGTCCAGCGATGACCGTCTTGTTCAGCGACGACCGTTCCTGCCGTTGCACCGAACGAGTTGGGGTCGACGGAGAGTTCATCTGCGAGGTCGGTGAACACAACGACGTCTTCGGCGCTTACGTCGAGTAGCCCGGTGGGTTGGTTGGTGATCACGACGGTGAAGAGTCCCGACAGCGACGTGACGGAACCGTTCGCCGGTTGATAGGTGGTCGTTACTTCAAGGTCGGACGCTCCGGTCAGTTGGGTTGAAGCTGTGGGTGACAAGGGAATTCCCGTGTCGGTGCCAGCGATCTCTGCGGTCAAGACACACGACCCGCCCGCTGCGGCACAGCTCTGCAGGCCGGCGGCGGAGGTCGAGACTTCGAACGACACCTCGGCGGATTCGCCAGGGTTGAGATTGCCTTCCCAACGCAAGGTCGCGCCGACCGTTGAGACCGTGCCAGCGGTCATGAGGACCTCGCCGGAGCGGTCGACACCAGTCGGCAGCACGCTGCGCACCCGAATGCCGGTAATACGGGAATCGCTGGTGTTCGAAACGGTGAACCCTGCGCGAACGGTGCCGTCGGAGCCGACCGTTGTTGTGTCGTTTGCGAAAGTGATTGTGAGGTCGTGGACCACACAGGCAACCGAGACCAGCACGGGAGAAATGCTGTTCGCTTCGGTGCCGGCGCCGGCGTCAATGTGAGTAAGGGTGATCCGGTTCTGGCTTTGCGTGAGGGTTATCGCTCCAACGAATGCGCCCGGAAGCACCTCGGTTGGAAGAATCTCGGTGTCGTTGTCGGTAACGGTGGCGGTTGTTGCGCCGATAAACGTGTCATCAACGGGGAGGTCGGGTGAGGGACCGGTGGTCTTTCGGCCGATGGTCACAAGAAACTGCTCGTTTGGTTCGTCAAGCTGCTCGGTTGCATGGTCGTCCTGGGCGACAACTCGTACGGCGTAGGTGCCTTTTGCAAGGGTCGCCGGAAGCGAGATGGTATGGGTTGCTTCGCTAGGACCGGCGTTGCCGACCAGCGTTACCCCGTTGAGCCGCTCGGTGTGCTCGAGCACTGAGGTTCCACAACCCACGGTGGGGTCATCCTGAGCCTGCGCGAGAGCGGGAAACGCCACAACGCCACCCAAAATGGCGAGAAGCATCATGACGAGCGCCAGACCCGCACCACTGGTGCGGATACGGCTCGACGCCTCTGATGTGTGTGACGGGGAGAAAACGAATTTGGTCATCGGGTAAGACTTCCTCTTGTGTTCCTTGGATCGAAAGAACCTCTGTTCTGTTCGGCCGTTCGACCTACCCCATGAGCAATTCGGCCTATTTTCTTGGTCAACAACACTTCGATGAGGCCGATGGGTTTGTGTGCGTCCTCGAGCCAGAAGCAGAACGGTTGACCAGCGGCCAAGGTCTGGTCTGGTCGGGCCCTTTGGTGTCGTGGGTCTTGGGATGCTGGGTGTGGCAGTGGTGTTGTTTGCTGTGGCGATCTCGGCGCGCCTGTCGCCTGCAACTGACCAGCTCGCAACTGACGATTGGCTGATCGCTGCGTCGCCGGTACCGGTTGTCGAACCACTAGCTGACCAAGTAGCCACACCAAGTAGCGCCGTCGATGTTGAGCCGTCGACGAGTGACGGGCAACCGTTTCGTCTCGACCTCAGCGGTATCGACCTCAGCGATATCGACCTCAGTGATGTCGGGTTTGGCGATGCATCGGATTCGACGGCCACAACAACAACAGCAACCACCACAACCACGAAAGCGCAGCCAAAGATCGAGGTCAGCGCCACGCCGCCGGCGAAGGCTGACGCCGCCGTGCAACCTACAGCGAAGGCGCCGACCACCCCAGCGGTGGCGCCGCCTCCGCCAGCGATCGACCTTTCGCCGCCGGTAGGCGGAACTATGACATGGTCGGGGATCGGCGACGCTGCGGACCCATTCGTGGTGGCAACAGGCGACCGCTACCTTGCCTTCACGACCAACACCGGTGCCGGGCATGTGCCGGTCTGGGAGTCTGGCGACGCTTCAACATGGACGCTGGTGCACGACGCGTTGCCAGCGCTGCCGGGTTGGGCTGCCGAGTCGTCAACGCAAACTTGGGCACCAGCGGTGCTTCGGCGCGGCGCTGCGTGGGTGCTCTACTTCACAAGTCGAGAAGAGGCCTCGGGTTTGCAATGTGTTGGCGCTGCCGAAGCGTCGAAGCCTGAGGGGCCTTATGTTGCCGATGGCAGCCCCTTGGTGTGCCAGCGCGATCTTGGCGGGTCGATCGACGCCTCGCCGTTTGTTGATCCGGCGGGGGTGGCGTGGCTTCTCTACAAGAACGATGGAAACTGCTGTGGTGTGCTGACGAGTCTTTGGAGCCAACGCCTCTCGGAAAGCGGTCGCGCGCTCGAGGGAAACGCACACCAACTGTTGTGGGCCGAACAATCGTGGGAGGGATCGGTCATCGAAGGACCGTCAATGACCTTGCTCAACGGCCGCTACCACCTGCTGTATTCGGCGAACTCGTGGAACTCGAACCGCTATGCGATTGGCCACGCGGTGTGCACCGCAGTGACCGGTCCTTGTTTCAAGACATCGGCACAACCTTGGCAACAAAGCGACGGCGGCCCCGGCGGCGCAGAATTTTTCCAAGACAGTGCCGGAAATCGGTGGATCGCTTTGCATGAGTGGCGTTATGCCATCGGGTATCCCGACGGCGTGCGGTCGCTCTATCTCCGACCGCTTCGCTTTGGGTCGTCGGCGCCGTCGACCGCTGTTCCGACAACCGCTCCTCCCGAAACCGCTCCTCCCAAAACAGTGGTCCCACTGACGACGGTTCCCACAGAAAAAGAGCCGGCTGAACAACCTTCGACGACGATCGTGTTAACTCCCGATGCGTTGGCCTCGACCACCACTAGCTTGGCTCCGTGAATCCCTTTCTGCTCGAACGGATCGCCCGTCATCTGCAACGCATCTATCCCGCACAAGACGCGGCTGCTCTCGTCGAACGTGCCATCGAAGCTATTGGCGGCGCCGAGCGTTTACCAGCGCTGACAGCGGCGGGCGGGCTCACTGGTCCGACCTGGTCCGAACGCGACATCGCGGTCATTACCTATGGCGACTCGGTGACCACTGCCGGGTACCCACCGTTGGCGACCCTCGAAAGGTTTGTCGACCGTCACCTCGCCGATGTGGTCTCGATCGTGCACATCCTGCCGTTTTTCCCGTTCACCAGCGACGATGGATTCGCCATTGTCGACTTCGCCGAAGTTAACCCCGATCTTGGTTCGTGGGCCGAGATCACCTCAATAGCCCAAGGCAGTCGGGTGATGGCCGATCTCGTCTTGAATCACGTCTCGGCATCGAGCGCATGGTTTCAACAGTTCGAGCGAGGCGAACTTCCGGGACGAGACTATTTCGTCGTCGTCGATCCGGCCGCCAACCTCGACTCGATTGTCCGACCGCGCACTAGCCCGTTGCTTCGAGAGGTCGATACCCCCGACGGCACGCAACATGTTTGGGCCACCTTTAGCCACGATCAACTCGATCTCAACTTTGAGAACCCCGATGTGCTGTTCGAGTTCCTACGTTTCATCAACCAGTACCTCGACGCCGGGGTCACCATGTTCAGGCTCGACGCTGTGGGGTACCTGTGGAAACAGCTCGGCACGACCTCGATCCATCTGCCGAAGACCCACGAGGTCGTCAAGCTGATTCGACTACTGCTTGAATTGCGCGAACCCGATGCTCTGCTCATCACCGAAACCAACGTTCCCCATGAAGAAAATGTCTCGTACTTCGGGCACGGTCAAGGAGGGCAAGAGGCGCATCTGGTCTACAACTTCACGCTGCCTCCGCTGGTGCTTCACGCCCTGCTTGTCGGGCGGGCCACGGCTCTTCGGCAATGGATTGGAGAACTCGATGCACTCGCTCCCGGCACGTCGTACTTCAACTTTCTGGCATCTCACGATGGCATTGGCCTCCGACCGGTCGAAGGGTTACTCAGCGACGAAGACCAGGACGTGGTGGTCGAGGCTGTGCGTCGAAACGGAGGTTTGGTCTCGATGTTCACCGCGCCGGGTGGTGGCGAACGTCCCTATGAGCTCAACATTTCGTTGTTCGAGGCCATGCGGGGCAACGGCGAAGGGGTCGACGATGGCCTACAGGTCGACCGATTCTGTGCCGCTCACGCCATCATGTTGGCCTTTGTTGGCGTTCCGGCGTTCTATATTCACAGCCTGCTCGCAACGCCCAACAATCTCGACGGCGTGACTCAGACAGGCGTCAACCGTACGATCAACCGCGCGAAGCTCGACTTCGAGGCTGTGGTGCAGGAGCTTGACCGAACCGGCAGCAGCCGCCGCGAGGTGCTCGAGCGGCTCCGCAAGTTGTCGCAAGTGCGTCAGTCGTCGCCAGCATTTCACCCCGAAGCCGACCAACAACTTCTCGAAACCAGCGATCAGGTTCTGGGACTGCGGCGAACCTCTTTGGCAAACGAACGAGTCGATGTGTACGTCAACGTTTCAGCTAGCGAAGCTGAGGTGCACATCGGCGAACCTTGGCGCGACCTGCTCACCGGCCGGACCGGCGTAACAACGTTGTCTTTGCCACCGTACGGAACTGGGTGGATAGTGCGTCGGTGACTACAGTCCACTGTCGTGACTGAACCAACTCGATTCGTACCGTCGACAGATGATGTCGACGTTGCTCTGCATGACCTCGGCGGTGAGGGCCCCGTTCTGGTCTTTGTGCACGCCACTGGATTTCATGGACATTGCTATCTGCCGGTTGCCGAGGTGCTCGCCGATCGATACCACTCGTACGCGGTCGATCTCCGCGGTCATGGTGATAGCCGCATTCCCGATGGGCTCTCGATGGTGTGGAGGGGGATGGGTGAGGATCTCGCCGCGGCCGTGCGAGCACTTGACGCCGGGCCGGTCTACGGCGTTGGTCACTCGATGGGTGGCGCGTCGATCGTGCTGGCTGCACTTGATGACCCGTCGCTCTTCCGAGCGGCGTGGCTTTTCGAGCCGATTGTGCCGCCTACTGTTATGCAGCCGCCTAGCGGCGAGAACAGCCTTGTCGAGTCGGCGCGGCGCCGCCGGGAGGTTTTCGACAGCTTCGACGCGGTGTTCGAACGATATTCCTCACGGCCACCGTTTAATGCGGTCGACCCAGCCGCCCTGCGAGCGTACGTCGACTATGGATTTGAGCCGCTCGACGATGGCACCGTTCGCCTTAAGTGTCGAGGCGCAACCGAGGCGCGTGTGTTCGAGAACTCGATGAATGGCGCCTACGAGCGCTTAGGCAGCCTCCAATTGCCCACCGCTGTCGCGCAGAGCGGCGATGGCGGCTTCCCGGCACAGCTAGCCCCGGGCGCTGCTGCACGCATGCCGCACGGCACGTTGCTGACGTTTGGTGACCTTACACACTTCGGACCGTTTCAGGACCCGGCCGGGTGTGCTGCCTCGATCGATGAGTTCTTGCAGGGCCACAGGTAGGTCAGCACTTGCTGGTCATATGGCGACCCAAACCAGCAGTGATGAGGTGAGGAGACCGGCGTCACATCTGGGGACTTTGGCCATCTTTTGGCTCTTTTTTGGACCCTCAAAATGATGATTTTTCCGTTGCAATTGCAGCTGACGGCCAGATTTCTTCCAAAACGAACAGGTGTTCGCAGTACACTGATTGTTTCTGCCGATCGCTTCATTTGGCTACTGAACCCATGGGGGGTTTCGGTCGTCGAAGTGAGTGGGGGATTCCGCAATGTTTGATTATTTCGTCCCAGCATTTACCGACGTCGACGCTGTCGATGTAGCCGCAACCGGGCTGAGCACCGGCTGGCAGGTCATCGTTGGCGCCTCAGCCGGGGTCGCCCTTGTGGTGCTTGCGCTTGTGCTCGGCGCCTGGTTTCAGCGGCGAAGCTCCCTGCGCGATGACGAACGAAAAGCTCGTCTCCGGTCCGAGGCCGAAGTTACCGGAGCGGTCACCTTTACTGAACTCGATCTGTCAGATGGTGGCGACTTCGACTTGGGTGTTCCGACGCCTCCCGCAGCAATCCCACCGGTCGACATTCCTGAATATTTGTAACACCAGGTGGTGCTGGATCGTTGCAAGCGCAATGATCGCACGCTTTCACTGGGCGGAGTTTCGGCGGTACGCAGACGACGAATCGACTTCGATCGACTATCCTTAGAGGTAGCGCTACCCGCAACGAAGTCGTTGCCTACGTGTCGCTTAGAAACGGAGTACACCCCCTATGGCCCAGGCCTACGAACTCGACAACCGCCCGGTCGCCTCTCTTCCCGAGGCCGACCGCGCGACCTTCATTGGTCGCGTCTATTCACACCTCGCCGCGGCAATCGGTGCGTTCATCTTCTTTGAACTCATTCTTTTCCAGACCGGCGTTGCCGAAAGTATCTTTAACTGGGTCACCGATGGTGGCGGCCGAGGCCGCTACATGATCCTGCTCGGCGGCTTCATGGTCGGCTCGTGGTTGGCTTCATCGGCTGCCGCGAACCTTGGCGATATTCGCCGTCAATACGCTGGCTTGTTCGGCATGTCTGCGGTCTATTCGTTGCTCTTCACCATTCCGCTCTATCAGGTGTTTCGAGCAGACCGCACCGAGACTCTGTGGTCAGCAGTGTTTGTTACCGCTCTTGGGTTCGCCGGCCTCACCGCTGTTGCCTGGTTTACCAAGAACGACCTGTCGTTCCTCCGGCCAGTCATGATGTTTGGTGGCATCGCTGCCATGGTTCTCATCGTGGCGAGCTTCATCTTCAACCTGCACCTCGGCGTCTGGTTCTCGTTCGCGATGATTGCGCTGATGGGCGTGTCGATCCTCTACCAGACACAGACCATCATTCGTCGCTACCCATCACACGCCTATGTCGGCGCTGCGGTGCAACTGTTCAGCTCAGTGATGACCCTGTTCTGGTACGTGCTGCGCCTCTTCATGGCACGCGACTAAACCCGTCGGTTACCCGGCGTGCGCAGGCACGCCCCGGTAACGCCCGCAAAACGCACACTGGTCGCGGCTCACGCCGCGACCAGTTGTCGTTTTGGGTTCGCTACCGGGTGCCGCAGCAACCGGGCGTTGGCCTGCTAGACGTTGCGGTCGACGTCGGCCCAGTACGGTGCTCGAAGCTCGCGCTTGAGGATCTTCCCTGACGGGTTGCGGGGTAGGGCCTCTATGGTCTCGATCGACGACGGGCACTTGAACCCGGCGAGCTCTTCTTTGCAGTGTGCGATGAGTGCTGATTCGTCAAGTTCATGGCCTTCGGCCAGAACAACGAGCGCCTTGGGAGTTTCGCCCCACTTGTCGCTCGGTACGCCGATCACGCCAACGTCAGCGATCGACGGGTGGCTCATGAGCACATTTTCGATCTCGGCGGGGTACACGTTCTCGCCACCGGACACGATCATGTCCTTGACCCGGTCGTGAATGAACAGGTAGCCGTCGCGGAGGTAACCAGCGTCGCCCGACCGGAACCAGTTGTCGCCCGGCAGCGCCTCGGCAGTTGCCTCATCGAGTTTCCAGTAGCCCACCATGTTGGCCGGGCTGTTGATCCAAACCTCGCCGACTTCGCCATCGGGCAGCGTTTCGCCGGTGTCTTCGTCGACGATCTTCAGCGAAACACCGGTGACGGGCTTTCCGGCCGACCGGAGCAGGTCGGCTTTGTCGCCGCCGGGGTCATGGTCCTCTGGAGGAAGATGGGTGACCAGGCCGGTGGTCTCGGTCAGGCCGTACACCTGCATGAAACCGCAGCCGAACTGGGCCATCGAGCCGGTGAGCACCTCTTCGGTAATCGGCGATGCGCCGTAGACAACAAGTTTCATCGACGAAAGGTCGACCTCATCGGTCGGCAGGAGAAGCAGAAATTGCAACGCCGCCGGGACGAGGAACAAGTGCGAGATGCGATGCTCTTCGATGGTGTCGAAGACAACCATGGGATCGACTTCGCGCATGACGATCGAAGCGGCGCCGTTGGCCATGCCGTACAGTGCCCAACCCGACCCGCCGATGTGGAACAACGGCATAGCGACCAAGCTCACCGACTCTGCGGTCATGTCCCACGAGTCGGCTGCGCGGACGAGGCCAGCGAAGTTGCCGTTGGTGAGCTGAGCGCCCTTCGGTCGTCCGGTAGTGCCCGAGGTGTAGAGCTGCAGGCTGACGTCGTCCTCGCCGCTTTGGTGACCCGGATCGGTCGTGGGCTGATTGCCGACAAAGGCCTCATAGGCAACGTCGCCCGGGGCAACCAGCGATTCGTCACCCATAACCACCACGGTGGACACGGTGGTGAGGTCGGCTCGCATAGCTGCGAGCTGCTCGGCGAAGTCGGTGTGAATAAATAGCACCGTCGCGTCGCTGTCATTGATGATGTAGGCCATCTCAGGTGCGGCAAGGCGCCAGTTAATTGCCACATTCACGGCGTTGATCAGCGACCCGCCGAAGAGGACCTCGAAGTACTCGAGGCTGTTCTTGTCGAGAAAGGCAATACGGTCAGACGGGCCGACTCCAGCGGCAAGGAGCGCGTTCGCCATTTGCCCGGATCGTAGATACACCTCGTTGTACGTCGAGGTGGCGCCGCCGATGGTGATCATGTCGTGATCGGGCTGATTGGCGGCGTGATGGCGAATGATGTCTGCAATTGTGTCGATCGTCATGTAGCCACAGTACCCGCTTTAGCGGCGGGGATTCACCGACAACCACACGATTATGGCGGCCAAAGCCAGCCGAACCGTCCAGAGGCCAGCTCGAAGCAGATTGGCTCTGAGGAGACCTCGAAGCTCAGCATCGTTGAATCCGGCCACTAGTCGGCCGTGGGCGGGCGCAGCAACCAATGCGGTGACCAGAGCAATAACGACCTGCAGTGCGCCGGCGCCAAACGAAATCCATCGCAGTTGTGTGGTTGGCGCAGACACAAAGAGCAGCGCCCCGAGTAGCACCTCTGCGCCCCAGGGCACAGCGAGTAGGACGCTGATGCGGCGCATGTGTTCGGTTTGGTACTGGGGGTAGGTCTCGTCGCCGACGAGCGCGAACAACGGATAGTGCACGACATGCACCATCCAGATGAGTCCGGTCATAACGCCGCTCGCCGCGAGGTGGACCAACGTAAGTACAAGCCACGTATCGCTCATGTGTTGAGGCCGTGTCGCTTCGAGACCATCGATGGCTGCTTAGCCGAGCTCGGTCGCGAAGTCGCCCATGCGAACTTCGGCTTCGGGCTGTTGTCCTCCACGGTCGATGAAGGCGGTCATTCGAGCTTTTGCATCGGGGCTTGCGACGAGTTCTTGAAAAAGCTGCCCCTCGACGAGTAGACCCGAGGTTGGATCGGGCTGGCTGGCGAGAACGGCGGCCTTTGCTTTCGCGAGTGCATCGGCAGGAAACGATGCCATGCGGGCGGCGAACGCCTCGACGAAGGGGCCCAGTTCGTTGGTTGGTAGGACGCGATTCAGCCATCCCCACTCATTCAGGAGTTCTGCGTCGACATCGATGGCACCAAGAATGATTTCCATCGCTCGACCTCGCCCGACCAGGCGGGGTATCCGTTGTGTGCCCGAACCTCCGGGTAGCAGCCCTAGCGGAACTTCCATTTGGTTGAGCACCGTTCGTGGCGAGCCAAATCGCATGTCGCACGATGCGGCCACCTCGGCGCCGCCGCCGCCAACCCGCCCATCGATCATGGCGATGGTTGGCTTGGGCATAGTGCGAAGCACTTCGCAGAGGCGGTGAAACCCGTTGAGTTCTTCCACTGGTTTCTCGACAGGTGGCAAGTCGATGAGCACCTGCACGTCGAAATGGGCGAGGAAAAAGTCGGGATGCGCGCTTTGTAGTACGACGACCCGAACGGCCGGGTCGTCGGCGGCCATTGCTGCGGCCTTGTAGAGCTCGCGGGTGAGCTGCGAGCCCAAGACGTTCACCGGTGGATGATCGACGATCAGCCGCCGGACCCCGGCGTCGTCGGTATCGATATGGAGGTGCGGCTCTTCTTTAAGCATTGTCGAGTTCCACGGCCTCGTCGAGCTGCTCGAGAATGTCGGGAATCGCCGACGCCACACGAGACCAACTGGGGGTGAAAGGTGCCGCCAATGGTTCGTTCAGGAACCGGTCGCCCGCCTCCATGATCGCCGACGCGAAAAGCTCGACGGTGGTCTCTTCGCTATGGCGGTCGAGCGTCAAGCCGTTCAGCACAGCGTCGGAGTGGTAGCTGTCGACCATGTCGAGCGCGGTCCGGTAGTACGTGGCTTTGAGCGCCCGGAACGTCTCTGGGGAGAACACCTCGCCGTTGGTCGCCAATTTTCGAAACAAGGCGAGCCCAATGTCGATCGCCATCCGGTGCAGGCCTGCGGTTGGATCCTCGGCCGACACCTCTTGATGTTTGTGGTCGTAAGCGTCGGCGATGTCGACCTGGCAGATACGAGAGTTCGCGTAGTACCGCTGAACTTCGGACAACACGCCGATTTCGAGACCCCAGTCGCTGGGGATACGAATCGACGTCACCACCGAGCGTTTCATCGAAAATTCGCCGGCGAGCGGATACCGAAAGCTGTCGATGTAGTCGAGATACTCGTGATGGCCGATCGTTTTACGAAGCGCTCGAACAAGGGGAGAGACCATCAAACGCACGACTCGACCATTGAGCTTGCCGTCGGCCGCGCGGTAGTAATACCCCTTGCAAAACGAGTAGTCGAACGTCGGATGGACAAGCGGGTAGAAAAGCTTCGCCACCATGTTGCGCTCGTAGGTGATGATGTCGGCGTCGTGGAGCGCTACGGCGTGCGACCGGCCCGAGGCGAGAAAGTAGCCGAGCCCGTACCAGACGTTGCGACCCTTGCCCGGTTCGTTTGGCGCCAGGGCGCGGTCGGTGAGTACGGCGTCGATCGCCTGGAGTCGTGGGCCGTCGTTCCAGAGCACGCGATGGCGCTGCGGTAGCTGGCTGAAGAACCTCTTTGCGTCTTCGTAGTCATCGGCTGATGCACGATCGAGACCGATTATCACCTCTTCGAGATACGGAATCTTCGCGATCTCTTCGACGATATTTTGCAGAGCCGGCCGGCCGAGTTCTGAGTACAGACTCGGGATGAACAACGCCATCGGGCGTTCACGAGACCATTCGGTCAGCTCGGACTCGATCTCGTACAGGGGACGCTGCTTCAAGTCGTGCAGCGTTGCAATGACACCATTTTGGAAAAAGTCGCCCACGGGCAGAACCTAACCGAGGAGAACGCGGACAAGGAGCCGAACCAGTTGATTGTGTCGATGCTGCCCGATTGCCAGCGCAATCTGGTGCAATCTGGCGCAGTTAGTCGGTTTCGTCGGTTTGTAGCGGCGAACTCAGCAGCGCAATGTCGGCTTCGGTGAGCTCGAACGTGCCGAGGAGCGGCGACTGTCCATCGGGCCAGATGGTGAGATCGTCCATCTTGAGGCCCGTAAGGTCGACGCCATCAAGAAGGGCGCCACGGAGGTCCGCACCCTGAATGCTGGCTGACCGCAGGTCGGAACGGCGAAGATCGGCACCGCGCAGGTCCGCCCCGCGCAGGTCTGCACCCTGAAGGTCTGCACCATCGAACGATGCCCGACGAAGGTCGCAGTTCATCAACGTTGCGTCGCACATGAGTGCGCCGCGGAAATCAGCGTTGTCGAAGATTGCGTCGGTGAGGTTGGCGCCGATAAGCGACCCGTCGCGAAAGTCGGCCGAGTGACCAACAGCTTCAGTAAGGTCGGCGAAATCGAAGCGAGCCCGTCGAGCGATGACCTTGTTGAGATCGGCGTCGAGCATGAGCGAACCCATGAGGTCGGCGGCGAGAAGATTCGACCGGGTGAGTCGAGCGCTGGTGAGGTCGCGGCCTCGTAGTTGCAGATCAGCCAGATCCTGACGGCTGAGGTCGCAGCACGATAGATCGCTAGCTGTCGCGATTTGGACTTTGGTGGCCGAACCGCCACCCAGAATCTGCATCAGTGCGCGTGCGGTGACGAACGGCAGCGTCAATACTGCGCCCAACGACAAACTGCGGAGAAATAGATGCGGCGGCCCGGAGGTCAGAAATGAGGCAAGCCCGGCGAGCAAGCCCACGGTAAACATCGCGGCCGTCGCAACGAGCCAGGGGTTGGTTCGCCACGCACGAATACTGGTGGTGAACCAGGTGAAATCGCGCTTCTGGTGAAGATGATCATCTGCAAACGGGTCGGCCTCGGACATGTTTGGCTTTCGGCACTGTCCGGACGTAGTTGAGTACTCGCGTCGAGAACCCCAGAGTGGGCAACCAGCGTTTGTTGCTGATCAGCCCGTGACCTGCGAAATTACCCGCTCGCCCCAGCCTGCCAACTCGGTTTCGGGATCCTTGGCCAGCATGAAAGCCGGCACCATGAGACGGTGCACACCGGCGGCTTCCATCTCTTCAACGGCCGCAATCGGGTCGGACCCAAAGAGGCCACTAGTCATCGTGCTTATCTCGATGGCCTTGGGATCGCGGTCGTTGTCGGCGGCCGTTTGTGTCGCGATGTCGATGAGTTCGACAATGTCGCCGCCGGCCGGGAAGAAGCCATCACCGATACGCCCGGCGCGTCGTGCTGCTGCTGCTGAATGCCCGCCGATATGAATCGGCACGCTGCCTTGCACCGGCGAGGGCTTCGAGCCGACGTCACTGAACGAAACAAACTCACCGGAATACTCGGCGAGATCGCTTGACCAAAGCGACCGCATGGCTTGTATGTAGTCGTCGGTGCGGGCGCCGCGACGTGCCCAGGGGATACCTAGCGCATCGAACTCTTCCTCGAGCCAACCCACACCGATGCCCAGTTCGACGCGACCACCCGAGAGATGATCGAGAGTCGCGACCTCTTTAGCCAGCACGATCGGGTTGCGCTCGGGGAGAATAAGAATGCCGGTAGCCAAGCGGAGGTTCGTCGAGTGTGCAGCGACCCAGGTGAGCCAGATGAGCGGGTCGGGAATCGAGGCGTCGTGGCCGCCGGGCATCTTGCCGCTTGGGTCATACGGGTAGGACGACTCGTAGTCCTTCGGAACAATGACGTGTTCGACTGTCCAGAGCGAGTCGAAACCGGCTGCCTCAGCTCCACGGGCTAGCAGCGCTGCGCCTTCGGCTCCAGCGAACTGCATGGTGTTTGCAAAGGCAATGCCAAACTTCATGATGTCTCCATCTTCGTAAAGGTGCTGCGGATCGAACCGCTTACTCGCGTCGCAAAAGTGCGACCAACGAACGTTAGTGCCCTTTCCAGCTGGGCTTTCGTTTCTCCTGAAAAGCTTGTCGTCCTTCTGCGGCGTCGTCGGTGTTGCCGGCATAGAGGCGAAGCGTCTCACCCATTCGTACCGCTTCGGTCCACGGCATCTGGGTACCTCGATACGCCATTTCTTTGGTAGCCCGTACCGCTAGCGGGGCACCCTGGCACAGACGCTCAGCGAGGTGGTTGGCCTCGTCGAGCAAGTTGTCGTGTTCGACCACTCGCCACACCAACCCCATTTCTTTTGCGGCATCGGCACCGACCGCGTCGCCGGTGAGGAGTAGTTCCAGCGCGTCTGCCCAGCCAACGCGGCCCGGCAGCCGCAGAGCGCCGACGATTGTTGGCACGCCGATCCTGACCTCGGGGTAGGCGAAGGTTGCGCGGTCGCTTGCGATCACAAAGTCACACGTCGCCACGGCGGTCAACCCATAACCAATACAAGGCCCATTCACTGCAGCGATGGTCGGTTTCCAGACCTCAAGGCCGCTCTCGAATGAGTTGATGGTCGGCTTTTCGAAGAAGCTGCCCGGAAAGGTTCCGACGCTTCCAGCGCCGTCTTTAAGATCCGCGCCTGCGCAGAACGCCCGCCCTGAACCAGTGACGATCGCGACCCAAGCGTCTTCGTCGGCTTGAAAGTCAAGCCAAGCCTGGTTCAAACACTCGCGCATCTCGCCGTTGACTGCGTTGAGCGCCTCGGGGCGGTTGTACGTGATGGTCGCAATGTTTCCGGTTCGTTCATAGGTAGCGGCTGCCATGCGGATTCTCCCAACTAGCTGATGCTGAAACCGTAGTCTTGGTTGATGACAACTATTACTGCCGATCTCACATCCGGAACCCTCGTCGAGATTCGAAACGGCCGCCATGTTTGGTACGCCGACGAGCCGCTCGACCTCAACGGCACAGACACTGGCCCGAACCCGTACGAAATGTTGCTCGGGTCCCTCGCGGCTTGTACCTCGATCACCTTGTCGTTCTACGCCCAGCGCAAGGGTTGGAGTCTCGATTCGGTATCGGTGCGCTATGAATACGAAAGGTTGCACGCCGACGATTGTGTCGAGTGTGACGACGATGCCCTTGGCTGGCTCGACGGCGTCCGCAGCGAAATTTTCATCGAGGGAACCTTCGACGACGAACAGCGTCAACGGCTTGCTGAAGTAGCGCAGCGATGCCCGGTGCACAAAACACTGGCCAACGGCATCACCTTTGTTCGCGAGAAGATCACGGTGGGTTAGCGGCAAACTTCTCAGAAACCTGGTTGTCCGATTTCCGCTAGATGTTGGGCGGCGTACCCGTCAGACTGAGGTCATGACTTCGACCATCGACTTCGACCGCTGTTACCGGGCTGTCGAGTCGCGCGACGCTCGCTTTGATGGTTGGTTCATCACCGCCGTCACCTCGACGGGTATTTATTGCCGGCCGAGCTGTCCCACGCCGATTCGGCCGAAACGCAAAAACGTCGCGTTCTATCCCACGGCAGCTGCCGCTCAGGGGGCGGGATTCCGGGCGTGTAAGCGGTGCCGACCCGATGCGTCGCCGGGGTCGCCAGAGTGGGATCTTCGAGCTGATCTGACCGGCCGGGCGATGCGTCTGATCGCCGACGGATGCATCGACCGGGTCGGCGTGACGGGGTTGGCTGCATCGCTCGCGGTGAGCGAACGAAACCTGACCCGGATCCTGCAACGTGAGCTCGGAGCGTCGCCACTGGCAATTGCCCGGGCGCAGCGGGCACAGACGGCGCGTGTGCTGATCGAGACAACCGATCTCAAGTTCAGCGATGTTGCTTTTGCTGCCGGGTTCTCGTCGATCCGCCAATTCAACGACACCGTCCAGCAGGTGTTTGCACAGACGCCAACGGTGCTCAGGCGCGCCGCCTCAACAGCTGACGGCCATAGCGACAAAGACAACAAGCAACGGGGCGTTCAGGGCGCAGTCGGTCTCCGTTTGGCGATTCGCCAACCGTTTCAGAGCGAACCGCTACTGGCGTGGTTTGCCGGTCACCTCCCCGCCAATGTGGCCCAGGTCGACGCTGCCGACAACACCATCCGTCGCACCCTTCGCACACCGCATGGTGCAGGGTTCGCCGAACTCACGCTGCACGAGGATCACGTGTGGTGCACTATCTCGTTGGCAGATCTTGCCGACCTCTCGGTGGCGGTCAGCCGTCTTCGTCGCCTCCTTGATCTCGACGCCGACCCCGAGAGTGTGCAGAGCCATCTCGAAGGAACCGAACTGGGTTCACTGGTGGCCAGGGACCCCGGTTTGCGTGTTCCGGGAGCGGTCGACGGTTTCGAACAAGCTGTCCTGACGGTACTTGGACAGCAGGTTTCGGTGGCTGCGGGTCGAACCTTTGCCACCCGACTCGTCGAGGCCTTCGGCGAACCGACCGACAGCGGCCGCAAAAACGACCCCGTAGCATGGCGACTCTTTCCAACTGCGGAGACGTTGACATCAGCCGATCTGGGCTCACTTGGCATCACCGGTAGCCGTCAACGCACTCTTGGCGCCCTCGCCCAAGCGGTCGTCAACGGCGAACTCGACCTGAGCCCGGGCGCCGACCGCGCTCGCACCCGAAGCGACCTGCTTGCGCTGCCCGGCATTGGACCGTGGACCGCAGACGTCGTGGCGATGCGCGCCCTTGGTGATCCCGACGTTTTCCCAACCGCCGATCTTGTGCTCGTCAAGGCAGTCGAAAGGCTCGGGCTTCCCACTGATGCGAAGCGACTCGCGCAGGTTGCCGCATCGTGGGCGCCGTGGCGGAGTTACGCCGCACACCACGTGTGGGCCAGTGTGTATCCCCAACCCTGTGAGGTTTCCTGAGATGTATTGCACAACCTACAAGTCGCCACTTGGTGCCCTTGAACTCGTGGCATCAACAACGGGTCTGGTGGCCGTGCTGTGGCCCGAAGATACCGACGCCCGGGTGCCGCTAGCCGATGCGCCTGTCGAAGACCCCACCAACCCCACGCTGTGTCGAACTGCCGAACAACTCGACGAGTACTTTGCTGGCACACGCAAAGAGTTCGACTTGCCGCTCGACCTACGCGGTACCGATTTCCAAGTCGAAGCCTGGCTCTCGTTGGCGCGTATTCCGTATGGATCCACTGCTACTTACGGCGAGCAAGCGGCATCGCTCGGCCGCCCCAAAGCGGTTCGCGCAATTGGCGCCGCAAACGGGCGAAACCCCGTGTCGATCGTGCTCCCGTGCCACCGAGTTGTTGGGGCGAACGGTTCGCTTACCGGGTTCGCCGCCGGGCTTGAAGCAAAACAGTTCCTTCTCGACCTCGAACAGGGCGAACACCGGCTTTTCTGACCCCGGCAGCCCTAGCTATCGAGATCTTCGCTCGCCTGGCGATTCGTGCCCTCTTGCTCGAGACTCGCGAGAAAACCAGCCACTTTCTTGCGCGGCAGCTTCGAGAAATAGTCGAAGTTGTCGTTGATGCGTGCAACCAAATCGCGATCGATGAAATGCGTGAAGTCGTAGCCTTCCATGATGTGGCGATATTTGTCGCCGACCGGGATGGCAACTTCGACTCGCACATGTTGCGAAGCCGCACGTTCATGGATTTCGCGGGCCACCTCAGAGAGGTCACGGTCGCGGCTGACGATGATGATGGTGTCGCAGGTATGGGTGAGAGCCGCCTCCATGGCGTCGAGGCCCAAGGCGAGGTCGATACCTTTCTCGCGTGCCTGATGTCGCCGCTCGACGGTCACCTCATGGGTGTCGTCATCGTCGGCTTTCATGGGGTTGGGGAGCCGGTCAACCACGCTCCATTCCCAGTGGTATTGCAGCGGGCGTTCGATGACCTCAACTCCGGTGCGCCGCATCAGTTTGTGTCGACGCATCGACATTGCGTGGATCTTTGGGTTCTCGCGGGGCTGATGCACGCCGCTGTAATACTTGGTCTGGAGAAGCGACCGGTCGCCAGCTAGCTCGCGAGCGAGAAGAATCGGGTGGACTCGGGTACGAAAGAGTTTCGAGACACCCTTGTACAGGTTCTGACCATCGATAAAGACCGACACTGTCGACATGAGACTCGACTCTAGGTTCTGGCCGACCGTTAGTGGCGCGGACGGGCACCGTTGGCGACGATTGATTCAGTCGATCTGACTCATGACGTCGGCATGGAAGCGTTGGTAGGTTTCGCGCCGAACCTGTTCGGTGTCACCGAACAGAAAGTCGGCGACGATGAACTCGTCGAACCCAAGATCGCTGTAGCGCCCAAGCTGATCGACGATCTGCGATGGCGAACCCTTGATAACTCGGTCGCCCATCTCGTCGGTTGTGGCAGTGTCGTCGGTGGTTTGCACGACGAGAGCCTGCACCGATTTCCACATCGTTGCCGGGTCTCGACCCACAGATTCGCATGCGGTTTCGAGCGAAGCGAGCCCCTGCCCGGCGAGGGTTGGATCTCCCCAGGTGTTCCACTCCTGCGCGTGGCGAGCGGTGATCCGCAACATGCGCGGACTGCTGGTGCCTACAAGGATCGGCAACGGTGACTGCACCGGCGACGGGTCGCTTGGCGCACCTGCAAGCGAATAGAACTCGCCGTCGAAGGTGGTTTCATCGTGTGCGAGCAACGACGCCATGATTTGTAGTGCTTCGTCGAACCGGCTCACTCGCTGCCCCGGCGCTTCGAGTTCGATGCCGTACGCCGTGTGTTCGTTGATCTGCCAGCCGGCGCCGACACCAAGCACCATTCGTCCATCGGAGATGTGGTCGATCGTCGCGGCGCGGTTCGCAAGCACAGCTGGGTGATGAATCGACGTTGGGGCAACCAGCGAACCAATTCGAATGCGTTCGGTCGTCGCGGCAACTGCAGGGAGCATCGCCCAACATTCGTGCACGTCGCCACGAGCGACTTCGGCCGAATCGGTGTTTGACATGTAGTGGTCGGCGTACCAGAGGCCGTACCACCCGTCGGCCTCGGCCATTTGGGCGAGCGACAAAACTTCTTTGGGCGAGTGGGACGGATTCGGCCAGACGGAGAACTTCATTGGGCGAAGCTAGCAGGGTGCCAAAAGAGAAAAAACCCCGGTCGTTCCCCTTAACTACAAGAGCAAGGTGGAAGGCCGGGGTTGTACGTCTTCGAGTATAGCGCATGCGGGCGGGAGTTTCGCCGCGGTAGCGAGCTACTCGAGAACAGATGCTGAGTCTGTCGAGGTGAGGCCCCCAAGAGCGGTCGCCCGTACCTCATCGATCGCGGCGCGAAGGTTGACGACGTCGCGTTCGATAGCCGACTCTTCGTCAAGGAAAACAAAGACCACGCGTGCCACCGTTTCTGCGGTGGCCTCTTCGACAGCGAGAGCGTAGGTGGCCCCTTGCAGTCGGTAGCGGCTCAGTTTGGCCAGCAGCGTTTCGTCATCGGGAACGGCATCGGTTTTGTAGTCGACCACCACGAGTCCATCGGGCGTGCGGTACAGCAGATCGATGTAGCCCTCGATCACAAGGTCGTCGGAGAGTGGTGCGGCGACATACATTTCGCGCCAATACCTCGACGATACGGCTTCGCGTACCACCGTTGCCGCCAATGCCGATCGCGACAGCGACTCGACGATTGCTTCCCTGCCAAGCACTCCTTCGGCGGCGGCCTGCGCCGCTGCGGTCTCGGCGATGCCGACGCCGTTGACCAGGTCGGTTGTTTGCAGGGTGCCGTGCACGGCCCGACCAATGGCGGTGCCATACCGGCCCTTTTGCCACGGCGGGAGATCGAGGTTGCGCGAGTCTTTTGCCAATCCAGGGTCGCGAGCTGGGTCTTCAACCAGCGATGGCGCCGACGCCTCGGGTGGAGCCGCCGCGGCGCTGGCCAACTTCGCAATAGTGGTGGCGGCGAGCACCCGTTGTCGGGCGCCGAGTTCCAACGCCTGCGACAGCTCGACTTCCCAGACGCTTCGATCGAGGAGTGGGTCTGCGGGCTGCAGCGCTGGTGGTTCGACCGCGCTGTCGTCGGGGTCGAGATGTTCAAATGGTGGCGCGTCGTCGAGGACGCATGCGATGAGTTCGGCCATCGTCAACTTCGACAGGTCGGTGGCCGCATTTTTACGCTGCTTGTGATGGGTCGAAACCACCAGATGGTCGCGCGCACGGGTGGCGGCAACGTACAGAAGGCGCAGAGTCTCGTGGAAACCAAGTTGCTCATCGAGCGCCGCGTACTTCTCGAAGTCGAGACTTTCGAGATCCTTCTTGACCCGAATCACCCACTCGCCGTCGCCGGGGAAGATCACCTGCACGCCGCCCCGCTTGCGTTGGGCCTGTGTGGTGAGGCCCGACAGGATTGTTATGGGGAACTCCAGGCCTTTCGAGCCGTGGATCGTCATAATCCGCACCGAGTCATCGTCGGTTTCGGGAAGCACGGCCTCGGCTACCCGCGCCCCTTCGGCACTCTGCAGTTCGGCCCAAGCGAGGTAGTCGCGTAGACCGCCACCCTCAGATTCGGCGTACGCTCGAGCCTGATCGATCAAAAACCGAATACGGCGCCACAAATCGCGTGGCCGGCGGTCGGTAAACCCGAGCTCGAGCAGCCGGCGCTCGCGCACAATGCGTTCGAGCAATTCGCTGGGCGTCATCCACATTTGCGACTGGTGGAGCTCACCAAGGAACACCAGGGCCTCGGCAACTGGATGGTCGTGGGGGAGGGTTTCGGGAAGTTCGGTCTGGTGATTCCACGCCCCTTGATGTTCGATCTTGAAGGTGTAGAGGTCGTCGTCGCCGCAGCCAAACAGGGCCGACCGAAGTGACGTGGCGAGGGCAAGTTCATCGGTGGGGTCGGCGATCGAACGCAGAACGGCGAGCAGGTCGCGCACCTCGCTGGTGTTATACACCAGCGAACTGCTCTCCGCGCGGTAGGGGACCTCGACGCGTTCGAGCTCGCGTTCGAGAGCAACCAGCGACGTGCGAGCTGGGAGAAGAATGGTGATGTCGCCGAGCTGTGCATCGCGCCAACCGCCGTTGCCGTCGTCGACCTGCCAACGTTCCTGCATTGCGAGACAGATGGTGTTGGCGACATCAGCAGCCTCGGCGCGCCGCAGCGTTTCGGCATCGGCGGTATCGGGGTGGCTTCGGCCGATCACCGCAACCGGATTGCCGCCCGGTGCCGCAGCGCGCACCGCGGTGAGTGGCTGATACTCGGGTTGGGAGCCTTCCTTGAACTGGATCAGCCGCCCGAAGACATGGTTTACCCAGTTGATGATGGGTGTTGTGGTGCGGAAATTGCTGGTGAGTTGCACCGGTTCGTCGGCGAACGAGGTGCGCGCGTCAAGGAAGAGGTTGATGTCGGCTCGCCGAAAGCGATAGATCGACTGTTTGGGGTCGCCGACAAAAAAGAGTGAACCGGGCGGGATGGTGAGCTCGTTCCAAGGCGTGGTGCCGTCGGGATCGGGGCTAGCGATAAGGCAGGCGAGTTCGATTTGAATCGGGTCGGTGTCCTGAAACTCGTCAAGTAGCAGGCGGGAGTACCGTTCGCGCATGGTGGCCCGTACCGTTTGCCCCGAAACGGGATTGCGCAACAGCTGGCGAGCCCGCACGAGAAGATCGTGGTATTCGAGCCGTCCTTCGGTTCGTCGTTCTTCGGCCGCGTCGAGGGTCCACACAGCAACATGTTCGGCGAGTCGGTGCAATGCTTGGTTCGCAACCTCGGCAATCGCTTCCTCAATTGCGGTTCGGGTGTCGACGACTTCTTCTCGCACGTCGGCGACCGAAAACCCGGTAGCTGGCCAGCTGCCCTGCTTACCTACATTGCCAACCTTGAGACTGACCGACGGATGCACCAGCCGTTCGAGAAGTTCAATGTCGTCAAAGCTGCTGCGAAGGTCGGCAACATAGTCCTCGAGGTCGTCGAGCTTTTGAAACAACCGATCGGTTGGGTCGGCACACTCGTCGCGAAGTTCGGTCAGCGCAGCAAGTTGATCGACCAGGTGTGCAAGGTCGAGCTGTAACGGTTCGGCGGTAGCAGCAGGATGTAAGGCAACATGTTCGGCCACGAGGTCCCAGTTGTTGTTGAACTGCCGGGCGAGTTGTTGCAGGTGATCGAGCGAAACGCCCACGGCGTTTGCGATGAGAAAGTCGTTGCCGTTGCCTTGGTCTTCGAGAAGCTGGTCGAGGAAGCGCTGCCACCGTTCCTCGAACGCCACCTGCGAGCTGATTTCGTCTTGCACCTCGACCGCCGGTGGCAGTTCGGCCTCGACGGGATGTTCCGAAAGCACCCGCTGCGCGAACCCATGCAGCGTAGAGATGGCCGCGCCGTCGAGGGCATCGAGCGCGGCATCGAACCTTGCTCGGTCGGCTGGCGAAGTGGCAGGTTCGTCGACTTCATCCTCAAGCTGGCGTCGAATACGGTCGCGAAGCTCTGACGATGCCTTCTCGGTGAACGTGATCGCCGCGATGTTGTCGACGTCGATGCCCGAACGAATCAGCGACACCACTCGGGCAACGAGCGACCTGGTTTTGCCTGATCCGGCACCCGCTTCAACGAACAACGTTTCGTCGAGCGCGTGGGCAATGCGGTCGCGGGCTGTTTGGTCGATAGGCACGAAGTCGGTGACAGCCCCAGTCGCAGGAGGTTGTTCGACGTCGTTGCTTTGGTCTGGCTGGTTTTTCGCAATCGCGGTTTCGTTCGGCGGTGCGGCCGCCGCCTTGTCGCGCTTCGGTGGCTCGTTGTCGAAGAGCCCCAGTTGTTCAGACATCGAGGGTCTCCGGTTCTACCAAGCGTCGGAAGGCATCGAGTTCGGGGCTCATCTTTTTGTGCTCCCACTGGCGGTAGCGTTCGGCGGTGCCGAGACGGTCGGGGTCGCAGTAGGGGCAGTTGAACTTGTTGAAGGTCGACGGCACTGGCGGATGCGGCGGGAAGACGCCGGCTTCGATGTTGTCGACGATGGTCCGCAGCACGGTGTCGACCGTTGCGGCTACTTCGGGCGTGATGCGGTAGCCAATAGTGGTGAACTTTGACCGCTCGTTAATGAACCAATAACCCGCCCAGACCTCGGCGTCGGGTCGGCCAACATGGGCACGGGCGGCCATGGCATAGACCGGCAACTGCAGGCGAGTTCCGTTGTCGACCGGATTGGTCTCATCGAGGCCTCTGAACTTTTCGTGCTTGCCGGTCTTGTAGTCGAGCACCACCAGCTCGCCGTCGACGGTCTGGTCGAGTCGGTCGATGCTGCCGATGAACCGCAGAGTGCGCCCATCGCTCAGTTGCAGATCGACCGGTGGATTGGTGGATCCGGACACGCCGAAGCCCAGTTCGCTTCGCAACGGGTAGGAACGCCACAGTTCGCGGTTGCTGTTGTCGGAGTCGAGGAATTTGTCGACGTCGGCCAGGATGCGACGTTTATCGCGCTCCCAAAACAATTTCTTGCCGGTGAGGCCCCGGTTTTCGTAGTGGGTGCAACGCTGATCGGTAAGCGTCTGCAAACGGCGGCGGTGATCGTCGGTCCATCGCTCGCCTGGGGCTGGGGCCCCGTAGTCGATGACCTCGGTGAAGAAGTCGTCGAGCGACGCGTGGATGATGTTGCCCCAGTCGAGCGGCGAGATGCGCAGCTGTAGGTCGGGTCGTTCGATCTCGTTGATCTTCAGAATCGATTGCATCAGGTAGCGGTGGGGACAGTCGGCCCAGCGCTCGAGTCGGGTGGGTGACATGACCGACCGGGGGCCTGCGGGGGAGGGTACCTCGAGGTGCGATAGGTTGCCGTCGAACCGGCTGAAGTCCCAATGCCAACGCGCCTGGCGAAGCTCGGAGCCACGGCGGAACGCTGCATTGGTCGACGCGAGCTGATGTTCGAGCGGCACGCCATGGTCGGCGCGGTGCTCGAGCAGGCTGCGGAGAGAAAACTCTTGGTCGGTCGCGGGGAACGCCAGTCGCGCCAGCCCGCCAGCAAAGGAAGGAACTTCGGTGAGCCAAGGTTCGGACCGGTGGTCGGCGAGTGTGTCGCCCGCAACCCGGGCGTCGCCAGCGAGGTGCCCGGCAACGGCGAGCAGCCACCTCGAGGCGGTGCGTTCTGTCGAGCGTCGGAGGTCGCCTCGGGGGAAACAGAGCACGTTACCCATCGACGCTGATGCCAGTGCTGCGAGGAGGTCGCGGTGCTGATCGGCCATGTGGTCGCGGCGCAGCGGTAGCTGACCGCCCAGCAGTCGGCGTTCGTGATCGGGGAGCAACGAGTCGTCGCGGGGATGGTTCGGATAGATGCCTTCGGCCAGACCGACCACGATCACTCGGTCGAGGTCAAGCCCGAACGCTGACGCGACGGACCCAACCAGCACACCCTCGCCGAACCGGCCCTGGCGGCCGAGCCCGGAATCGAGTTCGAGTTCGAGCGTGCGGCGAAACACCGCGAGACTGGGGTTAGGGTCGACGGTGTCCAAGCTGCTCAGTCGTTCGAGGGCAGCTTCAACTTTTTCGGCTGCCGCAATTTCGATGGCAGGCCAGCGGTCGCGTGTGTGTTCGCCGCCAACGTAACGGCGGATCAGGTTCTGTGCCCATCGCGATTTCGCGCGCCACGAGGCCGGGATATTTGCCGGATCGAGATCGTTGGTGAGTTCGGAAATGAAGTCGAAAAGACTGGTCGCCCAATCGATCTGGCGTTGGGTTTGGCGGATGACCCACTCGCGCCCTTCGGTGGTCTGTTCGCCTTCGAGGTCGAGGTGGAGATCTTCGACGTGGTGGGTGAGGCGGTCGGACCATTGTTTTACGCCACCGACGATGCCAGCGGCTCGCGACACGCGCTCCCATGCGGAGGTGGGCACGAAGCGGCCTTCGGCGTCGCGTAGCGACGCGCTGCCAAGCACCATGAAGACGTCGTCGCGTCGGAAGTCGCGATCGCCGAGGGCTATCAGGCGAAGCAGTGTCTTTCCGAGCAACGCATCGCCGACCGTGCGCACTGCAGCGCCGTTGAACGGAATGCCGGCGGCAGCAAGTTGCTCGTGGAGTTGACGCGAGTAAGGACGGTCGGTGCCGTAGAGCACAGCTATTCGTTCGAGCGCGACGCCGTCGCGTGCGGCATCGACCACTCGGCGAACGGCGATGCGGACTTCGTCGTCGGCATCGGCGGTGCTGATGATCTCGCGGGTGTCGGCGCCCAGGGTTGTCGCTTGCGGCTCGGGTGCCTGCTGATTGGGCAGGCCAAGGCGGTGCAGGGTGTCGAGCAGCGTGACATCGGCCTTGGGTTCGCCCGTGAACCCGGCGATCACCGTGACCGGTGTGCGGTCGGCGAGCGATGCCAACATGCGGGTTGCGCCGTTCGAGAGCCGCAAGGGGAGGTGCACAAGCACGAGCCCGAGCTCTTCAAGGAACGGGGCACCGTCGATAGTGGTTTGGGTCGCGCTCTGCATCAGGTCGAACTCGTCATACCAGTCGTCGGCGAGCAGGGCCCGGGTCGCGCGGTGCACGCGGACCACCTCGTTGGCCCGGCGGCTGGCACTGGCCAAAACGTCGAGGCCCTCGACGGTGATGTCGCTGAGTTCTCGATGCGCTCGAAGCAGAGCGCGCTCGGTAGAGGGGTGGCCGACGACGGCCGCGAACATGCCGGGTTCGTCGCCGAGAACCCGACGAATCGCCGCGGCGACGACGGGGGTCGAAACTGGACGCCGCGCTTGCGCCGCAAGCGATGCGGCACCAAGAAGCTCGGCGAGCCGGTAGGGGGTGAGAAAGGTGACGCCGGCAAGGCCTTTGTCGCGAGCGAGCGAACGACGAATGGACAATCCGACATAGTTAGAGGGAACGATGACGGTGACCGGCGCAAGCGGGTCGCCAGTTTTTTCGTTGTCGATCGCCGAATGCAGCGCTTCGACAGCGGGGGCCCCGACGAGCGCGGGGATACAACCAAGGGGCATTCCCTCGACAATAGATCGGCGCACCGACATGCTCGCATCAGCTCTCCGGCTCGACACAGCTAGCGCAAGCGTGTGAACTAGTGAGATCATGATCAGCTCCCAGTCGCAGCCTTCTGTACCCACGATTGCGCCAGCTTCGCCGACGCCCACCATCGTCGATGAACCCCTGCTCGAGGACGCCGAACCAGGCGATCACGATCGATTTTCGCACTACGTGCCGAAAGCAAAATTGACCGAGGCTCTAATTAACGGCACGCCAGTTATCGCGCTGTGCGGCAAAGTTTGGGTGCCGTCGCGTGACCCGGAGAAGTATCCGGTGTGTCCCGAGTGCAAAGACATCAAAGAGAAGCTGCCGCGCTGACTCCACCCGGACCCTGAGGTGTTAGGAGACCTGTGGACGCTCTCGCGCAGTATGTGATCATTGGCGCGGACGGCGTCGAGTTATACGTCAACCCGAGCGGTGCGGACACGCTCGATACCGACATCTTCTGGGGGCCAGATCGAGGTCTGGCAATGATCCGGTCACAGGACCCGACCGATCAGTGGCACGACGAGGTCTGGTGCCAGGCGGCAGTTGTGGTCGATATCGCCAAGACGTCGATGCTGATCTTCATCAACGAGATGACCGTCGTGGCTCGCACGGCGTATCTCGATCTGCTTCGAGCAGCGTGGCCAGGTTGGACGGTCAGGTGGGCCAACGATCGGCTCGCCGAAGTGCTTACCCTCGCCGGCGTCGACCCGGCGACGGTGATCAGTCCGTTGGTCTGGGATGGCCCAGCCGCTGTTCTTGAACCGGCGTCGGATTTTGTCGCACCGGCAACCGTGGTGACCGTGCACACCGATCAGACCGAGGTGTTCTTTTCGACTGGGCTGCTGATCGATGTGCTGAGCCGTGGTTCAGAATTGGCCGAGTTAGCCGGCGGTGCGACCGCTGCGACGATTAGCCGCCCGAGGGCCGGGCTCCACCTTGAAGTCGATTCGCGCACGTTGTGGTTCTGGAGCGATGACACCACAACAGGGCTTCTCGACGCGTTGCCCGAGCGATGGCCCGGTTGGACCTTGCGCAACCTCAATGGCGACGCGTCGATCCATGTCGAGTTGGCCGAGGACGCCATTCAGATCATCGAGCCTGATACCGACGACGTGCTGGCTGATCTTGTCGACCGCCTCGTGCAGGCCAGCGTCGTTTCGCCCGACGGCGACGAGATGCGTGCGCATCTCGCCAGAGCCTTAGCCGCCATCGGCAAAACCGAAGCCGGCCACTAGCCACCCAAAGGGGTCAGGCACTTATGGGGTCAGGCACCTAAAGTGCCTGACCCCTTTACAACCCTTTACAGTTTGGCGGGGGACCAGACTTCGAGGCGGGGGCCATATTTGGGGGCACTGATGCCGGCGTACTTGAGGAGCAGGGTGACGCGGCCGCGGTGGCCGGCGTAGGGCTCGAGCAGTTCGAGCATGCGAGTGTCGTCGCCACGCGGTTCTTTGGCCAGCGCCCACGCCACGGTGTTTTTCAAGTGATAGTCGCCGACGGCCACCGCATCGGGGTTGCCGAGAGCGACCTGCATGACCAAGCCGGTTGTCCAGGGACCGATGCCGGGAAACGCGAGCAGTCGCTGCTCCGCCGCGGCGAAATCCATCTCGGCGATTTCTTCGAGTCGATTCGCGCGGCGGGCGCACTGGAGGATGATGTCGGCCCGTTTACGCTCGACACCGAAGGAATGAAAGTCGGTGTAGTGCATCTTCGCGAGTTGCTCGGTGGTGGGAAGCAGTTGGATCGGACACGGACCCGGCGCGGGTTGGCCGAATTTGGCGCGCATCATTCGGGCGCTGCGGTGCGCCTCACTTGCCTGGATCTTCTGGCCAAGAATCGTGATAAAGAGCGCCTCCATCACTCGCTCGCTGCGAGGCATACGGAGCCCTGCCATTTTCCGAGAAAGGTCATAGACCACGTCGTGGGCCCGGGGGAGCGTTGCAGGATCGTCGTCGACGCCGACGACGCCGGGCGATTTCTCGAGCATCCAATCAGCGCCTTCACCCCATGCCTCGGCAACGATCTGGTCGCCGTCGAGGTGGAGATGCACCGACCCGGCCCCGATAGGCGTGTTGGTCGCCCACCACATGCCAGTTGCCGAACGACGAGATCCCTCGTTGAGCAGCCGAAGAGTCAGCGAGAGGTCGACGGGTTTGGGGGCAAGAAACCTTCGGATCGTCGACGTCACAATTGCCCCGGCAGCAGAGCAGTTAACAGGTCAGTCAACAAAGCACGCATTGGCTCAGGCTTGCAGGAGCAGAAAGACAACGCTGAGAAGCAATGCACAGACGCCCATAACGGCGCCCCCCTTGGCCATGCGTTCCGCTTTGGGTTGCTGCTCGATCTCTTCGTCTTTCAGGTACTTCAAACCAAGGCCAAGCGCAACGATCGAGAATCCGGCGCCAGCCAGCGCGCCTACGTACGTCGCGGTCATGATGATGGCACCGACCCCAAAGAGCAGGCTCGAGGTGGCCGTATTTTCGCCAGGCGAATCCTCGCGAAAGAGGTTGTCGAACATCTCGTGATCATAAACCCCAGCCCTGAAGGCTCGCGGATTGGGCTCCGCCCAATGTGCGGGCTTCGTGAAACTCAGCGGATGGCAGTATATGTCGAGTGCCTATCCGCTGAGTTTCCGTATACTTATACGTTGCCCGCACCGGTCTTGTTCTGGTGCGTCTTTCACCGGAGCATCTGTTGAACCAAACCATGACCGCAGCCGATCGGCTTTCGGAGATCCTTCTTGCCGACGATGTCGCCGAGTCTCTTTGGGCGGCTGTCGACTCTGGCGAGTTCGATGAGATCCTGCCGGAGTTCCCGGTGCTGCGGATGGAGCAAGACCCCATCCATAAACACAAAGACGTGCTGTCGCACACCATCGCGGTGGTTGCGAAGACCAGCCCCGACCTGGTGCTGCGACTTGCGACGCTCTTCCACGACATCGGCAAACCAAAAACCCGTTCGTTCGAAGGCGGTGCTGTCACCTTTCGGCACCACGAAGTCGTCGGCGCACGCATGGCACGCAAACGCATGGCGCAGATGGGTTACGACGACGACCTCATTGAGGCGGTCAGCGAATTGGTGCGCCTATCGGGTCGTTTCAAAGGGTATGCCGACGGCTGGTCCGATTCTGCGGTGCGCCGCTATGCCCGCGACGCCGGCCCGTTTCTTGGGCGCCTCAACGAACTCGTTCGCTGCGACTGCACTACCCGCAACAAGGTCAAAGCCGCCCGTATTCAGGACGCCGTCGATGACCTTGAGCGGCGTATTGCGATCCTGGCTGAAGCCGATCGCAAGGCGGCCGAGCGTCCGGGGATGGATGGTCAGGCCGTTATGGAATATCTCGATCTGCCGCCCGGGCCCGGCGTGGGCAGGGCCCTCAAGTTTTTGCTCGAGCTCAAACGTACCGAGGGCGATATGCCACGCGACGAACTCGAACGGCGACTCGATGCGTGGTGGGCCGAACAGCCGAAGTAGGCGCTGGTGCGTCAGTCGGTTTCGGTGAAGGCGTAGGCCAGCATCGAGCACGACAGACCTACCGTGGCGACCGCGAGCGTGGGTCCCCACATGTAGGTGCGGTACACCGTGATGGCATCGCTGGGTATCGCTACCGGCAGCCCGAGGTTGAGTTGGGTCCAGACGTAACCCATCGAAAATGAGATCACCGCCAGGGTGAAGGCGAGCGTGAGGTTCCAGCGTCCCAAAAACCTCACCACCGACAACTTGTTGGAATGCAGGCCGAGCCCGCCAAGAAACAGCACGCCTGCGGCGGCCGGACCGATCCGAGCAATGTCGGCGAGCACTTCGAGGTTTCGGCTGACGTCACGGGGGCGGGGCAAGGTGATGTGCAGCTTGGCGCCCTCGAAGTCGATAAACGAACCGAGCACGGGGGCGAGTCGTCGGGTTTCGGTTTCGAGCACGGCGGCAAAGACGTCGCTGTTGACGGTGGCCGGATTGGGCGACAGTCCAGTTGCATAGCGGTGGGACTGGCGGATCGCTCGAGCGAATTCTTCGAGCAGTACCGGACTCTGCGAGGTTCGTTCGGCCAACAGCTCGACTTCGGCATCGACATCTCGGCGACTCACGCCGAGGTCGGCGAGCTGCGCGCCATACAGGTCGAATCCTTCGTCGACGCCCTGGTCGAGTACCTCGCGAAGGGTTGTTCGCAAAAGCTCGGTCGTGCCGGGGTCGTCGACAATTTCGGCGACGGCCCGTTCGAAGATGCCGGAGTCGAGTGCCATCGCCCGAATCCGAAACGAGACGAGCGCGCTGGTGCCAACGACGACACTAAGAACGACGAGCGTCCAAGAAAGGAACGAGCAGCAACGTTTTGAGGTGCGGCCCGCCGGTGGGCGGAACATGCTGTTCTTTGCATCGACACCCGATGCACGACAATTGATGATTCAACCGGTCTGAACGCGCAACAATCCTGTGATTCTGTTGATTTTTCAACTGTTTGGCTCATCTGGGCGGTGGCTGGCCGCCCCACCGGGTCGAACGACTCAGCTGCAGTTGCGATGAAACACCGTCTACAAGCTGATCGGAATAGCGACCGTGCTGGTGTCCTCGCCAGATTTGAGTACCTTGCCGGGCAGCGCATCGGTGGCCTGGCCATCGATGACGGTGGTGACGCCGTTGACCAGCACGCGACGAACGCCGAAGGCGTCGGCGACCAAACGGCCAGCTCCGCCTGGGAGATCGTTGACCATTACGACATCGCCCGACTTCACCGTCTCGGGGTCGAACAGGACGATGTCGGCGTGCCATCCCTCGCGCAGCACGCCGCGTTCGTTGAGGCCAAAGAGGCGGGCCGGAACTTCGGTGAGGTGATGGATGGTCTCTTCGAGTGTGGTGAGGCCCTTGCCGTGAAGCGTGTCGTCGAGCCAGGAAGTGGTGTACGGCGCACCCGAAATGCGGTCGAGGTGTGCTCCGGCGTCGGAGCCGCCAATGATGACCTGTGGGTGACTCCACGTTGATTGGCGCATGCTCCACGATGCCGGATCGTCATCGGTAGGGCCGGGCCAAAGAACGGTTTGGAGGTCGTCGGCCAACACAATGTCGAGTAGGCAGTAGAAGTCGCGCACCCCGCGTTCGCGGGCGATCTCCGCGACCTTGCGACCTTTCAAGCCTTCGTTCTCGGGGGAGACCGTGTCGCCGATTTCGTACAGGCCCCATCCGGCGAGCCGGGAGAAGACACCAGCATCAGGTGAGGCTGCTCGCTCTTCCATAAACCTGCGCACGTCGGGGTCGCGAAGTTTGGCCATCCGCTCGGGCACCGGCAGGCCCAGGATGTCGCCCCAATCGGGCATGAGGTTAAGCCCACAGAACGTGAGGAAGCTCATGTTCATGCCCACCAGCACCGGCATCGTGAGCGCGATCGAACTAGCGCCGCGTCGGTTGACCTCGTCGATCGCTGCGAGCTGATTCTTGTAGTCGTCGGGGCGGGCGGCATCGATAGTGAGCACGTTCCAGTTGAGGGGGCGTTGTGCGGCGAGTGACATGTTGGTCATCAGGTCGACTTCGGCGTCATCGAAGCCACTCAGACAGCCATCGCTTGCCCATTCGAGTGTGGTGCCTTCAAAGTCGCTGACCACACGACAGAGTTCGACCAGTTCTTCTTCGCTGGCGTGGCGCGACGGCACGGGTTTGCCGTCGCCATCGCTGTGGGTTTTCGACCTGGTGGTCGAAAAGCCGAGCCCGCCGGCCGCGATTGATTCGCGCAGCAGGCCTTTCATTTCCTCAAGTTGTGCAGTGTTTGCTTCGCCGTTGGTGGCGTCTTCGCCCATTACCGCTCGGCGGATAGCGCAGTGGCCGACCATCACGCCGACGTTGATACCCACCTGGCCTTCAAGTCGGGCGAGGTAGTCGGCAAAGGTGGTCCAGTCCCACTCGATACCCTGCTCAAGGGCTTCGAGCGGCATGCCTTCGACCTTGACCATCATGTGGCGGATGTAGTCGGCGTCGGCCTCGTTGCCAAGCGGAGCGAGCGTGAACCCGCAGTTGCCCATGACGGCGCTGGTTACGCCATGAATATTGGAAGGGGTAGCCCGGGGGTCCCAGAAGAGTTGCGCATCGTAGTGCGTGTGTGGGTCGACGAATCCGGGGGCGACCACAAGACCGGTCGCGTCGACGACTTCTGCATCGCCGGCATCGAGCGCTCCGGGTTCAGCGATGGCGGTGATACGGGTTCCGGCGATACCAATATCGGCTGGTCGGCGGGGCCCACCAGTGCCATCGACGATCGTGCCCCCGGTGATTACAACGTCAAACATGACCAGAATGTAGCCGCCGGAGCCGAATCTGACGAGGTGTCACAAAATGTTGACGCTGCGTCGGGTGGTCAGATTGGGTCGGCCACGTTGACAAAGGCATCGAGAAAAGACGTAACCTACCGCGCAGTAGTAACACTGTGACCTGTGCCACTATTGTTGTTACTCGAAAATTCCTCGACGCGGGACAGAACCACTATGGTCACTGCTTCCGTGTCAATTCGATGCTTGTTTCCCTTTGGAGGGCACACGTTAATCATGTTTACTCTGCGCCGTATACGGCTTTTACCTCTTCTCTCGCTCCTCGTTGCGTTCGCCATGTTCGCCGCAGCTTGCGGCGGCAGCGACTCGTCAGCCGACGACGAGGTCTCTACCCCCGACGCTGAAGAGAGCGATGGCGGAGGCACCTCTGAAGAAGAAGCACCCGAAACCACCGAAGCTACCGATGGCGGCAGCGAAGAAAGCGAAGCCATCGTCACCGAAACACCCGACGATTCGGGCGTAGAAGAGGTCGTCGGCGGCGTCCTTCGCATCGGCATCGAAGCCGAGGTCGACGGCATCAACCCGACGGGTTCTGCGCTTTCCCAGCCTGGTCTACTCATGGCGAATCAGGTATTCGACAGCCTGGTGCGATTCAACACTGACGACCAGTGGGTTCCGTACCTCGCTGAATCTCTCACCCCGAACGATGACTTCACGTCGTGGACCCTCAAGCTGCGTGAAGGCATCAGCTTCCACGACGGCACGCCGCTCGACGCCGAAGCACTTCGTGTCAACTTCGAAACGGTGATCGCCGACCCGCTTGTGGGCCTGGCAGTTGCGCCGTACTACCCAGCGGTCGACGCTGGAGCCTTTGAGATCGTCGACGATCTCACTGTTACCTACAACCTGCTCGACTCCAACGCGAACTTCCCTACCTCGCTTGCCGGCCAGCTCGGTTTCGTGGCCTCTCCAACGTGGCTAGCCGCAGCGGCAGAAGATCCCACGCTGAACCAGGCGCCCGTTGGTACCGGTCCGTTCGTCTTCGAGAGCCGAAGTGAAGATTCCGTCACACGTTTCGTTCGAAACGAGGCATACTGGGGCACCCCAGCGCTACTCGATGCAGTGGAATTCTTGCCGGTTACCGATCCGGACGTGCGGGCAAACCTGCTCCTCGAGGGCGAACTCGATGGCCAGGTGACCACCAACATTGCCTCTACCGAAACAATCGCTGAGGGTGATCCGACTGTTCAGAACTTGCTCGATGACACCGGCGATGAGAGCTTTGTCATGCTCAACACGTCGACGCCGCCGTTCGACAACATTCTGGCTCGCCAAGCTCTAACTTTTGCCACACCGCGCGACAACTACAACACGCTTATCGGCCTAGGCATCAACCGTCCGGCCGATGGCATGTTCACTCCCGATAGCCCCTACTACAACCCCGATGTTGTACAGGAAGCTGACGACCCAGACCGTGCGATCGAGGTTGCTGCCCAGTACTGCGCTGAAGTTCCCGACGGCTGCACCGATGGCAAAATCAACATGGAACTCCAGTGGTCGGGCCCTTCGGTTGTCCAGACCCGGATCGCCGAAATCCTCGACGAGGGTTGGAGCGTTGCCTTCAACGTCGAATTCCAAGAACTTCCTCAGGACTCGCACATTCAGGAGACCGCCTTCGGTTTATACAACGCCGTCACCTGGCGTCAGTTCGGTGCGCCGAACCCCGCTGACGATGGCGTCTGGCTGTTGTGCCGCACCATTGGTGGCATTTCGCTCAACTGGCCGAAGAACTGCAACGAGAGCCGCGACGCTCTGTTCCTCGAAGCGATGGCGTCGACCGATGAAGCTCGTCGGGTGGAGCTCTTTAAAGAGATTTCCCAGAAGATAAATGAGGACTACACCTATGTGTTCCTTTACCACACCATCTGGGCGACCTCGTTGGCTGAGAATGTGAAGGGTGTCTGCAACTCGCAGTCGCCAGAAGGCGAAACCCTTCGCTGCACGCTGAACGGCCGCATGTGGTACGACAACACGTTCCTCGCCGAGTAACCAACTCGTCGAACACCATCACTAACGAACAGGGGGACGTTCAAAGCAATGCGGTATTGGCTTCAGAGACTCGCGATGATGATCTTGTTACTCATCGCCGTCAGCATGTTGACCTTTGCCGCCATGAGCTTCTTGGGCGACCCCCTGTTCAACATTCTTGGTCCGGTAGCCGGCGATACCGAGAACCCGGAAAACCTGGCCAAAATCGAGGCCGCCAAGGAGCAGTACTACCTCGATAAGCCGCTTCCCGAGCGTTATGCCCGCTGGGCAGGCGACTTTGTCACCGGTGATTTTGGCGTGCAGTTCTCCACCGATGGGCAGCCACCGGTAAGTGGGCTACTCAAAGAACGGTTGCCTCGCACGCTGCAACTGATGCTGATGGCGCAGTTTCTTGCATTGGCCATTGCTATTCCCTGGGGTGTGGTGACGGCGTCGAGAGCCAATGGAGTTGTCGATCGCGCATCGACGTTTACATCGTTCATGTTTGTGTCGTTGCCTAACTTCGCGTTGGCAGTGATTCTGTTCTACATCTTTGCCCTGAAGCTCGACTGGCTTCCCGATACATACCACGCCACCGATCCGTTCTGGGGCCTCACCCATCGGCACCGACTAGTGCAACTAGTGCTACCGGCGTTCACCCTCGCCCTGCCTGGAGCGTCGGTGTATCAGCGGCTGCTTCGCACCGATCTGATTACCACTTTGCAAGAAGACTTCATCTTGATGGCGCGGGCCAAAGGGGTACCGAAGTGGCGTGTGTTGTTCCGTCACGCCCTACGCCCGTCGATGTTCTCGGTCATCACGATCTTTGGCATCAATGCCGGCGCACTTATCGGTGGAGCATTGGTCGTGGAAATCTACTTCCGGATCCCCGGAGTCGGCACCGCAATCGTCGAAGCCGTGCTGCGCGAAGACTTCCCCGTGGTGCTTGCGCTGGTCATGGTCATCGCTACCGCGTTCGTTGTCCTCAACTTCATCGTTGATGTGTTCTATACCTTTCTCGACCCGAGGGTTCGCCGATGACCGACACGCTGTCTTCACCTTCTTCTCCGTCGGGCGACCCAATTGTCGAGATCATCGACACGGCCGACGAACGGGCAAGCGACACGATCGAGAAACGAACCCTGGGATTGGGCTTCTGGCTTTGCATTGGTTGGCTCGTCTTTATCTGTGGTCTGGCAGCGTTAGCGCCAATCCTGCCGCTGAAGGATCCCGACGAAAACTTCCTGCAGTTTGAAGAAAAGGAAAGCGCCCTTACCGGCCGCGTAACCGAAGCACCCGTGCAACCGCCTTACGGGCCGTCGGCCGAACATTGGTTCGGCACCGATCTCGATGCACGCGACATGTTGAGCCGAACCATCTACGGTGCGCGTGTCTCTTTGGTCGTTGGTTTCGCCGCTATTGCGTTCGGCATGCTCGTTGGCGGGTCGCTGGGTATGGTCGCTGGTTTCGTCGGTGGCTGGTTCGACCGCGTCGTGTCGTTTTGTTTTCTGGTGCTGTTGTCGTTCCCTGCGTTGATCCTGGCCATCCTCATCACGTCGCTGGCCAGTAGATCGTTGTTCACGATCGCACTTACCCTCGGAATCCTCAGCGTGTCGCCGGTCGGCCGACTTGCCCGAGCCGCCACCCTGGTGTTTGCCGAACGCGAGTTTGTGACAGCGGCACGCACCTTGGGCGCCAAACCAAGCCGCATTATCAGGCGCGAAATTCTGCCCAACGTGATGATTCCGATGAGCGCGTTGGCACTGCTTGGTATGGCGGTGTCCATCGTTGCCGAAGGCGCCCTTGCTTTCCTTGGACTGTCGGTAGAAAAGGGCAGTACCTGGGGCAAGCTCATTCGCACCGCCGTGAACTCCACCTCCGACCTCGAAAGCGCCCCGTGGATGGCGTTCACGCCCATTGGTTTCCTGTTTCTCACCGTGATGGCCCTGAACTTTGCCGGCGACCGGCTCCGCGATTACTTCGATGTGAAGGAGCTGTCGATCTAATGGCTGCTGCCGACGCAAACAACGAGCCACTTCTCGTCGTCGAAGACTACGAGGTCGGGTTCCGCACCGAACGAGGCCTAGCCCGGGCGGTCGACAAGGTGTCCTTTGAGCTCGACCGGGGCGAAACGCTGGGCATCGTTGGCGAATCGGGCTCGGGAAAGTCGGTACTCAACCGCGGCATCATGGGCCTGGTTTCGAGCAACCGGATGATCGAAGACGGCTCGGTGCTTTTCGACGGTGGCCAGATGGTCAACCGAAACCGCCAGGAGTTCTGGGGGGCGAAGATCGGCATGATCTTCCAGGACCCAATGACGTCGCTCAACCCGGTGATGAAGATCGGCAAACAGATATTCGAGCCGCTGCGTCAGCACCTCGGACTCGACAAAGGCGAAGCTGAAACGCGGGCAATCGAATTATTGACCCAGGTCGGCATCCCCGAACCAGCGCGACGCATCAAGCAATACCCTCACGAACTGTCGGGCGGCATGCGCCAGCGGGTGATGATTGCCATCGCCCTGGCCGCCGAACCCGAGATGCTTATTGCCGATGAGCCGACCACTGCCCTCGATGTCACCGTGCAGAAGTACATCCTCGATCTTCTGCGCCAGCTGCAACTCGATCGTGGTATGGCGATGACTCTCATCACCCACGACCTTGGCGTCGCTCGTGGACGCACCGACAACGTGATGGTGATGTACGGCGGACGGGTTATGGAGCACGCCCCGACCGACACGATTTTCGCAGAGATGCGCCACCCGTACACCGAGGCGCTCCTGGCTTCGGTGCCAAGCCTCAAACACGCCAAACACACTCGTCTCACGCCCATCCCGGGCGCACCGCCGGACATTGTCAACCCGCCTCCGGGCTGTCGTTTCTCGCCGCGTTGTAAGTACGCGCAACCCAAGTGCACCGAGCAAGCTCCCGAGCTCAACGAGGGCGAACATCGCTACGCGTGCTTCTATCCGGTCGGCACCGATGCATCGGCCGAGGCACTCGAGAAAAACATGGCCCAGGGACACACCGCAACCGGACTCAAGATCGGCCTTGCGCCGGCAAAGGCGGCAGGCTGATGGCTGGCTCAGGTAGCGCACACCTCCGCAACGAACGCGACGACATCTTGATCCGGGTCGAGAACCTGGTGATGGAGTTTCCCGCCGGTAAAGGTCAGGTCGTCCACGCGGTTTCCGATGTCAGCTTCGACGTTGCCAAGGGCGAGACACTCGGCCTGGTCGGCGAGTCGGGCTGCGGCAAATCCACGACGGCGAAGGCCGTTATTCAGCTTCCGCCGCCGACGTCGGGTTCGGTCAACTTCAACGGCACCGACCTCACCTCGTTGAGCGGCGAGGAACTTCGGGCGATGCGGCCCGAAATTCAGATGATCTTCCAGGATCCAATCTCGTCGCTCAATCCTCGGCGCAGGGTGCACGACATCGTCAGCGAAGGTCTGCAGATCTGGAGCACAAAAGCCGAACGAGGTGCGTTCAGCGAAGGCCGTGTGGACGAAATCATCGAGGCGGTCGGCCTCGATCCGGTCGAAGCACACAAGCGGCGCCCGCACGAATACTCAGGCGGTCAGTGTCAACGAATCTCGGTAGCTCGGGCGCTTGTGCTCGACCCTCAGGTCATCATCTGCGATGAACCCGTCTCGGCGCTCGATGTGTCGGTGCAGGCGCAGGTGCTGAACATGCTCGAGGACATGAAAGAGCGCTACGGGCTTACGCTGTTGTTCATCAGCCACGACTTGTCTGTGGTGAAGAACGTGAGCGACCGCGTCGCCGTGATGTACCTGGGCAAGATTTGCGAGATTGGCGACGGCGATGAGATCTTCGCCAATCCAGTGCACCCCTACACGCGGCTGCTGCTCGCCGCAGTGCCCGACCCCGACAATCCGCTGGCCAATGAGTCCGAAACGTTGGTTGGCGAATTGCCGTCGCCCATCGATCCGCCAAAGGGTTGCCGTTTCAATACCCGGTGCCCGCGTGTGCAGGACAAATGCCGCACCGACGAACCGGTGATTGAACAGATCGGCGACGGCGATCACTGGACTGCCTGCTGGTATCCGGTGCTCGAGGGTGTGGGCGAGACACCGGTAGCTACGCCGACCGCCTGAAAATGGCTGCCGACGCCGACCCGTTCGTGAACGAAAGATTCATGTCGAGGTAGTAGCCGCTCGGGTGCGTGAAGCCTTCGAGTTGGTCATAGGTAGTCGCTTGTTGCTTGAGAATGGCGGCGACGATTGCACCGCGTGGTCGCTCGCTGTCGTCGACGGTTCGCTGCCCGACGTGTCGAGCCTGATCGTCACGGAACCGGACGGTGATGTGGCGACGGTGACGAGGTTGATCGGCCCAGGTCCAGACTCTGGCGGCGTTGGCGGGTTGGAAATCCCACACCACCCGGTCGGCGGCCAGCGTCGTGAGGGCCACACTCACGAGAGGTTGCCAGGTGTCGACCAGCGAGCCGACCGGCGGTACTTTCGCGGTGATCGGCAGTTGGTAGTCGGCGATCATATCGGTCGGCCGAACCATGCCCCACATGCCGGAGATCACCAGCAACTGCTGGTCGATGCGCTGTTGCATGTCGAGCGACCGGCTGGGGTAGTCGAGTTCTCGAAACAACGAGTTGTGGTAGCGATCGATGGCGCGCATCGTTGGCCGGTCGCGCAGGCCCTGGTTTCGTTGTAGACGTTCGACCGACGTCTTCCCACTCGGGCTGTAGCGACCCCCGACCGCGAGATACTGGTCGACAGTGTCGATGATGCGGTGCCGGGTGTCATCGAACGCCGGGAACGACGATATCCAGCGGTTGCTGGTGCCGCCGTCGCGTTTGCGATCCGACGACGACACCAGAATCAGCGGTGCATCTCGCACCAGCTGGTTACTCAGACTCGAATCAGCAGGGCGTCGCCTTGGCCGCCGCCACCGCAGAGCGATGCCGAGCCGAGGCCGCCACCGCGACGCTTGAGCTCATAAGCGAGGGTCAGTACAAGGCGGGCGCCGGTCATGCCGATGGGGTGACCCAGGGCGATCGCGCCGCCGTTGACGTTGACGATGTCGTCGGGAATGCTGAGTTCGTCCATCGATGCGCACGCAACAGCGGCGAACGCCTCGTTCATCTCGAAGAGGTCGACGTCGCTTACCGACATGTCGACCCGCTCGAGCGCTTGAAGAGCGGCTTGCGACGGCTTGGTGAGCAGCGATGTGTCGGGGCCAGCCATTTGTCCATAGCTGACGATTTCGGCCAGCGGCTCAATACCCAACTCTTCGGCCTTGGCTTTGGAGGTAACGACCATGGCGCAGCCGCCGTCGGAGATCTGACTGGCGTTGCCCGCGGTGATGTTGCCAGCTTCGGCGAACGCGGGGCGGAGGCCACCAAGGGTGTCGACGGTGATGCCAGCGCGAACGCCTTCGTCGGTGTCGAGGACAACCGGATCGCCCTTGCGTTGCGGAATGCTGACGGACGCAATTTCTTCGGCCATGATGCCGTCTTTGATGGCCCGGGCTGCGCGCTCGTGCGACATCGCAGCGAGGGCATCCTGACGGTCGCGGTTGATGCCTGCCGACTCGGCATACTTCTCGGTGGATTCACCCATCAACACGGCGTCGAGGGTACAAAAGAGGCCGTCGAAGTTGAGCGAGTCAAGCATCTCACCGTGGCCGTACCGGTAACCGGCGCGGGCATTGGGAAGCAGGTACGGAGCATTGGTCATCGACTCCATGCCGCCGGCCACCACGATCTCGGCGTCGCCAGCCTCGATGAGTCGGTGAGCGAGATACACCGACTCCATGCCCGACAGGCATGCCTTGTTGAGCGCGGAGGAGGGTGTGGTGAGCGGAATGCCGCCAAGGGCGGCCGCTTTACGGGCTGGCACCTGTCCGGCGCCCGCCTGCACGACCTGGCCCATCCAGACATAGTCGACCTGGTCGCCCGAGATACCCGACCGGGCTAATGCGGCGGCGATGGCATGGCCGCCGAGTTCGGGGCCGGACTGGCTGGAAAGGCCGCCGGAAAGTTTGCCGATAGGCGTGCGTGCGCCGTCAAGAATCACCGTGTTCGTCATGAGATCCATGCTACTTGTCGGCCGCGCTGTACCACTAGTGCCGTCGTTTCCGCCGAACCAGCGTCGCGCCAAGCGCAACCAGTGCCACGACCACCACGAGTGCGATGGCGATTGGCACGGCGAGGCCTGTTGCGGTCTCGTCTGACTCTTCGATTGGTGAAGCCATGTTGGTTCGTGGTGTCGCTGGTGCTTCACCCGTTGTCGTGCCGTCGGCAACAACCGGCACAATGGTCAGCTGATTGGCAGGGCTCGCGACGTCGATGGTGAAGTCTCCGGCGTCATAGAGGCTCGCGAGCGACAGCGATCGATCGACGTAACCGTCGGTGACCGGCGCAGGGTCGCCTGGGGTCACCAGTGCATCAGGCCGCACCAGTTCGATGCCACCATTGCGAGCTCGAAGTACGCCACTCTGCACCGCTGCTGAACCCCAACCCCAGCCGACATCGGTAGGAGCGGTTATCTGTTTGCCGTCCAACGAGACGAACTCCATCTTCTTGGTGGACTCCGTCTCGTATTCGACAACCATCGATGTTTGGTCGACCCAATGAATCCACCTCGCAGCGCCGTTTCCTGTGGAGACATTGGCGCCGGGGTTGTCGAGAGCGAGGACCTGAGCCGACTCAGCGACCGGACCGCCGTCGACGACATCGAGCAACACGATGTGGGTGGCGCCGGTGTCGTACTTGAGGTTGGTGCCCGAAAGTGTGGCTAGCAGGGCGAGTGTGCCGTTGGTAGACAGCTGGCCATCGAGTACCGAGGTGCCGTCGGGAAGAGCGACCTCGCCGTTTTCGATGAGCTGAAGGTCGTCCGACGATACTGTCCGCAGCGGGCCGCCTGCCGTGCTCGGTAGGAGCGAGACCGCTCCGTCGGGATGCAGTACCGCTCGACTGACGTTCGAAAAGCTCTTGGAGACGTCCTCGAAACCAGCTTCGGGACTGTTGCTGGTGGCAATCCGTACGGAGCCATTGTTCGGGCCATAACCGGTTGCCGCAACGACTCGGTTGCCGCCGTCGAGACAGGCAACGCGGTCGCGGGCGAACGACACATAGTCGATCCCGATAGGTCTCTCGTCGAGAACGGAGAAGGTCGTGAGATCCACAATCGCAACCGTCACTGGACGCGAAGCCGATGCCACCACAGCCGCCAGCGTTGTGCCAGGGCAGTGCGCAACGACACCGCCGAAACCGGTAGCACCCCTGGCGATGGTGCGGCCACGGTTGTCGAGAACTGCGATGTCGCTTGAGCCGACAACCCCCGAAAGGACCGCTGCCGGCGGACCCTCACCGGTAGTCGGGAGCACCTGGGAGATCTCGCGCTCAAACTCATCAGCACTCGGCGTCGGCACACAACCCATCGCCTGAAGGTCCGAACCGTCGTAGCTGGCGAAGACAACGATCGAACCACTGAAGCGACCGAAGTTGGTGCCACACCCGCCGCCCCAGTCTTCGCCAATCACGGTTTCAACAGGCGACACCTCGCCCTTCACCACACCGTCGACCGCGAACTCCCACACAGGCTCACGTTCGCTACCTATCTGCTCGACGACTGTCCCCGTGAAAACGACGTCGGCCGACCCCACCACATCGATGGGGTCGGCGGAGGCGCACGAACATGCTTGAGCAGTTGGGGGGTTTGCCATCAGCGCTGTGGCGATGAGCAGCAGCACGGTGAGACATCGGAGAGGTGTCGACATACTTCTTCGACGAGTGGTACCAAGCATCTGGTTCCCCAACCCACTGTGGGCGAGTGTGCTACATCTTCACGGGACCCGTTGAGTATGCCCTGGTAACAGTGCCACTCGGGTCGGTGATCTCGACGTAGACCCACTTCTTGCCGCGGCCGGTGTCGGCCCGATTGATCACCGCGGTGTTCTTTCCGCGCTCAACTGGTTGTTCGGCAACCAGCTTGCCGTCGAAGCCCTGGTTGTCGTTGTCGACAAAGATGCGGGCTGTCGAGCCGGCCTCATGGGCTTTGTCGCGGAACTTCACGGTGAACTTGCGTTTGGCGGCCCGGTCGTCGCGGCTGAGGTGCACATAGTCGACCTTGAACTGTCGAACGCCGGCGTCTTCATGCAGGTCGATACGGAACTGATCGATGAGTAGACCCTTCCACTTGAATCCAGCAGCGTACGGCTCAAGCAGCTCGGCTGCGGTGAAATCGGTGAGGTCGATTTGAATCAGATTCCAGCCCGGCGCAACAACGATGTCGTCGCTGGTGAGGTACTGGCCGGTGTCGGCACGGTGCCACGCAAGACGGGCGTTCATGCCGCCGCCAGGGTTGGCAGAAAGGTCGAATTGGCCAGCCAGAAACACCTTCATCGTTAGGCGATGAAATTGTGTGGTGTTGATCGGTTTACCGTCGGCGAGGGTCAGGTACATGCCCGAATCGGTCAGGTCTGGAGCGGTGTTGATGCCTACCGCCTTGCCGCCAGCAACCGAGACACTCGCATTCGGCGTGATGTTGTAGTCGGTTGCCTGCTTGAAGTCCCAGGGGTCACGGCGCACCTTCTTTGCATAGCTAGCGCCGCCGCCGATGTCAGGGTCGATGACGACAACTCGTGGCCGGGCGTCGATCTTTACCGGTGACGAATACGACGAGCGGCCTGCCGCGTCGACGCTATAGAAGTGGTAGATGCCAGGCGGGTAGGCTTTTGCGTTGAAGGTCACCGAGCCGCCAGTGCTGGTTGCAACCGGTCCCCAGTTGGGGTTCGTTGCAGTGTTGTTTGTGGGGTCGGTGTCGCGGTCCCAGAACACGTCGCCAGCAGTCGCTGGGGTGACGTTGACTGCGGTGCCCGTGTCGGAGTCATACAGCCGGATCCAGTCGAGCTCGACATCGGTGCCCATTCGGCTTGGGATGAGCGAGAGGCCCCGGATCATGCCCGCCCAGGCCACGGGGTATTCGCCACTGTCGTTGACGAGCGGAACGTCGTAGGTGTGCCAGCCGGGTTCGCTGACGAACTTCGTGCCACCTTGGCACTCGGCTCGCAGCTGTCCGCAGTCGTACCAAACGACTCGGCCACCGGTGCGCGGCTGATCGAGACTGGTTTTCATGCGAAACGAGATGCGGTCGTAGGTTGCGGTGTCGATTTCATGCAGGGCGCCGTCTCGGCCCCACGGGATGCCACTGTTGTCCCAACTCTGCAGCAGACGGATGAACGCGAAGGGTTCGCCGGTGCCCTTCCAGACTCCCTGCGAACGAGACACGTTGGTCATCTTGAAGTGGTTCAGGTTGGCAAAGTTGGGTACGTCGGAGTTGGAGGAGAAGTCCCAAGCATCAACGAACTCGGTGGTGGCAAAGTCGACGCTTTCGTCGACTTGGCTCTGCGACACCGAGGGTGCCGAGGCTGCTGCTGAAGACGGGGGAGCAAAGACCGTAAGAGTCGCAAGCATTGCCGCCGTCAGCAACAACGAGAGGATGGTTCGAGCCCGGTTCGGGACCTGAGTCATTGGCGTCTCATTTCGTTGATTGCACTGCTGATTCACTGGGTATCGGCCTCGGCGTCACAAATCTGTAGGGTGCCAGATATGGATACTTCACGCCTCCACGAAGCAGTACGTGTCGACGGTCTCCGGCTTGGCGAAGTGGCCCGCGACAACCTTGATGCCCGAATCGAACACTGTCCCGAGTGGGATATGGCCGCTCTGGTTGAGCACACGGCGATGGTCTACCGGTTTATGGCCGCGTGCCTCAAGAGTTCGACACCCGACGCCCCGCCCAAGCTCGAAGCTGAAGACGCACCAAGTGGCGATGCGGTTGTCGACTACTTCGGCGAGAAACACACCCAGTTGCTTGAGGCTCTCGCCGGCGCAGACCCCGACGCGGCGGCCTGGAACTGGACTTCTGACCCAACCGCACGATTCTTCTGGCACCGGATGGCGAGCGAAACCGCGATTCACCGCTGGGATGCCGAGAATGCCGTTGGCGAGGCAACGATCGACGGAGCCTTCGATGCCGACTTGGCTGCAGATGGTATCGATGAGGTCATCGCCGTTGGCATGCAGCACACGATGCGCGGTCCGGTTTCTGACTACCCACCAGGTTCGTTACACCTGCACCGCACCGACGGTGAAGGCGAATGGATGCTCACGAGCGCCGATGGCGCACTTGTAGTGACCGAGGAGCACGGCAAGGGTGACGCCGCCGTTCGTGGATCAGCTTCAGCTCTGTTTTTATATCTGTGGGGCCGAGTGCGCCTGAGTGATGACGCGTTACAAATCTTCGGCGATTCCGACATTGCCGCCGCATGGGCGCAGGTCGCTCCGTAATACGCCTGAGTTACGGCGAGAGGTCGGGAGTGTCGAACTCACCGACGAGTGTCGTGCCGCTGAGCGGCGCCTCGCTGGCAAGAAAGTGTTCGTAAAACCTAGTGAACCGACCGGGGCCATGTCGCGCATCGATTGTCGCTTGGTCGTAGTCGAGGGTGTAGTAGGTGTCGATACCGTTCGCGGCCGCGGTGTCGCGGCTTGCATCGGCATCGGGAACGGCAAACACCACACCGATGACACCCTCGCCTCGCTCCTCGAGCGTGGTTCGTAGCTGACTCTCGCGGTCGGGGAGAGGTGCGACGAGTTCGACGCCGGCGTCGAAGTTGATCGCCACGCGAACCCCAAAGTCGGCCGCTTCGCCGCCAAGGGACTCAACGAAGCTGGTCTGCAGGAGTTCGCCAAAAAACCTCATCCCAGCGTCGAGGTCCCAGACCCCCATCACCACTCGGTTGACGCCACGCTGTCGAGCCATAAGCCGACTGTAGTTCGCTCGAAAGTGTCAGCTTCGCAGGTGGCTGTTTTCTGGGTCGTAGACCGGACCGTCCAAGACCGTTGCTTTTACTCGTTCGGCCAATAGCAGCACATCGAGTTCGGTGCCCGGAGCCGCGTGCTGGGGTCCGACGTAGGCGAACGCAAGGCTCTTGCCGACGGTGAATCCGTAGCCGCCGCTAGTGGTTAGGCCAACCGCGGTGTCGCCGGAGAAGACACCCTCGCCGCCATGACAATCGGCGATGTCGCCGGTCAAGCTGTCGACGTCGATCTCGAGATACACAAGCCGCCAATCGTTGCCCGACGGTGTGCGGTTGACCATGTCGCTGCCGATGAACTCTTTATCATCGCGTACGAAGAAGTCGACCCCCGCCTGCACCGGGCCAATGTCGTGCGTGAGTTCGTTGCGGGTGAGGTAGGCCTTCTCCATGCGCAGCGAATTGAGGGCGTGCGAACCGAAGTCGGCGATGCCATGGTCCTGGCCGGCCTCCCACAGTCCGTCATACACCGGCAACATATCGGCGATGGGGCCGTGGAGCTCCCAGCCGAGAGCGCCGGTGAAACCGACGCGAAGTGCGAGCAGCGGCACGCCGCACACGGTGATCTCCTGGGCCGTTAGCCAGCGGAACGCTTCGTTGGTGACGTCGGTGTCGGTACACGCTGCCAGAACGTCACGCGACAGCGGGCCGGCGATGACCAAGGTTGCGCGGTCGGTGGTGACGTCAGAAACGGTGACGTTTTCGTCGGCCGCGATGTGTTGGTCGAACCAGTCGAAGTCGCGCTGCTCGCCCATTGGCCCCGACACCATATAGAAGCGGTCGTCGGCGAGTTTGGTGATGGTGACTTCGGTTTCGATGCGACCGGTCGGTGTCAGGACATACCCGAGCGACATGCGGCCGAGCTTGGTCGGAACTCGGTTGGTGGTCATCCGATCGAGGAATGTTGCTGCGTCCGCGCCGGTGACTTCGTATTTGGCGAACGCGGTGAGGTCCATGAGCGCGACGCGCTCACGGACTGCCTTGTGTTCTTCGGCGACGACGTCAAACCATTCGACCCTGCGATGGCCGAAAGCGTCTTCCATCGGCATCGACTCGGGAACAAACCACTTCGGCTGCTCCCAGCCAAAGGCCTGGGTGTGAACCGCTCGATGTTCGAGCATGCGTTCGTAGAACGGTGAGGTGCGCACGGGGCGATGTGCGTAGCGTTCTTCGTCGGGTACGTGGGCTCGGAACATCCATTCGTAGTCTTCGATGGCTTTGGCCTCGGCGTACTCGGGAGTGATCCACCCGAAGCGGCGGGGGTCGTAGTGGCGGATGTTGTATTCGACCTCGCCGTGTACCATCCAGCGAGCGAGCTCTCGGCCGGCGCCGGGGCCCCAGGCAAGTCCAATCGACGAGCCGGTGTTGAGCCAGAAGTTGCGCACACCGGGCGCTGGACCAAGCAACATGTTTGCGTCGGTCGTGTGCGTGATAGCGCCTCGGATCGCTCGACGAATACCGAGGTCGGCGAGGATCGGCATGCGGTTGAAAGTTTCTTCGAGCCATGGCGCAAGCAGATCGTAATCGGCGTCAAAGAGTGGGTTCTCGGCATCCCACGGCACGCCGTCGGCCCATTCCGGAACCGTGATTGCTCCGGCCTTCTCATAGATGCCGATGAGCGCCGCCTCCTGTTCTTGGCGGATGTAGCCGGCGAGTTTGTTGTCGCGCATGACCGGCATTTCGGGCTGGCCAGCAAACTCGGGAACCGGATCGGTAACCAGGTAATGATGCAGGACGTTGGCCTGCGGAACCCGGAGACCAACCATCTGCGCTACCTGGTCGCCATAACAGCCGGCCGCGTCGACGACGTGTTCGCAGAAATAGGTGCCTTTCTCGGTGACAACTTCCCACTCGTCGTCGGGTGCTCGACGGATGTCGGTGACCCGGTTATGTCGAACGACGGTCGCCCCCATGGCCCGAGCGCCAGCGATGAACGCCATGGTGGCGCCAGTGGGGTCGACATGGCCTTCGTTTGGGGTCCAGATGGCGGCGAGGACCCCGTCGATGTTGTAGTTCGGGTTGAGTTCGGCGACGCGATCTGGCCCGACCAGTTCGATGTCGTAGCCGAGGTATGCGCCGATGCCGAGTTGCGCCTTCAGCGCGTCGAGCTCGTGGTGGTCGTAGGCGACGCGTAGGCCACCGGGCTGATGAAACGACACCGCTTGGCCGGTTTCTTCTTCGATGGTCTCATAGGTCTCGATGGCGTACTGATGAAACGCCGCGGTGGTGTAGTCGCCGATCGAGTTGGTGATTTGACCAGCAGCGTGCCAGGTCGAGCCCGAGGTGAGCTCGGCTTTTTCGACCAGGACACAGTCGGTCCAGCCCTCTTTGGCTAGGTGGTACAGCAGTGCTGCACCATGGATGCCGCCGCCGATGACTACTGCGCGCACACGTTCGCTCAACGTTGTTACCTCGGTGATGCCTAGAGTTTCGGGCGAGTTATACCCTCTGACGTATTAGTAAGAGTCTTTCACAGAATCGTTCGGTCAGATTTGTTGAGCAGGCCCTCTAGGAGGCTGCGGTACTCAAGGACTTCGGTCGCCGCTTTTCCGACGACCTTGGCTTGGTCATCGAATCGACGGACCATCGTTGCGGTTTGGTGGCCATCGAGTTTTTCGAAGGCCTGAACCTCGTCGTCGGTCGATGGACCGCCCTGCAGTTGCAGGGTCGCCGCCGACGCTGCGCTGAGTTGTGCAAAGTACGCCGGTTCGGTGGCGCACAAATAGCGCTTCGCCTCGACGTGAAGTGCTATTGGCTCGACTATCGATCGAGGAAAGTGCGGTGCGAGGAACTGGCGAGCGACGGTTTCGTGGCGAAGGTCGCGTGCCCGGTGTCGTTGCTCGGCGTTGAGGATGTTTCGGTCCGCCAAAACAAGGTGTCCGACATCGTGCAGAAGCGCAGCGGCAACGACGCTGTCGTTGCAGCCCGCGTTGGCCGCAAGTTGCGCGGACTGGCTCATATGTTCGGTCAGCGACAACCGCTCGTCATAGGTTTGCTCGCCGTGACGTTCGAAGAGCGAAAAGAGGGTGTCGATGATTGTTGGTGCGTGCACGGTGGCCCCCTAGGCCGTATCGATGTCGCCACCTGCGGGGCGAGGATGGCTGGGGCGAGGACGAATGGTAAGGACGTGGCAACCCCAGTCGCCGAGCTGCAGAGAGTTTTCTTGAAAGGGTAGTGGGTCGGTCGCGAGCATTCCGGTGAGGATCAGTACCCGGTTGGTGCACGTGCGGAGTTCATCGAGATGCTCGAGGAGCACCGGGCGAGCCATGTTGGCGACGACGATATCGAATGTCGACGCGAGGTCGTGAAGGCGGGTTGCCGAGGCCTCGATGGCCTCGGGAGCCAGTCCGTTTGCTGCCGCGTTGAGCTGTGTCTGTTTGACCGCTTCGAGGTCGATGTCAATTGCGCGAATGGTCGTTGCGCCGAGCTTTGCTGCTGCGATTGCGAGGACGCCCGACCCGCAGCCGACGTCGAGGACGGAGTCGTCGGGTCGGAGGTGCGTGCGCAAGGCTTCGAGGGCGAGTTGTGTGGTGGGGTGGCCGCCGTGTCCAAACGTGGTACCGGGGTCGACGATGAGTTCGATGTGGCCTGTTGTCGGAGAAACCGGACTGTCAGGACCGTCGAGGTTGAGCCAGGGTGGTCGGATGACAAACTGGTCGTGAGTGGTAACCGTTGCGTACGTGTCCCAACTCGACAGGGGCGCAACAGGCGTAATCGTCCAGGTGAGATTGGCCGGTAATGCCGCAGCAGCCGCCTCGGCGGTGGTGAGGTCGTCAAAGCCCACTCGGCAATCGTGGTCTCGCTCTTCAATCCCGGTCGCGCCAGATACCCACATATTGTCCATAATTGCCGGGTCATCTGTCGATATGGTCAAAAGATACGTCATAGAGAACTTTCTTTGGGGCCATGTCAACCGACCTGGGTCCTCAATCGTATGTATAGGTGGAATGGCAACAAGCGCTGACGTCGAGTTTGCTGAATTTTTCGATAGCACGTACGCAAAAGCCGTGCGAGTGGCTCGCCGGATCACCGGAGATGCGCAGCTGGCGGAGGACTTGGCCGCCGAAGGGCTCGCGCGCGCCTACGCCCGGTGGCCGCAACTCCGCCGAACCGAAACCGCCGAGGCCTGGACCCTGCGAGTCGTGGTCAACCTATCGATCGATGCTGGACGGAAACGCAAAGTGCAGCTGGCCTCGGTCGACTCGATCGATCATGCGGACTCGATCGCCATCCGCATGGCGTTGATCGAGTCGCTGCGCCAATTGCCCAAACGGCAACGCCATGTGGTTGCACTTCGCTATCTGGCCGATCTGCCCGAACGCGAGGTTGCCGAAACACTGGGTGTATCCCAAGGAAGCGTGAAGACCCATCTGCATCGAGCGATGCGTAAGTTGAAGATCGACCTCGACGCACAGATGGATCTCGCCAACATCGATGGGGAGGCAGCTCTTGGCACCGACTAGTTCTCCCGGACGCGACGAGATTCTCCGAAGCGTCATCGCTCGGGGCCGTGTGCTTCGACGCCTCTACGCTGCGGCGTTGGTTGGCAGCATGGTGCTGGTGGCAACCATCGTGGTAGTCGCCATGTCGGTGTTTGGTGGCGAGACGCCGATACCGCAAACGGTTTCGCCGACGACGCTTCCTCCAGAAACGACTTCGACTTCTACCACCTTGTCGCCAACGACAGCTGCCCCAACCACGACCGTGGCACCCAGCACCGTAGCGCCGACCACCATCACGACAACGACCACTACAGCGGCATCACCACCCACCCGCACACCGGTTCCGACACCCCCGGCAACGACAACGTCGTCCACCACCACGGTTCCGGCAACGACCGCTGCCCCAACGACGATCACCACAACTACCGCTGCGCCGACCACTACCGCTGCACCGGCAACGACCGCTGCCCCAACGACGACCACCACAACTACCGCTGCACCGGCAACGACCACCTCGACCACCACCTCGAGCACGACGGTGCCTTCTGAAACGACGGTGCCTTCTGAGACAACGGTGCCTGAAACGACGGTGCCGCCTGAAACCACCGTCTCGCCAACGTCTTCAACCAGCAGCACCACAACGACGACGGTGGCGAAAAAGACGAAGTAACACGGATCTTTCACAGAGCGCGGCGGATCCCGCGCAGGGGCAGGTCGCCCGGATCACCTTCCCGCCGGTGGTTCGGTGCGACCAGCCCTGCCGGCATCGCTGACCCGCCAGCTTGCGGTAGACCTACGGCAGGTTAAACACCCGTTGGGCGTTGGTTCGCAGAAACTTCGGCCACACCTCGTCGCGCAGCGGCACGTTATCGAGCTCGGCGAAAATCCGCGAAAGCTGCAAACCCATCGGGTAGTAGCCGGCGTACATCACCTTGTCGGCACCCCGACTGTTGGCGTACGCAACGATCTCCTCCGGGTAATGTTTCGGAGCAAACGCCGAGGTCATGTACGACAGGCCGGGCCACTTCAGCATCAATTTGATGGCAAGTGCTTGCCAAGGCTCAGCGCCATGGCGCATCACCAACTGCAGCTCGGGAAAGTCGTAACAGACGTCATCGAAGTGCCGAACATGTTGCACCTCGGCCGGAAAGCGGGGACCGGGCACCCCAGCGTTGGCGACCAACGGAAGGCCGAGCTCGACCGCCAACGCATGAAACGGATAGAGCATCGGGTCGGCGATCGACTGAAGCGGCATCAAACCTGCTTGGAAAACGCCAAGAGCAACCAAACCAAGGTCGGCGTGTTGTTGGCGAAGTCGTCGCACCTCCTCGGCGCCACCGTTTGCATCGATGGCACCGATCAGGTGCACACGTTCCGGGTGAAGTTTCTTCGCGGTGATCGCCACGTCATCCACCGAGAACATGCCCTGCTCCACACCAAACTCGTCCATCGCAGCGACTGTCGTCGCGATGGCTTCGAGATCGTCGCTCGATTCGCCCGGCAGATCGCTGAACAGAAACCCGGCCGGCATCTCGAGCGATTCGCTACCTTCATCTTTCAGCCCAGCGAACTTGTACGAAGACCGACGCTCAGGCGACGGGAAGCCAATCATGAGGTCGATCGTGCCAACATCATTTGGTCGAGGCATGCGGCCGACGATAGACATAGCGACGCCATGATCCAAACAGCAACTTTCTCCGGAGCCGACGACAACACCCTCGTCGGCGATTGGCGAGGAGCTGTCGACGACCCGGGAATCGTCTTTCTCCACGGTGGCGGGCAGACCCGCCATAGCTGGGGCGGTTCAGCAAAAACATTGGCATCGGCCGGCTATCGCACGCTGAGCCTCGACCACCGGGGCCATGGCGAGAGCGACTGGGTAGCCAATGGCGACTACGGCCTCGACCGTTTTGCCCTCGACGCCCAAATCGTCACCCAGCAGTTCGCCGAACCGCCCGTGCTGGTCGGAGCGTCGCTTGGCGGCTTGACCGCAATGGTGCTTGAAGGAATCATCGCCCCCGGCTCCTGTGCTGCGGTCGTGCTCGTCGATATCGTCCCCGACATGGACCTCGAAGGGGTGCAACGCATCAAAGACTTCATGGCCGACCGGCTCGATGAAGGTTTCGTGTCGCTTGAGGAGGCTGCCGAGGCGGTCGCAGCGTATAACCCACACCGCACAAAGGCGGTCGATCCCGAGGGGTTACGCAAGAACCTTCGCCTTGGCGAGGATGGTCGGTGGCGTTGGCACTGGGACCCCGAGTTCATGCGGCCAGCATTTCGCGACGTAGGACGGAGCGACTTCTACGATCTCGACCGCTTGCATGACGCTGTCGCCGCAATCGAGGTGCCGATACAACTAGTGCGGGGTCAGCTGAGCGACATCGTCAGCGAAACCGGAGCAGCCGAGTTTCTCGCCCGGTTCCCACATGTCGAATTTGTCGACGTCTCCGATGCCAGCCACATGGTCGCCGGCGATCGCAACGACGTGTTCACCGACGCCGTCGTGCAATTTCTTACGAAGCTCTGACGACCCAGACCGCTGGCATGACAGCTGTGCAGCTGTGGGTGAGTTGAGTAAGGTCTGCCAAGGCACGCCAAACCGGGGGAACCGTGAACTTCGCATCGACCGAGTCCGCATCATGAGCCGCGACCTCCTGGTACAGATGGGGCGGCGAACGTTGGCCCATGCCAAGGCCGGGACAACACCCCAGGCCGACGACGTAGTGAAAATTCCATCGACCACTTACTACGACCCCGATCGGTGGAAGTTGGAGATGGACCTGGTGTTCCGCCGGGTGCCTCTGGTGCTTGGTTTGAGCGCCGAGCTTCCCGACGCTGGGTCGTACCGGGCGCTCACCGTTGCTGGTGTCCCCATTCTTCTCTCCCGTGGCAGCGACGGCGTGGTTCGATCATTTGTCAACATGTGCAGCCACCGCGGCGCCATCATCGTGGAAGAAGGCAACGGCAAGGCTCGCCGTTTCCCCTGCCCGTACCATGCCTGGACCTATGACCCCGAGGGCACCCTGGTGGGCATTCGCGGCAAGGAAATGTTTGGCGATGTGGACATCGACACCCACGGCCTCACTCGCCTGGCTTGCGAAGAGCGAGCGGGACTCATCTTCGGCACTATTACCCCGGGCAACCCGTTACACCTCGACGAATTCCTCTGCGGCTACGACGAACTGCTGGCACATCACGATTTCGGCAGCTGCTATTTCATGGGGCGGCAAACGCTGACCGGCCCCAATTGGAAGGTGGCTTTCGATGGTTACATCGATCAGTACCACCTGCCGGTTCTGCACCGGAAGGGTTTTGGCGAGCAATACTGCGACCGGGCGGTCTACGACGCCTGGGGTCCGCACCAACGCATGAGCCCACCGGATCAGCGTTTTTTGGCGCTGGCCGATGTGCCTGAACAAGACTGGGACACGCGCGTCCTGCTGGGTGGCATCTGGACCATCTTCCCGCACGTATCGGTGGCAATGTTCAAGGTCGGCGAGAACGACGCACCGATGTACATGCTGTCGCAACTGCTACCCGGCGACACCCCCGATACCTCCATCACCATCCAGAACTTCCTGTCCATCGATGAACCGGACGCCGCATTGATGGCTGCGATCGAGGACAAGAAGGACTTCCTTATGCAGGTGGTGCGCGACGAGGATTACTCCACCGGAAACGGTATTCAGCAGGCGGTGAAGACCGGAGCGAAGGAGCATTTCCTTTACGGCCGCAATGAGTTGGGCGGCCAACGGTTCCACCGCTGGGTCACACAGTTGGTGGAAGCCGAAAATCAGGATGACTATCTCGCGTTGTTGCGAAGTGGAGAAGTGCTCTTCCAGCCGTGATTCTGGCTAGGTGTTATCGGCCAGGAGGAGTGCGGCCAGCGTCAGGCGTCGACCGGGTCGGGCCAGAAGAATCGGGTGACGATCGCCGCCCCGAGCGCTCCGCCGGTGCTCGAGAGCAGCAGGTCGCCAACGGTGTCTTCGTAGGTCAAGCCCAACCCGGCGGTGCCCAACTCTTGCACGAGGAATTCGGCTGCTTCCCACCAGATGATGGCGAGCCCACCCAGACCCCAACCGAGCGCCCAGGCGTTGAGTCGGCCAACGGTGCCCAAGCGGGACACGGCGAGGGTGATACCAGCGATCAACAGCACCCAGTTGAAGAAGTGCAGCACGTCGTCGGTGGCGTCGAAGTTGTTGTAGAAGTTGAGAGCGTTGCCGAGCGTGTCACACAGAAACGGCGCTATGACAAGCGCATCGACCAGGTACGGGTACGGCGGATGGCTGCCCCGCTTCTTCCAAACCAGTGGCACGACGGCCATCGGTGCCAGGTAGAACGGCGCCCGGAACGCCATTCCCTTGCCTTCGAACTGCGGCAGGTTCGGAAACGCAACGCTGAACGCAATTGCTACGACTAGGGCGATACGTACGGCCCACAGAATCCGCTTTTTTGTCTCAAGTGCCATTCGGTCACCGCCTTTTGACATCTCCATCGACCCAAACCCGTGAGATATCAGCTTCGTTGGCCATCCGAACGATCTTCTCGAAGATGCGAACCGGAGAGTCGACTTCGGCCCATACGCCGATCCGTTCGGTCGTGACTTCGATGGCGTCGAACCGGCGACCCACCTCAAGTAACCCGATTGGCTGGTTCAGAACTGCTGCACCGCCCATGGTCGCCAGCCAGAATCCGGCGAGCGCGTCGATGCGCGAACCAGCGACGCCACGCTGTGCTGCTTCGATATTCGCGTCGACACCGTCTTCGAGTAGTCGTGACGCGTTCACTGCCTGTGCGGCGTTCGCGAACAACGACGGACTCGGACCCCCAGCGATGTCGGTGCCGAGACCCACGTTGACGCCAGCATCGAGGGCTCGTCGAGCGGCGAACACCGCGTTGCCGAAGTAGACGTTCGAGAGCGGGCAGTGCGCAACGCCCGAGTGGCGGTGAGCAAGTCGGTGCAGGTCGTTGGTGGTCAGATGCCCAGCGTGGGCGAGCACGGTCGACGTTTGCAGAAGCCCGAAGCGGTCGAGCGCTTCAGCGTCGGTGGCACCGAACCGGTCGAGAACATAGCCATGTTCCCAGTCGCTCTCGGAACAATGCGTTTGCACAAGTGTTCCGGTGTCGGCCGCCAGCTGACCCAAACCGGTCAGCATCTCGTCGGTGCAGGCCGGGATGAACCGTGGAGTGACGATCGGTGCGACCAGCGGACTGCCAAGGCCATTGATACTTTCAATCGACTCGGCGGATGCTTCGAGTCCGGCCTCAGTCGTCGCGTCGCGGTACCACTCTGGTGTGCCGTCGGGATGATCCATCGCAACGCGCCCAACGAACGCCCGCTGGCCATGGCGAACACAGGCCTCGGCCAGCGCGGTTGTCGCTGGACCATGTACTGAGCCGTAGTACACCGCAGTGGTCGTGCCGTTGGCCAGCAGTCTCGGAACCATCGAGTCCCACACATCGATCGCAAAAGAAAGGTCGCTGTATTTGGCTTCGAGAGGAAAGGTGTACGCAAAGAGCCACTCTTCGAGCGGAAGGTCATAGCCGGTGCCCACCTGAGGCCACTGCGGTGCGTGGATGTGCAGATCGATCAACCCGGGCATCAGTACCGAACCGGGCTCAACGACGTGATCGACGGTGCCGGCAAACGAGGCTGCCGGTGCGATCGCGGTAATTACGCCGTCTTCGACCGTGATGAGTACGTCGTTGAGAACCTCGAACTGGTCGATGGCCGGCGCCTGCATCACGGTTGCCTGGACGGTCGTTGACCTACTCATGCGTCGTTCACGGGCGTAGTCTAAACCGGCCATGGATGAACCATTTCGCACTCGCCCATTTCGAATCTGCTTTGTGTGTCTCGGAAATATCTGTCGATCGCCGACCGCCGAGGGCGTCATGAAACATCTTGTCGCCGAATCCGGAGCGCATATCGAGGTCGAGAGCGCCGGAACCGCTGGCTATCACACAGGAGGATCGCCTGATCCTCGCAGCGCCGAAGAGGCGCTGCGACACGGAATCGATATCAGCGAGCAACGCAGTCGGCAGTTTCACGTCGGCGACTTCGCGTTCTTCGATCTCGTCATCGCCATGGACGAGTCAAATATGGCCGACCTGATCGACCTGGCTCCCGACGAAGCGGCCGTCAGCCGCATTCGTCGCCTGCGCGAGTTCGATCCTGCCATCGAACAGGCGACCGCATCCTCGGCTGACCTTGATGTTCCTGACCCGTATTACGAAGACGGGTTCGATGGCGTCTACGAGATGATCAAGCGAAGCTGTGCTGCTCTGCTCGAAAGTATCGAGCCCGGCTAGCAGGGCTAGAGCCGGCGGGCGATCACCAGGTACTGATCGCCGTCATGAAGCGATTCGAGTTCCCACGGCAACGAGGTCAGCAGCGCTTCGATAATGGGTGGAGCGATGACGCTGGTGTCGGGGTCGTCGCCGTGACGCCCGCAGAGGGCTTGGCGGCTGATGGGATGAAAGAGTCCCAACCGGGCGCCAGGTTTGCTGATGCGAGCCAGTTCGAGGAGCGCCATCGACGGATCGGGTAGATGGGGGAGGAGGCCGGCAGCAAGAATCGCGTCGAAGGTGGCAGCGGGGAACCCCATATTTGCGACGTCGCCAACGAATAACGACGCGTCGTTGTCGCGCCCGAGTCGTCGCGCTTCGGCGATCATTTCGGGTGTTGCATCGAAACCCACAACCTTTCCCGACGGCCCGACGAGGCGTCGCATTTGCGGGAGCACCCGGCCGGTTCCGCAGCCGGCGTCGAGAACGACGTGGCCGGCTGCAACCCGAAGCTCGTCGACCGCTGAGGCGAAGAGCGGGTCGTCGTCGGGGAAGCGGTCTTCCCAACCAAACGCACGGCTAGCAAAAAACTCCTGAGACTCTGCGAGATCGCGAACCGGCATTTCGGCAGCGTAGGTGGCAAGAGTCGGGAATGCGATTTGTGGTCAGGTGGTTGTCGTTGTGTCGCCCCGCCGAGCATTTGGGTTCGACTCCCTAGACTGACCGTGCTGGAAACAGCGCTGAGATGGCAGAAGTGACTGCCACAACAGAGCCCGCTTCGGGCGAAGGAACGTGACGTATGCAGCTTGGAATGATTGGCCTTGGCCGGATGGGCGCCAATATGGTGCGCCGCCTGATGGGCGACGGGCACTCGTGTGTCGTGTACGACGTGAACCCCGCTTCCATCGCCGACATGGCAGAGGAGGGGGCGACGCCAGCGTCGGATCTTCAGGCGATGGTCGACGCGCTTGAGGCGCCTCGCAGCATCTGGATCATGGTGCCAGCTGCCTATGTCGACGGGGTCATCGACGATCTCACCCCGCTGCTGGACGAAGACGACACGATCATCGACGGCGGAAACTCGTACTACCGAGACGATGTCGATCGCGCTGAATCTTTGGCCGCCAAGGGGATCCACTATCTCGACGTTGGAACCAGCGGAGGCGTGTTCGGTCTCGAGCGTGGTTACAGCCTGATGATCGGTGGCGATGACGTTGCTGTCGAACGTTTGGTGCCTATCTTTCACTCGCTAGCTCCCGGTATCGAGGCGGCCGATCGCACGCCCGGTCTGACCGGCGATCCGAAACCAGGAGAAGAAGGCTGGCTGCACTGTGGCATTGCCGGCAGCGGCCACTTCGTCAAGATGGTCCACAACGGCATCGAGTACGGGATGATGGCGGCGCTTGCGGAGGGTCTCGGCATACTTGAGCAGGCCGGTATGGGTCGCGAAGACCGCCCGATCGACGCCGAAACCACACCGCAACGAGACCAGAAATACTTTCAGTTCGACATCCCCATTCCTGAGGTAGCTGAGGTGTGGCGCCGCGGCAGTGTTATCTCGTCGTGGCTGGTCGATCTCACGGCGAAGGCGCTTGCACAGGATCCGAACCTCGACACCTTCGAGGGGCGAGTATCTGACTCGGGAGAGGGACGATGGACGGTGCTCGCAGCAATTCAGGAGGGTGTGCCCGCCCCGGTGATCTCCGCTGCGTTGTATCAGCGGTTCTCCAGCCGCGGTCGGGCCGACTTCTCGGACAAGTCGGTGTCGGCGATGCGTAAGGAATTTGGCGGACACCATGAAAAGAAGGACGACCACTAGTGGCTGTCGAAGGACGCGAAGCTCCCGTCGCCGACGCACTGGTGATGTTCGGCATCACCGGCGATTTGGCCAAGAAGAAGTTGTTTCCTGCGCTGTACGAACTCGTGGGCAACGACACCCTCAAAGGCATGCCGATCATCGGCGTCGCTCGTAGCGAATGGACAGCCGACGACCTACGCGACCGTGCCCGCGAGTCGCTTGCAGGACGCGACCCGGCTCAGGTTGAAAAGTTGTGTGCCCAACTCGACTACGTACAGGGCGACTACAACGCCCCCACGACCTTCGAGAAACTGTCAGCTGCCCTCGGCGACGCCAAGGTTCCCGTTTCGTTCCTCGCTATCCCGCCGAGCCTTTTCGATGAGGTGGTCGAGGGCCTGTCGTCGGCAGGACTCACCGACACCGGACGCGTCGTCGTCGAGAAGCCCTTCGGCCGCGACCACCAGTCGGCCATCGAACTCAACGACATCCTGCACAAACACCTACGCGAAGATCAGATCTACCGCATCGATCACTTCTTGGGCAAAGAGCCGGTGCAGAACATCTTGGTCTTCCGGTTCGCCAACGCGCTTTTCGAACCAATCTGGAATCGCCACTACATCAGCAACGTACGCATCACGATGGCAGAGTCATTTGGCATCGAAGGACGTGGCCGGTTCTATGACCCTGTGGGGGCGGTGCGTGACGTGATTCAGAACCACCTTTTGCAGGTGGTTGCGCTTCTTGCGATGGAACCTCCTGCGTCAAACGATGCCGCCGCGTTACGCGACGAAAAGGTGAAGGTGTTCAAAGCAATTCGCCCGATCGAACCGCATCAAACCGTGCGAGGCCAGTACACCGGCTACCTCGACGAAGACGATGTTGCGCCAAACAGCGACACCGAAACCTTTGCCGCTATGCGTTTCGAGATCGACTCGTTCCGGTGGGCCGGCGTGCCGTTTTTGATCCGCGCCGGCAAAGCAATGGCTGAAACCGTCACCGAAGCTGTGGTCGAGTTCAAGGCACCGCCTCGCCTGCTTTTTGCCGACGACGACCACGAGCCGCGTCCGAACACGCTGACGTTCCGTATGAAACCCGACGACACCATTCACATCGGGCTCCAAGCCAAGGTGCCGGGCTCAGAGATGGTCAGCAGCGAGGTCGATCTGTCGGTCGATTATGAGGCGGCCCTCGGCGGCGACAGCCCCGATGCCTACGAACGCCTTCTGCACGATGCGTTGATTGGCGATCCTCGGCTGTTTGCTCGCCAGGACGGTGTGGAGGAAGCATGGCGCATTATCGAGCCGTTGCTCGATCATCCCGACCCGGTCGTGCCATATGAGCAGGGAAGTTGGGGACCAGCAGAGGCCGACGGCGTGCTACCCGGCGATGCCTGCTGGAACTGGTCTATTCTCGGCCGCTGCTGAACAGGAGTGCACGTATGCATCTTGAGATGGTCGATGACGCAGAGGCTCTAGCGGTCCGGGCGACGCAGTTCATCGCCGACTCCGCCGAGCGCCAGATAGCGCGGTCGGGTTCGTTCTCGCTTGCCGTCAGCGGAGGCTCGACACCGAGGCGAATGCTCGAACTCCTAGCCGAGCGCGACGATATCGACTGGCCCAACGTGCACATGTTTCAGGTTGACGAACGGCTTGCCCCTGCCGGCGACCCGAGTCGCAACATCGCTATGTTGCAACCGGTGCTTGCCCGAGGCGACCTCGGCGGGTTTTACCCAATGCCCGTCGAGGGGTCACTCGCAGAAGTTATGGGCGGTGGCGTCGCTTCCTATAGCGAGAAGCTTGTGTACGTGGGTGGAAGCCCGCCGGTGCTCGATCTTGTGCAACTGGGTTTGGGTAGCGACGGGCACACGGCCTCACTCATACCGGGCGATCCGGTCCTCGATGTGGTCGATGCCGACGTTGCGGTGACCAACGAATATCAGGGCCGCCGCCGCATGACCCTCAGCTGGCCGGTGCTCGATCGAGCTCGAGCCCAACTGTGGTTGGTTTCTGGCGAGCAAAAGAGAGAAGCGTTGCAGCTGCTACTGCTCGGCGATATCTCGATACCGGCGACGCTGCCCTCGGCCGAACGGGCCACCATTCTGGCCGATAGGGCCGCGACGACAGGGGGTTAGGGGCAGGAGGTTAGGGGCAGGGGGTTAGAGGCAGGGTGTTAGAGAGAGGGGGTTAGAGAGAGGGTGCCTAGCCGTGTACGTCGGCGAGTCGGGCGACCCGAGGCATCGCCGCAACAACCTGGTCCTTCGCCCCGCCTCGAAGCTTCTCGTACACCTTGACGGCAGCTTTGTTGTTGGCTTCGCCAGCGCGTTTATCGGTTACCGCCAGAAGGTCCTCAGCAACCGCATCGGCGTTGGCGGCGAAATAGCTCTCGACCCCCGCATCAGATGAGCGGGCTTCGGTCAATCGCGAGTCGAGCACGGGAACGAACATCGGCAGCATGCGCTCGATGTTGCTTTCAAAGAATCCGGGTCGAAGCTTCTTGACGGTGTTGTAGCCAACGCCGATGGCCTTGCCCTTCAGGCCTCCAAGGCCGCTGACCTCGTCTTCGACCTCAGTCATTGCGGCAGTGATAAGGGCTTGTTTGCGATCTGGGTCAGCAATGGTTTCGGCGAGGGACATGTTGGCTCCGTATGTAGTGGGGGAGGGCTAGGTGGGGTTGTCGGGGGTTGCCGCGGCAACCTGGACGAGCGTGTCACCATAGGCGACGCCACCGCCCCAGTCTGACAGCGCATCGCTGGTGAGCGCGTTCACCGTCTGGCCATCAGGGTGATCGTTTGTCCACCAGCCGAACGGAATCGCCACCAGTCCGGGGCGGAGCCGCTGGCTAATGCGTACTGGCAGGGTGAGTCGGGCCCGGTCGTTAAATATCTCGGCATCGTCGCCTTCGCCCAACCCGCGGCTCGCAGCGTCGTGCGGGTCGAGTTCGACGAACGGCCCACCTTCGCGGGGTCCGTGTTTCGGTAGCGATGCATACGACGAGTTGAGGAACCGGGTGTGGTGCTTTGGGCTGGTGAGATACAACGGATAGGGCTGGTCGCCGTGTTCGGGTCGTTCTGTCGGCGCCGTGTAGGTCGGGAGCCGTGGTTGCCCCATGTCGCCGAGTCGATCACTGGCAAGTTCGGCCTTGCCAGAGGGCGTTGCGAAACCGCCGTTGGTGTAGGGATTGTGATCGGCTTCGACGTCGATACGGACAAACCCGGTCCTGCGAAGCTCGTCGAGGTCTATGCCTCGAAGCGCCGAATCGATCAACTGCTCGTCGGTTTCGAACAGTTCAGGCTCGGTGAAACCCATGGCTGCGGAGAGCCGACGCCAGAGCTCGGTGTTCGGAACGCAGTCGCCAAGCGGCGCAATTGCTGCCTCGTTCCACCCGAGATACATATGTCCCCAAGCTGGTACGACGTCGATCTGTTCGAGCTGGGTTGTCGCCGGGAACACAACATCGGCGTGGGCGGCCGTATCGGTCATGAACTGTTCGCTCACCACGGTGAACAGATCGTCGCGAAGCAGACCCTGCCTGATCAGTGCGCTGTTTGGCACCGTGACCGCAGGATTGCCGTTCCAGGCAAACAGCGCTTTTACGGGCGGGTCATCGAGTTCGGTGAGCGCTCGTCCCAGATGGTTCATGCTGACACCTCTGCGGTGCGAGCCATCCGAAAGGTTCGGGCGGTCGAAGGTCGACAGATCGACGTTGTCGTCGAACCACGAGCCAGAGCTCTTTGACAGGCCGCCTCCTGGGTGTCGCCATGCGCCAGTGAGAACCGGAAGGCACGCCAAAGTGCGGAAGAACATCGCACCGTTTTCGTGGTGCTCGGCCCCGATGAGGGTGGAGATGAATGACTGCGGCGTGTTGCCGTAGGTTGTGGCCAGCTGCTCGATGACCCCAGCATCCACTCCACAAATCGCCTCGGCGCGTTGCGGAGTCCATTCCGAGACGTGTTCGGCAAGCTCGGCGAAGCCGGTTGCGTGGCTCGCGATGTACGTGGCGTCGATGAGGTTGTCACGTATCAGCACGTGCATCATCGCGAGCATGAGAGCGACGTCGGTGCCGGGAAGCGGTTGGATGAACTCGTCGGCGGCTTCGACCGTTGCGGTGCGCATCGTGTCGATGGCGACTATTCGAGCGCCGTTTGCGCGTGCTGATTCGACGAATGGCCACAGATGGCGGTTGGTGAGTTTGGTGTTGGTCGCCCAGATGACGACCAGGTCGGCGAATTGCACATTGCTCGGCTCGGCTGCGCGCGGGCTGCCGTAGGTGCCCCAGATGCCTGCACTGGCGGTAGCGCCGCAGAGCGAACCGGTTCGGCGGCTTGATCCGAGTTTCGCGAAGAACCGGCGATCGAGCGAACTTTCCTGAATCATCCCCTGGGTACCGGCGTCCCACCACGGCAGCACTGCTTCGCCGCCATAGGTCGTGGTGATCTCGCCGATGCGTTCGGCAACCAGGGCGAGCGCTTCGTCCCACGAGGCGTTTCGAAATTCGGCTGCACCTTTGGGTCCGGTGCGGATCAGGGGGGTGAGGAGACGGTGGGGGTCATAGACACGGTCGACAAACCGGTTGACTTTCGGACACAGCTCGCCCTGGGAGAACGGATGGTCGGGGTTGCCGCGCAGTTTGACCACCACTCGTTGCGAAGATTGCACGCCACTGGCTGGTTGGTCTTCAACCGTTGCGACCCAGCCGCAGGAGTCGGGGCAGTCGTGATGGCAAGTTCCGAGGACGGTGTCGGTCATAGACCTAGTCTGCCAGCGCGACCTTGCCGTAACCCGCAGCCGAGCGAAAGAGTCGACCTACGACGCGGTCGCGGTAAGAATCATTTTGCGCAGAATGATCTCGGCCTGCGCGTCGCCTTGGCCCGGCCGCAGCACGGTGGCGGTGAGAGCTAGGTCGCACCCAAGGTGGCCAGCGGGAAGTTTAGTTTTTACTTTCGCTCTGGCTCGGCCTTCGACGGATGCGGTTCCGTTGAAGCTCTTTGTTGTTGTATTGCCAGCATCATCAACAAGGCAGAAGTACGAGCCGTAGTAACTGACCTCGGCGACCGTCTTGTCTTTGACATCGACGGTGAATGCGCCGTTGCGGGTGCCGGTCTCGGCAAAATGGTTGACCGCTCCTTGGGCGCTGAAGACCCCGCCGCTGTTGGTGACGGTGGTCTTGGTGACCTTGCCGATCTTGCCGTTGCCAGACCGGTTAGCTGCTGCACCGACCCCGCCGATCATCAACAACGAGGCGACCGCAATAATCAGGATCGACGCACGGCGTCGGGTCACGCGAAAAGATGGCATGGGGGGACCTTTCCAGTCTGCAAGCTCAAAGCTACTTTCAGTGTATTACGTGAGATTCCATCTGTCATTTCGCGCGCAGTGTGAGAATGTAGGCGCGACGGGCAGTGGAATCGCCCAATCTGGCCGGAAAACGGCGAATGCCGAGGCATAACGCCTCGGCATTCGACAGTGCTATACAAACCGTGCTGTACAGACCGTGCTGTACAGACCGTGATCTCTGCAGACGTGCAGGCGTTACGCCTTGGTCTCCCAGAAGATTTTGTCGATGCCGGCAATGGCCGCGAGAAGTTCGTCGGCCTTCGCAACATCGGTGGTCTTCTTGGCATCGCCAGCAAGCTTGGTGGCTTCCCAGAACAGGGTGTGCAGTTCGGGGTAGGTCTCGAGGTGTGGTGGCTTGAAGTAATCGGTCCAGAGAACCCAAAGGTGATGCTTCACCATTTCGGAGCGCTCTTCTTTGATGGCTACTGCTCGTGCTTTGAAGTCAGCGTCGTCGCTGCCGTGGTACTTCTCCATGCAGCCCTTGACGGACTCGGCTTCGATGCGAGCCTGCGCGGGGTCATAGACGCCGCAGGGAAGGTCACAGTGCGCCGACACAGAAGCCGGTGCCGAGAAGCGGTCGAGCAAACGAAGTGCGGTATTCAGCATTGTTGTTCTCCTCACCGGCTGCTGCCGGATGCGATGTGTTTCGCGAAACTCTAGCCTCCTCCGGGGAAAGGTCGCACCTGAGCGGTCGCATTCTTCAGGGTAGCGGTCGCATTCTTCAGGGTAGATTGCGTCGGTGACCAGATTTCTTCTGTTGGCGGCGCTGCCGTTGCCAACAACTGTGGCGTCCGAAACATGGCTATAGGCGTCGGGATGGGCAGGCTTCTCCGACGAGTTGTTGTCGAGGGCCCGTCGATGGAGCCGACCTACGTCGCGGGCGACAGACTTCTCGTCGTTACGCGGGGACGCAAACCGCGGCCCGGCGATGTAGTCGTCATCGTCGACCCCCGACCCGGCGAAGATCGCGAGATGGTCAAGCGGGTACTAGTGGTTCATGCTGACGGTTCGGTCGATGTCGTCGGCGACAACCCCAACGCAAGCACCGACTCACGGACCTTCGGCCCCGTACCCGCCAACAATCTCCGAGGCCGAGTCCTCCGCCAGTACTAACAACAAGGGGTCAGGCACTTTATGTGCCTGACCCCATAAGTGCCTGACCCCTTGTTGAGGGGCGGTGTGTTAGCCGATGATTTCTCGGAGTTTGGCGAGTTGTTGGACGGGGTCGCCGCCGACCGGCGTGACGTTGAGGGTGGTAACGCCGGCTTCGGCGAACGCTGCCACCTTCTCTTTGACGTAACCCTCGTCGCCGCACAGCGACGGTCCTTCGAGCATCTCGTCGGGGATCGCGGCTGCAGCTTCGTCCTTCTTGCCATCGAGGTAGAGGTCCTGCACCGTCTTTGCTTCGCCTTCGAAGCCGTACTTGCAGGCCAATTCGTTGTAGAAGTTCTTGCCACGGGCACCCATGCCGCCGACGTACAACGCAGCGGTGGGACGGGCGTACTCGCGGTACTTGGTGTTGTCGTCGCCAATCGACAGCAGTCCGCCAGCGGCAATCTCGAGGGTGCCAAGCGAACTGTCGCGCTTGGCAAGACCTCGCTCAAGATCGTCGCCCCATACCCGGTCGGAGCGATCGGGGAGGAACATGAACGGCAGCCAACCATCGCAGAGTTCGGCGGTCATCTCGACGCTCTTTGGGCCGAGCCCAGCGACGTGCACCGGGATGTCGGGGCGATGCATGTGGTTGATGATCTTGAGTGGCTTGCCGAGACCCGTGCCCTGATCGGACGGCAACGGAAGGGTGTAGACCTTTCCTTCGTATTCGAGTTTCTCGCGCCTCCAAGCCATGCGGCAGACCTCGATAGTCTCTCGGACCCGGGTGAGCGGCATCTTGTACGGCATGCCATGGAAGCCTTCGATGACCTGGGGGCCCGAGGCTCCGAGGCCGAGTTCGAAACGACCGCCACTGAGTGCATCGAGGCCGGCTGCTGTTTGGGCCATTGCAGCTGGCGTGCGGCTAAACACGTTGAGAATCGCAGAACCAAGCGTGATGGTCTCGGTCTTTGCGGCCAGGTAACCAAGCAGACTGACGGCATCGAAGCCATAAGCCTCGGGCACCCAGGCCATATCGACCCCGGCGCTTTCAAGGTTCTGGATGTACTTGGCGACCTCGATCGGGTCGTCGGCGTAGTTGACAAATGTTGCGATCTTCATGTCGCAATGTCTACGCGACCAGCCGGCAAAATGCACGTCCTGTGCCGTGGCAAGTCTTTCCCGGAGGCCTCGGGTCGCTACGATCGAGGAAATGAGCAGCAGCGACCCTTCAGCCCTTGCCCTTGGTTCGGAATTTCCGACGCCTGATCACGATGCATGGATCGAATTGGCCACCAAGGCGCTCAAAGGTGGGTCCCTTGAGAAGCTCACCTCTCGAACGCTCGACGGCATCGACATCTCGCCGTTGTACGTCGACCCAGGAACAGTGGACGGTTCGGGCCTTCCCGGCGAGGCGCCATTTACCCGCGGTTCGACAGCAGTCGGACGCACCCACCTGAGCTGGGATATTCGCCAACTGCACAACGATCCCGATCTAGCCCGGGCCAACACCTCGGTGCTCAACGATCTCGAGCGCGGCGCAACGTCGTTGCTGCTCGACCTCGACCGCCTCGGCGTCGAGACAAGCGGCGACCTCTCGTCGTTACTCGAAAGCGTCTTCCTCGATCTCGCTGGCGTACACCTTCGTCCGTCGGTGGCCAGCCTTCGCGGAGCCCGCGATCTTGTCGAACTCTGGTCGGCGAACGGCATCGCCCCGTCGAGCTGCCTCGGCGGACTCGGCATCGACCCCTTGGCGGTAGCTTCGCGCACCGGTTCTGTGCCGGCCGTCGACGACGTTGTAGCGGCGATGCAGCTTGGCGAGCCCTACCCGAACGTGTCCGCGCTTTGTGTCGACTCCTCGGTGTACGCCGACGCCGGCGCTTCCGATGCACAAGAGATTGCCTACTCGCTAGCTACAGCAGTTGCGTACCTGCGAGCGCTCGACAGCGAAGGCGTCGACATCGACCGGTCGTGCTCGACCATAACGTTCACCTACTCGCTCGGCGCCGACCAATTTGCCGGTATTGGCAAGCTTCGGGCCGCTCGTAAGTGTTGGGCCCGAGTCGCCGAAGCTTCTGGCGCCTCGCCCGAAGCGTGCGGTCAGCAACAGCATGCGGTTACCGGCACATCGATGCTCACAACCCGCGACCCATGGGTCAACCTGCTGCGAGCGACCATCGCGAGCTTCGCCGCGGCAATCGGTGGGGCCCAAGCCATCACGACACAGCCCTTTGATGCAGCCATCGGCGTGAGCGATGAGTTTGCCCGGCGTATCGCCCGCAATACCCAGCTGCTCCTTCTTGAAGAGTCCAATCTGGCCCGAGTCGTCGATCCGGCTGGCGGGTCATGGTTCGTCGAAAAACTGACCGACGACCTTTCGACGAAAGCTTGGTCGTTGTTTCAGGCAATCGAGGCAGCGGGTGGCATGGCTGCTGCGGTTACCTCAGGCCTCGTCGCCGACCAGATCGCGACCGTCGCCGACCAACGCGCGGCCCAAGTGGCTACCCGCAAACAGGGCGTTACCGGTGTAACCGAGTTCCCCAATATCGATGAAGAACAACTCCAACGCGAACGGTGGACCACGGCCTCGCACGACGCCGGGTTGCCAGTGCGTCGCATCGCCGAGCCGTTCGAAACCTTGCGCGACGCTGCAGACGCTGCGAATCCTCGGCCGACCGTCTTTCTGGCGAACATGGGGCCGGTTGCGGCACACACCGCTCGGGCCACCTACGCACAGAACTTTTTCGAAGTCGGCGGCATCGCAGCCCCCGGCAACGACGGGTTCGAGACGCCCGCAGAGGCTGCCGAAGGATTCGCGGCAAGCGGCGCCCGCATCGCCGTGATTTGCTCGAGCGACGCGCTCTACGCAGACTTGGCGGGGCCGACTGCTGAAGCGTTGGTAGCAGCGGGTGCCGAACGGGTAGCTCTCGCCGGCCGACCAGGCGACAACGAAACGGCCTTCAGAGCAGCCGGCATCGATTCGTTTATCCACATCGGGGTCGACGTGCTCGCCGCCCTGCAGAACACGCACGAACTTCTCGGCCTCGGAGGCCCAGCATGAGCTCTTCAAGCGGAATTCCCGACTTCACCACCGTCAATCTCGAAGAACCAGCGACCGACCCGGCAGCGACTCCGGCCGATCTCGACGGGTGGGCCGCACGGGTCGAGGCAGAGACGGGCAAGTCCACCGACGCACTGGTGTGGGACACCCCCGAAGGCATCGGTGTCAACCCGTTGTACACCGCTGCTGACACCGATGGCCTCGACTTCCTCAACACCCGACCAGGGGTTGCCCCGTACCTTCGCGGGCCGTACCCCACGATGTACGTCAACCAGCCCTGGACCATTCGTCAGTACGCCGGTTTCAGCACCGCCGAAGCGTCGAATGCGTTCTACCGACGCAACCTCCAGTCGGGTCAGAAGGGCCTCTCGGTAGCATTCGACTTGGCGACCCATCGTGGTTACGACAGCGACCATCCACGCGTCGCAGGCGATGTCGGGATGGCCGGCGTAGCCATCGATTCGATCCTCGACATGCGGCAACTGTTCGACGGCATCCCGCTCGACAAGATGTCGGTCTCGATGACCATGAACGGCGCCGTCTTGCCGATCATGGCCCTCTTTGTGGTGGCAGCAGAAGAGCAAGGTGTCTCTCAAGCTGACCTTTCGGGCACCATTCAGAACGACATTCTCAAAGAGTTCATGGTGCGCAACACCTACATCTATCCGCCGGCGCCATCGATGCGGATCATCAGCGACATCTTCGCTCACACCTCGGTGCACATGCCGAGGTTCAACTCGATCTCGATTTCGGGTTACCACATGCAGGAGGCTGGAGCGACCGCCGATCTCGAACTGGCGTACACGCTCGCTGATGGGGTCGAGTACATCCGCGCCGGCCGCGAGGCAGGGCTCGACATCGATGCGTTTGCTCCTCGCCTGAGCTTCTTCTGGGCGATTGGCATGAACTTCTTCATGGAGGTCGCCAAGATGCGAGCCGGCCGACTTCTTTGGGCCAAGTTGGTCAACGAGTTTGACCCCAAGAACCCCAAGTCGACCTCGTTGCGCACCCACTGCCAGACATCAGGCTGGAGCCTCACCGCCCAAGATGTGTACAACAATGTCGCACGCACCTGCGTTGAGGCCATGGCAGCAACCCAGGGCCATACGCAGTCGCTGCACACCAATAGTTTCGACGAGGCGCTTGCGCTGCCCACCGACTTCAGTGCCCGCATCTCACGCAACACCCAGCTGTTTCTTCAACAAGAAAGTGGCACGACCAACGTGGTCGACCCGTGGGGCGGGAGCTACTACGTCGAGCGTCTCACCTACGAGCTCGCCAACCGGGCTTGGGGCCATATTCAAGAAGTCGAAGCCACCGGCGGCATGGCCGAAGCAATCGATGCAGGCATTCCGAAACTGCGCATCGAAGAAGCTGCGGCTCGCACCCAGGCTCGCATCGACTCCGGCCGCCAACCCGTAGTCGGGGTCAACAAATATCTACTCGACGAAAACGAAGACATCGATGTTCTCAAGGTTGAGAACGCCGAGGTTCGGGCCGACCAGATAGCCAAGCTCGAGCGGTTGCGAGCCGAACGCAACAGCGACGACGTCGCCTCGGCGCTCGAGGCGCTCACCAACGCCGCCGATCGGGGACACATCGATCGGGGGAACAAGGAGGGAGCAAACCTGTTGGCGCTTGCCATCGACGCAGCCCGCGCAAGAGCTACCGTCGGAGAGATCAGCGATGCGCTCGAGAAGGTCTATGGCCGGCACGTAGCGACGACCCGAACGATTTCAGGGGTGTACAGCAGCGAAGTGGGCGAATCCGACAACATCTCGAAGGTCCGCGAACAGGTCGCAGCGTTCGACCGAGCAAACGGCCGTCGACCCCGAATCCTTGTCGCCAAGATGGGACAAGACGGGCACGATCGTGGACAAAAGGTCATTGCGACCGCGTTCGCCGACCTCGGCTTCGATGTCGACATCGGCCCGCTGTTTCAAACACCTGCCGAAGTTGCTCGCCAAGCGGTCGAGAACGACGTGCACATTGTGGGAGCCAGCTCGCTCGCCGCCGGACACCTCACCTTGGTGCCCGAACTCAAGGCAGAACTCGCGGCGCTTGACCGCAGCGACATTTTGGTCGTCGTCGGCGGTGTCATTCCGCCGCAGGACTTCGACGAACTGCGCGCCGCTGGCGCCGCAGCAATATTCCCGCCGGGAACCATCATCGCCGATGCAGCCGGCGAGCTGCTCGACCAGCTCAGCTGAGCCACCGATGAAACTCCCCGATCTCGACGAACTCGTCGAAGGTGTTCTTGCCGGGAACCGTACTGCGCTTGGACGAGCGATCACGCTGGTCGAGAGCAGCCATCCCGACCACCTCCTGCACGCCCAAGATCTACTGGGCCGGCTCTTGCCCCACAGTGGCAACGCGCACCGTGTAGGAATCACCGGCGTGCCGGGCGTTGGGAAGAGTACCTTCATCGAGGCGCTTGGTACGAACCTAACCGGCGCTGGTCACCGGGTCGCTGTACTTGCCGTCGACCCAACAAGCACCCGCACCGGCGGCAGCATCATGGGTGACAAAACCCGCATGCCGAATCTGGCTATCGACGCTTCGGCCTTTATCCGCCCATCGCCGTCGTCGGGGGCTCTCGGCGGCGTCGCGAGATCGACCCGCGAGTCGATCGTGGTTGTTGAGGCAGCCGGATTCGATGTCGTGCTCGTCGAAACTGTCGGGGTTGGCCAGAGCGAAACCCTGGTCGCCGAGATGGTCGACTTCTTCTGCGTGTTGATGCTGGCGGGTGCTGGCGACGAGTTGCAGGGCATTAAGAAGGGTGTGCTCGAACTCGCCGACATGATTGCGGTCAATAAGGCCGACGGCGACAACGAACAAAAGGCCCGCCTTGCGGCGCGCGACTATCAAGCCGCCTTGCGTCTTACCCATCCAGCGTCGATCAACTGGACCCCGCCGGTGCTGACCTGTAGCGGTCTTTCGAACAATGGTCTCGATACCCTCTGGGAACAGATCGAACTACACCACAAACTACTTACCGAGTCTGGCGAGCTGGCCGAGCGTCGTCAGCTGCAGCAACTGGCGTGGATGTGGGCACTGGTCGACGAACAGTTGGTCACGTCGCTACGGGCCAACGCTGCGGTGAAGGCGTTGCTGCCGGGCTTAGAAGCAAAGGTGCTGGCGTCGCAAACAACGCCCACCGCCGCAGCACTCGACATTTTGCGAGCGTTCAGCTGACCAGCTGACCAGCTGACCAGCTGACCAGTTGTCCCGGTTACGCGCTGAGCAGCGCAGTTGCCCCCAACGCGATCACAAAGAACCCGGCAGCGGTGCTCAGCTTTACGAGCATCGAATCGTTGATCCGTTGGCCAAGTGCCGCGCTGGCTCCGGCGACGCCGTAGTGCCACATGGTGGTGGCGGCGATGAGTCCGGCACCAAAGATCAGCTGTTCGACCCGGTCGCTTGGAAGCGCTGTCGTGGCAAGACCGGCCCATACCGCAATGGTCGACGGGTTGGCGAGCGTTGCGGCAAAGAGGGTGCGGCCTGGTCGGCGGATCGTGCTCACCACCGCCAACGCGGTGCGAGCCTTTGCGACAAGACCAACGCCAACCGCGATGAGGCTTGTGCCGAGCACGATGCGAACTGCCGCGACGATGTTGTCGGGAAGCGTCAGGAGTGCACTTGCGCCGACCAACATCGCGACGACGATCAGCACGTCGGCCGCAATGACGCCGCTCGCTGCCGATGCGGCTGGTCGACGACCGTTGGTCGTGCCGATACCGATCAGCGCCAAGGAGATGGGACCGACCGGGGCGACAAGGGCGAGGCCGGTGAGGAAGCCAAGAGCAAGAATCATAGACTCACTATGAACGGTAATGCTCCGCATGTGGCACGGAAATGCGGTCCTACATTGTTTGATATACGTGTAATATACGGCTATGGATAGAATCGACCGTGATATTCTCGGTGCACTGGTTGTCGATGGTCGTCTGTCGGTGAAAGTGTTGGCCGAACGAATAGGGCTCGGTGCCTCGGCCACGGGCGACCGGCTGCGCAAACTTGAGACGGCAGGTGTCATCAAGGGATACACCGTGCAGATCGATGCCGTGGCTGCTGGCGCCACCATCGACGCCCTCATCGATGTCCAACTCGAACCCGGCGCCGGATTTGCCACCATCGATGAGGAGATCGCCGGCGTGGCCGAGATTGTCGACGCCGTGCACCTCACCGGAACCTACGACTACCAGCTGCGGGTGCAGTGCACCGCCATTGCCGACTTGGAACGGGTCATCACGTATTTGAAGGAGGGTCTGGGCGTGCGATCAACCCAGACCCGCATCGTGCTTCGCAACGCCGTTGGTATGCCACGCCAGCTAATCCCGGCGGAGTCGCAGTGACAGGCTGGTCGTTCAGTCTGCTCGCAAGACATCGAGGATGTCGGCCTTCGAGGCGTTGCGCGCTGGCAGCCAACTCGCCGCCGCCCCGCCAAGCAGACCCGCGACGATAATGAGGAGACCGGTTGCAATGTCGGTCTGTGCAGAGTTGATCTGACCCTCTGACAACGCCCGAAAGAATGCCGTTGCCGCGACCCAAGCCAAACCGAGGCCCGAGACAACCCCGACCAAGGCCAAGATGGTGAACTCAGAGATCAGCGACCAAAAGATCTGCCGACTCGATGCCCCTGCGGCGCGGATTGCCGCAATCTCTCCCAACCGTTCAGAGATAGCCAACGACACCGTGTTCGCGATGCCGACCAGGGCGATGATGACCGCCACAGCGAGTAGTGCGTAGACCAACGCCAAAATGGTGTCGAGATTTGAGCTCAGACTGCTGATGTAGTCGTCGAGCGTCAAGACATCAATAGTTGGCAAACCAACTGCCTGGGTCAATGCGGCCTCATCGGCATCGCCGAGGATGTAGGCCACAGTCGCTGGCGAGTTGTATCCCAGGGCGGTGCCGAGATCCAGGCTGCCGATGATCGCTGGCTGCGGGGCGCCAGGCAACGTCGTCTCCACAATGGCCGCGACCTCAAGCTCGATCGAACCGGCGATGGCAGTGACCTCGAGCGTGTCTCCGACCGCGAGCGTCATGCTGTCGGACAGAGCCTGATCAACCACCACCAACGTGCCAGCCACGTCGTCGAGCGAGCCGTCGTTCACCGTGAAGTCGTACGCAGCGCGAAGCGCCTCGACTTCGGTGACGGCGACGCCAAGCGATCCGCCGCCCGGCCCAACTCGTTCGACCTCGAGGGCATTGGTAGAAGTAACCGACGTGAGATAGAGCGGCACAACTTCGTCGACGCCGTCAGAGGATCGCAGAGCGGACAAGGTTTGGTCATTGAGGGCGGGTTCTGGTTGGCTCCCAATGCCTTGCACGACGTAGTCGACCCGTAGAGCATCGGCCGAGTCGCCAGCGATGAACTGGCCGATGGTCGCCGCCATCAAGGTAAAGAAGCCGATGAGGCTGACGCCGATCATCAGAGCACTTGCAGCAGCCGAGGTCCGGCCAGCATTTCGCTCGAGGTTTCTGCTGGCCACCGTGCCGGTGGGGCCAGCCCGGGCGAGCAAGGGACGGACGAGACGAGCCGCGATCCGGATCATGGTGTCGGCCCCGAGGTAGAGCGCGAGGAACGCGCCACCGATGCCGATGCCCGTCACCAAGATGTCGGTCTGAACCATGCCATAGACGAGACACGCTGCACCGATCGCCAGAGCGGCCGCCCCGGCCATGAGGCGTTTTCGGCTCGCTGAAGGAGGCTCCAATTCGGCTGACCTGAGTGCTTCGATTGGTGCTACTTCTGTGGCTTTCCAGGCCGGCCAAACCGCAGCCACCACCGTGACGCCGACGCCAACCAACACGCCGATGGCGATAGCGATGGTCGAGATCGCGTTCGATCGCTCGATGCTCAGACCCAAAATGTCGAGGAACCAGCCCAAGACGTTGACCCCGAGGAGGCCGACCACCACGCCGACCGCGGTTCCGGCGAGGCCGAGAAATAGTGCTTCGAGTACCACCTGAGCCATCAGCTGTCGTCGGGTGGTGCCAACCAAACGAAGGAGCGCAAGCTCCTCGGTGCGCTGCGCCAGCGAAACGGTGAAGGTGTTGGTGACGATGACCATGCCGACCACCACAGCGATGACCGCAAAAACCGTGAGGAAGGTGCTGAAGAAGCCAGTGAAGCTGTTGAGCAGGTCGATTTGTTCCGCGATCCAATCCGACCCCGAAAGGACTTCGGCGTTGGGGGTAAGTTCAGCAATGCCTTCGACCGTCGCGGTTTCGGTCCCGTCGGCGACCAGGACGTACGAAAAGCCTTGGGTGGGGACGAAGACGGGGTCATCTTGGTCGAGGAGCAGCGTCGATGTGTACGGATCGTTGTCGGCTCCGCCGAACGTCGCGATGCCGACCAATTCGGCCTCTTGTAACCCGTTGTCGGTGACGTAGCGAATGATCGAGCCGATTTCGAGTCCTGCAGCATCAGCTGTGGTCGAATCGATCGCTGCCTCGCCGGGGCCTGCCGGAGCCGCGCCGGTCGAGATTTCATAGCCGTTGAGCGGCGAATCGCCGAGCCACGGCTCGGCTACGTTCGACGAGGCTTGGTCCTGACCGGCGGCGTTGCCTCCCGGATCAAGGATCTGGGCGTACGACGACGTGAAGCCGACGGCCTCGAAGCCTGCGTTTGTCAGCGCATCAACGACGCTCGGAGCGACCGGTGCCTTGATGCCAGCGACCGGTCCATCGCCGGCCGTGATCGACGGACCCTGCACCACGACGTCGACACCTTCGTACGCGTCGTTCAACGGCTGGCCGACATCGGCGATCGACGTGGTGAGCAGCAACGTCGACACGATAAACGCTACCGACAGTGCGATGGCGATAATGGTCAACGAGTACCGACTGCGTTTGAACCATGCGAGCTTGAAGGTGCGGCGGATCAACTCAGCTCAACTCGCGGATTTTGTTGAGCACGTCGTCGACAGTCGGCTGTTGCGCCTCGCCGACTAGGCGGCCGTCCTGGACGTACACCACTCGATCACAATGGCTGGCAGCGACAGCGTCGTGTGTCACCATGACAATGGTCTGGCCCAACTCGTCGACCGCTTGGCGCAGGTAGGTCAAGAGTTCGCCGGACGTCTTCGAATCGAGCGCACCTGTAGGTTCGTCGGCGAAGATCACATCAGGGCGGGGAATCATCGCCCTCGCAACAGCGACTCGCTGGCGTTGACCGCCCGAAAGTTGACTCGGGCGATTCTCCAAGCGATTCGCAATGCCGAGCACCTCGGCCAATTCGGCCAGAAAATCTTCGTCGACCTCGGCCCCCGAATCGAGATCGACCGGGAGGGTGATGTTCTCGTGGGCACTCAGGGCTGGGACGAGGTGAAACGATTGGAAGATAAAGCCCAACTTTGATCGTCGAAGGACCGACAACTCTTGGTCCGACAGCGTTGAGACATCGACGTCGCCAACGAACGCTTGGCCCGAACTCAAACGGTCAAGGCCCGATTGGCAGTACATCAAGGTCGACTTGCCCGACCCCGAGGGGCCCATAACCGCGGTGAACTGGCCACGACGAAAGCCGATTGTCACGTCGTCGAGTGCTCTGACCACCGCGTCGCCTTCGCCGAAGACCTTTGATGCGCCGACAAGGCTGGCGACATGCTCGCTCGTAGCGCCGCTGCTCGGTGTCTCGGTCTCTACCTTTCGCGACCCTGCACTCGACATGATGCCCCTTTTCCCCGCCGTTGTCAGCCATGCCTAGCTCACCGGGTCTGTGCACTCAAACTTTTCGTGGCGGTCTGTCGTTCCTGGACCTCAAGTAGTCCGGTTTTGACCATCAGTTTCCGAATTGTTGGGCAGGAGCAAGCCGCTGTGTGGCCACGTTTCGACCCTTTACCGAAGCTTGATGTTTGTCGCGTCAAAGCGTTGATGTTGGGTTGCTCTACTGAGAGACATCCCCCAATACCAACCGGCGTAGAGCTGGTGAAAGGAAATTGCATGCTGTTAGCAGCAACCGAAATTGCATCACATGGCGGTCGTTCCGGCGGCCGTCCTGGTCCGTTCTTGTTTCTCCTTATCCTCGGCCTCTTCGGGCTCTTTTTGATTCGTCGGAAAGCGCATCGCGAAGGCGGCAGACATGGTGGAGCGAGTCCGATGGAACACCTTCAGCGGCGATTCGTCAGCGGTGAGATCGACCAAGCCGAATTCGAACACCGCCGAGGGGTACTGCGAGCCGACAAAAACATTCCGCCGGCTCCTGCGACCATGGCACCGCCCGTGCGAAAGCCGGTCGACGACTCGCCACCCGAAGACGAGAGCTAGTCGGTCGTTATCCTGCCGGCCACTGGCTCCCGCCGCCGGTGGCCGGCACCATACCCCCTAGGATTTTCTTATGAGTCAGCGCATTGTTGTAGTCGACGACGAAGAACCCATTCGCGAACTCGTGTCGTCATACCTGCGTGACGAGGGATTCGATGTCGAACAGCTGGTCAGTGGAAACGAGCTGGTGGCGCGGGTCGATCGGAAGCCCGACATCGACTTGATTGTCCTCGATGTACGTATGCCAGGCCTTAACGGCATCGACGCTTTGCGCGAGCTGCGAGCAAAGTCACAAACGTATGTGATCTTGCTTACAGCCGCGGCCGAAGAAACCGATCGACTCATCGGCCTCTCCGTCGGCGCCGATGACTATGTCACGAAGCCGTTCTCGCCGCGAGAGCTGGTCGCTCGAGTGAAAGCGGTGTTGCGCAGGTCTCGACCCGTCACCGCTGACCACGTCGCGCAACCTCTGCTTTTCGCGGGAATGACGGTGTATCCCGACCAGCACATTGTCGAGGTTGACGGCGAGGTGGTCGAGCTGTCGGCGCTGCAGTTCAACTTGTTGCTCACGATGGCCGAGAGCCCTGGTCGGGTGTTTGCCCGTCACCAATTGATCGACCGGGTGTGGGGTGACGACTTCTTCGGCGAGGCACGAATTGTCGACGTTCATGTCGGCAACTTGCGAAAGGCCATCGGCGACTCCGCTTCAGAGCCGAGGTTTATCTCGACGATCCGTGGCGTCGGTTACAAATTCTCTGCGCCCGCTGGTGGTAGCACGTGAAGACGTTACGCCAGAGCCTGTTTCGGTCGCATCTTGCAGTGATGGTCATTGCCCTTCTTCTTGCCGTCGTCGGCGCGGTAGTTGTTCTGGGTCTGATCTCGGTCTTCGATGACCCCTCGCAGCGTGGGCGAAGCGGCCGCTTTGTGGCGTTCCTGGTGCTGGGACTGGCCGCGCTGATCGCATCGGCACTAGTGTCGTGGATTGTGACCCGGCGGGTGACCGAACCGCTCGACGCCGTTCGCTCAGCAGCCGAACGTCTGGCCGACGGCAACTACGAAACGCGAGTTGCGCCGAGCACTATCGAGGAACTTGATCAGCTTGGAGATTCGGTCAATGTTCTTGCCGAGGTGCTTGAGCAGACCGAGAGACGTCGACTCGAACTGATCGGCGATGTCGCGCACGAGTTGCGCAACCCGCTCGCAACAATCCAGGCGTCGATGGAGGGGCTCATGGATGGGGTGACCGCTGCAGACGATGAGACGTTCGCTCGGATCAGCGGAGAAGCGGCGCGACTCGGACGGTTAGCACGCGACCTGTCGGAGCTTTCCGCCTCCAGCGAGGCCGCCGCCGACACGCACTTCGAGCAGCTTGACTTCGCGACGTTGGTCAGACAAGTCGCGGCTCAGCTCGAGCCACAGGCCACAGCAAAGGGTCTCAACATTCGTTTCGAAGAGATGGGCGACGTGTTGTGGGTGCGGGGCCACCGTGACCGCCTGACGCAGGTCATCGTCAATGTTGTAGGCAACGCGATTCAGTACAGCGAGCACGGCCAGATAACGCTTACCTTAGAACCGCACGAGACGTTGGCTGTCGTTTCGGTCAGCGATGAAGGCAGAGGTTTGCAAGCCGAGGACACGCAACGTATCTTCGAGCGCTTTTACCGAGTCGATCGCACCTACGCCGACGGGACCGGGGTCGGACTAGCGATAGCGAAGGCCATCGTTGGAGCCCACGGTGGATCAATCACCGCTTCTTCGCGAGGCTTAGGGCTCGGGACGACGGTGCGACTTTCTCTTCCGTACCTTCCGATGTCGACGCCTGCAGCCGGTTCGTAGCCGGCACTTCTATCGTCGCAACTGCCGTCTAGGAGGCTATGTGTCGAGCTCGACCGGGCCGACGTAGCGGGCTTGGGGTCGAAATCGCATGGGTTCTTCGTCGTATTCCTCGAGCGCGTGGGCTAGCCAGCCTGCCGTTCGGCTTAGGGCAAAGATTGCCTCGCCTGCGTCGGCCGGCATGTCCGACAAGTACGTCAATGCACCAAGTGCGAAGTCGATATTGGGAAGCACTCTGGACCGGGTTGCTACGGCGGCGTGTATCTCGCCGATGTGCGCGAACCGAGGGTCAGAGCCGAAGGCCTTTCGAACGCGGTTGTCAAGCAGCGTGAACCTGGGGTCGCCGGCTTTGTAAACCGCGTGTCCAAATCCGGGAACCAGCTCGCCGCGTCGCAGAATCTCGCCGACCGCAGAGGTGCCCGATCCGAGTTCGTTGGCACGCTGAAACAACCGGTGAACCTGGCTGCTGGCCGCCCCATGAAGCACGCCGCCTACTGCTCCCAAGCCCGCTACCACCACCGAGTACGCGTCGCCGCGCACCGACGCTGCGACGCGGGCAGCGAAGGTCGACGTGGCCAAACCGTGATCGATGAGAACAACAAGAGCCGTGTTGAGCGCCGCGATGTCGGCCTCTCGGGGTTTGCGGGGCGACAGCCGAACCCAGAGTTGCTCGGCCACATCGGCAGTCTTCTTCGCCGACCGCTGAGGTGGCAACGATGCGAGCATTGTCGCAATGATGAGTTGGCCGGCCCCCACGACAGCCGGTTTGCTGAGGTCAGACCTGAACGGGTCGCTCGATGCGGCGAGGGGTACGGCGGCCCGTAGCCGGTCGATAAAGAACGCATCGGCGGCGAATCCGTCGCGAACTGCCGCCACTTGTTCGCTGAGCGCTGGCGGAACGGCGGGCAACCGGGAGGGGCCGTCGAGCGCCCATATATGCATCGCCACCTCGGTGAATGGGCGGTCGACCAGCGTGTCGATCGCCTGACCACGGAACCCAAAGTGGTCGAGGTGCACCCGAGTAATGCCTGATTCGATCGCGATTCCCAGCTCGCCCCGAAGCGGCCGACGGCGTCCCCGGCTCAGCGCATCTACTTCATCGGAGTCGAAGAGCGAGTGGCGACCGTCGACCGCTTTTTGTCGGGTGAGCTGACCTCGGCTGACATACGCATACAACGTGGCCTTTTTGATGCCGAGGCGCCCGGCGGCCTCGTCGGCATCGATGAACTCGGTCATGGTTACAGCATCCTCCCAGAACAAGTAGTTCGCACTGTTGATTACCTCACTGTTGCGTAAATCAATAGTGCCGAAATCAATATTGCCGAAATCAATATTGCCCAGATCAATGTTGCCAAAATCAATGTTGTCAATGTACCGACTGCATGGCACGTTGAAAGGCGTGACCACTGCACCGACCGAACCACGCAACTATCCGCCAATTCCGCCCGGCCTTAAAGGCGTGCAGGTGGCCGACACCACCATTGGTTCGGTGCGGGGAGGCGAGGGATATTTTCACTATCGCGAATTCAACGCGACCAGCATCGCCCGTGAGCACTCGCTCGAAGAAGCGTGGTTTCTGCTTCTCGACGGACATCTGCCGAGCGAAGCCGAACTCGCCACCTTTCGGGCCGAGATAGCCGGCCAGCTCGATGCCGACGCGGGTCTGATCGACATGGTGCGAATTGTGGCAGGCACCGAGGCTGCTCCTCATGCTGCGCTTACCAGCCTCCTTCCGCTGGTCGGGGGCTTTCGGCCGACCGTCGACATCGATGCTGCGCAGAGGCGCAGCGACGCCGTGCGGGCTGCAGCAGCAGTGCCGGGGCTTCTCGCCGCCGTGCACCGTTGCCGGCAAGGGCTCGAGCCGGTCGCTAGCGACCCAACGCTCGGTTACGCCGCCAACTGGCTGTACCGGCTTACCGGTGCTCGGCCATCGGCCACGGCGGTCCGTGCGATTGAGCGGTACCTCATTGCGACCATCGACCACGGCTTTAACAACTCGACCTTCGCTACACGCGTGATCACGAGCAGCGGCGCCGATGTGGCGGCCGCTCTCGTCGGAGGTGTCGGAGCGTTATCGGGCCCGCTTCACGGCGGTGCACCCAGCCGAGCGATTGAGATGATCGATGATATTGGGGATCCGGCCAACACCGAACAGTGGGTGACCGGCCGCCTGCAGGCCGGACAAAAAATCATGGGTTTCGGTCACGCGGTGTACCGGGCCGACGACCCGCGTTCGTTGCTGATGCGGGAATCCGCCGAGTCCTTTGGCGGTGACATCGTCGACCGAGCAATCGAGATCGAGGGTCGAATTCTGACGGTGCTGCGAGCGCACAAGCCCGAGGCAACCATCGTGACCAATGTCGAGTACTACGCCGGACTGGTCATGTTGCTGGCGGGACTCAGCCCAGAGTTGTTCACGCCAACGTTCACGGTGAGTCGTGTGATGGGGTGGACAGCTCACATCCTCGAGCAGGCAGCCAACAACAAGATCATCAGACCGTCGGCGAACTACACGGGACCAAAGCCCTCTGCCTAGCAGCAGACTTCGAGGACTTCACTAGGTCCTTCGCAGTATCTGGCCTCGCATCGCGAACAGTGTTCCGGTCTTTTCGGCTGAACTTGTGCCGACGGGTCGTTATGCATAACAGACGGTTGCGGTCGCGAATCGAATTATTTGAAGTAGCGATAGCGACACTGGGAGTGCTGCTGATCGCCGCGTCCTTGACGATCATGCCGGTATTCGCCGACACCAATGACGCGACGGCCGATCTCGTTCTTAGCTGCGAGGTGCAACCCCTTTTGACGCCGACGTCGTCTATCCAATCCGGCGTTCAAGGCCTCGTACCCGGCGAGCAAGTGCAGTTCGTGTTGTCGGTTCCCTATAGCGAGGGAACGATCTACCAAGACATCCTCACCCGTCCTGACGGTTCGACCTACTACGCCAGCTATCTCGAGCTGATCTCTCTTCCCTCTAACCTGGTCCTCGATCCAGCGTCCATCGACTTTCGTATCGCCCCCGGCTCGTCCGCCGATCCGGTTGCCGATGGCGTGAGCCAAACACTCGTTGCTGGACCCACGTCTGATCCATCGAGCTTCGCTTTGGTCACCGACACCGCAGTGGCCGGACAGACCACATGGCGAGTGCTCTTCCCCGGCGATGAAGCCCAGATGCTGGCCGACCAAGACGGCGACGGCGACCCGAGTTACACAGTTCCCGCTGGCGGCGAGATCTTCGCAATGACCTTCACCGCTCAGCTTCCAGTTGGCGCAACCTGGGGCGCAGTGGAGGACGGCAGCGAGTGTTTCGCAACGACATCCACCGGTCCATCGAACCGTGACACCGATCGGGTCCGCACCGCGGTTGCCGCGGTAATCCCTGAACTCGAAATCAGCAAGACCACCCCCGCATCGAACGCCTACGTCGCGGGCGGCATCGCTCGGTATGAGTTCACCGCGACGGTCCCACTGGTCGACAAGGCCACCGGTTCGCTCACGGTTGCGCCAGCCCGCGATGTGTCGCTGGTTGACGACGTTCCGAATGGATTGATTGCTATCGATGGTGGTGGCAACCCGGTAGCCGATGGTGGTACCACCTCGGGCGGCGGCGTTTGGGATGAAACAGCTCGAACGGTTACCTACACGCTCGGCGATATGAACCCCGGCGACACGATCTCGATCGATGAAGAGATGCAGATCGCAACCGGCGTGCTTCCGGCCACCCTGCTCACCAACGATCTCAAGGGCATCATTTCCTACATGCCCGGCTCGGACCCCGACGACACCATCGTCGACCCGGCCGACACCGACGACGCAACCGTCACCGTTGCATCGTCGGACCCTACGGTTTCGAAGGAAGCGGAGTTTGAAAGCTACGGCGTCGGCTTGCCGTTCGATTACACCGTCGTGATCGATATCCCCGGCGACTCCGAGTACTACAACTTCACGATTCTCGACACGCTGCCCGACGGCATGCAGTTCCTCAACTACATCTCGGCTACGTGTACCCCCGCTGGCGCTACCTGTCCCGACCCAATCACCACGCTCGCTCCGACCGTCTTCCCCTCGGGCGGCGGTACCGGCATTGGCTGGTACCCAAATGCGCTGCCCGCCGACGTCAATCCTCGCCAAATCGAACTGGTCTACGAAGTACAGCTTGACCCTGCGTACTTCAACGAGGACGAGGTGCTGTTCTTTGACAGCTTCACCAACGACCTTGAAGTTCAATGGAACACCGTCGACCGGCTTGGCGTTATCCCGCCAGCGACAGCGTCACCACCATCATTTGACGGTGGTATCAGTACGTCTGACGACATCATCTATGACCGGCCGATTCTCCAGATCGATAAGACGGTTGCCACCAGCGACGGCGTCTTCGCCGACGAGGCCCGTGAAGGCTGGGACTTCGAAGAAGGCGACCTCGCCACCTACACCTCCATCATTACCAACGTTGGTTCCCGCGACGCTGTCGACCTGACCATCGTCGACGTTCCCGTTGGCATCGATATCGATCCAGCGTCGGTCACCGTTGCCGGCGCAGCTTGTGTCGCCCCCGACTGCACCTGGGACGGCACCACCCTTACCGTCTCCTATGCCGGTCCGGTCGCTCCGGCTGGCGATTTCACGATCGAATACACGGCGTCGCCAACCCAAACCGGCGACCTCGATAACCAGATCAACATCCCGACCTACGCCGACACGCTCGGAACCGCTTACACCGAGAGCCCCGGCGACACCGTCCCGCTTTCGATCCCGGATCCAGTCCTCACAATCGACAAGGACCCATCAGATGGTGTTGTCGAAACCGGAGTGGCCAACTCACTCGGCACCAAGTTCCCGTTCACCTTCACCGTCACGAACACGGGTGCGGTAACTGCGTACAACCCGATCGTTACTGACGTACCTCCCGCCAATGTCTGTGTGATTGCCGGTGGCCTCAACGCCGCAGCCGCGGGCGCCGTGACCGAAACCGCACCGGGTGTCTTCGCCTTGGATGCACCGCTCGCTCCCGGAGCGTCCGTTACCTTCGACGCTGACGTCGAAGTCTGTGGCCCGATCGAGGCCGGCACCTACGAAAACACTGCCAACCTCACCTGGGAAGACCTCTCCGACGCCACCGACTCGACCGGTGCCGCATACTCCGACACCGATCCCGCCCCGCTCGTTCTCGAAGCACCACAGTACGAAGTAACAAAGGGCCCGGCCGTCGATGCCGGCGCGACCATCAACTGGACCTTCGATAGCGACGACAGCGGCACCATCGACCCTGATGAGTACAACCAGGGCGCGTGGACGATCATCATCGAAAACACCTCGACCGTGCCGATCGGTGGCCTTGTCGTCGATGACCCGATGCCCGACCCGTTCGAGTACAACCCTGGCGACGCCACCGTCGTGTGGATTGGTCAGACCCCTGACACCTTCACCGACAAGTCAACTGCCTCTGGCACCACCGTATTGTCGGGCTACACCGAACAACTCGACTTCGAGATCGGCCAGCTCCAGGCAGGCGCCGAGATCCGCATCACGGTTCCATTCTCGCACAATGGGCTCGACCCATCCGATGGTGACCTCACCCGTCTCAACACGGTGCAGGTCACCAACGACAACATCACCTTTGACCCAAGCCTTCATGAGGCCGACGGCGAATACAGCCTCATTCCGATCGAAGAAGGCCCCACGCTGGCAAAGACCGTCGACGAAGTCGGCATCTATCCCGGTGTTGAAACCATTGAAGGAGCGCCCGGCAAACAGGTCGACTTCTCGATAGATCTCACCATCCCAACGTCGACCACACTCGACACCTTCGACGTGTGGGTCTTGGACGAACTGCCCGACGGCTTGACCTTGGCAAACGAACCCGTTGCCAACGCCGTTCCGTCTGCTGGCGGCTGGACCGTCAGCTGTATCTCCGGACCCTGTGGCACTGTCTCTGAAGGCGGTGCGTACCTCGGTTCGCAACCCGGTCAGAACGGCAAGACCGAACTCGCGTGGTTCATCGGCGACGTTCCACCGGACGGCTCAGCCACACCAATCGTGATGCGCCTTACGTTCCGGGCCGAGGTCGAAGCGAACTTCGATGATGGCTCCGAAGTCATCGACGGACTCAACGACCCGTTGGTCAACCAAGCGTTCCCGATCTTCAACCGGTCCAACGTGGTACCCGGCGGCTCCGGCAACGTCGTGGCCGGACTCCCCGCAACTTTCCCAAGCTCGAACGACTATGACCGGGTCTACCCGAAAGATCCGGCCGAGATCGACCTCGTCACCCCACGTCTCGATATCGAGAAGACGGCCTACAACGCCGACGGAGACCCGGTTCAAGAGATCAACGCTGGCGATGAGTTCAGCTACGAAGTGAAATACACCAACGTCGGTTCTGGCCCGGCGTTCGATATCGACTTCAGCGACGACCTCGCAAATCCAGAAGGTATTCCGTTTGCGACGATCGATCAGTCGAGCTTGGTGCTCACGGTCGATGCCGTGCCACTGACCGCTGCAGCCGATGGCGATGGCCTTACCTGTCTGTTTGTTCCGTTTGGTCCGAACGGTGGTGTGAACCTTGAATGCGAGTTCGACGGCCCCCTTGTTGGTGACGTCGACGGTCCGAGTGGAGCCGCCCTCGGCGGCCAGATCGTTATTGCCTACGACGGCACAACCGTCGACAACGACGATTTCTTCGCCCAGTTCTCCACCCAGAACTTTGACCCGATGTTCATTCGCAACACGGCGATGGCAACCGAGTACTTCGAGTCGGCAGGGGAGGGCGGCAACCAGTACGCCACCGGGTTCGCCTCAACCCGTCTCTTTGCCTTCACTCCGAAACCTGAAATCGACATGTGGTGCGTTGGCGGTGCCGACATCATTCCTGGCGCCCCTGCCGGAAGCGATGTGCAGTTCCAAGTTGTGGTCGGCAACGGCGACAAGGTTGATGTCAGCGGTAACGCCGACGGCGACACCACGCTGACCCCCTTCCCGCAGGTCGATACCGATGGTGATGGGTACCCCGACGCTGGCTTTGGTTTCAACCCGGTCTTCACCCTCACCATCCAGGACAGCTACGTGTTCAACGGCGTCCAGGGAACCGGCCCAGGTTGGGGCGACGCTACGTACACCAACTACACCCCGTTCCCTGCGCCTGACCAGATCCTCGACGAAGTGCAGCCGAACACCTACACCCTCGTGTGGGACAGCCTTCCCGGAATCCCCCATAGCCCGGAGAACGACGAGGAAGAGGACTTCCTCGCTTGGTATGACCTCCTGATTGACGTAACCAAGACCGGTACTGGTGGTGCCAGTTTCTGGTTCGACCTCAGCTTCACTGATGCCGATGGCAACACCGATCGCGGCTCGAACGTCAGCGAGTACTTTGAGCTCGTTGAAAAGGATCGGCATGGTTGCCCGGGTGGGCCACCGCCTCGAGTTTGGAAGACCCCAGACGCCGACGACGGAGTCTCGGTTCTTCCGGGTCAAGCCACCGAATTCGTCATGTACATCCAGCAGCCTGATGAAGACCCGATGTCGGGAGACTTCATCGACAACCTGCCCGATGGCCTGATCTACGCTGGCGACCTTCTCGTCACGGATCCTCTCTACGCAGTCGCCACGATGGACGTGGTGCCTCCCACGTGGACCGACGACAACGACGGTGACGGCGACGTCGACCTCGAGGACTACTTCACATCATCGACTGCTCAGCCAAACGGCGACACAACCCTGCTCTGGGAACCACCGCCTCTTCCGCAAGGTCTGACCAGCGACCCAAACAATGGTGATGCCGATACCCGATGGATCATTCGAGTACCTGTGGTCTCCGAGGATCCGGTTCCGTATCCGTTCGAACTCGTCGTAAACGGCTTCACCTGGGACACCGCTGACTTCGGGCCGCGATCGGACACCGGCGTGGTGACCACCGATGGTGGCGGACGTCCCGATATCGAGAAGCGGGTTTCCAACAAGGAAGGCCCCTACGGCTCGCTCTTCACCTACACGATCGATGTCACGTTCCCCTCTGGCTACGCCGGCACCGACGTGATCATCTACGACCAGATCAACCGAGTGAACAACTGGGAGGGTGCGCCGTACTCCAACCAGCAACTCGGCAACATGAACTCCAATACCGCTATCTTCCCCGTGGTTCCGCCGGTCACGTATCCGAACACCGCTGGCGAACTCAGCTACGCCCATTACGGCTACACACCGGCCGAGTTCACTCTCGACAATTACGTCTCAGACTTCTGTGTGGTCGGCTGCTCAGGCGCAGCAGACGCCATCGACGCTGTTCCGATGACGCCCCAGCCGGTTGCGGAAACGTTGACGAATCCACTTTCTTCCGCCGACCCCTATTACACCAATGCCAACGGTGCCATCGGCTGGTACCTGGGCGACATCGAACCCGACCCTGAGGGCCAGGACCGCGTTGTCCGGCTCACCTACACCGTCGAAGCGCCAACGATCACCGAGCAGCGCCAGCGAGTCATCGAACATGGCCCAACCCCCTTCCCGGGTGGCACATCCGATCCGCTCTTCGACGATGTCGACGGGTACTGGATGTGGGAACTCAGCCAAGTCAACCACCCCAACCTTGTCCAGCTCCGTAGTTGGGGCGGCGGCAACCCTGAGCTTGCAGTGTGGGAAGGCGGAACCGACACCGATTGGCAAACCACCAACAACACCCAGTGGGGAAACCTCAGCGGTTCATCGCTGCTCGACTCGGACGACACCTACGTCACCGTTGCGTACCCATTGCTCACCATGGACAAAGACTGTGGTGCAATCAACGACCCGAACGGTACCAACCCGGTGCCGACCCCAATCGGTTCAGCGAACATCACGTGTGAGCTGACGATCGAAAACAAGAGTCCAGTTGATGCCTTCGACGTTTCGGTCACCGACACACCGCTCACCGACTGCGTCATCGGCGGCCGGTCGTATTACGGCCGCTTCCGCTACTCGACGAATATCGCGAATGGTGACCTTCGCGACCCAATCGTCGATGGCGCCGGTACGGGTCGGATAGATCCACTCGATCCCGATGTTGTCCGGTACAGCTGCGATATCTCCGGCGAGTTCGTGAACGATCCCGAGCTCACCTCGGTCCCCAATACCTTCCCAGCGTCGTGGTCAACGTCGCTTGGCGCCAGCCAGATCAAAACCTTCACCTACCAGATGCGGGTTGACGGTTGGACCGACCAGCCAGCAATCAGCCAAAACAACACCAACGGAACCTGGGAGATCAGCGGCGCATGGACCAATGACGCCGTACTCCAACCATGGGCCGATGAGCCGGGCGGCGTCGCCCTCGGCGAAGAGATTCGTGTCCGCGACGAGGTGTTCTTCCACGACCCATTCATCAATATCTCGAAGTTTCCGTATCCAGCCGACCGAGACCTTTCCGTCGATGCCAGCCCGTTTCCTGATTACCTTAACGACGACGATGAATGCGACATCAACAATCTCTGGCCTTTCATCTACAAGAACGACTGCGGCCGCAGCTACAACCCAGCATCTACAAACCAGACGGCCGTGCAAGACTATGGCGATCCGTTCGCTGGCGACTACTGGATGCGGGACCAGCCCGACGCCTATAACGATCTACTGCAGCCGCCATCGCGGGCGATAACCCCCTACTCGTGGCCCCAGCACATGCGAGGCATTGCTCTCGGTTTCCATTGGTACGCGTTCAACGGTTGGACCGACTTCGGCGATGTGTTCGATGTGTCCACCGGCAATCGTGGGTATGTCGACCGTCCCTTGAACGAAGATAGTGCGTGGGCTGACGCCTTCGACGTCGAACCAACACAGCCCTACACCTGGGCAATCGACATTCGCATTGACGGAATGGAGCGACTCGAGAGCATCGACATCGAGGATCAGCTTCCGTACGGCTGGGACTTTGTTCCCGGATCGGCAAAAATCGTCGATGGAAACTGGTTCCTTGGCTATACGAACAACGGATGGGCTGAGAACAACGGGGTTACGCCTGGTTACGGGCTTGTCACACTTCCCGACCCGGTCATCGACAACACGACCGAAGGTACCTGCTCGACCGCTGCGTGGCATGAAGCCGGGCCCACGATGAGCTTCGAGTTCGAGCGCGACACCGCTGGCGAAGATCAGCCGTGGGAGTACCGCTACCTCGACGCCCGTGACCGCTATGGCACCCACACGACCTACTCGGACTACGCCGCCGGCGAATCCGACAAGATGAACTGGATCCGGATCCACTACGACGCCGTGCCCGATCCCTCGATCCTGGCCTGTGACCCAGACACTTCATCTTCCGACACCTGGTTCATGGAAAACAACGTGTCGCTCAGCGCACTCCGCGACTACGACGCTGGAGTTATGACCGATACGTACCGGATGCTTGCACCAGTGCCGAACCCGGTTGCGCTTGAGAAGCTCCCCGACGATGACTACGTCTCCGACGAAACCGTCAATGACTTCACCATCACCTTCACCAACGACCTCGACGTGCCGGTCGAGGACATCACCTTCACCGACGAGTTGACCTCCGCTCCTGTCGCTCCGCTTCCCGATGGGGGCTACGACTGCGGCACCGTAACCGTCGTTGGCGGAACCGGATTCACCGAGTCGTGTGTTGGCGGCCTCGGATCGCAGACCACATCGCTCGAGTGGTTCTTCAGTTCCATCGCCCCCGGCGAAACCATCGTCATCACGATGCCGATCATCGTCCCGAAGGACGAGACCAACCTTCTCGTGTGGGACAACACGGTTTCAACGACCGTCAAGGAATACTACGACGCTCCGCTGGCCGACGGCGGCAAGAACACCGTGGTGAACGCATCACCTCCACCGACCCCATCGAAGTCATCCACGCCGAACCCGGCAACGGTCAACGATGTCGTCGACTATGAGGTCAGCTTCACGGCCAACCGCTACCAGGTGTTCTTCGACCTGGCGTACATCGACACGATTCCCGATGGTCTGACCTTCGAAAGTTTCGAAGGAATCTCTTGTTCTGGTTCGTGCCCTGCTGGGTTCACCGACGCCGATGTGCTCGAGTTCACGCCCGTGGTAAACGGCGACGGCACCACCACACTCTGGTGGTTCTTCGGGGACCTCCCGGGCTCAGGAACCGGCAATCACACCTGGACCATGTCCTACCGGGCCCGAGTTGATGACAGCTACAACGACGGTTCAACCGTCCTCGACGAGGATGTCCTCACCAACGTTGCGCAGGGTTTCTCCAATGAGGAAAACCTGCTCGACACTCCCGTTGGAATCCCTTCGCCCGCCGACTGGACGACCTATCCGCCATCAGCGCTTGTCGAGCACGATCTCGATATCGAGGAGCCAGAGCTGGCAATCGCGAAGTCGGCTACGCCGTCATCGGACCCACTCGATTCATCGGGAACAGTGATCTTCCAGGTTGAGGTAACAAATGACGGTGGAACTGCGGCCTACGCCGTGGAGGTAAGTGACACCCCCAACGGTGCACTTGAGAACATCGTGATGGACCCAACCACGTTCGCGGGCTCTGTTGTGACCGTGGGTTGGACCGCAACCGACCCGACTGTTGGCTGGTTCATTCCGGTTATCCAGCCGGGCGAAACCGCTATCTTTACCTACGTAGCCGAAGTCGCCGATGGCTTCCTCGAAGAGGGCTACCCGGCAGCCGAGAACGACGCTGAGGTCGAGACCTACAGAGCTCGCCCAGGCGTCGACCCTGAACCTGGCGACCGGTTCTACGGCGGCGAAGAAGTATCGGTGGCCGTGGACCTCGCTGGTCCTCAGCTGGAGATGCAGAAGTACGTCGGTGGTTGCACCGATGACTTTGCGTTCACCGCACCAGGTGTTTCAACGATCTGGTGTCTCGAGGTCGAAAACACCGGTGGCGCTCCGGCGTACGGCGCAGTCGTCAGCGACACACTCCCGTATCAGTGGCTGTACGACGCTGGTTCAACCGCTGGGTCAGGCGGCTGGACCGTTACCGAGCCGACTATCGGAGCTCCGTTTACCGGCGTGCAGGAAGTCTCCTGGGCAATTGGCGATCTCCTCCCGGGCGACGTGATGCAGATTACCTTTACCGCCACGGCTGGTGAAGATGCCCCACTGAACGTTACAAACTGGGCTGTTGTTAACTCGTTCCAGTCCGACGGCAGCCCGTTGCCGCCAACGGTTACCGGTGCGTCCGACGACGACCCTGCCTCGGCAGCCATGGGCGACCATGCTCTCGAAATTGCCAAGACGCCAGACCGTCAACAGTGGGGCTTGATCCCCAGCGGCGGAACCGTGACGTGGACGCTCAGTATCACCAACCCGGCCGCAACGAGTTCCAACACGAACCTGGTGATAACCGACACGCTCCCTGTGCCGCTTACCTACTCGACATGGTCCTCGACCGATCCTCGAGTATCGCTGAACGGCGCAAATGCTGCTGCTGGACCCAACGGTGAAGACGTTGTGGTCTGGGACATCTCCGACCTTGCCGCTGGCGAGTCGGTCGACATCGTCATCACGGCAACCGTTCCGCCCGCGACACCAGTCGCAAACCAGTGGTACGTCAACGACTCTGAGGTTCAGTCCGAGGAGATCTCCGATCCGGTCGTGAACCAAGCCAAGGTCATGTTCTTCGAGCCGGCTAGCGTCGGCAACTTCGCCTGGCTTGATTCGGACTCTGACGGTATTCAGGACAGCGGCGAGCCCGGTCTCGACGGCATCACCGTTAACCTGCTCGATGCCAATGGCGACCAGTTGTACCGTGACCCCGCGACCGGTCTCATTTCGACCGACGCAGGCTTCGGTTGGCCCGCCATGAGCGTCGTTACCGGCGATGACCCTTCGACTCCTGGAGTCGAGACCGGTTGGTATGGCTTCGATGAGCTTCCCCCGGGCACCTATCGCCTCGAGTTCGTCCCAACCGCAGCTCATGGCCCGACGATTGAGAACGCTGGCGGTGACGACGCTGCTGACTCCGACGTCGATCCGCTAACCGGCCTTAGCCACCTCGTGGTTCTCGATCCGGGTGAAAACGACTCGACCATCGATGCTGGCTTCATTCCGTTCGACGAATACCTCGAGAACCTCGCAAGCATCGACGTCGAAAAGGACACCAACGGTTTCCAGGCCGATGTCGAGCCCGGCCCCGTTCTCGTGGTCGGCGATGCCGTTACCTGGACCTACGAGGTCACCAACACTGGTCCAATGGCGTTGGTTGATGCGCAGGTCGTCGACTCCGAAGGTGTTGCCGTCGAATGTGACAGTGACCGCGACGGAGCGTTCGATAACGGCGACACGATTCCGTTGCTCCGACCCAATGAATCGGTTACCTGTGAAGGAACCGGTACCGCGACTGGCGGCCAGTATGAGAACACCGCCAGCATCGAAGGCTCACCGGTTGTACCGGACCTCGCAACGTGCGGTTGCGACCTCGGCGATCCTTCGACCTGGCCAACCGACCCAGCCGGCTACGAGCCCGCTACCGGCCCCGGTGGCGAAGATCTCGGTCCGGTTACCGACGATGATCCTTCCCACTACTTTGGAGCCGAAGGCGGCATTGCGGTTGAGAAATTCACCAACGGTGCACAGGCCGATACCGAACCGGGCCCCGTGCTCGCCGTCGGCGATGCGGTTACCTGGACCTACGTCGTCACCAACACCTCCACGACAGCATTGTCCGCTGTAGCGGTTACCGACAGCGAAGGCGTTGTTGTTGGCTGTGACACCGATGGCGACTTCGCCTTCGATGACGGCAACGTGATTCCGGTTCTCATACCGGGTCAGTCGGTTAGCTGTCAGGGAACCGGCACGGCAGCGGCCGGCCAATACCAGAACACTGCTAGTACCTCGGGAACCCCGATCCTCCCAGATCCGGCGACCTGTGGTTGCGCCTTGTCCGATCCGACGACATGGCCAAGCGATCCTGCCGTCTACACCCCGGCAATCGACGTCAACGGTGACCCACTCGACGATGTCAGCGACACCGATCCGTCCCATTACTACGGCGCCGAAGGCGCTATCGACGTCGCGAAGTCCACCAACGGCCTTCAGGCTGATATCGAGCCTGGTCCGGTCGTCGACACCGGTGACGCCGTGACGTGGACGTACGTGGTCACCAACGACACGAACGCCGCAATCGTCGACGCCACCGTGACCGACAGCGAAGGCGTCATCGTCGAGTGCGACATCGACGGCGACTTCGCCTTCGACGACGGCAACGTGATTCCACTGCTACTCCCGGGCGATTCGGTTACCTGTGAAGGAACCGGAACCGCGACCGACGGCCAGTACGAAAACACTGCTTCGGTTTCGGGTACCCCGGTTCTTCCAGATCCGACCACCTGTGGCTGTGACCTGTCCGATCCGGACACGTGGCCGACTGACCCCACCCTGTTCGCCGATCCGGTCGACGAGAACGGCGATCCGCTTCCTCCGGTTACCGATGATGATCCGAGCCATTACTTTGGTTTCTCCGGCGGTATTGACGTCGAGAAGTGGACCGATGGCGTGCAGGCCGATACCGAACCCGGCCCAGTCTTGGATGTTGGCGACACCGTCACCTGGACCTACCGGGTAACGAACACCTCGACAGCTGCATTGACCGATGTCGTGGTGACCGATAGCGAAGGTGTCCTCGTCGACTGTGACATCGATGGCGACTTCGCCTTCGATGACGGCAACCTCATTCCGTTGCTAGTCCCCGGTGCTTCGGTGACCTGTGAAGGCAGCGGCACGGTTTCGGCTGGACAGTACGAAAACACTGCCGCTACCTCGGGAACCCCAGAACTCCCAGACCCCGCAACCTGCGGCTGTGACCTGTCTGATCCAACCACCTGGCCCACCGATGATCCGACGGTGTACACCCCGGCGCTCGATGAGAGTGGCGATCCAATCGACGACGTCACCGACACCGACCCGAGCCATTACTTCGGTGATGACGGCGAAATCGGCATCGAGAAGTCGACCAACGGTGTCGATGCTGACGTTGAACCGGGCCCGGCAATCGATACCGGCGATCCTGTCACGTGGACCTATGTGGTCACGAACGATACGCCGCTCGCAATCGTTGATGCGATCGTGACCGACAGCGAAGGCGTCATTGTCAACTGTGACGTCGACGGCAACGCCGTCTTTGACGGCGGCAACGTGATTCCTCTCATGCTTCCGGGCGACGAGGTTACGTGTCAGGGAAGCGGCATCGCCGAAGACGGCCAGTACTCAAACACCGGCGCAGTCAGTGGTACGCCGGTACTTCCGGATCCCACCACCTGTGGCTGTGACCTCTCTGATCCAACTACGTGGCCCATCGACCCCACCCTTTTCGCCGACCCGGTTGACGAAAATGGCGATCCATTGCCACCGATGACCGGCGACGATCCCAGCCACTACTTTGGCGAATCCGGCGGCATCGACGTCGAGAAGTGGACTGGCGGCGAGCAAGCCGATACCCCAACCGGCCCAGTCATTCAGACCGACGGCTCGGTCACCTGGACCTATGTGGTGACCAACACCTCGACGACGGCGCTGACCGACGTCGTGGTAACCGACAGCCAAGGTGTCGTGGTTGAGTGCGACATCGATCTCGACTTCGCCTTTGACGACGGCAACGTCATCCAATTGCTTGGACCAACCCAGTCCACGACGTGTCAGGGAACCGGCACCGCGACAGCTGGCCAGTACCAGAACATCGCCAGCACTACGGGTACGCCGATCCTTCCGGACCCGTCCACCTGTGGCTGTGACCTCGACGATCCAACGTCGTGGCCAAATGACGTGACCCTGTACACCAACGCCGTTGATGAATTCGGCGATCCGTTGCCTCCCGTCGTCGACGCTGACCCAAGTCACTTTTACGGAGCCGATGGCAATATCGACATCAACAAGTCGACCAATGGGGTCGACGCCGATGTTGAGCCTGGCCCGGCAATCGATACCGACGCACCGGTTACCTGGACCTATGTGGTCACCAACGCAAGCAACATGACGGTTATCAACGCCGCGGTAACCGACAGCCAAGGCGTGGTCGTCAACTGCGACTCTGATGACAATGGCATCTTCGACGAAGGCAACGTCATTCCACTCATGCTTCCTGGTGACGAGGTCACCTGTGAGGGAACCGGCCTGGCAACCGACGGGCAGTACCAGAACGACGGTGCTATCTCCGGAACGCCCGTCTTGCCTGACCCCGCAACCTGTGGGTGCGACATCGACGATCCAACAACGTGGCCAACCGAGCCAACCGAGTACCCAGAACCAATCGACCCCAATGGCAATCCGTTGCCTGCGGTCACCGCCGATGACTCCTCGCACTTCTTTGGTGTATCCGGCGGTATCGACGTCGAGAAGTGGACCGAAGGAGTGCAGGCGGATTCTGCACCGGGACCCGTCCTCGACGTAGGCGACATCGCAGTCTGGACGTACCTGGTCACCAACACTTCGACGACAGCGCTCATCGACATATACGTCACTGACAGTCGAGGGGTCGCGGTCAACTGCGACATTGATGGAGACACTATCTTCGACGACGACAACTTCATTGCGTTGTTGGTACCTAGTCAGGCGATCGTCTGTCAGGGATTCGAACCAGTCGAAGCCGGGCAGTACGACAACGTTGCCAGCACGTCAGGCACGCCAGTTCTGCCGGACCCCGGAACGTGCGACTGCGATCTCGCTGATCCAACCACCTGGCCTGACGATGATCCTGCCGTCTACCTCGAGGTAGTCGACGACAATGGCGATCCACTACCGGCCGTCATCGATGCTGACCCGAGTCATTACTTTGGGAACGAAGGTGTGGTCGACATCGAAAAATCGACCAACGGTGTCGATGCTGATGTGGCTCCAGGGCCCGGCGTTACCGTCGGCGACGAGGTCACCTGGACCTACGTCGTCACCAACGACACGCCAATGGCTTTGGCCAACTCGTCGGTCATCGACGACCAGGGCGTGACCGTCAATTGCGACAACAACAGCGACTTGGTCTTCGACGAAGGTCCTGTCATCTTGATGCTTGTTCCTGGAGCATCGGTAACCTGCGAAGCAACCGGAATTGCCACCGGCGGACCGTACACGAACCTCGGAAGCGTAGCCGGCACACCAGTATTGCCAGACCCCGCTGCGTGTGGTTGCGAGCTTGATGATCCAACGACATGGCCTACCGACGACCCGGCGCTGTACACGAGTCCTGTCGATGAGAATGGCGACCCGATTCCTCCCGTCACCGACGCCGATCCCAGTCACTACTTCGGCGAAGACCCCGGCCTGGGCATCGAAAAGTCCACGAACGGCGTCGACGCCGACCTCGCTCCGGGTCCCGGAATTCCGGTCGCAAGCGCAGTCTCGTGGACCTACGTCGTGACCAACTCCGGCTTTGCGGCCATCGTTCCCGCTACCGTCACCGATTCAGAGGGCGTGAGGATCGATTGCGATACCGACGGCGACGGCACGTTCGACGGGACCAACGTCATCGCACTGATGTTGCCCGGTCAACAGGTGGCCTGTCGCGGTTCCGGGCCAGCCACTGCGGGCCAGTACGAAAACCAGGGCCTGGTTTCTGGTCCTCCTCAGGTGCCGAACCCCGAGACGTGCGACTGCGATCTTGGCGACCCCGCCACATGGCCACGTAGCCCCTTTGGCTACGAACCACTCCGAGATCCAACCACGGGGGAGATTGTTCCGAATCTCTTTGCCCAGGATCCGTCGCACTACTTCGGCATCGGAGGACGCCTCGACATGGAAAAGTCAACCAACGGCGTGGATGCCGATGAGTTGCCGGGACCCGAAATTGCCGTGGGGCAGGATGTCATCTGGACCTATGTCGTGACCAACAACAGCACCGGGCCCGTCCTGAACGCGACAGTCGTCGACGACCAAGGAGTTGTTATCGATTGTGGCGGCGGATCCAACGTCATCGCCTTGTTGCAGCCAGGAAACGCGGTGACTTGCGAAGGTCGCGGAACGGCAGTCGCTGGCCAGTACGTCAACATCGGCGACGTCGTCGCAGAACCTGCCGGGCCGAATCCAGAGATCTGCGGTTGCGACCCGTTCGACCCCTCGACTTGGCCGGAGGACCCCGCTGCATACGAGCCACTGGTCGACCCGGAGACGAACAAGCCGGTTGCGCCTGCCACCGCCATCGACTCGTCGGGCTATTACGGCATGCTCGTTGACCTCATGCTCGAAAAGAAACTCATCGAGGCGACGCCTACTGGGGCGACCTTCGAATTCGTCACCACGAGCAACGGCCCTGATGTTGCTCGCGGCCCGATCGAAATTGTCGATCAACTGCCCGACGGCCTTACGTTTGTTTCCTTCAGTGGAAACGGTTGGTTCTGTTCGGCTGATGGTCAGTCCGTGACCTGTTCACACCCCGACGACCTCGCAGCCACGATGTCCTCGCCTGCGTTGACGATTGTGACCAACATCGTCGCTCCGGCGGGCACCGAGATGGTGAACAATGCGTCGACAAGGTCAGAAACGCTCGGAACGCCAGCAAACGAAGTCGACCCGACGAACAACGGTTCTCTTGCGCAATTGACGGTTCCTGCGATTCCCCCTTCAGGACCGCTTGCTTTCTCTGGTTCTGAGTCAAACCGTGTCGCCACTACGGCGGTGCTCATGATCTTGCTCGGTTGCGTGTTGCTGTTTCTCTCCCGGTACAAGAAAGAAGGAGACCTCTCATGACTCGTCGTTTGAAGATCGTTGCCAGCGTTGGTCTCGCGTTTACCCTCGCAGGCGGTGCCTGTTCCTCGGACACCGACACTGCGGCTCCGTCAGCGCCAGCGGTTTCCGCCGCGGTTGCCGCCAGCGTTCCCGGGGAAGCAGACGGCACGAAACAAGACGCGGCGGTTGTGCGTAGCAGCTCTGAGACTGGCGCTGCTCGGCCGGCTGATCTTGCTGGAATCGAGCAGCTTTGGCTCGATAGTGGCACCGATCCGGACCTGGCGAGCTGCTACCGCAGCGTACTTTCTGATGCGGGGATAGCCGAGGTCGTTGACCTTACTGAACTTGCCCAAGTCATGGGCGACCTCGACCGGACAGGCAAGCAGGCGTTGGCTGACTGTCTTGGCTGATTGCCTCGACTAATTGCCTCGACCGATTGTCTCGACCGATTGTCTGGTTAATGGCGTTGACGGATTGATTTGCTCTGAGCGTTAGAGCAGTGCGTCGGGAATCGCGGTTCCGAATCCATCAAAGTAGGAGTCGTACTGGCGTCCGAGCAGGCACATCATCTCGACCCAGCCGATGAGGCTTTCTTTGTCGAAGCACCGAGGATGAAAGGTGCCGCTGACGGTGAACACTGGCTTGAAGAAGCTTCCGCTTCGCACCATGTTGACTTCGTCGCTGAGCTCGACGAGAGCGCCAATGAGTCCTTCGGCGGTACGTCGACTCTTCACGTCGTAGCGGTAGTCGAGGACTAACGGGGTCTCGTCGCTCACACCGCGGTCGGCTAGCAGCGACCAGGTGTCCTCGGTCAATGACCGGTGACTTGCGAGAAGTTTTGCGAAGGGGTCCATTTCGAGTCCTGTGTAGGGTCTCCAGTGGCATCGGCACCCCCGGCGCGGCGCTTTAGAAACCCGACCACATCTGGTGGTGTTCCGAACGTCGTTGGGCGAAAACGACGTCGGGGGCGGCCCGAGGGCCGCCCCCGATGACTCTCGGTGGAGGTTTTGTTGCAGTGCGGTGAGACTAGAAGTCTTCGTCGAACCCGACGTCGCCTTCGACGCCAACCTGGTACGAGGCAACGGTGCGTTCGAAGAAGTTGGTGAGCTCCTGAACGTCTTGCAGTTCCATGAAGGCAAAGGGGTTCTTGACGTTGTACTGCTTTGCAAGGCCCAGCTGCTGTAGGCGCTGGTCGGCGACGAATTGCAGGTAGATCTTGGTGTCGGCGGTAGACATGCCAGGGACGCCTTGCCCAAGAAGATCTTCGGCGAACGCAAACTCTGCTTCGACGGCTTCGTCGATCATGGCTTTGATCTGCTCGGCGAGGTCGTCGTCGAACAGCTCTGGCTCTTCGGCTCGAACGGTCTCGACGACCTCAAGTGCGAAGTTCATGTGACCGCTTTCGTCACGGAACACCCAGTTGGTTCCCGCCGCAAGCCCGTTGAGGAGACCCTTCGACCGAAGGAAGTAGACGTAGGCGAAGGCTGCAAAGAAGAACAGGCCCTCGATGCAGGTGGCGAAACAGATGAGGTTGAGTAGGAACTGCTTGCGGTCCTCTTTGGTCTTGAGTTCATCGAGGTGGTTGATCGACTCAATCCACTTGAAGCAGAATTCGGCTTTCTTGCGAATCGAGGGAATGTTCTCAACCGCTGCGAACGCTGCTTCGCGCTCGGCAAGATCGGGGATGTAGTTGTCGAGCAGTGTGAGGTAGAACTGGACGTGCAGTGCTTCTTCGTACAGCTGACGTGACAGGTACATCCGTGCTTCTGGGGCATTGATGTGTTTGTAGAGATTGAGCACCAGGTTGTTCGCGACAATCGAGTCGCCGGTTGCGAAGAACGCTACGAGGCGGCTGACGAGGTGTTTCTCGGCCGGCATAAGTTTGCGATCGAGATCGACCAGGTCGTCGGAGAAATCGATTTCGTCGACGGTCCACGTGTTCTTGATTGCGTCGCGGTACATGTCGTAGAACGCCGGGTAACGCATTGGCCGCAGAGTGAGATCGAAGCCCGGGTCAAGGATGGATTGCGCAGCCTTGTTGGCTGGTAGTGCCGTGGGGGCGGGTGCCTGCGGGGTGAGCTCGCGTGCCAAAGCGTCGTGCTGGTACTCGGGTTCTGTCAGTGCCATTGTCGGGTGGTTCTCCGAAAGTAATTTGGGGAGTGAGTAAAGAGTTGTTGAAAAAGTTAAGAGAAAGAACGGGAGAAACTAGAGAGTCAAACGCCGCAGCGACTAGTCGCAGGCCTCACAAGTTTCAGGATTTTCCAGCGAGCAGGCCAAAGCCTCAGCATCGGTGAATTGTTTGCTCGGCTGCGGCGGCTCAGGCAGCGTGTCGTTGCCGTCGTCGATCGTGGTTTTGTTGATCCGAGTCGCGGGGCGTGAACGCAGGTAGTAGGTGGTTTTGAGGCCCATTTTCCAGGCGTGGAGATACATCGAGCTGAGTTTGCCGATGGTGGGGGACTCCATGAAGAGGTTCAGCGATTGGCTTTGGTCGATAAACGCACCGCGTTCGGCGGCCATGTCGATCAAAGAACGCATCGGGATTTCCCAAGCGGTGCGGTACAGCTCGCGAAGGTCGGCCGGAATCTCTTCGATGTCTTGGATCGAACCTTCTGCCCGCTTGACTTTGTTGGCGACCTCGTCGGTCCACAATCCACGCTCTTGCAGGTCGCGAACCAGATAGCGGTTGATCTGCAGGAACTCGCCTGACAGCGTCTCGCGCTTGAACAGGTTGGAAACCTGCGGCTCGATGCATTCATAGCAGCCGGCGATCGAGGCGATCGTGGCGGTGGGAGCGATGGCGATCATCAGCGAGTTGCGAAGACCGAACTCGGCGATGCGTTCCTTGAGGCCAGCCCAACGCTCGGGATTGGTTGGCTCTACCCCGGCAAGATCGAATTGCAGATCGCCCTTGGCGGCCCGAGTCTGCTCGAAGTTGGGGTGTGCGCCGTTGGCTTCGGCCAATTCGGTGCTGGCAAGCAAGGCATGGAAATAGATCTCTTCGGAGATGCGGCGGCTAAGCGCACGGGCCTCGTCGGAGTCGAACGGCAGGCGAAGCTTAAAGAAGACGTCTTGGAGACCCATCAGGCCAAGGCCGACCGGGCGCCACGCGGCGTTGGAGGTGGCGGCTTCGGGGGTCGGGTAGAAGTTGATGTCGATGACCCGGTCGAGGAACGGCACCGCGGTGCGCACAACCTCGCCGAGGCGGTCGAAATCGAAGGTGCCGGTGGCGGTGTCGACCAACGAGCCAAGGTTGACCGAGCCGAGGTTGCAGACGGCTGTTTCGTCTTGGCTGGTGACCTCGATGATTTCGGTGCAGAGGTTTGAGAGGTGCACAACACGAGGTGTGCCGTCGGGAGCGGTGCCGCCAGTTTGGTTGCAGCGTTCGTTGCTCGGGTCCTTGAACGTCATCCAGCCGTTGCCGGTCTGGGCCAGGTTGCGCATCATGCGGCTGTACAGCTCACGGGCGGGAAGCTGGCGCTCGAAAAGGCCCTTTTCTTCGGCTTCGATGTAGGCCCGCTCGAACTCGTCGCCGTAAAGGTCGATGAGGTGAGGAACCTTCTTGGGGTCAAACAGCGACCACTGCCAGTCGTTCTCGACCCGCTTCATGAACAGGTCCGGTACCCAGTTGGCCAGGTTGAGGTTGTGTGCCCGACGGTTGTGGTCGCCGGTGCTTTCGCGCAGTTCGAGGAAGTCCTCGATGTCGGCGTGCCACGTCTCGAGGTAGACGCAGGCGGCGCCCTTGCGGCGGCCGCCCTGGTTCACTGCTTGCACTGAGCTGTCGAGGGTCTTGAGCCACGGCACGATGCCGTTGGAAAGGCCGTTGGTGCCCTGGATCAGGGAACCTTTTGCGCGTACCCGGTGCCAGGCGACGCCGATGCCGCCAGCGAACTTCGAGAGCCGAGCAATGTCGGTGTAGCGCTTGTAGATGCCTTCGAGGCTGTCTTCTGGCGACTCAAGCAAGTAACACGACGACATCTGCGGATGTGCGGTGCCCGAGTTGAACAGCGTGGGGCTCGACGCCAGGTATTCGAGCGATGAGAGCAGCTTGTAGAAACGAATGGCTTCGTCGGGGGTCGTGGCAAGACCACAGGCGACCCGAAGGAAGAAGTACTGCGGCGTTTCGATGACCACGCGGTCTTGGGGGTGACGCAACAGGTACCGGTCGTACACCGTGCGAAGACCAAAGAACTCGAACAGGCCGTCTTGGTCGTGATCGATGGTGTCGTTGAGCTTGCGGGCGTTGAGGTTGACGAAGTCGAGGACGTGATCACCAATGAGCCCAAGACGATGTCCGGCGGCGACCGACTGCGAGAACGAGTGGATGTCTTGATTGCGTACCTCTTTGTCCACAGTGGTGGCCAGAAGACGCGCCGCGAGGCGGGAGTAGTTTGGCTCTTCGACGATGAGCGAGGCTGCGGTGCGAATGGACAGCTCGTCGAGCTCTTCGGTGGTTGCGCCGTCGCACAGGCCGCTGATGGTGCGGGTGGCTATGCGCATAGCGTCAACCCCGCCCAGACCTGCTGCGCAACGTTCGATCGCTCGAACAATCTTGTTGAGATCGACTTCTTCTAAATCGCCGTTGCGTTTTTGTACACGCATCGAGGCAATTGCAGGTTCACCCCGCCCATCGATCGAGGCTTGATCGGCAGTGGTGGCGTTGGAGTCGAGGCGGTCGTCGGTGAGAGCCATGGGAGGGGCCTTCCCTGGTAGTTCTGTGAATTGGGGCAGATTGGTCGTGCGGATTTGGCAGAGCTATCCCCGGACACAGGGCGCCGCTGAAGCCATGTCCGCCAGAAGAGTTGCGGAACCGTTGCATCGCGACGGCCGCCAGAGCAAATGACAAGGTGTGGAACTACAGCAGTGTGTTGTACCGGGAAGAACAATTACAGGCTTGTAATTACGCCCACGTCAAGTGGAACATCGAGGCTTTGCGACACTGACCACTTTTGGTGACATGGCTCGTCTACCGGTCGGCAATTGCAACGATCGGTACCCCAATTTTGGTTCGGTGAGGACCGCGTAGCGTGGTTGGTTTCGCGCCCGAATTCGCGCAAAGTCGCGCAAAGTCGCGCAAAGTCGCGAAAATTCCTGATGGTGATGCCCGGTTACCGACTCGGTGTGGCAAATTACAAGGCTCTGCCAACACCTAGCGAGCGCCTGCTCAGCGGGTGTTTGGCTTTTCGGCGACATCGTTGGTCAGCACACGAATTTCGCCGACTCGCGCGTCGGCGATGTTGCGAACCACGGCGCGCTCGGCGAGTCGTGGGTCGAGTACTGCAAGGTCGATGCCACGACGGGCCAGAAGGTGAACCAATGCCGACTCGGCGGCCCGGGTCGAGCCGTCCTTAACCTTGAGGGCAAGCGCAAAGCGTTGACCAGTTTCCGGCCGCGCCGCAGCGACATAGACGCCGTCGGCGCCCACCTTGCAAACGAGGCGTCCCGCGCTTGCTTGCATGGCTTCGGTGCAAAGACGGTTCGTGCCTGCCACGAGAAACGGATAGGCCGACATCGCCGCGGAGATCGCCGCGCAGGCAAGTCGGGTTGCGGTGTCGCCAGGTTGTGGCGGCGAGTCGGTGGGAGCGAACGGCAACACGCCACGAGCGAGCGCTTCGAGTGGCGTTGCATGGGTCGGAACGCTGCAGCCGTCGACGCCAAGGGGTAGATCGTCGAGGCGGGTCGTTGTCAGCTCCTCGATGGCCGCTCGCACATGGGCCTGCACGGGGTGGTCGGGCGAGCTATAGCCGACGGTGGGGTAGCCGAGATGTCGGGCCACGGTAAGAAACCCGGCGTGTTTGCCCGAGCACATGTGGTGTCGCGCGTCGGGTTCGACACCGCTGGCCGCGAGCTCGATCGCCCGGTCTTTGGTGAACGGTTGCATGACGCCACACTCGAGATCGTCAACCGAGCATCCGATTCGGTCGAGCCACTCGGTTACCAGTTCGACATGCGCGTCTTCGCCGTTGTGGCTGGCACACGCCAGAGCAAGGTGAGCCGGCGCGAGTTCAAAGGCTGCTGCTGCTCCGGTGGTGACCAGCGGTAGTGCTTGAAGGGGTTTGGTGGCCGAACGGCCAAAGACCGCCGTGCTGTGGTCGCCGCCGCTGTCGACAATGCTGTCAGTGATGCCGCTGTCGGTGCTCACCACGACATAGTTCACGTGGTGAACGTTTTCGACGTGGCCGCCCCTGGACACCACAACACGAAGTGGCGGGCGAGCTGCAGGTGCTGCTGACGGGTCACGCATGGCCCGTCAACCTACACCGCCGCCAGCACGTGAGAACGGCGGAACTCAGATTGCGACCGCGCTCGCCGACTGGCTACCGATGAGCTCTCGACGCTGCTACCGCCTCTTTTCCCCGTCTTTCCCGTCTTTCCCGCGTCTGTTGACTGTTTTGTTTCTGACCGTCGCGATTCTCGGTAGCCCACTGGCGCCTGCGGCCGCACAACCAACACGCTCGCTGGTGGTCGTCGGCGACAGCATCGTGCTCAGCGCGGCCGAAGAAATCCCGGCCATGCTCGACGCAAGCTGGACGGTACAGATCGATGCGGAGGTCTCAAGGCCAACCAACGTCGGCCTAAAGATCCTGCAGGCGAACCTGGCTTCGCTCACCGACACGCTGGTCATTGGCCTGGGTGCAAACGACAGCAGTTCTCCCGACCTTTTTCGCCGACGCGTTGAAGCCGTGCTGGCAGCAGTCGCCGAGGTTCCCCGAGTCTTTTGGTTCGAGATCGCCGAGGTGCGCAACTATTACCCCGAAGCCAATGCCATCATTCGTGACGTCGCGAGCAGGTACGACAACGTCGAGGTTCTTCCCTGGTCGGCGCAGGCACTCGCCGACCCGTCCTTGACCGCTGACGACGGTCTCCACCTCACCGCTGCTGGCCAGTCGGCATTGGCGCGCGTTGCCGTCGATGCGGTCACCGCAACCGCGCCTCCCGAGAACGGAGCCGGCGTTGTCGAGCTGCGCCCCAACGGCGCTTCAGGTGCCACCGACCCCACAGCCGGGACTGAAGAGACAAATTCGGCGCCGCCTTCGGTCGCTTTCACGTTTCCCGCGCCTGCCCCGGCCCCCTTCTCGGTCTCTGGTGACTCGTTTGACCTCTCAGCAATCCCTGCGTTCGCCGCGTTCGCCGCAGTGTTGGAACGTCTCGTGGCCGCCGTGTCGGTGCGATGGTTATGGCTCGGAGCATCCAACTAGCGAGGTCTATCGAACGGGCTGCCGGTCGCAGTAGATTCGGTGGCGTGACTTCCGACGACATTCTTGATGTAGATCTGCTGGCCTTCGAAAAGGGCACCGCCGAACAGCGACGGGCTGTCGTCGACGGCACGATGGAAAGCTTGAAGACGGGGTTCGTCTACACCCGTCACGACATTTCAGCCGACCTGCTCGACACGGCGTACGACTACCTGCAGCGGTTCTTTTCGCTGCCGCAGGAACAAAAGGATCGCTCGACGGTCGCCGGGTCAAACGGGCAGACCGGCTACACCCCGCTGCTTGTCGAGACCGCCGCATCGGCCGAGGTTCCTGACTGGAAAGAGATGTACAACTGGGGCGCTGAGCTGCCCGAAGGGCACCCGCTACGCAAGCGTCTTCCGCATCGCTACAGTCCACCGAAGTTTCCTGACGACCTTCTTGCTGGCATGAGTGAGGTGATGGGCACGTTTCACCAACAGGTCTGGGATCTGCAGCGCCGGTTCCTCAAGATCATCGCTGTTGGTATCGGTGCTCACGAAGACTTCTTCGAGTTCATGCTCAAAGACGGAGCGACGCTCACCCGAGCGATTCATTACCCCGAGATGCAGGCCGCCCCAGGCGCCGACCACGTGTGGGCAGGCGAACACGCCGACATCAACCTCATCACCGCATTGCCCAGGTCGACGGCGAAAGGGCTCGAGGTCAAGCTTGAAGATGGTTCGTGGATCGACGCGGCTCCGCCCGACGACGGCGTGGTCATCAACACCGGCATGATGCTCGAACACCTCACGAACGGCGTGATTCCGCCGGGCCGTCACCGGGTGGTGGCCGACCAGGACCAGCCAGGCGACCGGTACTCGGTTGTGCAGTTTTGTCATCCGACACCGTGGACCATCTTGTCCCCGGTGCCCAGCTGTGTCACCGACGAGTATCCGCTTCGGTACCCGTCGATCACCGCAAGCGATCGACTCGAACAGGTGATCTTCGAAATCAATTTGGTCGAAGACGGGCGACGGGTCGGCAAGTCATGACCGGGCAGGCGAATCACGGCAAGCGACACTATGAGAAAGGCCTCGTCGAACTAGGTGACGGATTGTTCGCCTATCTCCAACCCGACGGGGGGTGGGGGTGGAGCAATGCTGGCCTAGTGGTCGGCGACGGTTCATCGCTTCTGGTCGACACCCTTTTCGATCTCACGCTTACCCGCGAGATGCTCGACACAATGCAGAAGGTCACCAATACCGCAGCTATCGAAGCGTTGGTGAACACCCATGCCAATGGCGACCATTGCTACGGCAACGAGTTGGTGCCGGGAGTCGACATCGTGGCTTCCGAGGCGTCAGCGGGGGAGATGAACGAGTTGCCGCCGCAAGCCCTCGACATGCTGCTCAAACTTGATGTCGACGCATCGACCAAAGCGTATCTGGCCGACGCGTTCGGCCCGTTCAACTTTGGCGACATCACCATGACTCCGCCGACGACCACCTTCTCGGGCCGCCACACGCTCGACGTCGCTGGCCGGCAGGTCGAGCTGATCGAGGTCGGCCCTGCCCACACCAAAGGTGACATCATTGCGTATGTCCCCGACGCGGACACGGTGTTTACCGGCGACATCTTGTTTGTGTATGGCACGCCGATCATCTGGGATGGTCCAGTGCAGAACTGGATTGATGCCTGCGATCTCATCGGTGACCTTGGCGTGTCAACCGTGGTGCCCGGCCATGGCCCGGTCTGCGGACTCGACGGTGTCGATATGGTTCGGGGTTACCTGTCGTGGTTGCGCTCCGAGGCCCAATTGCGCCATGCCGCAGGCATGTCGGCAGCCGATGCTGCCCGCGACATTGCACTTGGCGAATACGGCGAATGGGGCGATAGCGAAAGGATCGTCATCAATGTCGACTCGATCTACCGCGAGTTCGACCCAACCCATCAAAGCGCCGGCGTCATCGAGCAGTTCTCGCTGATGGCCGAACTTGCGGGCTACTGACCCGGTTCGCCGGTGTAGGCCGGCACTGTGTAGGCCAGCACTGCCACGGCGTCAGCTCACGTGTGAAGTGGATGCCCGCACTGATGATTGAGCGAGCGAAGCACCGGGTTACCGCGGTATTCGCCGAGCACACTGACGGCCGCAGTTTCGAGCGGGAAACGTTTGCCCTCGCTGGCGGGTAGCGCTAACCATCGGGCGATAAAGACGGCAAGAAGGTGACCGTGGGCAAACACCACGACATCGCTGGCCGGATCGCACTCGTCTCGCACGCGGGTCAAGAAGGTATCGACCCGCTGGCCAACCTGGTCGACGGACTCTCCGTTTGGCGGCGCGGTCGTCCATTTCGAAAATCCGGGTTCTTCGACGACGATGTCGACGGTTCGTTTTCCCTCATGATCGCCGTAGTGCCATTCGACGAGGTTGTCATCAACAGACGCGTGACCGAATCCGGCGATCTCGGCAGTGACGCTCGCCCGCTGCAGCGGGCTGGTGTAGGAGCGTGCAAAGTCCCAGTCGGTCAACGTTGCTGCGGCGCGCAGTGCTTCTTCTCGGCCAACGTCGGTGAGGGGAATATCGGTTCGCCCTGTGTGCTGCGAGGTGATCGACCATGCGGTCTGGCCATGACGTACAACAACGATGCGCATGCCGCATCGTAGACCGGGTGGTTTGGCTAGGCGTTGGCGTTTTGGGCTAGCTAGGGTGCCTTGGTCACCTGAGTGGGTCACCAAACGTAAGAAATTTGGCCCAATCAACCACTTTTCGTGGCAATGCCCTGTTCCGCCTGCTACTACTCGTGAGTATGTCCCCCATGCGTTCGTTCTCCCCATTTTCGACGCAACGGCTGTCCAAACGGACAACCGTGGCCTTGTTTTCCCTTCTTTCAGCGTTTTGTGTCCTGGCGACGACGGTTGCTGCGCCGGTGGCTGAGGCCGCCGATGGTCCCGACGCCGCCGATCCGCGGCCGGTTATCTGGGGTGTCACCGATTCGGTATTTTGGGATGTTGCGCCCTGGCTTGACCAGCGGCTGCCCGAACATCGGCCCATCATTCGCGGCTTCCCTGGCTTGCACCTGCGCACGGTGGTTGGGCTGCAGCTCGACGGCGCTACGCCGAACGAGCCGGGTCCCGGGGTTTTTGACGGACCGGGAGTCCTCGTAAACGAGGAGTACCTTCGCGACGACATTGTCGTCATTGGCCTGGGGTACATGTTCTGGGACGACGACTTTGCCCAGCAGGCTCGGTACGCCGGCTGGATCGAACAGCTTCTTTCGCAGACCGATTCCGCTCGACGTGTGTTGTGGATTCGCCCTCGGCGGTGGGATCGTCCGGGCTCTTCGGCCTGTGGTGGCGACACCGGCAAACCCTGCAACGATTACATGGCTGTGGTGAACGGGTTACTCGACGACGCCGCTCGCAAACATCCAAACCTTGAGTTGCTCGATTGGGGATCACAACTTCAGGGTCACCCCGAGTGGATTGCGCCCGACGGTATCCATCTCAATGGTCGCGATACTGGCATCTCCGGCGTCGGCGCGATGGCTGACTGGATTGCCGACATCATCCTCTCGAGCCCCTTTCCGCCAGAGCCAGAGCCAGAGCCAGAGCCAGAACCAGAACCAGAACCAGAGCCAGAACCAAAACCGACCGACCGGTTGCCGAAGGCCCGCATTAGCAAGGCTCGCGTTGGCGCAAACAACACGCTCTTGAAGGGCTACGCGTTCGACCCCGACCACGACCGGGTGCTACCCGTGGTGATCACCGTCGACGGCGTCGCGGTCAAGCGGGTGCAAGCCAAACGAACCTTCACTAACCTGGCCAACCGCACCTCGGCGATGTCGGACGATCACGGGTTCAAAACCCGTATCACGACGCCGGCGTCCGGAACGCACGAAATCTGCTTGCTGGTGACCCGCGCCAAGATCAAGCGGGCCTGCCGCACGATCACCGTTCCGTAGGGTCGCGCTCTCGCCGGTTGGGGCGAGCCGTTAGACGTAGTCCAGCGGTAGCGCAGTGGTCTGCTTGATCTTCTCCATCACAAACACCGTTCGCACGTCATAGAGGTCGACTGCGTCGATGAGACGCTTGTAGAGCAGATCGTAGCTGTCGATCGACGGCACCATGACCCGCAGGATGTAGTCGATCTCCCCGCTTGTGCGGTACGCCTCGACCACCTCCGGAAACGACTCGATTGCCTGTTGAAACTCGGTGAGCCATTCGGCCGAATGGTTATTGGTGCGGATCTGCACGATAGCGGTGACCCCAAGGTTCACCGATGCCGGGTCGACCAGCGCAACCTGGCCGGTGATCACGCCCGATTTCTCGAGATTCTGAATGCGGCGCCAACACGGGGTCGCAGTAAGCCCAACCTGCTCTGCAACCTCGCGTGCCGACAGGCTGGCGTCGTGTTGCAGCAATTGCACTATTTCCCGATCAACTTCGTCCACAATAGAAGAATATCACTGATTTTCTCAAATGGACGCAACAAAACTGTGCAACTGACGGCAAAGTGTCGAATTTTAGCTGGATAATACTCCGGGAAAATCCGTACCGTGGAGGCATGGCACCGACCAGCTACTTCACCGCACATCCCGCATCCGAAGGCGAAACCTATGGCGAGCACTTTCGAGTGGCTATGGGCTTTTCACGTCAGCTCCTCGGTGCCGGTATCGCGGCCGCAGTGCACGCCGTATTGCCCAACTTCCACACGACCACGGCCAGCCGACGCATCCACCAATTGCACCACTGTCTTGAGTCGGGCGACCGCGAAGCCATCAAAAACCCGGGCAAGTTTGTCTCGCCTTGCGCCGAGGACCTCGTGCGCGCCAGCTAGCGGCTACAGCTGCTGCTGCGAAGCGACGGCAAACCCGACGGTAATCTCGCCGCCCGCGACCGGGCCGCTTTGGGTGAACGCGTCAGCGGTCGGTGGGCCAAACACCACGGCGGTTGCCAGCACCTGATCAGCCACATACTGCTCGTGGGCTTGCACTGCTTCGATCACGGCATCTGGGCCATCGATAGAAAGTGAGATGCGGTCGCTGACGACGAGATCGGCTTCCTTGCGGGCGTTCTGGATAAACCGCACGGCGTCACGTGCGACGCCCTCCGCCTCAAGCTCGGCGGTGACGTCGGTGTCGAGGACTACTACTGCGCCGTTGTCGGGCAATGCGCCGGCGGTGACGTCGTCGGCCGATTCGAGACCCATCTCGTACTCACCGGGCTCGAGGGTGTAGTCGCCGACCGTGACGGTGCCATCGTCGTTCGCGTGCCACTGGCCAGACTTTGCGGCCTTGAACACTTCTTGCACCGCTCCGCCTAGTTTCGGGCCAAGAGCCTTACCGTCGGGGCGCAGCGAAAAGGTTGCGTGCGCACCGAGATCATCGCTGAACAGCACCGACTTGACGTTCACCTCGTCGGCAATGATGTCGGCAAACTGTTCGAGACCAGCAGTGTCGCTACCCGCAACCGTCAGGGTGCTGAGTGGTAGTCGTACGCGCAGGCCAGCTTCTTCGCGGAGGCGAAGCGCGGTGGAAACGACTTCGCGCACCCGGTCCATCGAGGCGACAAACTCGGCATCGTCGGGAAGTTCTGCAGCGTCGGGCCAGTCGGCAAGATGCACGCTTTCGCCTGCGACAAGACCTGAGTAGATCTCCTCGGTAACCAGCGGCAGGAAAGGCGCCGCGGTTCGCAGGAAGGTGGTCAGCACGGTATAGAGCGTGTTGTACGCCGCCTGCTTGTCGGCATCGGAGGTGTCGGTCGCCGGTGCCCAGAAGCGGTCGCGCGAACGCCGGATGTACCAGTTGTTCAGTGCATCGATGAACCCAAAGAGCTCGCTGGTCGCGCCGGGCAGGTCGTAGTTGTCCATCGCAGCGGTGGCGCCTTCGACCATCGTGCGGGTCTTGGCGAGGATGTAGCGGTCGAGAACCTGCGTCGAACTGGTGTCGAAGCTCGCCCGATACCCATCGATGTTCGCATACAACGTGAAGAACGCATACGCGTTCCAGATCGGCAACATCACCTGACGGGTGACGTCGTCGATGCTTTGGTCAGAGATGCGGGCATCGCCACCACGAACAATCGAGCTGCTCATGAAGTACCACCGAAGAGCATCCGCACCCTGTTTCGAAAAAATCTCCTCGGGTTCGGTGTAGTTGCGTAACTTCTTCGACAACTTTTGTCCGTCGTCGGCCAGCAGGATGCCGTGGCAGATCACATTTTGGAACGCCGGCTTGTCGAACAATGCCCCCGCAAGGACATGCAAGGTATAGAACCAACCGCGGGTTTGATTGATGTACTCGACGATGAAGTCGGCCGGGTAGTGCTCCTCAAACCAGTCTTTGTTCTCGAAGGGGTAGTGCACCTGGGCAAAAGGCATCGAACCTGACTCGAACCAGCAGTCGAGTACCTCGGGTACCCGTCGCATCATCGACTGACCGCTCGGGTCATCGGGATTCGGGCGGACGAGTTCGTCGATGTAGGGACGGTGAAGGTTGGTGGGTCGTACACCAAAGTCGGCTTCGAGTTCGTCGAGGCTGCCGTAGACGTCGATGCGCGGGAACTCGGGATTGTCGCTGCGCCACACGGGGATGGGTGAACCCCAGAACCGGTTTCGGCTGATCGACCAGTCGCGGGCGCCCTCAAGCCACTTGCCGAAGCGGCCATCGCGGACGTTGTCGGGCACCCAGTTGATGTCTTGGTTGAGTTCGACGAGACGGTCGCGGATGTCGGTGACCTTGACGTACCAGCTAGGCAACGCCCGGTAGATGATCGGCTCGTCGGTTCGCCAGCAATGGGGGTAGTTGTGGACATAACTGTCGTCGCTAAAGATCCGGTTCACCCCGTTGTCGTCCTTGAGAAATTTGATGATCTCGGGGTTGGCCACAAAGACGTTTTGGCCGGCGAAGTCGGTGATCTCGTCGGTAAAACGACCCTGATCGTTCACCGGCACCACCATGCCCATGCCGTTTTGTTCGGCGATGCGCTGATCGTCTTCGCCAAAGCCTGGTGCGGTGTGCACGATGCCGCTGCCCTCGGCGGTGTCGACAAAGTCGCCTGCCATCACCCGGAATGCATTGAGGTCGTCGCGGTGCGCAAAGTAGGGAAGCAGGGGGGTGTACGTGCGGTCGACCAGGTCGGCGCCCTTCACGGTGCCGTGTTGGGTCGCATTCTCGAGCTGTTTTTCGTACGTGCCGAGCGTTGCTTCGCCCAGAACATAAAACTCGTCGTCGAGTTTCATAACGGCGTAGTCGATGTCGGGTCCGACGATCAGGCCGAGGTTCGACGGGAGTGTCCATGGCGTGGTTGTCCATGCCAGCATTTTCATCGGACCGGGGTCGCCGGGCGCTGGCGTGAGATCGAACGCGACGGTGACCGCTCGGTCTTGGCGCGGGCGGGTGGCATCGTCGAGCCGGATCTCGAAGTTGCTGAGAGGCGTCTCGGCGGCCCAGGAGTAGGGCATGACGCGGTTTGCCTCATAGAGCAGGCCTTTATCCCAGAGCTGTTTGAATGCCCAGATCACCGACTCCATGTAGTCGGGATCCATAGTTTTGTAGTCGTTCTCGAAGTCGACCCAACGCGCCTGTCGGGTGACCGTTTGTTCCCACTCCTCGGTGAAGCGTTGCACCGAGGTGCGGCAGGCGTCGTTGAATTCCTCTATGCCATATTCGGTGATGGCAACCCGACCCGATACCCCTAGCTGCTTTTCGGTTTCCATCTCGGCGGGAAGCCCGTGGCAATCCCAGCCGAACCGGCGGTCGACACGTTTTCCGCGCATCGTCTGATAGCGAGGTACGACATCTTTGACATAGCCGGTGAGCAGATGTCCGTGGTGGGGGAGTCCGTTCGCAAACGGCGGACCGTCATAGAAGACAAATTCGTTGTCGGGCGAGCGTTGCTCGATCGACGCGGCAAACGTCTTGTCAGTTGCCCAGCGGTCGAGAATTCGCTTTTCGATGGCCGGAAAGTCGGCTTTCTCGACGTGTGGGTACGGTCCGTCTGCAGCGGTGGTCATAGCCCATCAGGCTATCGTCGCATTTACGATCCGGATTCGTTGGGCGCTGGTCACCCTGTGTTCGGTGACCCGGTGTTTGGTGACCCGGTGTTCGGTGACCCGGTGTTCGGTGACGCTGTGTTTGGTGACCGGTTTGCGTCGTCGGTCAGGTCTGCGACCTCATCGGTTAGATCCCACGGCGTGTCGCTATCGAGCGCAGCCTCGATCATCACGTCGGCGGCGAGTTGGGCTCGCAGTGCGTCGTGGTCAGCGTTGAGGCCACATTCCCGCCAGCGGTCGCGAATCGCAGCACTTAATGCGTCGGCGATGTCGACAAGTTCTTCTGAGGTGTGGTCTGGCACGTTTCTCCCGCCAAGGTGGTCCGGGCTTTGCCCCGGAAAAGGCCCCTGAATATCAGCCGTCCCGCAGTCCTTTCAGGATACTTTCGTATCGTAACGCAATCTTGCACAGAGTGGGCACTAGTTTCTCGAATCGGTGCACAACGAGTGAACCGGGTGAAGCGTCGCTCCGCTTCGTTCGGTGTAGTGCCAAGATGGCATCGTGACGACCTATGACGCCCGAGTGATCCCGATTCGACCAGCGGCGACGGTGATTGTGGTCCGCGATTTCGACACAACGTCGGTCGGCGGTCTTGAAGTTCTGTTGTGCCGGCGACGCCGAGCGTCGGAGTTTGTCTCGAACATGCAGGTATTTCCTGGAGGAGGTATCGACGACGACGAAGTGCAAGCTCCACAACTTCCCACCTTTCCGTACCCGGGCGGCCCCTCGCTTGAAGCAGCGCAACGTGCGGCGGTGCGTGAAGCCCACGAGGAAACGGGCCTCGACCTAGGTGACCCGTCACGGCTGCCGATCATTGGTCGGTGGATAACCCCTGCGCTGGCTCCTCGCAGGTACGACACCCTCTTCTTTCTTGCCGCTCTTCCCGAGGGGCAGCAGCCGGTACCCGACGGCACCGAGGTCATCGAGTGTTCCTGGTGGTCTCCGTGGGACGCAGTGGATGCGTGGGAAAACGGCGAGCTTGAGTTCGTCACGCCCACGCTGCGCTTCTTGATGTCGTTGCAGAATTTTCGGTCGGCTGACGCAGCGTTGCAGGCGGCCGAGCAGAGTTCGGTGCCCGGAACTCGAGTCCGGGTCGACGACGAAACGGGCTGGCCGTGGTTGCCAGCCGACGAGGCGTTCTGGACCGGCGATCTTCGGCGGGCGTGGGGATGGGTGGGCTTGCCGGTAGGGTGACCTGCGCATAAGGGCCATTCGGGCGGCCGACCTCCTTGGGGGAGTGCACTATGGGACAGCTCCATCGGCTGTTTAGTAAGTCGAGCCCGGAACACCAGTCCGAACTTGTTGAATCGATTGCCGCAATGATTGGCGTCGACGGCCTTGGCGGTCTGATTCTTCGTTTCGCGGCCAGCGGTATGGGTCCGCAGGTCGAGTCGTGGATTCAACCAGGACCAAACATGCGGCTCACACCCCGCCAGGTGCGAATGGTCGTGGGTAGCGACGAGATCGATCGAATTTCGATCGGTGGCAACCTAACGCCTCGGCAGGCCGAACAGGGGCTGGCACTTCTTTTACCTCGCGCCATCGATCGATTGACGCCAGATGGCACCGTGCCACCGTCGGCCAACATTCGGCGTTCGCTTGGCCGACTCGACGGGCTTCTACAGGCCAGTTGAGGTCCTGCTTGGGGCCTCTACTGCTCGACCACGGCGAACGCCGAAGAGCAGCAGGCCGAGAAAGACGAGTTCGCTCAGGTACGTGGCCGCCACCGCTCCCTTCCAGCTGTAGCTGGGAATCAGTGCGATGTTGAGGGCAACATTGAGCCCCGCGGTGAAAAACTGTGCCTTGCTGCGGTAGGCCTGTCGCCCTGATCCGCTCAGCACATCAGCGGTATTGATCTCGAGTCCGCGCACAAGCGGGTAGATCGCCATCGCCAGGACCACCGGCACCACCCCATCGAATTCGTCGCCAAGAATGAATCCGGCGATGGGGCTGAACAGCACCGCAATCAGCGCCCCGCCGAGTGTTGCGGTTACAACACGACGGCGGAGTTCGCGGCTGTAGCTGTACGCGGCTTCGATGCCGTTAGCCCCTCGCCTGAAGAATTCCGGATACGCCGCAGCGAAGATCGAGTTGGCTGGCAGCAGCGAGTATTGGATGAGTCGAACGCCAGCGCCGTACAGGCCCGCTTCCTTGTCGAACCCGGCCGACAGCAACATGGTCTGGTCTACGTTGGTCTGCACGGTTTGCGCAGCGTCACCTAGCGCGAAGCGCGAACCTTCTTTTGCCGCCGGACGAAGGTCTCCCCATGCCAGCCGGGGGGACCCGTGCGCGCGGGCCAGGGCGAAACCACTCGCGAGTGAGGTGAACAAGATGGAGGCAAACATCGCAAGTGCCAAGGTGCGCAGACTCGAACCGCCAAGCAGCCAGTAGGCCAAGGCGATGACGGCTCGGGCTCCCGAGTCGGCGATGTGGGTTGCCGCCATCTGCGGATACCTGTCGAGGGCGGCGTACGCCCGTGCATGGTTATGCATCATGCCGGTCGAGAGAAACTCGACGCCGCCGAACAGGGCGATGGTGGCGAGATCGCGGCCGGGAAGAATGAGCGTTCCTGCCGCAACGGTTGCGATATAGAGGACTGCCCCTGTCGTGAACGTGGTGCCAAGGGTCGTGCCCCATGCGTGACGGAGCTCGCCAGGGTTCCGGGCCACCCGCTTGGTCATGACTTCGCCTACGCCAAGCGAGGCGAGCGGCGCTAGGAGGCCAACGTAGGCGACGATGCCGATATAGACGCCGTACCCGGCGGTGCCCAACGATCGGGCGATGCCGACGATGGTCACCGCCGCCAAAAGTGCACGGCCAGCGAAGCCAACCAGACTCCAAGACGACCGCCAACGCTCGGGTGATCCGCCGTTGATCAAGACACTGAACTTGTCGCGGGCATCGTTGATGACGCTCATGATGATCGCTGCGAAGGGGGAGGTGTCATCGGCGGCTAAGCCTAGAGCTTCCTGTCGAAGAGCGGCGGCCCCTCGTTAGACGAGTACTGGCTCCTTTGGTTCCTCGGCATCGTCGGCGGTGTGGAGCAATGCGCCCCGGTCAGCCTCGCGCTTCTGCCAGAAGTACGCACCGATTGCGGCTAGCGCCAACGGAGCAAGCACTCGGGGGAATCGCAGCGCCTTGTCGACTATGTCGCCGAGTCCTGTCTCAACATCGAAGGCCCGTTCGATAAACCAGTTGGTAGCGATCACTGCCATCAGGATCGAACCCCAGCGAATGATGTGTTGGTACAAAGCCGTGCGTCGCAGCATGAACAAGATGGGGAAGACCAGCGCGATAATGACTACTTGGCCGAGCTCGACACCAATGTTGAAGCCGAGAAGCGACCAGACCTTGCGGCCACGATCAAGGCCGAGGTCCTCAAGTAGACCGGCAAAGCCGAGGCCGTGGAACAGCCCGAACCCGAACGCAATGAGCCATTCTTTCTCGCGAAAGACGGGCCGAAGGTTGTGAAGCGCTGCCGCGACAATCGATACGGCGATAAGGGCTTCGACCGGTCGCGATGGAAGCTCGAACAGACCCAGGCCAGCGAGGGTGAGCGTGATCGAGTGGGCGATCGTGAACATCGTCGCAATCTTCATCACCTTCCAGAAACTTGATCGGAAGTCCTCTGCTGGACGCCAACCGCTTTCGCCCGGTTTCGCTGTAGTGCCCGCTGCTCGAAAGACCAGCACGGAAGGCAGCAGAAGCACGAGGACAAAGAGGATATGGTCGGTGCCGATCTCGATGTGTTCGATGCCGAGTTCGATGGTGCCCCAAAGCCCAGCGAAGAACGAGGGCTCGTCGAGGGTTACTTGCTGGAACGAGTCTCCGGCTTCAAAGATCTTCAGGTAGTTGGCCTCGTTGTTAAAGATGCCGCCGTCCCAATAGCTCTCGATGAGAACGAATGCCTTGTTGTCGGGAAGTTCGTCGAAGAACACATCGAGCTCAACGTCCCATGCTCGCGGAATTTCGTCGAAGGTCTCATCGATGGTGAATCGAAGCATGCCGAACGTGCCTGCTTCGGTGTCGAGGAGCTCGATGTCGGTAAACGTGTAATCCCATTGGTCACCACCCTCGCTCATCGTCAGATGGGGCCGTGCGAACGACTCGAGCGCGGCCTGGTGTTCTTTCAGCCCCGCGGCTGCTGCCTCGCCCTCCTCGGCGATTCCGAGTCCGAGGACCTCGTTGATGTCGTCGATGCGAAGCTCGAGCCTGCCCTCGATCGAATCTTGGTCAACGTTGAAGTAGAGGTAGCTCTGTTTAATGGCGTGCGCTTTTGCAGGTGGCGCTAGCAACACAAAAACCGTCAGCGCCGCTGCCAGTGCGGCAACAAGCCGAAGAAGCAGGGGCCGAGGTGGGGTCGAGCTGTTCGTTGGTGAACTGGACTGTATTGGCAAGCTGATGTTCATTGGTTCCGCTGGTTGGTTGGTTGATTCGTTGGTTATTACAACAGCCCGAGCATGCGGGCGACGATGTTTCGTTGGATATCGGAGGTGCCGCCGTAGATGACGCCACCGGCGACGTCGCGAAGATTGCGTTCGACACCAAACTCGGTGACATAACCCCGCGCGCCATGGGTGAGGATTGCGTCGACCGACGACGCGATCGATGCTTCGCTCGCCTGGATCTTTGCTAGAGCAGCCGCCTCCATTGAGGGCCGCCCCGACTCGGCGAGCGCCGCTGCTTTGTAGAGCAGCATGCGACTGCTTTCGTGTCTGAGTTTCATGTCGGCGAGTCGATGGCTCACCGCTTGAAAATCACCGATTGGTTTGCCGAACTGTTGCCGCTCGCGCGCATACGCAACGGCCGTGTCGAGTTGCCGCTCCATGGCGCCGATTTGACCAGCCAACACGAAGGCTCGCTCAGCTTCCATTGCGCTAGAGAAAATCGATGCGCCAGAACCTTCCGGTCCAATGCGTTGCGATGCGGCGACTGTGCAGTTGTCGAACATGAGGTCGGCGAACGGTGTGGTGCGCAGACCCATCTTTGGGCGGTTCTCCGAAACGGTGAGGCCGGGGGTGTCAGCATCGACGAGAAAGGCGGTCACGCCCCAGGATCCGAGCGCTGGGTCTTTGGTGGCGAACACGATGAACACATCGGCTTCGGGCGCCATTGTGACGTAGGCCTTGGTGCCGTTGATCGTGTAGCTGTCGTCGTTTGCGGTGTAGGTGGTGCCCATCGTGAACGAATCTGACCCGCTGTCTGGTTCGGTGATGGTAAAGGCGCCTTGGAGTCGGCCGTCGACAAGCGCGGGTAGGTAGGTCGCCTTCTGCTCGTCGGTGCCGAAACGTTCGACGATGGGTTGCATCGTCCAGCCTTGGCAGGCCAACGCGAATACCAGACCAGCGTCAGGGCACGCGTAGCCGATGCCTTCGTACCAAAGGAGGCCGGTGACCACGTCGGCGCCTAGTCCGCCGTATGCCGGATCGACCATCAGGCCGAGCACGCCCTTGTCGACCGCCGCCTGCCATCCGTCGTGCCAAAACTCGCATCGCTCATCGCGCCCGTCGAGATCGGTGGGCGCGAGTTCTCGGTGCGCCCAGTCGACAACACTGGCTTTGATGGGGTGGTGGAGGTCGATCATCGCAGCGAGCGCGGTCGGTGGCGTTGTGGCCGAAGGGTCTTTGGCCGCCGAGTCGGCGGGAAGATTATCGAAGTCAGTCACCATTGCCTGCATCCATTTCGTGAGTCCTGACGTAGGACCGAGCAAGTGCGTATGAGCCGATAGCAATGAAAATCCACCAAACGGCACATTGGGCACTTGTTTGACCACTCTACGTGAGGATACGGTGGTGTTTCAATGTGCAATTCGTCCCCGCAGCCACATTTGGATGCAGAACACCCGTCGGAATCGAGATTTCTTCTCTCGCATCTCCTGCCCAGCGCCGTGTCGGCGTACCCCGATCGGCCTGCGCTGCGATGCGCTGGAACTGAGCTGAGCTACCGCGACCTCGACCTCCGGGTCGGCCAACTTGCCGCGGCGCTGCACTCGGTGGGTGTGAAGCCGGGGGACCGCGTAGGTATTCACCTGCATATGTCGGTTGAATCGTATGTCGCGGTGCACGCGGTGCTTCGCGTTGGCGCCGCCTACGTGCCGTTGGATGCGCTTGCGCCGGTTGCAGTTCTGGCCACCATCGCCGACGACTGTGCGATCGAAGTAGTCATTACCCACGACCCTCGACGCTTGTCCGCCGCCGAGCTTGCAACCCAGTCAGCGACCGTGAACACCCTTGTGGGTCTCACCGACACGACAATCGCTGGGCCCGAAGCGACGGTGATCTCTTGGCGCGACGTCGCCGGACATGTACCGATCAACCCTGCACCTGTTCTTGCCGATGATCTTGCATATGTCATGTACACCTCGGGATCGACCGGCACGCCCAAAGGCATTATGCACACGCACCGCAGCGGCCTCGCCTACGCCGAGCTTTCGGCGGCGACCTATGCGATTACGGCCACCGATCGCCTCGCTAACTTCGCGCCACTTCACTTCGATATTTCGACCTTTGCGCTATTCGTGGGCCCAGCTACCGGTGCGTGTGTGACGTTGCTGCCCGAGCCCTACCTCAAGATGCCCGCCAGTCTCACCGCCCATCTCGCCGAAGAGGCGTGCACCGTGTTGTACACGGTGCCGTCGATATATCTGCACATGCTTCGGCGCGGCGCGGCAAGCGAGAAAAATTTCGATTCAGTGCGCTGGATGAAATTTGGCGGCGAGGTCCTTCCACCGGTTGTTGCGTCCGAACTTCTCGACGTCTTCCCCAACGCAACCCTAAGCAACGTCTATGGACCCGCCGAAGTCAATCAGTGCACGTTCCATCATTTTGACAGCCCGCCGAAGGTGGATGGCGAAATTCCGATCGGTCGGTCGTGGGCGAACACCGAGGTTCGCCTCGTTCGTGCTGATGGCCAGCGAGCCCTCGCCGACCCGACTACAGGCCACACCGTTGGCGAACTTGTGGTTCGCACGGCGACGATGATGCAGGGCTACTGGAACCGTCCCGATCTCGATGCCGGCGCTTTCGACCACGAACTGGTGGCTGGCGGCCGGAAACAGACGTGGTACCGCACCGGCGATCTCGTCGAAGCCAAAGCCGACGGGACACTCGTGTTCCTCGGGCGACGCGACCATCAGGTGAAGGTTCGAGGAAACCGCATCGAGCTTGAGTCTATAGAGTCTGCGCTCGGCGACCTTCCAGAGGTCGAACAAGCCGTCGCTGGTGTCCGCCGCGGCGACGACGGTGCTGACGAACTCGTCGCAAGTGTCGTGCTCGCCCCCGGTGCGGCACTCGACGTCGCCGATATGCGACAACGTCTCGCAGAACGTCTCGCCCCGTACGCAATTCCTACCGACATTGTGCACGTTGACGATTTCGCTCGTACGCCCAGCGGCAAGATCGATCGACGCGCCGCGCGAAGCGAACTGCAAAACACCCGCACACTCGAAAACCAAATATCCGGAGTAGCAACGTGAGCGAACTCACAACCACCCAACTGATCGACTACATCAACGCAGAGATCTCGACCGCCGCAGAGCCAGTCGGTGCCGACACCGACCTGTTGCTCACCGGCGCCGTCGACTCGCTCGGCGTAGTACGCATCACCCAGTGGATGGAAGACAATCTCGGCACCCAAGTCGATCCGCTCGACGTCACGCTCGAGAACTTTCAGACAGTCGACCGCATGGTCGCCTATGTGACAAGCAAGTCGGCGTAATCTCGATGGTCGAGCATCAGACGAGTCCACCCAGCGGCACTGATCCGGCCGCTCAGCCCGTTGGCCTGCGGCCCCGCCACCAGTTGTCCACAACGCAACAGCTGATCTGGGCAGGCGAGCGACTGTATCCCGACGCGCCGATTGGCAACATGCCGAACGTGTCGACTTTTGCCGGACCGATCGACCCCGATCGGTTCTGCGCGGCGGTTACAAGCGCAGTTCTTGCGCATGAAGCGCTTCGCACTCGATTCGTCGATGTACAGGGCGTCCCGCATCCGCGAATCGCTTCTGAGGCGCCGTCGTCGACCGAGGTCATCGAACTCGCTCCCGATGCGCTCGACGACTGGCTCGTGCACCGGCTCTCGCAACCAATCGACGTTGCCGTTTCCCCCTATGACTCGGTGCTGATTTCGTCAGGGGGCACCTGGACATGGTTGATGAATATTCATCACCTCGTCACCGACGCCACCTCCTCGGCAATCGTTTTCCAATCGGTGGCCGAGGCGTACCACGGCCGGCCTGTTGCACCCTCGTCCTTTGTTGATCATCAAGCGTCGCTTGTCGAAAAACAGATAGAGCCTCGCTGGCAAAAGGCTGCCGACCACTGGGCCGCGGCGCCAGCTTCTCCGCGTCGGCCGGTGTTGTACCGGCCCGCTGCAGAGGCAGATACCGCAGCAACCCGTGCGCCGGTCGAGCTTTCCACCAACGATCGCGACGCGTTGAACGCCTTGCTTGCAGGCGACCTTCAGATGCTCAGCGTTGACCTCGCCTTGGCAGCGTTTCTTGCTACCGCGACGGCTGTCTACCGGCACCGGCTTACCGGCGATCTCTCCACTGTTGTCGGCCTTCCGATTCATCACCGCGACAAGACGTCGGTCGGAGTTGTTGGCCCGCTCATCGAACTCTTTCCCCTCGAGCTGCAGATTGCACCGGACGACACGTTCCGAACCTTGCACAAGCGGGTGGCACGAGAGATCTTCAACGTCCTCGGTCACGCCCAGCCCGGTACCAGCCCAGCACAGTCGTTTGATGTGGTGCTGAACGTGTCGACCGCACAATTTGGCATGTTTGGCGAACTCGAAGCGCAAACCAGGTGGATTCCGTCTGGCGCCGTTGATCCGAATCATGGGTTACGGGTGCAAGCCTACGATTGGGACGGCCTTGGCGTATTGCAGTTGGCGCTCGACATCAACCATTCGGTTGCGACCGAACAGCAGCGCTTGTTTGCCGGAGAACACTTTGCAGCCATCATTCGCGCGGCGGTCAGCAGCGTCGATGGGGCACCGGGCATCGACTCGCCGATTGGTGCCGTGCCGCTTATTTCAGCTACCGAGACGGCGCTTCTTGACTCCTACAACGAGACCGGTTCGGACGCCGTGTCTACAGAAGCCGTGTCCACCGAAACCGTTGTCGCGAGTATGCGACGGATGCTTGCCGGTTCGGCCGCAAACATCGCCGTTGTAGGCGACGAAACGCAGTCGCTTAGCGGCACTGCATTCGTTACGCGTGTCGATCGGGTCGCCGGGTATCTGGCCGCCCGAGGTATCGGCGCTGGCGACATCGTGGGCATCTGCATGCCCGGATCGCTCGACGCAGTCGTTGCGATTCACGCTGTTTTGCGTTGTGGGGCTGCCTTCACACCTATCGATCCGACCTATCCAGAGGAACGACAGCAACATATTCGCACCGATGCCGGCCTTGCGACGGTTCTCGAGGAGCTTCCTTCAGAGGCGGCTCTTGCCGCCTCCGACCCGCTCCCGGCCGGGCACGACCCCGAAGATATCGATCTCGACAGCCTTGCCTACCTCCTCTACACGTCGGGCTCGACCGGCCTGCCAAAGGGCGTGCCGATCACCCATCGTGGCTTGGCCGAATACCTGGCGTTTGCGGCGGCAAGTTACGTTGGCGACGATCCTTCGGCCGAGCCGCTTGTTGTCGCACTACATTCCTCACTTTCGTTTGATCTCACCATTACCAGCCTGTTTTTGCCGTTCCTTGTCGGTGGCAAACTCCAGGTGTTTGCCGCCGGGGGTGTTCCGGCGCTTTCCGACATGGTCGCCGATGGAACGACCACCTGGCTGAAGGCAACCCCCAGCCATCTCGAACTCTTGTTGCGGCTCAACGATGGACTGTTGCCGCTTCGAACGCTGGTGGTTGGCGGTGAGGCCTTCACGACCGACCTTGCTCGCCGCCTGGTCGCAGCCTTCCCGAACGTCCGAATTTTCAATGAATACGGACCTACCGAAGCGGTTGTTGGTTGCATGATCCACCAGTACACGCCAGAACACGATCGTGGTGTTGCGGTACCAATCGGTGCGCCGGCTCCCGGCGTGCGTCTTTACCTTCTCGACGACTATCAACAGCGCGTGCCTGTCGGGGTGGCCGGCGAGCTCTACATTGCACGCCCGGCGATGGCCACGAACTATCGCAATCGCCCTGAACTCACCGCCGAACGGTTTGCGACGCTCGACCACCTCGGACCCGACACCTTGTACCGGACAGGCGACAAAGCAGTCTTGGAGATCTCGACCTCTGACGGCGCCGAATCCTCGCTGCAGATGGTGTATTTGGGTCGAGTAGACGAACAGATAAAGACCCAGGGTGTGCGCCTCGAACCCGGCGAAGTCGAAGCTGCCCTCAACAGTCATCCATCGATTGCCCAGAGCGCGGTACGCCTCTGGTCGGCCGACGTAGCGAGTGAACCACTCTCGTACTGTCCGAAATGTGGTCTACCCACCAACGTTCCCGGCGTCGAATTCTCCGACGAAGGCATCTGTTCGACCTGCGAGCATTACGAGGCGGTAAAAGACCAAGCCGATAGCTATTTCCGTACCCTCGACGATCTTGCCGCCGAGCTCGCGTCGGCCCGAGCCAGATCGACTGGCGACTACGATGTGCTTCACCTGCTTTCCGGCGGCAAAGACAGCACCTATGCGCTCTACCAGTTGGTCGCTATGGGTGCCCGGGTTCGGGCGCTCACGCTGGACAACGGCTTCATCTCCGACGGAGCTAAGGACAACGCACGGCGCGCAGTTGAGGACCTTGGCGTCGATCACGAGTTCGTGACCACCGACGCGATGAACGAGATTTTCCGCGACAGTCTCGAACGATTCAGCAACGTCTGCAACGGTTGCTACAAGACGATCTACACGCTGTCGATAAATCGAGCTCACGAACTGGGCATTCCGGTCATCGTCACCGGACTCTCTCGAGGTCAGCTCTTCGAAACCCGCCTCACGCCGGCTCAGTTTGACGCCGACCGTTTCGATCCGGAAGCGATTGATGCGGCGGTACTCGAGGCGCGAAAGGTCTATCACCGGGTGGATGACGCCGTCTCTCGTCTCCTCGACGTGTCGCTCTTTGCTACCGACGACATCTTCGACGAGGTCACCTTTCTCGACTTCTACCGATACACCGACGTCGAACTTGAACAAATGCTGACCTTCCTCGATGAGAGTGCGCCATGGTTGCGGCCCAACGACACCGGCCGTTCGACCAACTGCTTGGTGAACGCCGCAGGCATCGTGGTGCACCGCATGGAGCAGGGGTTCCACAACTACGGTCTTCCCTACAGCTGGGACGTCAAACTCGGCCACAAAACCTGGCACGAAGCGGTCGAAGAACTCGACGATCCCATCGACGACGCCGAGGTCGAGCGAATGCTCGGCGAGATCGGCTACACCCCGAAACCCGTCAATGAACTGACCGCGTGGTACGTGCCCGAACCCGGGGCACCACAGATGGATGCGGATGAACTTCGTCGCCACGTGGCGAGCCAACTTCCGGCCCATAGCGTTCCGACAGCTTTTGTCGCTGTCGACGCGATCCCTCTGTCGCCAAACGGCAAAGTCGCCGCCGAGAAACTGCCGGCACCAACACTGCTCAGTCGGCTCACCGGCGACCGGACGCCACCTTCGACCGCGGTCGAAGAATCGTTGGTCGCCATTTGGGCCGATCTGCTCGGACTTCGCTCGGTCGGCATCGATGACGACTTTTTTGAACTCGGCGGCACGTCGCTAAAAGCACTTGAGATGATCGTCTGGGTTGGCGATACCTATGAGGTGCAGATCCCTGAAGTTACGGCGTTTCAACATCGCACGATTCGTGGCCTCGCCACAGAAGTGGAGCAGGCGGTCATCGCTGCCATTGCTGCGATGACGTCGGGAGAGGTCGCCGCCGAGTTGGAGGACCTCACCTAGTGGCGCCCGAACTCAGCGAGGAGCAGCGCAAACTGATCGAAGCGCGCCTAGGCACGAGTAAAACGCCGAAAGCTCGCGCTGAGGTTCAGCCGATCCCTCACGTTGACCGGGAGGGGCCGCCGCCCTTTTCGGCTGGTCAGCAGGGTTTGGTGTTCGACTACCACCGTCGACGCGACGAGCCGGTCTACACGGTCACCCACTCCTACATTGCCGGGCCCCTGAGCGACGGTTCGGCCGCCATCGAAGCGTTGCAATTTGCTCGAGCGCTTGAGACCGTTGCCATGGCCCATGAAACCTTGCACGTCTCGTTCGGCCCCGACCGACGGTCGCTGCCGAAAAACGAAGCGGTACTCGTCGAAGTGGCTGGGTCGGCTGAGGCCGAGGTCGACGACGAGGCCTTTGTCGCCCTCGCCGATCAGCGGGCTCGCCAGCGAATCGACATCGAGAACGGACCGCTGGTTCGGGCGCTTGTGGTTTCGCTTACCGACGGGCGCTCCGGCGTTATTCTTTCGCTCCATCACGTTTCGTGTGATGCCGGCTCGCTCGCCGTGCTGTGGAAAGACATTGCCCAGGTGTACGCCGGCGAGTCGTTGACGAGCGACGGCGCAACCTATTCCGATCACGGCGAGTGGCAGCGATCGCGGGTGACCTCCGACGACCTCGCCTGGTGGCACCAACAGCTCGGCGAGCATCCTGAAACCGGCGACCTCGGGTTTGCACGGCCAACCACCCCGGGCCCAAACGGCTACATAACCCGCCCGGTTGGCATCGACAATGCATCGTTGGCGGCCCTCGGCTCACGCCCGTTACCAGTATTTCTTGCAGCGTACGGGGCAGTGCTTCAGCACCTTGCCAATGTCGACGAGCCGACCGTTGGTGTTGCTCTTTCGACTCGAGATCATCCATCGACCGAATCGATGGTCGGCTATTTCCTTACCGTCCTGCCATTCCGCCTTCCCGTTGGTTCATCGACATTCCGAGAGCTGGTGAGCGCAGCCGAAACACGACTCACCGAGGCGCTGCTCCGGAGACACGTTCCGTATGGCGAGATACTTCGCACCATGCCCACAGAACTGGCACCGGGAACCGACTTGCTGACGAACATGTTTGTGTTCGACGAGGCCCACGATCCGCAGATCAACGGTCAGGCGCTCACCGGCAGGATTCACGCGAACGGTTCGTCGGTCTCTGGCATCACGCTTTTTGTCCGGGCAGGCGCCGATGGGTCCGGTTGGGAAGCAGCACTCGAATACCGCGGCGACCAGCTAGACGACGAGGCCGCTGAGCTCTTTCTTGCGCTGTATTGCGACGCTGTCGTCGCCCTGCTTTCTGCACCCGACACTGAAGTACGCAGCCGCCATTTAGCCGGGCACGGCGAACTCTCTGACCTTGAAGGCGAACGCATAACAGCGTCGCTACAGGCTCTACCTGAGATCATCGCCGATGTGGCCGAAGCCGGACCTGAGGCACCGGCGGTCCGGTGTGGTAACGAGTCGATCACCTACGGCGAGATGATCGACCGCGCAGATGCTCTCGCAAGCCGCCTGCGGGCGCTCGGCGTGCAAACAGGCGATCGGGTGGCGGTGCTGGCACCGCGATCGGTCGACCTTGTCATCGCCCTCGTCGGCACCCTCCGTGCCGGAGCCGCATACGTGCCGATCGACCCCGAGTACCCTGCCGAACGCATCGAATTGATTCTCGAAGAAGCGAAACCGACAGCGATGGTTGCCGCCGCAGATATGCCTTCGATCTCCACCGATTGTGTGGTTGCCTCGGTTCCTGGCGCCGTCGAACATCCGGTGCCGGCCAAGCCCGAGTGGCGGCCCGAGCTGGGCGACCCAGCGTACGTGATCTTTACCTCGGGCTCTACCGGCGTGCCGAGAGGCGTGGAAGTAACGCACCAGAACCTTGCCGCGAGCACACTGGCCCGATTCGACGTCTACGAAGAGCAGCCGGAACGGTTTCTGCTCCTGTCGAGTTATGGTTTCGACAGCTCGATCGTCGGCCTCTTTTGGACCTTGGCGGCGGGTGGCGAGATTGTGCTCCCTACCGACGAGCAGGTGCACGATGTCGACCTCATCGCTGGTCTCATTGGTCGCCATGAAATCACCCACCTTCTCACCGTGCCGTCGTTATACGACGCCGTGCTTCGGCGTTCGCCAGGCTCGCTCAGGTCGCTCCTTGTGGCGATCGTTGCCGGCGAGGCGGCCACAACGTCGGTGGTTGACAGACATCTGACGATGTTGCCGAACTGCGAGTTGGTCAACGAATACGGCCCGACCGAAACCACGGTGTGGGCAACCAGCCAGACCTGCGTCGTCGTGCCGCCAGAGGATTCCTCGGTGCCGATCGGGCTTCCGGTGCCGGGAACGATTGTGCGGGTCGCCGACCGGTTCGGTCGGCCGCTTCCTAGTGGTGTCGCCGGCGAGTTGTGGGTAGGCGGGCTCGGGTTAACGTCGGGGTATATCAACGACGAAAAGGCCACCGCCGAAAAGTTTGTGCGCGAACCCGTTGGCGGCGGCGCCATGTATCGCACGGGAGACCGAACCCGATTGACCAGCGACGGGGTTCTCGAATTCCTCGGTCGGGTCGACAATCAGTTGAACGTCGGCGGGCAGCGTTTCGAACCCGAGGAGATCGAATCGCTTATCACCGCCGACTCGCGTGTCGGCGCCGCGGTGGTCGTGTTCGGCGAAAGTGGCCGCCTCGTCGCGTTGGTCGAAGCAACAGCCGAAGCTGGCAGCTCGTTGGTGAACGACATCACCGAAGCACTTCGAGTTCGCGTGCCGACGGCACTTGTGCCGCGCGACATCGTTGTGGTCGAGCGCCTACCCCGAAGCGTGCATGGCAAGGTCGACCGCCATGCCGCAATCGAGCTGATGCCTGAACATCGTGACGAAGACGTCGCTGAAGAAGGCACGCTGGGCATGGTGATCGCCATCTGGCGTGACGTGCTCGGCACCGCAGCGATTGATGCATCCTCAGACTTCTTCGACGTCGGCGGCGATTCGCTTCGTGCGTTGCAGCTGTGCGAGCAGGTCGAGGAGAGTTTTGGCCTCCGGCTAGGAATCGGCGAGCTCATCGGCGCACGAACGCCGATGGCTCTAGCAGAGTTGTTGGTCGATCAGCCGGAAATCGAAGACGTCACGTTGCACCTTTTCGAAGTTCTCCGGCGAGCACCTGAAGGCTCGAGACAAAACACGCTCGTGTTGTTGCCCCCGGGCGGCGGCAACCTGCTGGCGTACGAAGCGTTGGTGCAACGCCTTGATCCAAATCAGCAGGTCGTTGGCTTTCGACTGCCTGGTGCCGATGGTCGCTCGCAGCCGGTTCACACCATCGGCGAACAGGCCGATCACATCCTTCCCGAACTGCTCGCTGCGGTTCCGTCGACGTCGGGTTTCCAACTGGTCGGCTGGTCGACTGGCGGCCTGCTGGGCCTTGAGCTTGCCGACCGACTGCAGCGCCGCGGTCACACCATCGAACTGCTTGCCATGATCGACACAATCTTTCCTGGCCATCAACGAACAGCACAACCGACAAAGCTCGGCAAGTACCGGTCGTTGTACCAAGAGGGCGGCGGCAAGTCGGTGCTTACCCACGCAAAACTTCGACTCAAAATTCGCAGGCGAGAGAGCGCCGATCGGGTGCGGGCTCGGGTCGCCGAAAGCATCGGCGCGACCGACAATGCGACGGCCAACGAGCAACGCCTTTTCGAGATCGCCTTCGGTGCCGCCGAGTCGTTTCGACCACCCGAGTACGACGGACCTGTCATGTTCTACGCCGCGTCGGCAACCGATGGCAGTCGCACAATTGCGCCCTGGTCAGATCACCTACCGGACTTTGAAGTGATGGTCGTCGAAGGCGAACACGCTGAAGAAAACGCCTTGCTCGATGCTGAACGCGTTGGTCCACTGGCGGAACACCTGCAGAAATTATTGGACGGTCCGTCGCGCTAGGACGAACGGGCTCAGACCTCTACGAGTTCTCGTTCGATATCGTCGTCGAGCGCATGTCCGCCTTCGACGTCGAGATTCGGTAGGAGCCGATCGAGCCAGTCGGGGAGCCACCAGTTGCGGTCGCCAAGCAATTCCATCGTGGCAGGCACAAGGAGCAGGCGAACAATGGTTGCATCGATCAGGATGGCCAACGCGAGGCCCGAACCGAACAACTTGATAATGCGGTCTGGCTCAAGAAGGAACGACCCGAAGACAAAGACCATGATTGCTGCCGCGGCGCTGATGACTCGTGCGGTCGAGGCAAGCCCGTCGGCGACCGCGGCAGCGTTGTCGCCGGTGCGGTCGTATTCCTCTTTGACCCGACTGAGGAGAAACACCTCATAATCCATTGAGAGTCCGAACACGATCGCGAACATCATCATCGGAATAAAGGGCTCGATGGGGCCACCACGACCAACGCCGACCAGGTCGATAAACCAGCCCCACTGGAACACCGCCACGATGATGCCGTAGGCAGCGCCTATCGAAAGCAGGTTCATGATGACCGCTTTGAGCGGGACAAGGATCGAGCGGAAGACCACCATGAGCAACAGGAACGACAAGGCGAGTACAGCGCCGAAGAAGAGCGGAATTCGGGCGGCCAGATATGTCGAGAAGTCGGCGCCGACAGCGAGCGACCCGGTGACCTTCAGATCGACGCCGGCGACCTCGTCGAGTTGGCCGTCTCGAAGCCTTTCGAGAAGGTCCGAAGTCGCCTCAGCTTGTGGTGCGGTTTGGGAAACAACCTGCCACAACACCGCCGAAGGGTTGGTGGGGTCATTGGGGATTGGCGGCGACGCGAACGCCACGCCATCGATGGCGTTGAGAGCACCGGTAACCGCTGGCAATTGAGCCAAGTCGTCGGGGCCAACCTCGGCAACGATGGTCATCGGGCCGTTGAAGCCGGGGCCAAAGCCCTCAGCCAGCATGTCGTAGGCCTTGCGTGCAGTGAGTTCGTCGGCCAGGTTGCCGGTATCGGAGAAGCCGAGTCGGAGGCTAAACACTGGCAGGGTGAGCACGAGAAGGAGCAAGGTCGCTCCAATGGTGAACGGCCACGGGTAGCGCTGAATGAGACGGCTCCACCGGTAGGGAAGGGTCGACTCGACCGGCTTTACCTTTCGGGGCGGAAGTTCCTGACGAAGCGCTGGGATAAAAAGGCCGCCGATGAGTGCAAGCGCCGCGACGGGCAAGGCGATGAACGCAATCTGTGGAAAGCCGATGCCGGCGCCGATCAACACGAGGGCGACCATCGCTGCAGCGATCAACCAATTCCGCCGCGTGACTTCGAGTCGATCGCTGGCGAAGCCGAGGAATGCAGGTAGCAGCGTGACCGAGGAGATCATGGTGACCAGCACCGTTAGCGACGCCCCGATGGCAAGACCGTTGATAAACGACAAACCGATAATCAGCATGCCGAGCAGAGAAATAACGACGGTGACCCCAGCGAACAAGACGGCGCGACCAGCCGTGTCAATCGCAACCGCAGCAGCATCAGATGAGCCACGACCTTTGTGGAGCTCTTCACGGAAGCGCGTGACGATAAAGAGTGCGTAGTCGATGCCTACGCCGAGGCCGATCATGATGCTGATAACGGGCGTGAACTCGGGCATGTCTATGAAGAGCGCGACGAGGCCTGTGAGGATCGCGCCGAGCCCAATGCCGAAAAGAGCGGTACCGATTGGCAGGCCCATGGCCAGCACCGAACCGAATGCGGCAATGAGAATGAAGATGGCGAAGGCAAGGCCCAGGAGCTCTGACTCGGGTGGTTCAAACTCGACGAAGAACTCGTTGCCAAATTCGGTCTGCACGCCGGCGATCGATGGTTCGAGTTCGCGAATTTCCTCCGCGAGGCTGGCCGCCTCGGTTTGCGAAAGGTCGAGGGGGGCTTCGACCGCTGCGTAGGCGACGGTGCCTGTCGGGTTGATCTGGCCCTGTGCTTGGTCGGAGAAGGGGCTCACAATTCGGATGCCCTCGAAGGCGGCTACTTCGGCGAAGAACGCCTCCATAGGTTCGACAACCGCCGGATCGGTGACGTCGTTGGCCTTGAAAACGATCTGACCAGCGAGACCACTGCCGCGCCCGCCGAAGTGCTCATCGAGGATGTCGAAACCTTCCGATGCTTCACCGTTGGGTACTTCAAAGCCTGCATTGAACGTGCTGTTGCTCGATCCGAGCAGACCACCGCAGATGACGAGCGTGACAATCCAAGCGAGGAGAACCTTCCACCGATTGTCGTGGCAATACCGGCCAAGATTGCTGAGCATGGGGGAATCCTCCGCCAGAAGCGTGGGCCGAGATTACGACCCACCTTGTATCCAATCGGCAAAATGGCTCGTAAATGCACACGGCCGGTTGTGAAATCGGTCTGGGTAGCGCTGAACTAGCCTGACGGCTGCAAGTACAATGGGTCGATGAGCGACACCGAAACCACACCTCTGGTCGACGTTACGCCCACGATCTATGGGCGCATCATCGACGTCTCGAACTTTGCCTATGTTTCCAACGTCGAGGTCGGAATCGCTGCGGTTCGACCCGACGGAGAAAAGGTCAATGTTGTGGTGCGAACAACCGATGGTGGGGCTTTCGAGATCCCCGTGCCCGCCGGACCTTTCGTCGCAGCGCGCGCCGCGACCGGTATCGACGGGACGGCGCCCATCGAACTCGATGTCGAAGACGGCGAAATTGTGCCGGGAGATGTTGTGTTCACCGTCGCTCCCGAACACGGAAGCCACCTTCGCTTCGGTGGCTTTGGCTGATCAGACAAAGCCAACCTGATTGCGTCGGTAGCGCTGCCTTACGAGTAGCCCACACATCGGATCTACGATGCGTGAATGACCGATCGCGAATGGGGTTTTCGAACCCGAGCTCTGCATGCTGGTGGCCAACCTGACTCGGCGACAGGCGCACGAGCGGTGCCCATTTATCAATCAAGCAGCTTCGTTTTCGAAGACACGGCCGACGCCGCCGACCTTTTCGCGTTGCAGAAGTTCGGCACCATTTACAGCCGGATCTCTAACCCCACCGTAGCGGCGTTCGAAGAACGAATGGCCAGCCTCGAGGGGGGCATCGGCGCTGTAGCGACCAGCAGCGGGCAAGCGGCCGAGTTCCTTGCCGTGTCGTCGCTGGTGGGAAGTGGAGATCACCTTGTTTCTGCCGCCGGCCTGTACGGCGGAACCTTCACCCTTTTCGATGTGACCTTGCGGCGTTTCGGTGTCGACACCACCTTTGTTGACGGCACCGACCCGCAGGCGTTCGCCGCGGCGATTACCGACGAAACCAAACTTCTCTACACCGAAATCGTGTCGAACCCTTCTGGCGCGGTCGCCGATCTCGACGCGTTGGCCGATATTGCTCACTCGCATGGGCTGCCGTTGTTTATCGATAACACCTTCGCCACGCCGTATCTTTGTCGCCCGATGGAGTTCGGTGCCGACGTGGTTGTGCAGTCGGCCACCAAGTTCATCGGCGGCCACGGCACGTCGATTGGCGGTGCGATTGTCGAGTCGGGCACGTTCGACTGGGGCTCGGGTCGGTTTCCGAACATGACGGAGCCGGTGTCGAGCTACAACGGGCTGCGCTGGTGGGACAATTTCGGCGAGTACGCCTATTGCACCAAGGTGCGGTCCGAGCAGTTGCGAGATGTCGGCGCATCGATGTCGCCGTTCAATGCCTTTTTGCTGCTGCAGGGAATCGAGACGCTTCCGCAGCGGATGGAAGAACATGTGGCAAATGCTCAGGCGGTGGCCGAGTGGCTCGATGCCGACGAGCGGGTGGCGTGGGTCAAGTTTGCTGGTCTCACCAGTTCGCCGTGGCACGACCTCGCGCAGAAGTACTTGCCGAAAGGGCCGGGTGCAATCTTTACGTTCGGCGTGAAAGGGGGTCGGGCGGCGGGTTCGACGTTCATTGAGTCGCTCGAGTTGGTGAGCCACCTGGCCAACGTGGGCGACGCCCGAACCCTGGTGATTCATCCGGCATCGACTACCCACCAACAGATGAGCGATGACGAACTCGAGTCCGCGGGAGTGAGCGCCGATATGGTTCGCCTGTCGGTCGGTCTCGAGGATCTCGACGACATCTTGTACGACCTCGATCAGGCACTTGCCGCTTCGCAGGAGACCTCATGACGTTCAGCAACCCTCCCGCCTCGGCTCGTCGGAAAATTCTTGCCGATACGCGAACCATTGCCATTGTGGGCGCATCCTCGAACCCGGCGAGGGCCAGCAATTTTGTTGCCACGTATCTGCTGAGTTCGTCGGCCGAGTACGAGGTGTGGATGGTCAACCCTCGCGAGACCGAGATTCTCGGCCAACCGGTCTACCCCAGCTTGGCCGACCTGCCAGCGGCGCCTGACATGGTCGATGTGTTTCGCAAGTCAGAAGATTGCCCGGGCGTCGCCACCGAAGCGGTCGAGGTCGGCGCAAAAACGTTGTGGATTCAGCTCGGCCTTTGGAGTGAAGAAGCAGCCCAGATCGCCCAATCTGCCGGTCTCAACGTAGTGATGGACGCTTGCACCAAGATCGAACACGCCCGTTTCCACGGAGGCCTCCATCTCGCCGGCTTCAACACCGGAGTCATCAACTCCAAACGCGCAAAATAGGGGTCAGGCACTTTAAGTGCCTGACCCCCTAAGTGCCTGACCCCTATTTGCCCTTCTTTCTCATTGCACTAGTGAATGAGTGGGTCGATGGCTTTGGCGATGGCGGCGATTGCTTGGTCGTCTAGGGGGAGTTGTGGCTGGCGGACGGGGCCCATGTCACCGAAACGAAGCGAGGTCGCTGTTTTGACCGCGGTGATGTACTCGGCGTCGTGGGGGTTGTCCCAGATGTAGCTGTTGAGCGCAAACATTTTCGTTTGCCAGAGGTCCATGGCCGCCGTTGTTTCGCCCGAGGTGAGCAACCCAAAAAGCGCTACGGCTTCGGCTGGCATCACGTTTGCGGCGCCCCAGATCCACCCTGCGGCACCAGCGATGATCGCGAACGGTGCCACCGGATCGCATCCGCCGAGGACGCCCGGTCCAGCGGCGATAAGTGCTTGCATCTTCGCGATATCGCCCGTCGAATCCTTGAGGTGTCCAATGTTCGGATGTGCCGACAAGGTCGCCCACATGTCGGGCGTGATCTCGACCCCCGATACTTGCGGGATGTTATAGAGCACCAGGGTCGTGTCGACCGCGTCAGCCAGCGTCAGGTAGTGATGCATGACCCCAGAGGCGAACGGCCCCTCTAGCCACGGAGGCAACACCATGAGCGCATCGACGCCGGCATCGAGGGCGGCCTTCGACTTCTCGATGCAGTGTTTCAGGCTCACGGTAGAGGTTTGGGCGGTCACTGTGACCCGCCCTGCGATATGTGCGGCGCCGACCTCGACGATGTGCTGCGCTTCGGTGTCGTTCATGTACGCAAACTCGCCGGTGCCCGAGTTGAGCACGATGCCGTGCACCCCGGCGTCGATCAACATGTCGATGTGGTCGGTGAATCGCCCGGTGTCGAGTTGTTCGTTGCGGTCGAACGCCGTCGACATCGCAACCTGTACTCCCTCTAGCTGCACTGCTTTTCTTCTCTATTCTTCTTTTCTTTTCTATTCTTCATTTCTTCATTCTTCGACGCCCGCCTGGGCCCGACGCCAACGACTGTTGAGTGTCACACCCCAACGGTTGAACGGGTCTGGAAAGTTACGGCTTGGGGTGGTTCCCGACGTGAGTAGCTGTCGCAGCGGCGGATCTTCGCCCACCATCAGCTCGGCCAAGTAGCGACCAGATACTGCGCCTTTCGCCATACCGGTGCCCTGATACGCCATTGTGGCGTGCACCCCGGGAGCGACCTCGCCGCATACGCCTGCTCCGTTTCGCGAGAGGCTCAGCGCGCCACCCCAGGTGTACTCAAACTCGACGTCTTTGAGCATGGGGTAGCGGTTCTCAAACGACTTGCGATGCACCTTTGTGATCTTGTCGCGCCCTTGCATTGCTTCGGAGTTGGCGCTGTAGGTGTATTGGTTGCGGATAAGAATCCGGCCTTCGGGAATGCGACGCACCGTGGTTCCTGCAGGGTGAGCCGGAATGATTGCGTAGTTGTCGAGGCCGCCTAGTCGCTCGATTTCGTCTGCTGTGAGGACGCGTGTCATCGAACCCCAGGTGATGAGAGGAATAAGGCTCTTCGTAAAGAAGCCGAATCCTTCGCCGAATCCATTGGCCGCGAGGATCATCGAGGGAGACGTCACCGAGCCGCGACTGGTGCGAAGGACATGTGGTGGTCCGTAGTCGACAGATCGCACCGGCGATGACTCAAATACCGTGACATTGTTCGGGAGCGTGCGGGCGAGTCCGATGGCGAGGGCCGCTGGCTGGCAGGTCGCAGAATACGGGGTCAACATTCCGCTGGTGTAGAACGATGTGCCGAAACGGCGCTTTAGCTCGGCGGCATCGAGCATCGTGTAGTCCTCGTCGACCGCATCGAGCGACTCGGCGAAGCCGGCGAGCATTGCCTCGCCCTTTTCTGACGCTGCGCCGTGGATCTTGCCTTCGTCTCGCCAGTCGCAATCGATGTTGTGCTCTTGCACGATGGCCCGCAGCCAGTCGAGCCCCGCGCGATTGAGCTCGATACCCCGCTTGGCGTTCTCGGTGTCGTCGGCAAAACCCTTGGCCCGAATGTTGTGCGCATGGTCGATGATGAAACCGCTGCAGCGGCCGGCTGCGTTGTTGCCAATGCGGTCGGCTTCGACCAAGGCAATCGACGCGTCCGGAAGAAGTTCGGCGAGCCGACGAGCCGCGGATAGACCGCCGTACCCGCCGCCGACGACTACATGGTCGAACGACAAATCGTCAACGAGCACGTTGGATTCGGGGAGCGGCGGCAGAATCTCGAGCCAAGCGTTCTGGCGATCGTTGTTTGGAAGAATCGATACCTGCATGTCACGGATTCTGTCAGATGCAGGTATCGAGGCGTCCAGTGGGTCTAGGCGATTGCCGTCCAGCGGGAGCGTACGCGCCTCGTCGGCGGGCTAACCGAGTGCCACGCCGAGCTGTGCCAAGCGCTGGTCGAGCTGGCCAGTGCTTACCTCGCCGAAATCGACATCGACGAGGTTGGAGTTGGCGTCGTAGTAGGCCGTAAGCGGCATCGCGCCGGTACCGCCTAGCTCGCGTGCGAACCCGCTGCCTCGACGCTTCACATCCTTCACAATCAGGCTGCTGCCGCGAACACCGGTTCGTTCGGCCATCCGTTTCCAGTTGCCGGTCTCGCTGCTATTGACGTAGATGATGTTGACGTCTTCGCCGTACTGCTCGGCTGCCCGTACGAATCTTGGCATCTCGGTTTCGCAGTTCGTGCACCACGAGGCGAAGAAGTTGACGACGAGTGGCTTGCCAGCGAATTCGGCGAGGGTGGCCCGGCCGTCGCCATCGGGATCGTCTCCCTCCATCACGGGAAGGTCCCACGCTGCGGTATCGACGACGCCGTCGTCGTTACTGCCGAGGACGCTGGTGAGAATCAGCACGAGGCCAACAAGCAGCACGACACCTCCGCCGATCATGGCGGCGGGCGAGAGCGACCGACGGCCCGCTACTGCATGCTGTGCGTTGCGTGTCGGCGTTGCCTTTCCTTTGGGTGGCGTGTAGCCCTTCTTCGCCTGCGTGGACTTGTGCTGTTTCGGTTTCTTCTCGTTGGTCATGTGTAGGTCCTAGATTTCGGTGAATTGTTGAAAGGCGAGCGGGTCAGCCGAGTTCGACCAGGTCACCCAAGCCGAGGGCGATCATGAGCTCCTGGAGTTGGGTCGTGACCCAGAGCAGACGGTCGAAGAGCAGCAGGAGGCCAAGCACGGCAAGAATCAGTGAAGAGATCAACACGAGTGTCGGCATGTGACGTTTCACCCAGCCGAGGGTTCGAGACAGCCGCCCGAGGAGCAGCCCAGTCGCCAGAAACGGGATGCCAAGGCCAAGCGAATAGGTGGCGAGAAGTGCCGCGCCGGTGAGTGGGCGGTCTGCGGTGGCGGCGATCGCCAAAATCGATGTCAGTACCGGCCCAATGCAGGGCGTCCAACCGAAGCCGAACGCGACGCCGGCGACCGTCGGGGCGGCACGCCCGTACTTTCCAAGCGCCGGATGAAAGCGTTTCTCCTGATACAGCCAGGGCGCTTTGAGGTACAGCGATCCGAGCATGAACAGCGCCATGGCCAGCACCAGCGCGCCCGAGATACGCGCTAAGAGGAACTGGTTGTCGAATACGAGACCACCGAGGCTTGATGCTGACACGCCGAGCAGCGTGAACACTGCTCCGAACCCCACGACAAACAACGCTGTGTCGCGCACGACAGGAAGCAGGTTCGATCGGCGCGACTGTTCGAGCTCACTGATGTCGAGACCGGTGATTACCGAGAGGTACCCCGGAACTACAGGCAGAACACACGGGCTCGCGAAACTCACCAACCCGCCACCAAAGGCGACAACAAAGCTCGCGACGGTGATGGCATCCGCGTTGATGGCACCAGCGTTAGAGACAAGGCCGTTAGAAACAAGGCCGTTAGAGACAAGGCCGTTAGAGACAAGGTCGATCATGAGCTGGTTGGTAACCCGGTTCACGCCGCGACTCTTCCAATTGAGTTTGCGATGACCGCCCTGCAAGACTGGGTGTATGTGGGGAGTCGTTCGAAACTGGTCGAAACATTTCAGAAGCGAATGGATTGCGCTGCTCGTCTCGGGTTTCGTGATCGGCTATCCGCTCAACCGTGGCGCAACGTGGCTCGCCGAACGAGAGATCGACCCCGAATCCGAGCCGCTATTCGACTACCAGTTGTGGGCCGATCGCATCTCTTCGGCGTACACGTTGGTTATCGTCGCTGGAATCATTGTTGCGGTGGCGGGTCTGGCCTATGCAACGGTCATATACAGGCGTTGTGAAGAGGGTAGTCACTGCAAGCCGTGTGCCGATCGCAGTATTGAGGTCGGCGGACGCGTGCAAGCTTGGACGCCTTGACAGTCGGTCGGTGGCCTGAGGCGGCTTGCGTTGCCTGGCGGCAAAACGCGACTGAGGCCGACCCTGGTGGGTCGGCCTCTGTCTGAAGTCTTGTCGCTGTTAGGCGAAAGGCTTGTGATTCGCTGTTAGGCGAATGGCTTAGTTGTCAACCTTCGAGGCGATCTCGCTGAAGGATTTCGAGGCGCTCTTACCAAGAAGAGTCACTGCTGCGATACAAACAACGGCGATCAGGGCGACCAGGAGGGCGTACTCGACGAGCGATGCGCCACGTTCGGTCTTGGTGTGTGCCTTGAGCCAAGTTGCGAGGAAGTTGTATTGAGTCATCATGTTGGTTATTGCTCCCTAGGAGGGTTTGTGCCC
>CALLQB010000005.1 GCA_938015295.1 uncultured Acidimicrobiales bacterium
CTCTGAGGATCAAGTGAGTACACCCGACCCCGGAAGCGGAGGCGGTGCGGCCACGATGTTGTCGGTTCTTGTGCCGCTGGCCATCATCGCCGGTCTGCTGGCGCTGGCCATCGTGTTACTCCTTGGTCGCGACGAGGCAGAGAGCCCCGGACAGAACGCCACGAGTGCGTCGAGCGCGACCGTTGCGCCCAGTACTGCTGTCCAGAATCCGGATAACTCGTCGCCACCCGCCGCGGTCGGCTCCGCAGAAGCAGTGGCTGCTGAGGCTTCGGCGATCGAACCCGACGTCGATCTGCCAGTGCGGTCGAAGGGGGTCATCGAGACGTTCACCGATGGCGACGCCGATGGCCTGGGCGAAACCGACAATGGTCGTAATTGGGGCGAAGTTGCCGGGCAGTGGGAAGTGCGGCAGGGCGCGGCAGTCCTGGTGACCGACCCGTCAATTCGCAGTATTGCTGTGGTCGACTCCGGCGTCGCCAACGGAGTGATCACGATTGAATCGGTGGTGACAAAGGCGAAGGCGGGAATCGTTTTCCGCTACGTCGACAAAGACAACTACTGGATGCTCACTGCGGTTCCCACAGCCGGCACCTGGAACGTACGCAAGGTGGTGGCAGGCGAGGTTGTTGATGTGGCAAACCTCGGCAACGCGAGCACCGGTAATGGCATCCTCTTGTCGGTCGAGCTGCGAGGCGCCGAAATTGGGATCGGCGTGAACGGTGTTGGCAAGGTCAAGTTCACCGACGAGACCCACCTCGACGGCACCGGCGTAGGCCTCACGGCAACAGGCGACGGCGCAACGGAAGCGGTGTGGGACAACTTAGTTGTTACCTCAGACCTGTTCTACGGGTTCGGTTAATCAGACCCTGATGGTCGAGTCGAACGCGGCGCACGCAGGTTCGAAGGGTCGAATTGATGGCCTCGATGGCTATCGAGCGGTCGCGTCTATCGCCGTGTTTGTGTTCCATATTCTGTCGAGTTCGGGCTTTAACCAATCGAATCCTGCCGGGATTTACACCGCACGTCTGGGCAACCTCGGTGTTGCGATCTTTTTTGTGCTGTCGGGGTTTCTCCTCTACCTGCCGTTCGTGCGGGCCAATCTTGCCGAGAAGGACACCCGAACCTTTACCGGGTTTTGGTCGCGACGGTTTCTGCGGGTGTACCCGGCATATTGGGTGGTCATCTTTGTGCAGTTCGTGCTTCTCGGCGTCAACGTTCCGGCGAATAACGAAGGGCTAGTTGCGCACTTCCTGCTGTTGGGAAACTACGTTGGCAACCACCTTTTCGACGGGCTAGGGGTGGCGTGGTCGCTCTCGCTTGAGGTGACCTTCTACCTCGCACTGCCGGTGTTTGCGTGGCTTGTCAGAAGGGTCGGGTCGCCGAAGTCGGTGGCCTCGCGGTACCGAAACGAACTGTTGTGGATCGCTGCACTGGTGCTTTCTGGACCGCTGTTTCGTTTGTGGGTGGTCGAAGCAGGGCTGCCCGCCAATCGGTGGCGATGGCTACCCGCGTATGGCGACTGGTTCGGCCTTGGCATGTTGCTGGCGATACTACGAACCCATCTTGAGCGCGGCGGGGTCCTGCCTCGGTTTCTCGCCTTCCTTGGAGCGCACCCTGGTGTCACGTTTGTGTTGGCTCTGGTGACGCTGTTTCCAACGGCGCACCTTGATCTGCCGCTCAACTTCGCGCCGGTCGATCCGGATTCTTTCCAGATTCTCACGCTGTTCAACGGTCTTGGAGCCTTCTTGCTGTTGGTTCCCCCGGCGCTTCGCCTCACGCCGCACACCAGTTGGGTGTTTCAGCCACTCCGTAGCCCGGTGATGGTCTGGCTTGGTGGCCTCTCCTATGGGATTTACCTGTGGCATTGGCTCTGGAACCGTGTCTATGAGGACTATGTGAAAGAGCACGACTTGGTCGCGAACCTCTTTTCGCAGTTTGTGGTGGTCGGATGCGCGACCTTGCTCACGTCATGGGCGCTTTTCCATCTAGTCGAGAAACCGTTGCAATCCCGTTAGCCGGTTGTCGTTGCGCTTTCTGCTGGGTTGATACATCTCCTTTTTCTTGAGGGTGCTTCTTCTTTAGCGTGCTTTCTTCTTTAGGGACCTTTCTTCTTTAGGGACCTTGGCTACACGCCGATCATTTTGGCGTGACCTCACCCGACGATGGCGACCTTCTCCCCCGCTCAGCCGAACCCCCTGTGCCCTCTGTGGCCTCGGTGCCTGGTGTTGTTGAGGAAGATCTCGCCCACAAAACATCTAACGTTGGTTCGGTGAGCCTTCTCGTTGTCCTCCTAGCCGTCGGAGCGTCGCTCTTTGGGGCGATGCTGGGTGTTGTCGGAACGCTGCGATACGTGGCATCAAATTCTTGCTCGTGCCCAACATCGTCGGCCGCGACACCCGCTGTACCAACGGTCGATGCCGCAGCGAGTGCCGTTGCGGTTGGCGTGACCTCGACAATTCCGTCTCCGGCGAGTGCTGCCCCGAGCACCACGATCCCTACCGCTCTGGCCTTCGCCGACGCTGTGGGCTCCGACTCAGCTCAGTGGATGTTGCAGCTCGATCCGAATCGCCCCGAGACCGACGGACTGGTTCTGAAAGGAAGCGGGGCGGGTAGCAACTATCCGTTGTTGATGATCCGCGATTTCAACAATGCGCCCATCGCCTGGGTCGCTCCGCACGGCGGACTTACGGTCACCGACAACATTCGAGTTCGAACCGGTGTGTTTGAGGATGACGGCGTCAGCATGCGTCGCTGGACCGACAGCATCGAGCTCACCGGCCCGGGCGGATTTTCCTGGGATGGCGCGACGCTTGTGCAGACAACGGTGGGTGGTGCTGGCGGCGCCGACCCATTGCCCGCAAACCCTGAGTTATGGCTTCGTGTCATCGACAACACCGGGCCCGAGCCACGGCATCTGGTAATTCCCGCTTTCCTCGAAGAGTAGTCGGGTACCTGAAAAGGCACCGTCAAAATGTTGTCTTCGTCGTCCTGCGTGGAAGTATTTCCCTGTGATTCGCGAAGCAGCGACCTGAACTGGAGCACACGAACATGGCACGACTCGATGGTGGACACGCGTTGGTGACCGGAGGCGGAACCGGCATTGGACTCGGCATTGCCCGTCGCCTTGCCGAAGCCGGAGCGGTGGTCACCATTGCCGGCCGCCGGGTTGAAGTTCTCGACGAAGCCGCCGATCTGCTCCGTGCAGATATCTCTGGGGCCGAGATCCGCACCGTTGGTTGCGATGTCACCGATGCCGAGAGCACCGAGGCTGCCGCTGCTGCGGCGTCGGACAGCGATGGCCGGCTCCAGATAGCGGTGGCCAATGCTGGCATGGGCACGGGGGGACCCTTTCTGCTGATGGAAGCCGAGACACTGCGCAACGTGCTCGACATCAACGTGGTCGGCGCGTTCAATACGATGAAGTCGGCAGGTCTTCGCATGCGCGATAGCGGCGGTTCGATTATCGCCATCTCGTCGATCGCCGGAGCGCTTGGCGGTCGTTTTCGAGCTGCCTATGGTGCAAGCAAAGCGGGTCTCGACATGATGGTACGGAGCGCCGCCGATGAACTTGGTGGGTTTGGTATTCGCATCAATTCGATTCGGCCGGGGGTGGTCGAGTCGGAGGCGACTGCACTGATGTTTGAACATATGCCACACGTGATTGACGACTACGTACGGCAGATGCCTCTCGGGTTCGTGGGCGACCCCGAAGACATCGGCGACGCTGCAGTGTGGTTGGCAAGTAGCGAGAGCCGATGGGTCACGGGCCAACAGATTGCGGTCGATGGCGGACACACGTTGCGTCGGGCTCCCGACCTCGAAGCAGCGATTCGGGCCCGTTGGGGAGACGAAGCTTTTGCTGCGGTTGTCAAGCCAGGTTTTGGCCCGAACCGGTAACGTTGGGCTATGGCCAAAATCACTTTCGTCGGTGCCGGCAGCACCGTCTTCGCAAAGAACCTGCTCGGCGATATTCTCAGTTTGCCTGAACTTGCAGAGTCGACGATCGCTCTCCACGACATCGACCAGGTTCGGCTCGACACCTCAGAGATTGTGGCGGGCAAGACTGCTGCCGCGGTCGGCGCAATGCCAACGATTGAGGCCACCACCGACCGTCGTGCAGCGCTCGAGGGTGCCGACTACGTCATCACGATGTTTCAGGTCGGAGGTTATGAGCCAGCCACCGTCATCGATTTCGATATTCCGAAGCAGTTTGGGCTTGAGCAAACGATTGCCGACACCCTTGGCATCGGTGGCATCATGCGCGGCTTGCGGACGATTCCGGTGTTACTCGACATCTGCACCGACATCGAAAACGTTGCAGGTGACGCAACCTTGCTGAACTACGTCAACCCAATGTCGATGCTCTGTTGGGCGGTCGCTCGCGCGAGCACGGTACCCACGGTTGGTCTGTGCCATAGCGTGCAACACACCGCCGAGCAACTGGCGGGCGACCTTGGCGTGCCGGCCGATGAGGTTCGTTACCGGTGCGCCGGTATCAACCATATGGCTTTCTATCTCGACTTCGAACGCCAGACTCCCAACGGCCGAGTCGACTTGTATCCCGCCATCGCCGAACGGGCTGATCAACCGGCACCGATGCGCGGCGACGCTGCCCGCAGCGACGGGGGTATCGAGGGCCTTTCCGATGCGGTTCGATACGAAATGTTCAAACGGCTTGGGTATTTTGTTACCGAGTCGAGTGAACACTTCAGCGAGTACACGCCATGGTTCATTAAAGAAGGTCGGCCTGATCTGCTCGACAAATTCGGCGTGCCGCTCGATGAGTATCCGCGCCGGTGCGAGCGTCAGATTGGCCAGTGGGAAGACCTGCGGGCCGAGCTTGAAGATCCCGAGTCGAAGATCGAGGTTGAGCCGAGCGCCGAGTACGGCTCGGGCATCATCCACAGCATGGAAACCGATGAACCGCGCGTGATCTATGGCAACGTGCCGAATGACGGCATCATCTCGAATCTGCCCGACGAGTGCATCGTCGAAGTGCCTTGCCTTGTCGACTCGAACGGTGTGCAGCCCACGGCTATCGGCGCGATTCCGCCGCAACTGGCGGCGTTGATGCAGACCAATATCAACGTGCAATCGCTGACGGTTGAGGCCTCGCTTACCGGCAACCGCGACCATGTGTACCACGCGGCGATGCTCGATCCCCATACTGCTGCCGAGCTCGACCTCGATCAGATCTGGGCGATGGTCGACGCACTCATCGAAGCGCATGGCGACTTCATCCCCGACTCCCTCCGGTAGTCGATCCACCCCGAAATTTTCACGCAAACCCACCGCGCGCGGTCGCTTTGCGTCAACAGAACGGTTGGGTGGCGGCGCTGCCAGGTTCTCGGTCGGCCCGTAGCGAGCTATCGCTGCTTCGCGAGCTACCGGCCCGCTCGCCGCGACCGCTAAGTTCGCCACATGGGAACAGTTGTTATCACCGGCTCAGCGTCGGGTATCGGCGCTGCTACACGAACGCGAGTTGAAGCGGCTGGCCACACAGTGGTGGGGGTCGATCTGCGTGACGCCGAGGTACTCGCCGATCTCTCGACCGACGAGGGCCGTTCGGCTGCGCTCGCCGACGTTCTCGAGAGAACCGACGGCGTAATCGATGGTCTCGTGACCTCTGCGGGTGTGGGGCCGCCGGTCAACGAACATCTCGTGCTCGATATCAACTGGTTCGGCACCGAGGTGTTTCTCACCGGACTTCGCGAGGCCCTCGCGGCCAGCGAAGGGATAGCCAAAGTTGTTGCGGTTTCGTCGAACTCGACAACTACGAGCCCGAACACCCCTGATGAGCTGATCGATGCTCTGCTTGCGATGGACGGCGCCTCAGCCCATGCCCAGCTCGAGGATCTTGGCGACTTCGTGATCGGCTTTGCCTACGCCGCGTCGAAGACCGCGGTTGCCCGGTATGTGCGTCGTCATGCGCCGACACCCGAGTGGGCCGGTTCAGGTATCCGTATGAATGCCGTTGCTCCGGGCGCCACCATGACCCCGCTTCTCCAGGGAGGGCTCGACGACGAGATGTTTGGCCCGGCGATCAAGGGATTCCCTGTGCCAACCGGTGGTTTTGGTTCGCCCGAACAAATTGCAACGTGGATCGAAATGATGTTGTCCGATGCTGCCGATTTCATGGCTGGATCGATCGTGTTCGTCGATGGCGGCACCGATGCCATGGTGCGGGCCGATGACTGGCCTCGCACGTATAACTTCGATATGGGCAGCCTTAGTTAGGTTCGAGCGAACGCGGCTACCGCTTGGCGCGTTGCGCCGCCACAATCTGTTCGAGCATTTCGGTAACTACTGGCAGTTGCGTCTCGTCGACATGGTCGAGGAGGTTTCGGCGCACCGATGCGACGTGCCCGGGTGCCGCCTCGGCAATGGCTTGAAGGCCCGCGGGCGTGACGACAGCGAAGGTGCTGCGGCGGTCGGCCGGGCATTGCTCACGACAAACGAGACCGCGCTTTTCCATGCGGTCGATGCGTTGGGTGAGACGGCTTCGTGAATGCACCAATAGCTCGGAGAGTTCGCTCATGCGAAGCCTCATGTCGGGCGCTTCGGTGAGATACACCAAAACTTCGTAGTCGTCGAAGGTCAGGCCAGCCGACGCCTTGAGGTCGGACTCGAGTTCCTGGTTGATTCGGGTTGTTGCCTCGATGAAGGCCCGCCACAAGCGCATCTCGTCGTCGTTCAGCCAATTGGTATCGGGCATGTGTCACAGTATAGCCGTTTCGGGTTGAAATGTTTCAATGTTGAACTATAATGATTCAAACATTAACTATATGGCGACGAAGAACCTACACTCATTCGTCCGCTTGACGGTCTCTACCCACCACTTCAGAAAGCAGTACTTCCATGACTTCCATCCTCCGCATTGACTCGAGCACTCGAGGCGCCGATTCGGTCACCTCCCTTCTTGCAACCGAGTTGATCGACAAACTGCGCACACCGAACTCAACGGTGGTCGAACGCGATCTCACTGGCCCCGTCCCGCTGTTGTCGGTTGCGAGTACCGCCGAGTTGACGGTTCCGGCCGGCGATCGTTCTTCGGGTGCAGCCAGTGACCTCGCGGTCGCCGACGCCTTGATCGAGGAGCTCCAGGCCGCTGACGTCATCGTGTTCGCTGCACCGATCTACAACTTTGGCGTGCCTGCGAGTCTCAAGGCGTGGGCCGACCTCGTGGCTCGTGCCGGCACCACGTTTGGGTATGGCGAGACAGGACCTGTCGGTCTTCTCGCCGATCGTCCGGTCTACATCGTTGCCGCGAGCGGCGGAACAGAGATTGGCGGTGAACTCGACTTCGGAACCCGCTGGCTTCGGCAGTTTCTCGGCTTTCTCGGGTTTCAGAATGTCACTGTCATCGCTGCCAACCACCAAGCAATCGACCCGCAGGGCGGTCTCGACGACGCCCGACGCCAACTTGCAGCGGTCGCATAACCCGTTCGATCTCAATTAGTGAAACGATACGCATAGACCACCTAACAAGCGAGGCCTCGATGACCAGCAGCACCCCAATCAAACACGGTGAAGATGTCGACCGCAGCGACGAGTGGGAAATGCTTCGTCAAAAACACCTCCATGCCGATCGTCCGCCGTCAGCAGCGCAAGGTGTGCACCATCTTGCGCTGCTGTCGAGCGACGTCGAGCGCACCATTGCCTTCTACCAAGACCTCCTTGAGTTCCCGCTCACTGAGCTCTTCGAGAATCGCGACTATCAGGGTTCGACCCACTTCTTCTTCGACATCGGCAACGGCAACCTTCTTGCCTTCTTCGATTTCCCCGGACTTGACCTGGGGCCCTACGCCGAAGTGCTGGGTTCAATGCACCACCTGGCCATCTCGGTCTCGCCGGAAAAGCAGGCCTATTTGCGCAAAAAACTCATCGACGCTGGCGTCGAGATCGCGTTTGAACACGAGACGTCGCTGTACTTCATGGGACCCGACGGCGAACGGCTCGAGTTGTTGGCCGACGACCTCGGACAGATGTACGGCGAGTCGGTTGGTTAGCCGCTGAACACTAGCGCTAGCTCTGAGCGTTCTGAATTGCTTGCCACACGCGCAGCGGGGTGCAAGGCATGTCGATGTGGCGGATGCCGAGATGGGCGACTGCGTCGACCACCGCGTTCTGCACCGCTGGGGTGGAACCAATGGTTCCTGATTCGCCGATGCCCTTTGCTCCGAGTTCGTTGAACGGCGTTGGGGTTTCCATGACGTGGCGTTCGAAGCTTGGGAGCTCGGCGGCGCTGGGGATCGCATAGTCCATGAAGTTCGTCGACAGCGGATTGCCGTCGTCGTCGAAAAGAACTTCTTCGAACAGCGCCTGGGCTGCACCCTGCGCCAAACCGCCGTGCACCTGACCTGCAGCCAGCATCGGGTTGAGCAACATGCCAGCGTCGTCGACCGCAACAATGCGTTGCAGCTCTACGTGTCCGGTCTCGGCATCGATCTCGACGAGTGCGAGATGTGCTCCGAAGGGAAACGTTGGCTCCTGCGACTCGAGGTCGGAGATGAAGGTTAGGACGGTTTCGCTGGTCGAGGCAGTTCCGGCAACCGTCTCCCAGTCGACCGAGACCGATGGCGTGCCGGCTACATGAAACGCGCCGGCATCCTTATCGAGCACGATGTCGTCGACGTTGGCTTCGAGTTTGTCGGCAGCGAGAGCCATGGCTGCGACAACCAATTGGTTCGACGCATTACTCATGGCCGAACCGGCGAGCTGCGCCGAACGCGAGCCGCCGGTGATGCCACCTTCGGGAACGATGTCGGTGTCGCCGAACTGCACATCGATACGATCCATTGGCACACCCGTGCGTTCGGAAATGACCTGGGCCCAGGCGGTGAGATGGCCCTGTCCGTACGGCGTGGATCCGGTGATGGCAAGAATGCTGCCATCGTCAAGCAGACGAACTTCGCCGTAGTCCTTGCCGCCCATCGGTGCAGTGATTTCGACATAGCTGGCGACGCCGATACCGAGCAGCTTGGTGTCGCCCGCCTCCCGGCGATTGGCCTGTTCGGCTCGCAGCGCGTGGTAGTCGGACTTTTCGACCAGCATGTCGAGAGCTTCGACATACGCTCCGCTGTCGTAGAGCTTGCCTGTGGGCGTCGTGTACGGGAAGGCATTGCTCGCCACGAGGTTTTTGCGTCGAACCTCGACAGGGTCCATGCCGATTTCCGCGGCAAAGAGGTCGACCGCCCGTTCGATTGCTGCGGTGGCCTCTGGGCGGCCGGCACCGCGATAGGCGCCTGTCGGTGTGGTGTTGGTGACCACGGTTGCCGATTCGAACCCGATGGTGGCCATGTCGTAGGTGCCGCCGGCCATCATTTGTGTGAACACTGGCAGAACACCACCGATGGCCGGATACGCTCCGGCGTCGGCGAGTACGCCGAGCTTGTAGGCGGTGATCTTGCCGTCCTTGGTGCCACCAATCGTCACGTTTTGGAGCTGCGCTCGGCTATGGCCCATGTTCGTCATGTTTTCGGTGCGGGTTTCTTCCCACGCAACGGGCCGGTTGAGTCGGTGCGACGCGACGGCTACCAATAACTCTTCGGGTGAGGTGCCGCTCTTGGCGCCGAAGCCGCCACCAACGTCTCCGACGAGTACCCGGACGTTTTCGGGCTCGAGACCCAAGACCGAAACGATGGCTTCTTTCGCCGGATGCGAACCTTGTGCTGAGGTGTAAAAGTTGAGCCGGCCATCAATGATCTCGGCTGCAGCTGACCGTGGTTCGATCGGGGCTGGTGCCACACGTTGGTTGACGACGGCCGCCTCGACGACGACCTCGCAATCGTCGAAGCTTGCCTCCATGGGTGGAAGAGCAAAAACCGTGTTGGATTCGGTGCCAGCAAACATCGCCGATGCGGTCATCGCGGCGCCCGGTCGAACGACCGCGTCTTCAAAGTCGTAGTCGACGATGACCTGTTCGGCGGCGTCGGCTGCTTGGTAGACCGACTCGGCAAGTATGACCACGATGGGTTCGCCGACGAAACGCACGAGGCTGTCAGCGAGGAGGGGGCGCGACGTTTCGGCGGGGTAGAACGGTGGGCTCGGTGGCAGGACATCGAGGCCTACATCGGCGTTGGTCCACACGTCGATGATGCCTGGCATTGCTTTGGCGTCGGTGACATCGATGCTGGCGATCTGCGCCCGCGCAACGGTCGAGCGCACAAAAAACAGGTGCACAGGGTTATCGAGCGGACGATTGCCGACGTACATCCCCTCGCCGCGCAGCAACGCTGGATCTTCGCGCCGGGCAACCGGATTTCCAAGAATCGAAGTGGAGGTGGCAGTCATACCCGGGACACTACAACCCCCGTTCTGTTGTTGCGAAGTGACTCTTTTGTGTCGGGGTAGAGGAAAATTTCGGGTACTGGGTGGGTTAGGCGCGGTGCCAGGTTGCACCGGTTGGCTTGTCTTCGACGACGATGCCTTGCTCTGCGAGTTCGTCACGGATCCGGTCGCTTGTGGCGAAATCCTTGGCCGCGCGGGCTTCATCACGCTGGGCGACAAGTGCGTCGATCGCTTCGTCTTCGCCCTGGCTTGCGCCACTCGCACCGGCAGTGCCGATGCCGAGCACGCCACGCAACTCGTCGACCGTTGACGTAAGTACAGCCGCCCGCTCGGTATCGCCCGAACCCAGAGCGGCGTTTGCAGCGCGCAGCGTTTCAAAGATCGTCGCAACCGCCTTTGGGGTGCCCATGTCGTCGTCCATCGCCGCCACAAACTCGTCGATGATCTGCGAGTCGACGTCGGCCGACGCTAGCCCTGCCGCAGCGGCAGTGCGGTCGAGGGCGTCGAATCGTGCCAACGCCTGACCTGCAGCCTCAAGAGCGTCGCGGTTCATCTCCATGGTCTTGCGGTAGTGCGTTTGGAGCATGAGCAACCGAAGGATACGAGGGTCGAACGCGTCGAGAATATCGGCGAGTGTCGTGAAGTTGCCGAGCGACTTCGACATCTTCTCGCCGTCGACGTTGACCATGGCACTGTGAATCCACGTACGGGCAAACTCGACGCCCGTGCCAACCGCTTCGGCCCGCTCATTCTCGTGATGCGGAAACGCAAGATCGGTACCTCCGCCGTGAATATCGAAGCCCGGACCCAAAATGCCCAGAGACATCGCGACACATTCGATATGCCAGCCAGGCCGCCCCGGCCCCCACGGCGAGTCCCAAGTTGGTTCACCAGGCTTCGCTGCTTTCCAGAGCGCGAAGTCGAGCGGGTCGTCTTTCTCCGAATCAACCTCAACCCTGGCACCCGCACCCTCACGAAGGTCGTCGACCGAGCGGTGCACAAGCGCCCCATAGTCGGCCAGTTCGCTCACGTCGAAGTACACGCCACTGTCGAGAACGTATGCCATGTTGCGCTCAAGCAGCGTCTCGATGGTGGAGATCATCTCGGCGATGTACTCGGTTGCCCGCGTTCGATGATCGGGGTGCACGATGCCGAGCCGGTCGAGCTGGTCGACGTACGCCTTCTCGTAGGTGGCGGCGATCTCGGGCTCGGTCGAACCCTCGCGTTGGGCCCGGGCGATGATGTTGTCGTCGATATCGGTGATGTTGGCCGCGTAGACGACCTTCAGACCGCGCCAGCGGAGGTAACGAACGAGCACGTCGTAGGTGAGCGCGGTGCGAGCGTGCCCGACGTGTGGCACGTCGTACACCGTCGGCCCGCACGAATACAGGGAGACCTCGCCTTCGATGCGAGGAACAAAATCACGTTTTTCGCTGGTGAGAGTGTCGTAGAACCTAAGCACTCGTTCAGGATAGAGGGCGCTGGCGTTTCAGCTCGCGGAATTACCTTCTGAGCGAGTCAAGGTAATGCCGAGCAGCGCTGCGCCTTCGATGAGGCCATCAACGGGCGAGGATGTTGTGGCATCTGCTGCACCCGGACCACTGTCGGCAAGAATCGCCATGGCGAGCTCGTCGAGTACGTCGCGTGCGGTGGCGGTGTGAAGATCGTTGTCGATAGCGCTACGGATGCGAGCAAGAAACGGTGTGGGGTCGGGTCCACCAGATGACCCTACGGCGCCTAACAAGCGAGCAAGTCGTTCATCGCCGTCTTCGATGTCTTCGTCGAACCATTCGAAACCGGCACGGTAGTGGTGGGCAAGCAACGCCAAACGAATCGCCCGCGGATCGTGGGTTTTGCGAAGTTCGCTCACAAAAACCAGATTGCCGAGCGACTTCGACATCTTCGTGCCCTCGTAACGCACCATCCCGCCATGCAGCCAGTGCTTGGCAAAAGGAGCGCCGTGGGCACTTTCGCTCTGGGCGACTTCGCACTCATGGTGCGGGAAGATCAGGTCGTCGCCGCCAGCGTGCAGGTCGAGCGGTTCGCCGAATGCCGCCCACGACATTGCCGAACACTCGATGTGCCAGCCAGGCCGTCCGGGGCCGAAAGGCGAGTCCCAGGACGGTTCGTCGTCGGCCGACGGCTGCCAGAGGATGAAGTCGAGCGGGTTCTTCTGGCGGGGATCGTCGGGGGTGCCGCCACGCTCGCGAGCAAACTCGATCATTTCTGCCTCGGAGTAGTGAGACAGCTTTCCGAAATCAGGGAACGTGGTGACATCGAAGTAGGTGATGCCTTCGACGGTGTAGGTCTGGCCCTTGGCCTCGAGGATCGACACCAAGGCGATGATGTCGTCGATCGACTCGGTGGCTCGAGGCTCAGCGTACGCCGGGCGCGCATCGAGCGATTCGAGGTCGCCGTGGAAACGTTCCATCTCCCGTGCAGCCAGCTCGAGAAAGTCGATGCCGAGCTCACGGGCTTTCGGCAGAATCGAGTCATCGACATCGGTGACGTTGCGAACCATCTGTACCTCGTGGCCCAGGTCTTCGAGACGTCGCACGATGAGGTCGATGGTGAGGTAGGTCATGGCGTGCCCGAGGTGGGTCGAATCGTAGGGCGTAATGCCACAAACGTAGATACGAACTACCGGACCCGGTTCGAACGCAATGACTTGTTGTGCTGCGGTGTCATACAACTTCACGCGGCGAAGGCTACCGGGCGGGGGACGCTGCCCGGTAGCCGGTCATGTGGCTGTTGTTATTCAGCCTCGTCGACTGCGGCTTCGGTAGTCGCAGCAAATCCTGCTTCGTCGGCTGCGCTTCGTGCCGTTTCGGTAGCCGGCATCGTGGTGGTCGTGGCGGTCGTGGCCGTCTGGGTTGCCCAGGAGAAGTCTGGCTCTTGCCCAAGCTGCACACCGCTGTCGTCGAGCGCCACGCCGGCCGACGCGGCACTTGCCGGGTTATCGAGCAGCGCTGCAAGCAGCATGACAAGTCCGATCACGATCACCACGGTTCCTGCGACAGCACCTTCGCTGACATTGAGGATTCCGTGATCATCGACGAGGTAGGCCAATCCGGCGAAAGTAAACATGATTCCCGCTATAAGTGAGGTGCGATCGATGGGGTGTTTGGTGATGTTGAGTTGGCTCATTGGGTGACCTCTATCTGGCCGATACCGATTTCGATGTCGAGTATCAGTGTTCCGTTGGTGGATGTTTCGCTGCCTTGGTTCAGGGTGACTTCGGCGTCAGGGCCGTCGGCTTGTTGGCCGAAGACCCGAACGTCTCCCACACCTGCGTGCGCTCGGATCTCGAGGCGGACGTCACTTGGAACCTGCACCTTGAGCTCGCCGACGCCATGGTCGATGCTGATTGCTCGCCGGGTTCCGTCGAGTTCGAGATTGCGGAAGTCGTAGCTGACCGCGCCGACCCCGGTGTCGAAATCGGCAAACTCGGTGTCATCGAGTTGGTCGACTGTCGTGATTTCGATTCGTCTTGTCTCAAAGTCGATGTCGAAATCATCGAGATCGGCGCCGGCTGCGAACATGAAGGGCAGCAGCAGGATGCCGAAGAAGATCAGACCACGTGCCCGGCCATAGAAGGCGCTGAAGGTAAGCACTGCGCCGATACCGACGATTCCCCAGGCGATAGTGCGATCGGCGTCGATGTTGAGCGCATTGGTCTGGTCGAGCACGATGGCGATGCCGAAGAAGGTCACGAGCGCAGCCAGGGCTAGCCAGGTCAGGCGAGACTTTGGTCGCTTTGGTTTCTTCGTCCTCTTTCTGGTATTTCCCTGGGTGCCAACCGGGGCGACCTGCGCTGGCTGCGGCGGGATCCAAGGTGTGTCGTTTGGTCCTCCCACTGGAGGAGCTGGTGGGATGACACCGGTGTAGGCCGATTCGCTGTAGGTCGTGCCGGTCGGCTCAAAGGTTGACTCTTGTGCCGCTTGAAAGGCCGCCGGCTCAACCGTCGAGACATCGGTCTGCGGAGTTGTGGTTTGCGTTCCCGGGAAGGGTGGGGGTGCAACGGGTTGCTGCGCCGGCGGCTGCCCTGCTGCTGTCGACGCGAGAGCGGTCGGCGATTTCCAGTACAGGAGGCCTGCGCCGATTGCGATGAGAAGGAAAGGTGCGACCAGGTTGCTGTCGCCGAGTTCGCCCATGAACACCAAGGCGCCTATTGCCAAAACGATGAGGCCCAGAATGGTCGCCGGGCTGCGATCGCTTTTGAGGTCATCGAGGGTAGTGAAACCCTGCCCTTCACCGTCTTCGGAAGGAATAAGGATGGCGCCCGCAAGATAGAGGATGATCCCGCTGCCGCCGAAAAGGCCGGTAATGACAAACAGCACCCGAACAACGTTGACGTCGATGCTGAGGTAGTCGGCGGCTGCCTGAGCGACGCCAGCGAGCTTGCGCCCATCGACCGGTCTTTGCAGCATTCGCTGCGCTGGTGGGCCTTGTTGGGGCGGAGGTGGTTGGTTGGGTGGGTTCATCGTTTCTTCCTGCATACCTCAAGCTTCGAGGTTTTGGGTGCCTCCCGAAATCGGGGACAACCCTGAAGTGTCCCTGAGGCGGCCTCAGGGTTGTGAGGGATGACCCTCTGTTGCTTTGGTTGTCGGGCGTGCGATCATAAAGAGGACATGTCCAATGCACTACCTCCGGTGTCCTCGCTTTCTGGGTTTTCCGGCAGCGCTGACCCTCAAGAGTCCCAGATTCGGCTGCGCCGCGCACAGGGTGGCCTGCTTACCGGAGTTTCGGCGGGGCTGGCTCGGCGTTTCTGCGTCGATACTTCGTTAGTCAGGCTCGCGTTTGTGGTACTCGGCCTCACCGGCGTTGGCTTACTCGCCTATGTGGCGGCTTTTGTTCGCATGCGCGAGGTCGATACTCGAGAGCTCGCCGACAACTGGCCTACCGAGACACCCAAAGTTGTGGGTTTGGGCTTGTTCACCACCGGGCTCATGCTGCTGTTGCATCGTCTTGGGCTCTCGGTGCTGAGCGATTCGTTTTTCTGGCCGGTGCTCGTTGTTGCCGCCGGCTTCGGCGTGGTGTCGTGGCAGCTGAGCCTCGAACGCCAACAACGCCTTGCTTCGGCGTTTCAGCCCGACAGTCGATACGGAGCCCTTCGAATTGCTGCTGGGGTCGTCGTGGTGGCCGTCGGCATCTTTGCGGCGCTCGCCGGAGAGGTTTCGTTCTCGGCACTGGGTAGCAGTGCCTTCGCGCTCGTGCTCATTCTTGGCGGCCTTGCGGTGGTCTTTGGACCGTGGGCGTCCATACTTCTCAACGATGTCAGCAATGAACGTCGCCAGCGGGTGCGGGCTGACGAGCGAGCCGACCTTGCCGCCCATCTTCACGATTCGGTTCTACAAACACTGGCACTGATTCAACGCACCGACGATCCGTCCGAAGCGGCAAGTTTGGCCCGTCGACAAGAGCGCGAGCTCCGGTCGTGGCTCTACAGCCGTCCTGAGTCCTTTGTTCATAGCGACGTCGATCTACAAAGTCTTTTCGAGTCGGCTGCGGCCGATGTCGAAGACCGACACAGCGTGCCCATCGAACTCGTCGTCGTTGGCGAGGTTGAGGTCGACGACTCGGTCATAACGCTCGCCAAGGCTGCACGCGAGGCCATGGTCAACGCGTCGAAGTTCTCCGGCGCTCCCCAGATTTCGGTATTTGTCGAGGGTGAGGCCGGCCAAGTCGAGGTCTGGGTTCGCGATCGCGGCGTCGGTTTTGACACTGACGCCATCGATCCCGACCGGCGGGGAATCCGCGATTCAGTACGCGGACGGCTCGCCCGCATCGGCGGCGAAGCGACCATCACCTCCACGCCCGGCGATGGCGCCGAGGTTTATCTTCTGCTTCCCGCCCAACGAAAGGCCTCACCATGAGCTGGCAACCCAGGGTTGTGATTGTCGACGACCACGAACTCGTTCGGTCGGGCGTGAAGTCGTCGCTCGGCGATGCAGTGCACGTGGTTGGCGAGGCAGGCGACATTGGTGAAGCCGTCGCGGTGATCCTCGACACCAACCCCGATGTGGTGCTGCTCGACGTGCATCTGCCTAGTGGCACTGGCGGCGAGGTCATCACCCAGGTACACGCCGAAGGAAGCGACGTGAAATTTCTCGCACTTTCGGTCTCGGACGCAGCCGATGATGTCATTGGTGTCGTGCGTGCAGGTGCGCGCGGGTATGTCACCAAAACAATTAGTGGCGACGACCTGGCCGATGCCATTCGCCGAGTGGCCGAAGGCGACGCCGTGTTTTCTCCCCGCCTGGCCGGTTTTGTGCTCGACGCGTTCGCGACAAACGAACCTGCGCCCGTCGACGTGGAACTCGATCAGCTCACCAACCGCGAACGCGAGGTGATGCGACTTCTCGCGCGCGGGTACGCCTACAAAGAGGTCGCAGCAAAACTTGAGATTTCGGTGAAGACGGTCGAGACGCATGCGTCGTCGGTGCTGCGCAAGCTGCAGCTTTCGAATCGTCATCAGCTCACCACCTGGGCTACCAAGCGCAAACTTGTCTGACACGGCCGCTGCGGATGGGTACAGTCTGGCTCGATGACTTCTGAACGCGATCCTTTCTCGGCGCCCTTTGGCACCCTCTTCAGTGACTCGTTCACCACAGCGGTTGGTGACGGTGATTCCTATACCTATAGCGGTGCTGTCGAGCCGCTCGCCGACTTCTCGTTACACCCGGCCACCCACGCCCTGCATTATGGGTCGACCTGTTTTGAGGGCCTCAAGGCCCATCGCCAGGCCGATGGTTCGGTGGCGATCTTTCGGCTCGACGATCATGTGGCGCGGTTCCAGCAGAGCATCGGCAAGCTCTATCTCGGTGTTCCCGAAGCCGCACTGATCCGCCAAATGATTGTTGACGCTGTTGCGGCCAATACCGACGATGTGCCGGTCAACCCTGGAGCCCTCTACATCCGGCCCACCGTTATCGGCACCGAACCCAACATTGGGGCAGCAGCAACACCCAGCAAAACCACGCTGCTGTACATCCTCAACAGCCCGGTCGGCGACTATTTTGCCGGCGGGATTCGGCCGCTAACCATTCTTGTTGAAACATCGACCCCCCGAACTACACCGCAGTTCGGCATGGTCAAATCTGGTGCGAACTATGTGATGGCTTTGGGGGTCACCCTTGACGCGAAACGCGATCACGTTGCCGACCAGGTGCTTTTTGCGACCGAAGGCGACATTACCGAGACCGGCGCCTCAAACTTCTTTCTTGTCGACGACAACCGGTTGATTACCCGCAATCTCGACGAGTCGTTCCTGCACGGGGTAACACGAGCGTCGATTCTTACCCTTGCCGCCGACCTTGGCTACCAGGTCGAAGAGCGTTCGCTTACCGTCGACGAGCTTTTGGCTTGGGGCGATGGGGGAGAAGTGTTCCTCTCGGGTACTGCTGCAGTGGTTGCGCCGGTCGGCACGGTGATCGTCGATGGCGATCGCACCACGATGGGCGATGGTCAACCCGGCCCCAACACCTTGAAGCTCCGCGATGCCCTCACCAGTATCCAAGACGGCACGGCACCTGATCCCTATGGCTGGCGCACGCCTGTGGGCTAAAATCTTGGGGGTCGGGGGTTGATCCTGCCTGTAAGGTTCGAGGTATGAGCGTCAAAGTCAGTGCCGAGGATCTTGCAACGCATGCCGCCGAATACGGCTCTACCGCGTTCGTTATCACCACAAAAGACGATGGCAGTGCCCATGTGACGCACCAGTTGGTTTCGGTGGTCGATGGCATCGCCACCTGCCCAGCTGGCAAAGGCACCCGTGCCGCGGTGGCCCAGCGTCCGGCGGTGGTGTTGTTATGGCCGCCTACACCGTCGCAGACCTACAGCCTCATTGCCGATGGCACTGCGGTGGTCAACGATGACGGATTGGTCATCGAAATTTCTGGCGCAGTGCTTCATCGCCCTGCCGGTGCTGAAACCTGCTGAACAAGGGCTAGTTGTACTGAAACCAGCCGTTGCAGTGCAGAGTTTCGGCCTGCTTGTAGCCTTCGGCGCATTTTGACCCTGGCCTCCAGCTGCCCTTTGATTTGACCTCAACGCCTTCGGTCTGGTGCACCACTCCATCGAGGACGATGCGATCGACTCGTAGGTTTCGATCGATGGGCGGAGCGAAAAGGTCGTTGGTGAACCGCAGACGAATCTGCTCGGGTTGTAGTGGGCCGATGTGTTTGTAGGTGAACTCGTGGTACTTCGGCGTGTTGATATCGCCGCCAACGATCCACGTCGCTACGACCTTGCCGTCGATCTTGAGGTCCATAACCTCGTCGCCGTTGTTTCCGGCGGCGTAAATATGCAGAATTGAATCTGGTCCGGCTGCGGGGCTGGCAGGTTTCGCCGGGGCCTCGAGCGAGGGAGCGGTGCTGCTAGGCGGGGTGCCGGTGACGGTACCGGGGTCGACAACACCGGTTTTAGGGACAGTTGTTTTAGGGACAGTTGTTTTAGGGACAGTTGTGTTAGGGGCACTGCTCCTAGGGGTTGGAGCGACATCTGCGTATTGGAAGAAGCCAGCGCAGGCAAGGATCTCGGTCGACTTGTTTCCCGCTTTGCAGCCGGTACCGCGGGTGAATCCGCCCTCGGAGTACACCGCAGCGTTGGTCGATGCGTACCAGTCGCCATCGACGGTGATGCCTTCGACGTGCAAGTTGCGGTCAAAGGAGCCGTCTGCATTGCGGAAGTCATTGATGAACTGCACCCGCACCCGTCCGGGAGTAACCGTCGATGGATGGGTGTAGTGAAACTCGCCTGCGGGCGAACCGATTTTGTTGGGCACTTTGTAGGTGGCTACCACGTTGCCATCGATCTTGAGTTGCATCATCTCGGTACCGGTGAGACCCGTTGCTTTGATCACGATGAGCGACTTGGTCGACGTGGGTGCAGCGGTGGTTGCTGGTGCAGGTTTGGTGGTTGTGGGGGCCGCCGTGGTTGTGGGCGCTGGCCCCGACGCTCCGACTGCCTTCAGAAACGCCTTCTCGCCAGGTGACCAGAAGGTCGAGAAGACCGTTGAGGTGCCCTTGCCGTTGCTGCCCAACGCACCGCTTGCCCACTGCCAACGGTCGTTGTTGCCGAACATGATTGCATCGACACCCGCACGCAGGGCTGCTTTGACATCCGCGTCGATGTGATACGCGTTCGGCGCATTCCCCGGGCCGTGTTGAGGGCACGGATCCCAGTCAGGTTGGATGCCTTCGTAGCGCATCTCGGCCGCCCAAACAGGCTTGTTGGTGCTGTTTACCACTGCGAGGAGGTCGCGGTACGCAGTGTCCGCGCTAACACAATGTCCCGTTTGGGGTGAAAGAAAGTCGAGCCATCCCTCGTTTGCGAACTGGGTGTGTCGATTGCGAAGTCCGGGCGTGTGATAGGTGGTTGGTTGCGAGCCGCCCTCGGATTCGAGCCCGGCCGCCAAGTTGCGCCAGATGTTGACGTCTTCGAAGTTGCAGAAGTTGTCGCCGCCCATGATCCAGTGATCGAGAGCGGGGTGATCGGCGAATGCTTTGCCGACTTGCTGACCGAGCCAGTAGGAGTTGTAGTCCTTGAGCGGTCCTTTCGAACCGCCGCCCTGACAGCCTTGGCGAAGGTCGTTGATGTAAAAGACACCCCAGATCGGCACCATGCCGACTTCGAGCCCACGAGCATGCGCGAGGTCGAGGAGCTTGCGAACGTGTTGGGTGTAGCCGGCATCGAGCTGGAACTGACCGTTCACCATCTTGGCGGTCGGGGCTCCGGCGCCGCGGCTTTTGGCCGTCATGCCGCCACCGGTGTGGTTGAACAGCGAGAGCCAAACGCCGGTGTAGCCGGCATTGGAAAGGTGATCGAAGTAGGTGGCTGCCTCGCTTTGGGTAGCCCAGAACGGGAGATCCCATGCGGTGTCGTAGATCGGTACAGCAGCCGCTGATTCAGCCGAGCGCTGCCCGGTGGTTAGCGACAGTGCCGAGAGAACGGTGCTGATGATGGCAAGGAGCGCGAGAAGTCGCCAGGCGCGCGTAGACGGGTTGGGTAGGTGTTCTTGCGCTGACATTGCTCTGCGGAGCTCCTGCGGTAACTATCGCCGTGGATGTTTGACCCGAATCCATCGGCGTAGCGCGGGCCCTCATGAGTCGAAAGGCCTACACATTTCGCCGTAAGCCCGCCACCTGCGGAAACGATGACGGAATCGCCAAAATCAGAACGCCGTTCAGCGCCCAGGCCCAAGAATCCAGCTACGAAAGATCAGGCCTTCGGTCGCTGCTATCCGCGCGAGCGTCGCGTGTTGCTCGTCGCCACGCTCGCCGGGATGCAGCAGCGCAACGATGGTGCCACCTGAGCCGGCGTAGTTCGCTGGTGCGTCGTGTGCCCGTACTAGTTCGATGAGGCGAACATGACTTGGCGAGAGGTCAGAGATCGACGCCCGTAGGTCGAAAGAGGCGTTCATCGCGCGCCCCAGTTCTACGGTGTCGCCAGCGACGAAGGCTGCTGCGGCGCTGGTCGCCTGTAGGGCAAGGTCGTTCATCGCCCGGCGAACGTCGGTTTCACCGGCGTCGTATCGGCTTCGAAGGTTTCCGTGAAAGACCTGACTTGGTTCGCTCGCCGCCTCATCGCTGAGGATGCAGAAACGAAAACTTGAACCCGGTGTAAGCGGCGTCACCGTGAATAGCGCCTGCGCAGACGTTTCGGCCCGCGGAAAGCTCATGTCGCAGGTGCCGCCGTAGGTTTGAACGACGCGGTCCTGCAGCCCTGCGGTGATGCCCAGTCGTGTTTCGACGGCGAGGGCGAGCTCCGGAAGTTCGGCATCGGCGATCTCGTGCTGATGCAAAGCAGCGATTGCGCGAAGTGTTGCGATTACCAAGGCGCTCGAGCCGGCTAGGCCGACCGACCGTGGAATGTTTGTTTGCCAATCGATTCGTAGTGGCCCAAGGTTCCAGTCGCTTATGACTTGAAGAGTGGCAAGAAACAGATCGGTGTCGTCGTGGGAGAACGCCTGGTCCGCTGGATTGGCGAATGTCCGGTGGTCACCGATCTGAAACTCGTTGGCTGCGCCGACGGACACCGTTGCGGTAAATGCGGGCACAACGGTTGCTAGTACTCGGCCGTTGTAGCCATCAGAGGGGTTGCCGGCAAGGGCGGCTCGAGCTGGCACATCTTTTCGCACGGGTGAAATTCCTTGGCGCTTGATCGAATAACTGGACAGTTTTGTCCGACGGGAACAGGGTGCCTCGCAAAGGCATACGAGTTTGGGACGTTCGTTGAAGAATTTTCAGCACAGTGAACTTCCCTGACACTAGGTTGCATGACGTAGGGAAGGAGCGGTCATCCGGTGGCGGACTTTGTGGACGTAGTTATCCAATTTCCTACGATTATTTTTACTGTTGCTCTTGCGGCTTCATTCATCTTCTTTGTCCTGACAACGCTTCTGGGTCTGGGCGGTGAGGGCGGCTTCGACCTTGACGTTGACGTCGGCGGCGATGTTGGCGATCTTGACGCCGACCCAGGTGGCTTGTTCGAAAGTCTTGGGCTTGCAGGAATACCGCTTGCCGTTACCGCAACGTTGGTCTCGCTCTTCGCCTGGTTTTCGAGCCTGGTACTGATGTCTCTTGTGGGTGACCGCTCCACCGCAGTGCTGGTTGGGATCGGCTTCGTTGTCCTAGTGGTCGCGTTAGGGATTGGCTTTATCGCAGCGAGCTTTTTCTCCCGACCGATGTCCCGAATTTTCAACGCGACGGGCAGTCGTCGGCGCGGCGATCTTTCGGGGCAGCTGTGCACGGTCACCACACTCAAAGTCACCGAAGACTTCGGGCAGGCCGAAGTAGCCGATGCATCTGGCGGCAGCCACCTTGTGCAGATCAGATGTGGCGACGACAACAACCTCACGGCCGGCGATCAGGCGCTGATCTTTGGTCTCGATACCGCAACCGACGCCTACCTTGTCTCTCCCGATGTGGGTGAAATCGGTGCGTAATCAGCCCCACCTTCAGTACTCAATCTTCAGTACTCAATCTTCAGACCTTCTCTGCCCACCGGGCATATCTCCCTCTGCAAACCAGAGTTCAACGAAAGCGAGTAGTCCATGACTATCTTGATTGGAATTGGCGTTGTCATTGCGTTCATCGTCGCCATCGCGCTGCTAGTCGGCCTGATGTTCAGCCGACTGTTTCGAAAGGTCCCGCAGGGCAAAGCGCTTGTGGTCAGCACGATGAACGACGTCGTGGTGTCCTTCACCGGCCGCGTCGTGCTGCCGGTGATCCACAAAGCCGAGATCATGGATACTTCGGTCAAAACGATCGAGATCGATCGGCGCGCCACCGAAGGGCTGATCTGCCGCGACAACATCCGGGCCGATATCAAGGTCAACTTCTTCGTGCGAGTCAACAACGTCGAAGAAGACGTCATCAAGGTGGCGCAGGCCATTGGCGTCGAGCGAGCAAGCCAACAGGAAACGCTCGAGGAGCTCTTCACCGCAAAATTCTCCGAAGCGCTCAAGACGGTGGGCAAGCGACTCGACTTCATCGATCTCTACACCGAACGTCGCCGTTTCCGCGACGAAATCATTGAGGTCATCGGCACCGACCTCAACGGGTACGTGCTTGAGGATGCAGCGATCGACTATCTCGAACAGACACCGCTTTCGAGCCTCGACGACACCAACATTCTCGACGCACAGGGCATCCGCAAGATCACCGAACTCACCGCCCTTGAACATGTGGCAACCAACGTCGCCACCCGCGAAGAAGAAAAGCAGATCACCCAAAAAGACGTTGAAACCCGCGAAGCGGTGCTTGAGCTTCACCGCCAGCAAGCCGATGCTGAGGCCCGTCAGGCCCGCGAAATTCAGACGGTCCGCTCACGGGAGCAAGCAGAAACTGCCAAGGTCGCCGCTGAGGAACGCCTGCGTGCCGAAACAGCGCGCCTTCTCACCGAGCAAGACGTTGGGGTGCAAGAAGAGAACCGTCAGCGCGAGATCGAAGTTGCGGCGAAGAACCGAGAGCGAGTGGTCGCGATCGAAGAAGAACGCATCATCAAAGCGCGCGACCTCGAAGTGATTGCCCGCGAGCTCGAAACAGTCGGAGCGACCAAGGGTCTTGAAATCGAAAAAACCGAGATCGCCGAGATCGTGTCGAAACGAACCGCGGTCGAGAAATCGGTGGCCGAGGAAGAAGAAGCTATCAAGACGCTGCGAGTCGTCGAGGAAGCAAACCGCAACCGCGATGCACAGGTCATCGAAGCCGAAGCCGAAGCCGAAGGTGCATTCGTCAAAGACATCAAAGCCGCCGAGGCGGCAGAAAAGGCTGCGCAACACAAAGCCACCGAGCGGGTCACCTTGTCGCGAGCCGATCTCGAAGCGAGCGACCTTGATGCCAAGGCAATGACTCGTTTGGCCGAAGGAACCCAGGCCGAAGCTGCCGCAAAGGGCCTCGCCGAGGTGACCGTGCGCGAAGCCGACGCGGTCGCGATCGAAAAGGTGGGCTTGGCCGAAGTACGTGTCCGCGAAGCCGACGCCGGCGCAACCCAGAAAGAAGGCGTGGTCGGGGCTGCGGTTGTCCGCGAACTCGGTCTCGCTGAAGCTGAGGCCACCGAAGCGAAGCTTCGTGGAGAAGCGGCTGGTCTGACCGAGAAGGCCGCAGCAATGCGCGAACTTGAAGGTGTCGGCCAGGAGTTTGAAGAATTCACCCGTCGTCTCGATGCGCAAAAAGAGGTCGATCTCGCCAAGGTCGACGCTCAACTCGGTATCGGCACGGCACAGGCCGAGGCGTTGAAGGCCGGACTCGAAAGCGCAGACATCGACATCGTCGGAGGCTCAGATATCTTTGTCGATCGCCTCGTCGGCGCCGTAGCCGGTGGTAAATCGGTCGACGCCTTTGTCGAGAATTCGGGCACCACCAGCAAGGTGTTCGGCAAATACCTCGAAGGCGATGGCGACATCGTTGCCGACCTCACCGAGCTCACCGCAGGGCTTGGCGGCGCGGGTGTACGCGACCTCACTATCTCGGCATTCCTCGCCCAGATGATGAAGAACTCCAGCGGCGACACCAGCGCAAAGATCAATAACATCATCGAGGCCGTCGCCCGAGAGGGAATCGGCGACCTGCCGATCGGCGATCTCTAAGTCAAGCGGCCGTTCACCATTGTGACTGACGTACAAACCGAAGCCGTCGCTGCTGACGCGGTGGCCGACGCCGCCGGGGCAGGCACCTACGAGCTGCTCCGCGCCCGGCTTGTCGAACATGCTGACGAACTGGGACGCCGCGCGGCCCGGCTCAACGAGCAACGGTTGGATGCCTTCGGCACCAGTCGGTTCGAGCTCGTCGGCAGCGAACGGATTCGCACCGCGAACAATTGTGTGTCGCGCGATATCGCAGCAGTCGGCGACCAACTGCTGTTTGGTTACAACGTATTCATCGGTCTCAAAAGCGAAACGTCGATCGACGATGTCTTTAGCGCTCACCGCCTAACGACAGGAGACGACGGCGCCTTCGCGTTGTCGGTGCTTGACGAGGGCAGCGACGTCGGCTGGCTCCACGACCCGGCCTTTCTCAACGACTTCGCCGAGCTCACCCGCTATTACAAGGAGAACAAACTTCTTCAGATTCGACGCACTGAGGGTCGCTTGCTCGCGGTGTTTCAGATCGGCAATTCCATCGACGACATCCGCGTGTTTCGTTGGGAAATTTCACCCGACGGTGCAGCCCGGTATCTCGACAACCGGGGCGAACGCGATCATCAGTATCCACCCCAGTTCGGCTTCGAATGGACGCCGGTAAACCGCGAGCAGCAGGTCGGTGGACGAACGCCACACGTCAACATCGACGATCGTGTCTTTGTCTACCTTGTCGGCGGCAAGCTCGAGATCAGGCTCGAAGACAACACCGAAACTGGACTAACCGTTCTCGCCGAGACTATCGACAACGCCGACCAGTCGGTCGACGATGCCGACATGTCCTTCGCCTTGGTCGGCGACCTGGTTTTGCTGCGAGTGAAGCCCTACCTCGAAGACCACGACAGGTACTTCGTCGTCAACCTCTTCAACCGAACCGCCCTGCGTGCTGACGCGCTTGGCCAGTCTTGCCAGCTTCTTCCCGAGGATCATGGGCTCATTTTCCCGGGCGGCTATTACCTCCGCGAGGGCGACACAAAGATCTTCGATCTCGAAACTGCCTCGATGGAATTCAAGGCCGAGATCCGCTCGCCCAACGGCGAAGATGTGTTGTACGCCTTCCATCAGCGCAGCGAAGGTCGCACAATTCTCCTCAGCTACAACATGATTCGTCGAGAGGTAGCGCCACCGATCAACTGCCATGGCTACAGCCTGTTCGAGAACGGCACCCTCATCGTTTTTCGTGACGATGGTGAGCCGACTCGGGTGCACCCGATGCAGATTTGGGCGACGCCGTTTGTCAGTGCCGACTTCCACGCCCGACAACCGCTCGGCGACGGATTCCTCGATCGCATCGGCAATGCCGAAGCGGTGCGCGGCGTCAGCGAGGGGCTCAACATTCGGCGGCTTGTCGCTGATGTCGAACCGTCGGTCGCGGTGTTCGAGGCGTTGTCTACCAGCACGGTGCGAGTACTCGATGCCCACCCGTGGCTGGCTGATGATGCCGCAGGTGACCTCGCGTCGCCGCTGCACGAGATCCGGTCGACATCCGAGCTGATCATCGACGAGTTCGAAAAGGCCGAGTCGCTTAAGGCCACCGCCGTCGATGTAGTAGCAGAAGCCAGGACCGACATCGATGCGGTAGTCGACGAACTTCGTCAGCAGAAGCCTTCGACCACCCAGCAGTACGTCACCGCGTTGCAGAAACTTCGCCGCCAACAGGGCCACCTGCTCACGATCCGCGATGTTCGCTACGTGGACAACGAGGCCCTCGACGAGCTCAGTGTCTCTGTACAGGAGGCGTTCGATCAACTGTCGAGCCAGGCTGTCGAGTTCCTTGCCGACGACGGCGCCTTTGAAGGATTCCATACCGACGTCGCACAACTGACCAACACGATCGAGGCGACATCGAAGGTCACCGAGCTCGCCCCGCATCTTGAGGCGCTCGACGAGATCGGCGGCGGACTCGACCTTCTCACCGAAGTAGTCGGCGGCCTCGACATCGAAGATGCCACCGTTCGCACCAGCATTTTTGAACGCGTGTCGGTGGTGATGGGCCTACTCAACCGGTCGCGGGCCGTAGCCGAGAACCAGCGTCGCACGTTGGGCGACGCCGAAAGCAGCGCGGCGTTTGGTGTCGAGTTTGGTTTGTTTTCCCAATCGGTCACCGCCGAATTGTCGCGGTCGACGACCCCCGAGCGTGCTGACGCTGCGCTTGGGACGCTGCTGGTGCAGCTGGAAAATCTCGAGAGCAGGTTCGGCGAATCAGACGAGTACCTCGACCAGATCGGAACCAAACGCGAAGACGTGTACGAGGCGTTCTCGTCGCGCAAACAAACGCTGATCGACGACCGGCAGCGTTCGGCCCGACGGCTCGTCGACGCATCAGAACGCATTCTTACCAGCGTCAATCGCCGGATCGAAGGGTTCGAATCGCCCGACGAGATCAACGCCTTCTTTGTTGCCGACCCGCTGGTAGCAAAGGTTCGCACGATCGCCGAAGACCTCCGCGGACTCGATGAGCAGGTTCGGGCCGACGAAGTGCTTCGCACGCTTGAAACAGCGAAAGAGGAAGCCGCCCGGTCGTTGCGCGACCGCACCGACATCTTCGAAGAAGGCGGCCAGGTCATTCGTCTTGGCCGGCACCGGTTCAGCGTCGACTCGCAGAACCTCGAACTCACCACCGCCGTGGTCGACGACGAACTCAACATCGTTCTCACCGGGACCGACTTTCGCGAACCGGCGACCGCTAGCGAGCTTGAAGCGAGCGAGCTCGCAGAGCTTCGCCCGTTCTGGGATCAGACGCTCGTCTCTGAGCGTGCGAATTTTAGTCGGGTCGAGTTTCTCGCAACCTCAATTCTGGCCGATTCGGCATCGGGTCGAAACGAACTATCGATGCCGCTGCTCTGCGAGGCTGCAGGCTCAGCAACTGGCCTTGAAGAACTTGTTCGCTCCGTCGGAGAAAAGCGGGTTGACGAAGGTTACGACCGAGGGGTTCACGACCACGACGCCGCAAAGATCCTTGCGGTTCTTGTGCAGCGCTGGGACGAAGTGGCACTGCTGCGCTTCGAGCCTGACGCACGGGCGCTGGCTCAGGTGTTCTGGGCGCACGGGGTCGACGAAGACACCCGACGAGATCTCCTCGCCCGCGGTATCAGTCTCGGTCGTCTCCGCGCCACCTTCGCAAACTCGCCGGCACTCGATGATTTCGTCGCTGACCTAACGAGCCGACTGGCAGGCTTTGCCGAGCAGTATCGGTCGATCGCTGGCGACGTCGACCTGGTCGCCACCGCCAGGTATCTGTTTGAAGAACTTGCTGAAGAGCCACTGGCGTTTGTCGTCAGTAGTGCTGCAGCAGAACTTCGCGATGCCCTGCAGCTGCACCACGACACGTCAGGCATCGCCGAGGCGTTCGCAGAACTCGATGGCCTCGCCGATCGGCACCGGTTGTTGCATGCATGGTTCGAGGCTTTCGCTGCGGCCGAACGTCCCGCGTCGATTCCGTATGTCCCCGAAGCGGTTGCGTTGCTCATGGCAGCCGACCTTCCGCACCAGGCAGGAGCCGTCGACCTGCAGTGCACCGTCGAAGGCCTGCTTGCCCAACATCCCCGCATCCGTAACCAGTCTCTCGAGTTTCGCTACGACCAGCTGCTTGCTGAGGGCGAGCAATACCGTCGCGACGTGGTTCCCGGTTTCCGGTCGTATCAAACGCAACGCCACCAGTTGTTGACAGCAGCACGGCGTCGGCTCCGGCTCGACGAGTTCACACCGAAGGTGATGAGCGCCTTTGTGCGTAATCAGCTGATCGACCAGGTGTATCTGCCCTTTATTGGCGACAACCTTGCGAAACAGCTCGGAACGATCGAAGGTGGCCGCACCGATCAGATGGGCCTCCTCTTGCTGATCTCACCTCCGGGCTACGGCAAGACGACGCTGATGGAATACGTCGCAAACCGTCTTGGCATGGTTTTTGTGAAAGTAAACGGTCCGGCGCTCGGCCATGGCGTCGACTCGCTCGACCCCACCGAAGCGCCCAACGCTACAGCGGCCCAAGAGGTCGACAAGATAAACTTTGCCCTCGAAATGGGCAGCAATGTGCTGCTCTATCTCGACGACATTCAGCACACGAACCCCGAACTTCTGCAGAAGTTCATTTCGATGTCTGACGCGCAGCGCCGGATGGAGGGCGTGTGGAACGGCCGCACGCGAACCTATGACCTCCGTGGCAAACGGTTCGCCGTGGTCATGGCCGGCAACCCCTACACCGAGTCCGGCGAACGCTTCCAGATTCCCGACATGCTCGCCAACCGCGCCGACACGTACAACCTTGGCGATGTGCTCACCGGCAACGATCAGCAGTTTGCACTCAGCTATCTCGAGAACTCGCTCACGTCGAATCCCGTGCTCGCCAGCCTTACCACTCGCGACCCGGCCGACACACTCAAACTCATCGCAATGGCACAGGGCGATGCCGTGTCGCCCGACGACCTTTCGCATCCGTACTCGGCGGTCGAGATCGACGAACTTGTCGCGACCTTCCGTCGGTTGATCCGGGTGCAGGAAGTACTGCTTGCGGTGAATCAGACCTACATCAGTTCAGCGTCGCAAGAAGACGAGTTCCGCACCGAGCCCCGGTTCCAGCTCCAGGGTTCGTACCGAAATATGAACCGTCTCGCCGAGAAGGTTTTGCCGGTGATGAACGACGACGAACTCGAAGCGCTGCTCGACGATCACTACGTCGGCGAAGCCCAGACACTCACCACCGGAGCCGAGGCCAACCTGCTCAAGCTCCGTGAACTCCGCGGCGTCCTCGACGAGCAAGATGCGGCGCGTTGGGACGACATCAAGAACGGCTATCGGCGCACCAAACTGATGGGCGGCGCCGACGACGACCCGATGGTGCGCGTCGCAGGCGCCGTCAGCGGCATCTCTGAGCAACTTCGTGCGTTGGCCGCCCAGCGTGGCCCCGACGCGGCCGAGGCAATGGCGCTGTTCGACGAGACGCTGCGCGAGTTGATTCGAGCCGACGAAAAAAGCCGCGAGGAACGTCGGGCCGCCTATCGAGCGCGAGCCACCGACCAAGGTTCGGGCCCTAAGAGCACGCTGAAGCCGCCGCCTCCCGCTCCTGGCGACGAGTCAGCGGGATAGAATCGACGCGAGCGACTGAACATTCCTGGGCACGTCCTGGGCGGGAAACGAAAGAGGACAACACGAATGCCACTACACAGCGAGTTGACGCAGTTCGGAGAAATTCCGGCCGGCGAGCAGCAGTTTCAGCTACAGAACAAAAAGCTGCTTCGGGTGACCCTGGCTTATGGGCCGGTCGAAGCAATGAGCGGATCGATGGTGGCATACCAAGGTGCTGCCACCTTCGAGAACAAAGGTTCGGGCAGCATGAGCAAGATGCTCAAGAAGGCGACCACCGGCGAGGGCGTCAAGATGATGCACGTCGGCGGAACGGGCGAGGTCTTCTTGGCTGACAAGGCCCACGACATCCAGGTGATGTATCTCGAGAACGACTCGATTTCGGTCAACGGGTCAAACGTCCTCGCGTTCTCAAGTTCGATTGAATGGGACATCCAGAAGCTGAGCGGCGGGGGAGTTGCTGGAGCAATGGCAGGTGGCCTGTTCAACGTGACGCTTCGCGGCACCGGCTACGTGGCAATCACCACCGATGGCCCGCCCGTCATGCTCGATGTTTCTGCCGGCACAACCTTCGGCGATCCGCAGGCCGTGGTGATGTGGACCTCCGGGGTCCAGATGAACCTCAAGACCGATACCACCGGCGGCCTGAAATCACTGGCTCGGGGTGGTTCGGGCGAAACCTTCCAGATGGATTTCCACGGTCAAGGTTTTGTGCTGGTGCAGCCTTCGGAAGGCCGTATTTCGCCGAGTACAGGCGATGGCGGCGGTGGCCTCCTCGGAGCACTCTCGGGTTAACCCGCTTCGGGTACCGTTTCGAAAAGTGTGCTCGCATGATCAGCGGCCGCCGACAACCAGTCGGCCCGCTGGTCATCAGAGCTATCGGTGGTTGGGCCAAAGTGCAGTCGATCGACTGTTGGGTCGCCACAAAATGGCAACACACACCTTGTCCAGATCTGCGAGAGCGGATCGCCGAGGAGAGCTTCGCGCTCTGCGGGCGTATCGCCGGTGGTAATCACCAGCGCCGATTGCAATCGCAGGAGGCCCTCGGGTTCACCGCTCGCTTCGGCCAACCGGTAGGCCACACCGGGAATCAGCACCCGGTCCAACCAGCCGGCAAGAATTGCCGGAGGTTTTCCCCACCAGTTTGGGTGCACGACAACCAGGCCATCTGCTTCGGCAATCTCCGAGCGATAGTGGGCGACCAACCCGGTAGCGGAAGGAGTGTGGAGATCTTCGATCGCTTTGCCGATAGAGAAACATTCGTCGGCTTGCAAAATCGGATCAAAATTCTCCGCATAAAGATCATGAAAGCTGACCTGATGTCCCGCAGCGGCCAGCGCCTGCACGACGGTGTCGGCAATCGCGTGGTTGAAACTTTCGGTTCTTGGATGGGCAAGAAGAACGGTGACCAGCATGGCGTAACCGTAGGGCGGCAAGAGCAGTCGAAGCTCACCCGTTAACCTAGAGAACATGGCAATCCGCAAAAAAATGGCAAAGAAAGCGGCGAAGAAGGCACTCAGCGCCGACATGATTCCCGCGCCGGTGCTCGAAGCAATCGGCAAGGGGATGGTCGAAGGCGTCGACAAGGCGGTCACCAAGCGTTGGCAGCGGGCGCTCGACCGAGCGGCCGAGACCCACGGCACCACCGAGCAGCGCATTGCCGAGGTGTACCAGGCATTTCAGAAAGAACTCACCGCAGCTGGCGCAGCCACAGGCGCCGCCGCAGCAACACCCGGTATTGGCACAGCCGCTGCAGCAAGCTGGCTTAGCGCCGATGTCGTGTGGTTGGCTCTTCGCTCGGCAGATCTCATCATGACGATTGCGGCAATCCACGGCCATACAGATTCAACGGTCGATCAACGGCGCGCGTGGGTGCTGTCGATTCTTGCCTTCGGCGACGAAGCGGCCGTTGAGTTTGGAACACTGGTAGAGCAGATGAATATCGGCACCTCCGCGTCGGCGGGAATGCGGATGCCCCTCGAGGTGATCGAACGGGTCAATACCTCACTCGGTTCGCACGTCCTCACCAAATACGGAACCCGACGCGGCATTGCGACCGTTGGTCGCCTGCTGCCGTTCGGTATCGGCGCGGTTATCGGCGGCGGCGCGAACTTCACGATGACCCGCAACCTTGCCAAACACGCCGACGCCTTCTTTCGAAACGCGCCGCTAGAAGAGTCGGGTTTCAACGCCGTCGAGGGCGAACGTTTTGTCATCGCCGCAGAAAGCCACGACCGATTCTCGGGCGCGTTACCTGCCGGAGAAGACTCGTATGGTCACCTTCCGCCGCCTCCTGTTGGTGCTGCCGGTTCCGAGCTACCTCCAGGCGACGACACGTCATCGAAACGCAGCCGGTTCGCTAGCCGGTGGAGTCGTAGCTGACCGTCGGCTCGTCGTTGGCGACCGGCCCCAAACGGCTGGCCGAAAGCAGCGCCATAACAAACAGCACGCCAGACAGCACCCACACAGGCACGGTGAACCCATCGGTGGCGTCGGCGAGCAGTCCGGTGACAAAGGGGCCCAGGACACCGCCGATTTCGGCCGAAGTGAAAAACAAGCCACCAACCGCCGCCATGTTTTTCGGACCGACGCGTTTGTGATCCATCAAGATCAGCATGCACACCGGCATGACCGCTGTACGCGCAAGACCCATCGATACCAGCGCAGGAGCGAGTACGACCGCTTCGCGCACCGCGACGAACAGCAAGCCAGCTGCTCCGAGCAACATGCCGCCTGAAAGAATCGCAACCCGCCGTTCGGGTGTTGCGAAACGCGGGAGATACAACGTTGCCACGATGCCGAGCAGGGTGGGGAAAGAAGCCCAGTACCCGGCGGCAGCCGCCGACCATCCGGCATCTTCAAGGATGTCGACCAGCCAATTGCTAAGCGCATGGCTGTAGAAGAAAGCGCCAGTCGCCAGCACAAGAATCAATCGCACGATTGGCACCTGCAGCAGTTGACGACTGTTCAGGCTTGGATGGCTTTCGGTTGTCGAGAAGTGTGCGCTGACTCCCCGCGACAGCACTAGCCATGCCAGACCACACGCCAGACTTACCACCGCGAAGAGCGCCATGGTCGATCGCCAATCGTCGCCGAACAAGGGCATCACCACACTGTTGGTGAGCGCCAACCCGCCAGCGCTACCTACAGCTGGGCCGGTGCCATAGATCCCGACAGCCTTTCGTCGCTCGGCATCGCTGAAGTACTCGGCGACCAGCTTCGGGGCGCCGATCGATATGAGCGGGCCGCCGATACCGAACAGGGCAACACCGAGCAGCAACGACAGAAACCCTTGGGAACCAGCTCGGAGAAATCCCGACGCTGCCATCACGACCGCCGCGAAGGCGATCGCTGCCCGCAGGCCGAAGCGATCGATGGCCTTGCCCGCTGGCACTGAAGCGGCAAGATACACAAACTGCCAGGCGCCGAGAATGAGCCCCATTTGGGTACGGCTCAGATCAAGCGCTGGTCGAATGGTCGGCACGAGAGCGGCGGTGGATCCGACCAGCAGCCCAAATCCGGCGTACACGAGCCACACCCCGAACAACAGCTTCCACCGGTCGGGTGAGGCGGCCGGAGCGCTCGGAGCTGATGGGTTGTTGATCTGCACGGTGAGAGAACCATCGCAGATGTTGGCGGCGAGCAATAATCGCAGCGCCCTCGCCGGGCGACCAGCGTACGATTGCGGAATGTTCGCAGTGATCTTCAGTAACGCACGAACCGACAACGATCCGGAAGGTTACGGGGCGATGGCAACGCGTATGGAAGCGTTGGCGGCGACCCAGCCGGGCTATGTCGGTTTTGAAAGCGCCCGCAATCCCGATGGCACCGGCATCGCGGTGAGCTATTGGGAAACCGAGGCTGATATCGAGGCCTGGAAAACGAACGCCGAGCATCTGTTGGCGCAGCAGCACGGACAAACCGACTGGTATCACCGCTACACGACCCACGTCGCAGAGATCTCGCGAAGCTACAGCTTTCCCACCTGATACTCGGCCTGCAATAAGGTCCTCGCATGGGAAGCACGGGAAACTCCGATGATCTGAGTTATGCGTCGGCCACAGCGGTTGCCGACATGATTCGAACGAAAAAGGTGTCGAGCAGCGAGGTGCTCGAGCATTTCCTTGCTCGCGTCGAACGGTTCGATGGAGCGATCAACGCCGTGGTGACTCTCGACGAGGAGCGGGCGCGGGCCGCAGCGGCGACTGCAGACGCCGCTGTGGTGTCTGGCGCAAAGCTGGGCCCGCTGCACGGCGTGCCGATGACGGTGAAGGACAGCTACGCGACCGCCGGGTTACGCACGACGTCAGGCGCTCCACAATTGGCCGACTACGTGCCCGAAGAAGATGCCTGGGCGGTCGCTGCCATGCGTGGCGCCGGCGCAATCGTCTATGGCAAAACCAACCTGCCGATCTGGGCTGGCGACTTCCAATCGTTCAACGAGGTATTCGGCACCACCAACAATCCGTGGGACGTATCGCGTACGCCCGGTGGCTCTTCGGGCGGCTCCGCCGCTGCTCTTGCGGCCGGGTTTACGCCCATTGAGCTCGGCAGCGACATCGGTGGGTCGATTCGTCTACCTGCGCATATGTGTGGGGTGCTTGGACACAAACCGAGCTACGGCATCGTGCCCGGCCATGGGCACGTTTCGGGCCCTCCCGGCACGCTGTCGATGGCCGACCTCGCCGTATACGGCCCAATGGCGCGTTCGGTCGACGACCTCAAACTTCAGCTTTCTCTCATGGCCGGACCAGACGTTTGGTCGAAGCCTGCGTGGCAGCTCGATCTGCCGTCATCGCCGGTGGCGGGGGTGTCGGAGCTTCGGGTGGCGACCTGGTTCGACGACCCCGCGGCCCCTGTCGAATCCGACACGGTGGCGTTGTTGGAGGCTGCGGCGAAGACACTCGCCGATGCTGGTGCCATCGTCGACAACGAAGCTCGCCCACCGTTTACCCTCGAAAAGGTCGTTGAGACGTTTGGCAAACTGCTGATGGCTGCGCTGTCGGGCGGCCACACCCGCGAGTCGATCGAGAAGTTTGCGGGTGATCAAAGCGATACCCCGTTGGGGCGCGATCGCCGGTACTCATCGATGCGACATCGCGAATGGTTGAGCACCAACGAGCGGCGACTGCAGATGCGTCGGGAGTTCGCACGCTTTTTCGACGACTGGGATGTTCTGCTGCTACCCGTCATGGCCCGCACGGCGTTCCCGCACGATCACCACTTTCCGCAGACGACTCGTCTGGTCGATGTTGGCGACAGCGAGGTGCAGTACATGGAGCTCACCAACTGGATGGCGCCGGCGGGCAGTTGCTATCTGCCCGCGACGGTGGTTCCTGTTGGGCTTGGCGTCGATGGGTTGCCGGTCGGCATACAGATTGTTGGGCCGTTCCTCGGCGACCTGACCACGTTGGCGGTTGCCTCAATGCTCAGCGAGATGCTGCCTTCTCTCGGGGTTCCCGTTCTCGCCGAGGAAGGGGCAACAAAATGACGACCACGCTCGACTGGTTTGGTTGCGCAACCTTCCGCCTACAAACCGCCGACCTCACGATCTTTCTCGATGCGTACATCGATCGCGTGCCCAACGCACCGGGCTCGGGGCTCACCGCCGGTGACATCGGCGAGTGCGACTGGATCCTGGTGGGACACTCACACTTCGACCATCTCTGGGGCGCCGAACGCATAGCGCGCAACACCGGGGCAACGATCGTTGGTAGCTACGAGTCGGTGCGGGTCATGGAGGCTGCCGGCGTGCCCCTCGACCAGATGATGTGTGTCGCCGGCGGTGAAACAATCGACCTCGGCAATGGGGTCACGGCTTCGGTCTACCCGTCGCAGCACTCGTGCGTGTGGTCGCACGCCCAGATGGATCAACCCGACGAGGTGTGTCTTGGCGATCTCGGTGTGACCTTCCAGGAACAGCGCGACCGGATGGGCCAGTTGTTCGAGTGGTTCGGCACGCTGGGTCCGCAGGTCGCTGAACACATGCGCCTGTCGTCTCCCGGGCACAGCGAGCGCGGCGATGGTGGAGCGTTGGTGTTTGTCATCGAAACCCCAGACGGCTCGGTGTTCTATCAGGACACCTCTGGTCACTGGAAAGGCGTACTTGAGACGCTTGATGTCGATGTCGCAATTCTCGGCGCAGCAGGACGCGGCAACATCGACGGCGAACCAATCCAGGGAAGCCTTGCCCAGTTTGTCGCCGAGCAGGCCCGGATGCTCGACCCGAAGCAGATCGTGCTGGGCCATCACGACGACTGGTTGCCGGGTTTTTCAATTGATACTGATGTTGCCCCGATCAAGGCGGCGATAACCGAGTTAGTGCCGGGTGCCGAGGTGCTCGATCTGGGCTATGTCGACGGCACTTTGCTCTTCTAGATCGTCCCCCTACTTCAGTCTTGGTCTTGTCGACGTTTGGCGTAGCGTTAGGCCGGGGTGCAGTTCCAGGTCCAGTTGCGAACGTCGACGGTGTGGGTCGGCGCTGAGGCAGCTGATCCCGGATCAAGGCTGATTGCCTCGACCTGCAGGCGGGCGGCGGTTTCTGTTCCCCAATAATCGGGCTTCTGGCGGCGCGTATACGCCGAGGAAATTTCCTGTCCGTCGAGCAACAGAGTTGCCTCGTTGCGGTTGTGGTCGATACTCGCTTCGAAGGTGTGCCAGGCGTTGTCAGGTTCGATGAAGCCGGTGGTACGCCATGCGGCGTTGCTCATCGACCAGGTCTGAATCGATCCAAACTTGGGGTCCCACGGGTTCAGCACCCACTGAAATCCAAGCCCATAGTCGCGACGAGTTGCGCCGCCGTCCCAGACAAAGAGGCCGCCTTCGACCGTTTGGGCTTTGACGCCCGGGTTGGTTGGCGTGTCGAGGTTTGGCATGCGAAATTCGTAGCTGCAATCGTGGATGTAGTCGAACAGCGTGTCGTCGATGAGTCGGTTGAAGGCAATGTTGTGGGCCATAATCGGGCGCTGGTTCACGTTTGCCAACAGGGCGCTATGCGTGCCGTAGTCGATGGTTGCCATGTCGCCGATGGCGACAGCGGCTACACCCGGACGGGCGTAAATGCCATCGCCCACGACGGTTTCCCAGCCAGCAAGGTCAGTGCCAGAGAGGCTCATGGGCGACAGGGCTGCGGTGGTTTCTTGAGCCAACGCACGGTCCATGCTCAGCGTGGTTGCGCTGAGTGTTGTTGCACCCATTACTCCGAGGAAGGTTCTGCGATTCATAGTTTGACTCCTGCTGCACTGGTGGATTCTTGGTTGTTGTTGACACACAACATTCATGACAAGCGTGCAAATAGTGTCGGACCCCCCAGCTGGTTTCTTCAGTCAGGGTTTGGTCAAGAAACCGCTTTCCTCGCCAAGCGCCGCAACGGTGGCTCAGTTTTGGGAGGTTGTTTTCGGGGCGGAAGTTCGTGCAACAGATCGTGCGTAGCTGCAGCAATGAGGCTCACCGCCCGCTCAAAAGCTTCCTCGGTGGCTACAGATGTTTTCTGGACCCCGCTGACTTTGCGGCAGTATTGCCTGGCTGCCGCCGCGATCTCCTCGTCGGTAGCCGTAGGTTCTAACCCACGTAACGTGGTGATGTTTCTGCACATGGTGCTCCCTCTCCGGATCTCTCTGAATCTCTGTGGATGCTCGCTACGTGTCTGCGAGGCGTGTACTCGAAGAGGGTTGCAGGTCGACGTGGCATCGTAAAGACGCCGTGAGCAGGCCAGGCCGAAACAAGGTTGGTACGATAGGCAGACCTATTCACACCATCACGGGACCGCTTACCTCCTCCTGCGTCAACGATTGGGATTTCCGGTTGCTCGAAACCGACAAGATCGACGAACTTCTCGCCCGGTACACCGCTGCCGAGGCGCGAATCGCGGCCAACCTTCTAGAACTCGACGAACACCCGACATTTAAAATTTTGGCTGGCGGAGGGCTTCGAGGAGCGACGTTGGCCAAGGTCGGCTCGGCGATGGAACGGTCGCCCGACTTGTGGCGTTGGCTCTCGCAGTTGCAGCGCGTCTTGGCTGACGCGCGCGATATCCGCGACGACGGCCGCATGAACTCCGAGCGACGGGCCCGCATCACCGAGCTGCTAACCGGGCGATCGATTCTGCTGCATGTCGACGAAAGGTCGCTGGCCCAACGTGGCCTGCTCGATGCCGGACAGACGAACGTTCGGAGCACGATCGAACATCTGTTGGCGCAAATGCGCGAGGCCTACGAACCTATTCGCGACGGTGTCGCAGCGGTCGACCAGGTCTGGACCGAGGTTGTGCCCCGCACCGATAGCGGCGCCACGACGCTACAGCGCCTTCAGGCCGAGGCCGATCGTTTGGGGTTGCGCGAACCGACTCTTTCGGTGCTGGACCGACGCCTGTCAGAGGTGCGGTCGGCGCTGGCCGAGGATCCTCTTTCGCTCAGCGGCACCTTTGCTGCCGATCTCGAGACGTTGGTGGGTGATGCCACACGGCAGATGGCGAGCATCGCCCGCGGCTACGACGAGCTCGACGGCGACATTGCTGCGACCGAGACGCAGCTCGCCGAGCTGCGCGTCTTGCGAAATCGGGCCGCCGCTGCTCACACGCAGTCTTCGACAAAGATCAAACGGGCAGACAATCTTGTACACACGCCCGACGTGGCGATTATCGATGGGGCCGGAGGCCTCGCTTCATTGGCTGATGCCATTCGGGCTGATGCCTCGTCGAACTGGCAGCAGAAACGGCAGCAACTCGACGCGTGGATGGCGAAAACCATTGCGTTGCGCGAGCAACTCACGAGAGCCTATGACCTCAACGTCGCTCCGTTGCGCAAGCGAGACGAGCTTCGCGGCTTGTTGGCGGCGTATTGGGCCAAGGCCGCAGCGCTAGGCCGTGCTGAAGAGGCGTCGCTCTCCGATCTGCACGACGACGCCCACAACGAGCTTTTCACCTCGCCGACCGATCTTGATCGTGCGAGCATGCTGGTGGGTACTTTCGGAACCGCACTGCGGGTTCGAGGCGCCGACACCTCGCCACCCGCCAGTGCCTCACAAAACAGTGCCTCACAAAACAGTGCCTCAGAAAACAGTGCCTCAGGAGACCTCTGATGACCGCGTGTAGCGTCACCGCCGGTTGTGCCGGCTCAATCGCCGCCGATGGGTATTGCGATACCTGTGGGGCGAAGGCGGTCGCGTCGACTGCGCAGCCGAGCCCCGCGCCTGCTGCAGTCGTCGCTGCTCAGCCGGGCAACGCCTGCACCCAGCAAGGGTGCGGCGGCACGGTTGCCACCGATGGGTACTGCGACACCTGCGGCCTCGCCTCCGCCCCGGCCGCAGCGACCGGTCAGACCACCCACCCTGCGCCTGCTTCGGCGGTGTCGATCGCCGCTCCAACCGCTCCGGGAACCGCGTCGCAACGGTCAGGCTCAACGGCTTCGACCCGCAGGTCGAGTTCGACCCGGCGCACGGGTATAACACGCGAGCGACTCGGCATGGGACTCGTCGCAGTCGCCCCCACGCCCGAAGGCGACCCTGCGGCTGCACTCATGTCAGCGGAAAAAGTGCAGGGAGTTCTCGGCGAGGTGCCCGAAGAAAAACGGGTGTGCACCACCTGCGGAAACGAGGTCGGCCGCACCACCGAGAACCGCCCTGGTCGGGTGCAGGGGTTCTGCGGCAGCTGCCGTACGCCCTTTAACTTCACCACCAACGCGCCAACCCTGAAACAGGGCGACTTGGTTGGGGGGCAATACAAAATTCTCGGCCCACTTGCCCACGGCGGTATGGGCTGGATCTATCTCGGGCAGGACACAGCGGTATCCAATCGCTGGGTCGTTCTCAAAGGCTTGCTCAACAGCGACGATGCCGATGCCGCTGCCTCGGCGGTCGCAGAACGGCAGTTCCTCGCCCGCATCGAACACGGCAGCATTGTCAACATTTACAACTTTGTTACCCATGCTGGTGCCGGCTACATCGTTATGGAGTACGTCGGAGGCGAATCGCTCAACTCGAAGCTGAAGGATCGCCGGCGGGCAAACGGCGGGGTTCCTGACCCGCTCCCGGTTACCGATGCGATCGCCTACATACTCGGCATCCTTCCGGCTTTGGGTTACCTGCACGACTCAGGCCTTGTCTACAACGACCTGAAGCCGGCGAACATCATGAGTGTCGGCGACGGCGTCAAGCTCATCGATGTCGGTGGCGTCATGCAGATCGACGATGTCGACGCTGCGATCTTTGGCACCCGCGGTTTTCAGGCGCCCGAGGTGGCGACTATGGGCCCGTCGGTAGCGTCGGACATCTTCACCGTTGGTCGGACATTGGCGGTAATGATTCTCGACTTCGTGTTCCATAAAGGAACCTTTGAGTACGCGCTTCCGGGCTCGGCTGCCGAGCCCCTCTTTGCGCAGTGGGAATCACTGCACCGGTTCCTTCTCAAGGCCACTGCGGCACACCCTGACGATCGGTTCCAGAATGCCGACGAGATGGCGCTGCAGCTTGCTGGTGTTCTTCGTGAAATTGTCGCTATTACGCAAAAGAGCCCCCGTCCGGTGCCGAGCGAGTTCTTTGAGGGCGACCGGCTCGCGACCTTGTTGCTCGAAGCCGACGACAACCTGTTGGTCGATACGCCGGAATGGCGAGTGCTTCCTCACCCCAAAGTTGATCCTGCCGACCCAGCGGCCGCCTTTCTGATCGACATCGAAGACGTCGAGCCGGCTCGGGCTATCGAACTGGTACGCGACGGCATGAGCGCTGGCACTGTTCCCGATACCCGCGAGGTCAGGTTCCGCATCGTGCGGGCATTGCTTGAAGCTGGTGGCGCCGCCGTGCAACAGGTTGGTCCGGCTATCGACCAGATCGAGCTCGAAGACCCCTGGGACTGGCGGGTCGATTGGTTCCGCGGCCTCCTACTTCTTGAAACCGGCGACCCACAGGCCGCGGCCGAGAAGTTCAGCCGGGTCTGGACCGATATTCCTGGTGAGGTCGCGCCAAAGGTGGCCGTGGCGCTTGCGGCCGAACGAGCCGGCGAGTTCGCACGGGCCGCCGATCTTTATGGGATGGCAGCCTCGATCGACTCGACCTTTGTTTCCGCGCCCTTTGGGCTCGCTAGGTGCCGGGCGGCCCAAGGCGACCGGGCTGGCGCCGTCGCTGCCTACCGGCAGGTTCCGCCAAGCTCGGCGGCCTTCTCAGGAGCTCAGGTCGAGTCGGCTCGAACTCTTGCTGGAGCCCGTAGTACCGAGATTCCGTCGTCGGGCGAACTCGAAGCCGCCGCGCACACCATCGAGCAACTTCAGATCGACAACGCGGCGCGGGCGTCGTTGGCGGCGGAGGTTCTCGAGCGAGCGCTTGCGGCGATGGGCAGCGGTCAGCTGGCTCCCGATGCGTCGAAGAAGCTTTTTGGGCGCGGGCTTACCGAAATTGACCTTCGTGCACAGCTCGAATCGGTGTACCGAGAGCAGGCCAGGCTGGCGCCAAACGAGACCGAGCGGTTTGCTCTGGTCGACAAGGCCAACCTCGTTCGCCCTCGGAGCTTGATCTGATGGCAATGGCTTGTCCGAACTGTGGCGAGGTTGCCGTCGATGGTGCTCAGTGGTGCGAGGCTTGTGGCGCCGATCTCGACGGGACGGCCGAGACCGCCTTGTCGACGGCATCGAGTTCACCTTGCATTAGCTGTGCGGCACCCAGCACCGATATTGCGGCCGACGGGTACTGTGGCCACTGTGGCGCCAAGCAGCCCGACCCACGCGATCATCTCGAAGTCGACCTCGGCTGGCTGGTGATGGTGACCGACCGCGGAAAACGTCACCATCAAAACGAAGATTTCGGCGCGGTGGTTGCGGTTGATGGCAACTCGGCCCTTGTGGTTTGTGATGGTGTGTCGAGCACCGATAATCCCGAGCAGGCCTCCGCGGTGGCCACCGAGGCAGCGATAGCTGTTTTGGAGCAGGCGTTGCGGGGTAGTGATGCCGATCTTCAGCAAGCCGATCTTCAGCAAGCAATGTCTGCGGCTATCGGTGCTGCCCAGGAGGCTGCGCTCACGGTGCCGACGAAGCCGGGCGGCAAAGGTTCGCCATCGTGCACGTTTGTTGCTTCGGTCGCTCGTGCTTCAGACGATGGCATCACCGCAACGATTGGTTGGTTGGGCGACAGCCGCGCGTACTGGATCGATGAAGCGGGCCAGGCTACCCAGCTCACCTCTGATCATTCGTGGGCGAACGAGCAGGTGCGCGCTGGCGCAATGACCTCCGAACAGGCTGCGGCCGACCGTCGGGCCCACACCATTACCCGGTGGCTCGGCGACGACGCCGACGGTCTCGAAGCAGAGCTTGTCGATAGCCAGTTCGGTAACGGCTGGTTGCTGCTCTGCACCGATGGATTATGGAACTACGCGCCTGATGATGCTTCGATGACGACACAAATCGCTGCACATCGTGGCGACACGTTGCTTACCACCGCACAAAATCTGGTGAACTTTGCGCTTGAGTCTGGCGGTCACGACAACACGACGGTCGCGATCGCCGACCACACGCTTGTTGCTGAAACCCCTGTTGCTGAAACCCCTGTTGCTGAACCTGCTGTTCCTGTACCCGCATCCACTCCGACTTCTACGGACGAAGCTGTAGTCACGTCGGAAAATGAGACCGAACCGGTCGACGAGAAAAGAGACCTGTCTTGACTGACTTCCGTGCTGATGTGTTCCAAAACGAATACCTGCCAGATGGCGGCGACGTTGTTGATGCCGTCGTAACCGTCACGGCGTCTGGCGGTGATGGCACCGTCGCAGCTGCGGCGGCGGGCCAAGAACGAGTCGAGGTCATCGTCATCGACTGTTCAGGTTCGATGAACGAAGACGGCGGCGCGAAGATTCGTGCTGCTCGTCAGGCAACGATGACGGCGATCGACACATTGAGCGACGGCACGTTGTTTGCTGTCGTCGCCGGTGTCGATGGTGCATATGCGCTCTATCCCCAGCAAGCCGGCTCGGTCGAACGTGCTTCGGCCCAAACCAAAGCACAGGCCAAAGAGGTGGTGTCGCAGGTGCGAGCCAAGGGCGGAACCGCAATCGGTACTTGGCTCCTCGCAGCAGGCGGCATTTTCAACTCGGTGCCGAACTCGATCAACCACTGCATCCTGCTTACCGATGGCAAGAACCAGAGTGAAAGCGACCGGGCACTCAACACCGCCATCTCGCAGTGTGTCGGATTGTTTCAGTGCGATGCGCGAGGTCTCGGCACCGACTGGAACATCGATGAGTTGCGTCGGATTTCGACAGCGCTGCTCGGAACCGTCGACATCATCCCGAGCCCCGATCAGATGGAGGCTGAGTTTCGAGCGCTGACCGAAGCGGCGATGGGTAAAGAGGTCGGTGATGTTGCGCTTCGGTTGTGGACTCCGCAAGGCTCGAACCTCGAGTTTGTGAAGCAGGTCGCACCAAATATCGACGATCTCACCCCCAAAGGGGTACCGGTCAAGGCGCTCACCAACGACTACCCGCTTGGCGCGTGGAGCGGCGACGAGTCACGTGATTATCACGTTCGCATCCGGATCCCGGTGGGGTCGGTGGGCGAAGAACGGCTCGGAGCGCGCGTCATGTTGGTCATCGATGGTGTCGAGCAACCCAGCGCGCTTGTGCGCGCTATCTGGACCGACGACGAGGTGCTTTCTACCCGCATCAACCGGGAGGTCGCGCACTACACCGGCCAGGCCGAGCTCGCCGATGTTATCGCTGACGGCTTGGCAGCTCGACAGGCGGGCGACGGCGACACCGCAACAATGAAACTGGGCCGTGCCGTGCAACTCGCCCACGAAGCAGGCAACGGCGACACCGTGAAACTGCTCGAGAAGGTCGTTGATGTCGAGGACCCGGCTACGGGGACTGTTCGGCTGAAACGTCAAGTTGAGGATGCCGACGCAATGGCCCTCGATGTGCGGTCGACCCGTACTGTGCGAGTGAACAAGCAGTAACAACCGAAGTTTCTCGAAAGGCATCACGATGGCAACCTGTCCGAACGGTCACGACTCCACCTGGGATGATTATTGCTCGTCATGCGGCACGGCGATGGCTGGCGCTACTGCTGCCGCAGCCGCCCCGCCTGATGCTCCGTCTCCCGATGGTGGTGCAGCTTCGCCCGCAGATGGGTCGCAGTGTCCGAACTGTAACGAGGCCCACGGGCCAGCCGATGTGTTTTGCGAGAACTGTGGCTATGACTTTCTGGCCGGAAGCATGCCCGGCGGACTGCCCGAGCCAGATCCAGCCGTGGCCGGTCCGGCCGCTGCGCTTGCCGCAGCCGAGCGCGACGGCACCAACAGCGACACACCAAAAGGTGCGGCTTGGAAGCTTGTGGTGTCGACCAACCGCTCATACTTCGACCGGATGTCTGCCGACAGCCAACTCGACTTTCCCGACCCTGCGCCGGAGATCGTCGAGATCGCACTGACGGTCGAACAGGCATTGGTTGGCCGGCGAAGTGACAGCCGGGGTGTGTTTCCTGAAGTGGATATTTTATCGATCACCGGCGATCCGGCGGTTTCGACTCGACACGCGATGCTCGAACGCCAGGCCGACGGCAGCTACACGCTGACCGATCTCGATTCGACAAACGGCACCTACCTCGGCGGTGCCGAAAAGGGCCTCGATGCAGGGGTTTCGTCGTCGCTCGCCGACGGCGATGTGGTCAACGTTGGCGCGTGGACGCAGCTCGAGTTGCGCATCGTGTAGCGCGCTTTTGGTGGTCAGGTACCACCTGGCTGGCGGCAACAAACCCTCGCTTGTTGGTAAAGATTCCCTCTTTCTTTTGGAACTTACCTAACCGATGATCCCGTTGAGTTCGTGTACCTCAGGCATCTGCGCCTGGGAAATTTCGAACGGAAAGAGAACATCGTGATCCCCCAAGTAGACCCTTCAGAACCACCCGCAGCGAAGCGCAGGTCACAGAAGAAGCTGGCGACCATGCTCCTGTCCTTCGGTGTGCTCGCCGCCGCCTGCGGATCCGACGCTGTGACCGAAACCGGAACCTCCGATGGCGCCGACGCTTCGGCAGAGGTCGTCGAGGAAGCCATGGCGGACGAGGCGATGGAAGAGGAAGCCATGGAAGAAGACGCCATGGAGGAAGACGCCATGGAAGAAGAGGCAATGGACGACGCAGCCGGCACACTCGAGCTGAGCTTCGCCGGTCTTGAACCGCTCGCAAACGGTGTGCACTACGAAGGCTGGATCGTCGTCGACGGCGCCCCCGTCAGCACAGGGAACTTCAACGTCGATGGCGACGGCACACTGATTGATCTCGACGGCAACCCGATCGACACTCCGTTCTCGGCGGTGCACACCGACCGAGCCGAAGCCGTCGTGATCTCCATCGAACCCGCCGACGATGCAGACCCTGGGCCGTCAGCCATCAAGGTCCTCGGTGGCGATGTCGTCGAAGGCCAAGCCGAACTCACCACGGCGCACGCGGCAGCAATTGGCACCGACTTTGCGGATGCAGCAGGGGTCTACATCTTGGGCACACCAACCACTACAGCTACCGACGACGAACTTTCGGGTGTCTGGTTCATCGGACTCGACGGCGGCGCGGTGCAAGGTCTCGACCTCCCGACGCTCAACGAAGGCTGGGTCTATGAGGGCTGGGCTGTTATCGATGGTGTTCCAGTATCGACGGGTCGATTCACCGACCCGGCCGGCGCCGATGACTTCGCCGGGTTCTCCGGCACCGACGCCAGCGGACCGGCCTTTCCCGGTGAGGATTTCATCGTCAACGCTCCCGACGGCGTTACCTTCCCAGCCGATCTCCGTGATGGTGTGGTGGTCATCAGCGTCGAACCCATCGATGACGACAGCCCGGCTCCCTTCGCCCTGAAGCCGCTGGTCAGCGAAGTCACCGATGGTATTGGCGATCACGAAGTACAGCAGTTCGGTCAGGGTCCGGCGGCCATCACCGGCACCGCGACGCTCGGCTAACCATCTTCCGCAAGGTTTCCCCTCCTGAATCTTGCGGGAACCAACAGGGGCCCGGCCGTTAAGGCCGGGCCTACGTTGGGTTTTCGATAGCCACAACCGGCGCTGAGGCGAACGGGCTGGTCCTAACGAGGCCCATGGTCGTGTACACCGATGGCGGCACCGAGATGTCGGCCACGTAGAGTTCGCCAACGTTGGACGAGCCTCGAAGCCCTTCTTTGGGTAAGGCAAGCGTAAGCGTCGCTGTGGCCGACACTGCGGCTCCCGGCCGGGTGCCCGCAGTGACATCGAGACCCGACGGTGTATCGAGCGACAACACTTTCGGCGCCAGCTTCGGCACTGCAGCAATGAGCTCGGCGGCACGACCTCGTGGGGCGCCTCTGAGGCTGTAGCCGATGAGGGCGTCGATGAGCAGATCTGACGCAGCTGGCTCGTCGGAGATCACAACTCCCATCTGGCCCAGAATCGCAAGTTGTTCGCCGGGCACCCCGACGTATCGTCCGGCATCGGTGCTGAGGGTGACGTGCACGTTCACCCCGCGGTTGGCGAGGTGCCGTGCTGCGACGAGTCCGCCGCCGCCATTGCCGCCTCGTCCTGCCAGTACCTGCACCGACGAAGGGGCGAACAAGCAAAGGGGTCAGGCACCTAAAGTGCCTGACCCCTTTGGGTGGTTAACCGACGACGGGGACGGTGGTCATAGCGTCGGCGATGGCTTCTTCGCTGAGGTCGACATCGACCATCTCGCCGGCCAGGTACTTCTCGTAGCTAGCGAGGTCGAGGTGGCCATGGCCGCAGAGCGCGGTGAGGATGGTCTTTTCTTCACCCGATTCTTTGCAGGCCAGTGCTTCGCGAACCGCAGCGGCGATTGCATGTGTAGGTTCGGGCGCCGGAACAATGCCTTCGGCCCGAGCAAACTGCAGGGCGCCAGCGAAACACTCGTTTTGCGGAATCGAAATTGCCTCGACCAAACCGAGCTCGTAGATGTGCGACACGAGGGGAGCCATGCCGTGGTAACGAAGACCACCAGCGTGGATGGGTTCGGGAATGAACGAGTGTCCGAGGGTGTGCATCTTCATCAGCGGAGTCATTCCGGCGGTGTCGCCAAAGTCGTAGCGGTACTCGCCTTTGGTAAGCGTGGGGCATGCAGCCGGCTCGACACACCGAATGGTCGGGTTCATGTTGCCCTTCATCTTCTCGCGAAGGAAGGGAAACGAAAGACCGCCGAAGTTCGAGCCTCCGCCGGTGCAACCAACCAGCACATCGGGGGTCTCGCCAACCTTGGCGAGTTGTAGGAGCGCCTCTTCGCCGATGATCGTCTGATGCATCAGCACATGATTGAGTACGCTGCCGAGCGCATATCGAACGTCGTCGTGAGGCGCAGCCTGGCTAACGGCCTCAGAGATGGCGATACCTAGCGAGCCCGGATGCTCGGGATCTTCAGCAAGCAGCGACCGGCCGAAGTCGGTCACCTCTGATGGGCTCGGGTGCACGGTTGCGCCCCAGACCTCCATCATGGTTTTGCGGTGCGGCTTCTGCCGGTATGACGCAGCCACTTGCCAAACTTCGCATTCGAGGTCGTACTGCGCACACGCGAATGCGAGGGCCGAGCCCCACTGGCCGGCACCCGTTTCGGTCGTGAGCTTCTTCACACCAGCCTTGGCGTTGTAGTACGCCTGGGGCACCGATGTATTGGGCTTGTGGGAGCCAGCCGGGCTCACGCCTTCGTACTTGTAAAAGATCTTCGCCGGCGTATCGAGCAGTTTCTCGAGGCGCCGCGCTCGAAACAGCGGCGATGGCCGCCACAGCTTCAGCACATCAAGAACTTCGCCCGGAATATCGATGTACCTCTCCTGGCTGACTTCCTGCATGATGAGTTCCATCGGAAACAGCGGTGCGAAGTCGTCGGGGCCAGCTGGTTCGTGGGTGCCCGGGTGCAGAGCGGGCGGCGGCGGTTCGGGTAGATCGGGCACGATGTTGTACCACTGTGTCGGAATCTCGGATTCGTCGAGCAGAATCTTGTGGTAGTCGTCGCTTGCCATGTCGGCCCCCTAGAGCTTGTCGTTACAGAGTCGCGACCTTAGACGCGAGATCGCCGGCCAGTCCTGTCGAAATGTGGCCGGTTTGAGGGTCGACTGGGTCTACGCACCGCCGCGGCCGCGTCGGGTTGCTGCGTCGGCAAGGGCCGCGCCGAGTTCGGTGAAGCCACCGCGAACTGCGCCGACGGTGACGCGGATGAACTGGCCAGCGGTTGGAGAGGTATCGAGCATGAATGGTGTGCCCGGGGCGACAACGATGCCCTGGGCGGCGAGCGCGACCAGCGCGCTTCGTTCATCGTCCACTTCGACCCAAAGGTTGATGCCGTCGGTGCCGGTGTAACGAACACCCCGTTCGTCGAGAATGGTGGTAATTCTCGCTCGACGTTCGCCGGTGATTTGCCGAGCCTGTTCAACGGTTTGCCGAGCGGTCTCGTCGGTAAGCAGAGCTACTAGGAGTTGTTGCAGAATCCGGCTTGACCAGCCCGGACCAAGTTGGCGACGGCGGACCAGCTGACGCAGTGGTTCGCCCGCTCCGCCGATGGCCGCCAGCCGAATCTCGGGGCCGTGGGTCTTGGAAAAGCTTCGTATGACAAGGGTCTGAGCAGGGAGATGGCTTCCCAGGCTCACGCCATTCGCTGCCCTGCTGTGATCATCTTCGATCACGAGTGTGGCGGTGGGTTTGACGATACGAGCCAACGCTTTGGCTCTCGTTGCGGTCATCGACACGCCAGTCGGGTTTTGTTGTGCCGGTTGACAAAAGACTGCAGCAGCAGGCGCCGACAAGGCTTCGGCCAGTGCAGCTGGGATGAGGCCGGCCTCGTCGAGAGGTACCCCAACGATCTCTGCTCCGGCAGCATCGAGCAGGTCGTAGATCGGCGGGAACGATGGGTCTTCGACGAGCACCCGGTCGCCTGGACGAACGACCACCGAAATGATGCGGTCGAGTGCATCGAGAGCGCCGTCGACGACGGTGAGCTCTTCGGGTGGAAAGGGCCACTCCTGTCGAAGCAGCGCCAACAGTTCGTCGATAACCGGTGCGTCGAGATACGAGTTCGCAGTGGTTGTAGCGGTGAGGGATGCGGTAGCTGCCGTGAGATCGGGAAGCAGCTTTGGATCGGGCACGCCCTCGCTCAGGTCGACTCCTCGGTCGCCGAGCTCTGGCGGGTAGAGCTGCCAGAACCGGGCGGACGCGATGGCGGGCGAGCGAACGAAGGTTCCTCGGCGACCGTTCGTTTCGATAACACCAGCCCGTGCCAACGACTGCCACACATCGCCGACGGTGGTTGGGCTGACACCGAGCGCCTTGGCAAGGTTGCGGACGGTCGGAAGTCGCTGTCCCGCCGGTAGCTCGCCTGCGGCGACCAGACTGCTCAGCAACTTGGTGAGTGAGGCTGCCCCACTGTCGCCTCCGGCCCGAAGAAGCTCGGCGGCTGCACAGATGCGCGAGAGCACCAGCTCAGGAGAAAGAGCCTCGGCAGGCGAAACGTTCGACAGGTCAGACACTTTGTAACAGTACAAACAATAAGTTGTAACAGCAACGTATGTTTCGTACCATCCAGGTATGGAAAACCTCGCTTCAACGACCTCGGGCGTGCACGCCGACCTCCACCAGCGGGCTCAAGCAGTCATGCCGTCATGGCTGAAGCCCTTCTACGACGAACCCATCGCAATCGACCGAGGCGAAGGCACCCGAGTATGGGACCTGGAAGGCAACAGCTACCTCGACTTCTTTGGCGGCGTGCTCACGACGATGTGTGGCCACTCGGTGCCCGAGGTGGTCGAAGCAATTCAAGAGCAGGCCGCCAAGGTCATGCACACGAGCACGCTGTACCTCAGTGAGCCGCTCATCAAACTGTCAGAGATGGTCACGCGCCTTTCGGGAATCCCCGACGCACGAGTGTTCTTTACCCCCTCTGGCAGCGAAGCCAACGAGGCCGCGCTGATGCTCGCAACGCTTTACCGCAAGAGCAACGAGATCTTGGCAATTCGCAACAGCTACCACGGCCGCACGTTTGCGACCATTGGTATCACCAGCCACAAGAGCTGGTCGCCATCGAGTCTTCACGGCTTGCAGGTGCACTTTGTGCAAGGCGGCTACCGTTTGCGAAGCCCCTTCAAAGCGCTTCCCGACGACGACTACACCCAAGCATGCCTGCAGGACCTCACCGACGTTCTTGACATGATGACCTCAGGCGACGTGGCAGCCATGATCGCCGAACCCATCCAAGGTGTCGGCGGCTTTGCGACCCCGCCCGACGGGTTCTTCGGTGCATTGAAGAAAGAACTCGACAACCACGGGATTTTGTTTATCAGCGATGAGGTGCAGACCGGATGGGGGCGCACCGGCGACCACTTCTGGGGGTACGAAGCCCACGGCATCGTCCCCGACATGCTCACCTTCGCGAAGGGTGTCGGAAACGGCTTGGCCCTTGCCGGCGTAGTCGCCCGAGCCGAGGTGATGGACGCCATGACCGCTACCCACTTCTCCACCTTTGGTGGTAACCCACTCAATTCCGCCGGAGCGCACGCGAACCTGCAATACCTGCTCGACAACGACCTGCAGGCCAACGCCAAAGCGCGAGGCGAACAGTTCAGAGCTGGGTTGCAGCCTACGGTCGACGCCAATGCCGGCATCGCCGAGATGCGCGGTCGCGGCCTGATGATTGGTATCGAACTGGTAGAACCGGGTGGGCTCACTCCCGACCCGTCGGCAGCGATGTCGATCCTGCAAAAGGCCAAGGATCACGGCATCCTGATCGGGAAGGGCGGCCTGTACGGCAATGTCCTACGCATCGCTCCGCCCCTCAGCGTGAGCGCCGATGAGATCGACACCGCAGTCGATGCACTCAAGTCAGCAATCGAAGCCACCTACAACTAACTAACGAAGAAGACACTATGAACACCATCGAGCACTACATCGACGGCGCCTTTGTCGCCTCAACCTCTGGCAACACCAGCCCAGTCTTCAACCCGGCAACCGGCGACGTCATCGCTGAAGTCGGTCTTGCCAATATCGACGAGGTTGACGCGGCAATCGCGGCGGCGAAAGCTGCTCTTCCAGGATGGCGCGCCACTTCACTCGCGCGCCGCTCTGAAATCCTTTTCGCCTTTCGCAATCTTGTCATCGAGCACAAAGACGAGATCGCTGCAGCGCTCACGGCCGAACACGGCAAGGTGCTCTCAGACTCAGCCGGCGAGATTCAGCGAGGCATCGAAAACATCGAGTTCGCCTGCGGCATCCCCGAGTTGCTGAAAGGCAGCTTCAGCGAGCAGGTGTCGACCGGCATCGATGTCTTTGAAATTCGCCAGCCTGTTGGCGTTGTTGCCGGTATCACGCCCTTCAACTTCCCGGCAATGGTGCCCATGTGGATGTACCCCAACGCCATCGCGTGCGGGAACACCTTTGTGCTCAAGCCAAGCGAAAAGGATCCGTCGGTCAACAACATCGTGGCTCGGCTCTGGACCGAGGCCGGGCTTCCTGCTGGCGTTTTCAACGTCGTGCAGGGCGACCGGGTCGCGGTCGAACGGATTCTCGACCATCCTGATGTCGCAGCGGTGAGCTTCGTTGGATCGACGCCAATTGCGAAGTCGATTTACGCGACGGCTGCCGCAAACGGCAAACGGGTTCAAGCACTAGGTGGGGCAAAGAATCACATGATCGTTTTGCCCGACGCCGAGATGGAAGGCGCAGCCGACGCAGCGATTAGCGCGGCATATGGGTCGGCTGGCGAGCGGTGCATGGCGATCAGTGTCGCGGTGGCGGTCGGCTCCGCTGGCGACGCCCTCGTGAAGGCAATCGAAGAACGGATTCCGGGCGTAACTGTTGGTGACGGTACGAATCCGGCGAGCGAGATGGGTCCGCTCATCACTGGCGAACATCGCGACAAAGTGGCGGGCTATCTCACTAGCGGTGCTGAGCAGGGAGCGACCGTTGTCGTCGATGGCCGCAACATGGAGTTCGACCTCAATGGTTTCTTCCTCGGGCCGTCCTTGCTCGACAACGTCACGACCGACATGGACGCTTACAAAGACGAGATCTTTGGCCCGGTGCTTTCGATCATTCGGGTCGACACCTATGAAGAAGCGGTCCAGCTGATCAACGACAACCCTTACGGAAACGGCACGGCGATCTTTACCCGAGATGGTGGCGCAGCTCGCAGGTTCCAGTTCGAAGTCGAGGCAGGCATGGTTGGCATCAACGTTCCGGTACCGGTGCCTGTTGCGGCGTACAGCTTTGGTGGCTGGAACTCTTCAGCGTTCGGCGACACCCATATCTACGGCAAAGAGGGTGTGCACTTCTACACCCGCACAAAGGTCGTAACGAGTCGTTGGCCAGACCCGGGCACCAGCAACATCGACCTAGGTTTCCCCACCAACACCTAAAGCACCCATCACCCATCACCCACCAAAATCTCGTGACACACGGCGACAAAATTTGTCGCCTGGTGTCACGAGATTCCGGTTTAGGTGGCTGATCGGAGTAGGGCGGTGGTTGCTGCTGCTGCGAGAACTACCACGATGAAGGGCGCTTTTCTCCACACGAGAAGGGCGGCGACCGCGAGTCCAGCGAGTCGTTCGTCGAGTACCAACGTTCGGCCGTTGGCGATCGTGAGCTGGACAATCACGGCCATGACAACCGCTGCCGGAATCAGGTTCGCCGCGCGACTGAGCACTGGTCGCCGCTCGAGTAGCGGACCGACCAGAAACGCCCCGGCCAAGCGTTGCCCCCAGGCAGCGACGGTGAGCATGATGATGGCGAGGGTGGTCATGTTGCCGGCTGCCGAACCAGCAGCAACGCAATCGCGACACCAAACACGCTCAAGATGATGGGCAATCCCGCTGGCACCACGGGCAGCAACGTGAGACAGATCAAGCCACCAGCGGCGCCAGCGATTGCGCCGTCCTTCTTGCGAAGCATGTTTCCGATTATGGCTAGTAGAGCTGCGGGAAAGACAGCATCGAGCCCGATGCGGCTGGTGTCGCCAACCACCGGGCCAAGAAAGGTGCCGACACCGATGCCGAGGAACCAACCGATCATCATGCCGGCAGTGGTTCGCCAGAACTCTCGTTCGACCGCCGCTGGGTTGGATTGCTGCACGGCAACAGCGACGTTTGGATCGAACGCATTCACCGCAGCGGCCGCCCTGCGGATGTTGCCCTGCGGAAGTTTCTGACTCAGGCTCACCGCGAGAATGCCGAACCTCGTGGCCACGATCCATCCTGCAGCGATCGCGGCCCAATCGCTGCCTCCACTGTCGCGGACGGCGAGGTACGCGAACTCCGACGTGGCCGAAAAGATGACTGCCGAGGCCACGAACGCCCGGGTGGTCGATGTTCCGGCATCGATTAGCAACACCTGCAACGTCACACCCAGCGAGAAGAACGTGATGCCCATCGTGGCGAAGTCGGCCTTGCTCAACCGGGGTCCTGCGACCTCATCGGGGTCGGCCGATTCGTCCATGTTGCGACCGTATCGAATCACCGACGCACCGGCCTATTCTCTACTCATGACGAACCCGCAGCCTCTCGGTGGAAACTCCATGCCCAGATTCGGAGGCATCGCAACGTTTATGCGGCTGCCTGGTACGACGCCGCCGGTCGATCTCGACGTGGCGATCGTTGGCGTTCCGCTCGACATCGGAACCTCATGGCGGCCAGGCGCACGGTTCGGCCCGCGGGGGATCCGGTCTGAGTCGGTCATGACGAGGCCATACAACATGGCGACAAAGGCGGCTCCGTTCGACAGTTTGCGAATCGATGACACCGGCGATGTGGCGATTAACACGTTCAACCTGCTCGATTCGGTCGATCGCATCGAGGCGCATTACGACGAATTACTCGCTAGCGACGTCATTCCGGTATCGATGGGCGGCGATCACACGATTGTGTTGCCTATCTTGCGGGCGTTGACAAAAAAGACCGGACCCGTCGGACTGGTGCATGTCGACGCACACACCGACATCAACGACACCATGTTTGGCGAGAAGATCGCGCATGGCACACCGTTTCGGCGGGCGGTCGAGGAAGGCTTGCTCGACCCCAGCCGTGTGGTGCAGATCGGGGTACGTGCCACCGGGTATGAGGCCGACGACTTCGAATGGTCTCGCCAACAGGGTTTCCGTGTGGTTGAGGCTGAAGAGTGCTGGCACAAATCGCTCACGCCCCTTATGGAAGAGGTGCGCGAACAGGTGTCGGGCGGTCCGGTGTATTTGAGCTTCGACATCGACGGACTCGACCCGTCTGTCGCGCAGGGCACCGGCACGCCTGAGATCGGCGGTCTCACGTCGATCCAAGGGATGGAGATCATCCGCGGATGCTACGGCCTCGATCTTGTTGGCTGCGATCTCGTCGAGGTAGCTCCGGTGTATGACACCAGCGGCAACACTGCTCACCTTGCAGCAAACCTGCTGTACGAAATGTTGTGTGTCCTTCCAGGCGTCGAACGTCGCTCCTAGCCCGTTCTGATGTTGCGCAACGACCGTTTTCGGTCGTTGCGCAACAAAATTTCGGGGATGGGTGGGGGCTAGTTGATGACGATGGTGCCGCAGTCGATGTCGCCTTGGCCGGTGCGAATCAGGTAGCTGACCGTGCCAACTGGCGGTAGAGGATCAGTGAACGACAGACCGTTGGTGCTGGCGAGGAAGCTGCCATTGCGGCGAATCGAGTAACTCGACGCACCGATATCGGTCCAGCTCAGCAGTACGCCAAGCGTCGAACCGGTCGCGGTGCACGAAGGCGCAGTAACGTTCAACGAACCACAAGCCATATCGCCTTGGCTGGTGCGGATCACATAGTCAACGTTGCCCGGCGGCGGGGTGAAGTCGGTAAACGACAGACCATTGGTGCTGGCGAGGAAGCTGCCGTTGCGACGGATCGAGTAACTCGATGCGCCAAGATCGGACCAGCTGAGCTGCACCCCGTCGGAGGTTGAAGCTGCGGTACAGGTTGGGGCAGCCCCCGAGACCGAGCCGCAGGGGACATCGGTGACGGTACCGTTTGCACGGATACGTAGCTCGTAAACGTTCGCACCACCGGCAAGTGCCGGATCGGTAAACGAGCTTGTGCCGGTGACCGTCGCGAGGAACTTGCTGTTTCGGCGGAGGATCAAGGCGTCGCCGTTGGCGTTTTGCCAGGTGACCTTGGCGCCGCCGCCGAGGGCCGTCGCGCTACACGATGGCGCAGTGAAGCTCACCGACCCACAACTTTCGGTGATCTTCACGCCGTCGACAAAGGCCCGAACTTCGTAGCTGTAGGTGCCAGCGCCTGGCGCCGCATCGGTGTAGTTCGTCACCGTCGAACTGGCGATGAACCGATCGTTTCGGCGAACCGAATACGAACTGACGCCGATGCCATCCCAGTTGAGTTTGACGTCGCTGCCAGCAATGGTTGCTGTGCAATTCATTGCCGGTGTTCCAATGCTCGCGGAGCCGCACTGGGTGTCGGTGACCACGCCGCCGCTGGAGGTGCGGGCAAGGTAGCTGTAGGTGCCAGCTGTGCCGACGGTGTCGACGAGTGCGCCGTCTGGGCCGGTGGATGATCCGGCAAACACATCGTTGCGTCGCACGATGACGGTGGTGTCTCGGGCGTTGGTCCAACTGACCTCAACGGTCGTTGGGTTGAGCTTGCGCACCGTGCATGTCGGAGCGGGGTTCCGCGACCACACCTTGATTTCTGCAACATCAAGTTGTTGGTTGCTCGTCGCGACACGCACGTAGCGACCGTTGACCACGTTGCGGAGATGCAGCTGCGACGAACGCTCGCCGACGTACCGGTACTCGGTGACCTCACTTTGCGCACGTGTGGCAGCGAGATCGTCGGATCCGAACGGCACCTTGCTGACAAAGACACTGATGTCCGCGAAGTTGGTGGAGAAGTTGGTGTTCGGGCCAAATACGTTGAGTCGGTTGATCGGCACGCTTTCGCCGAGATCAACATCGACAAACGCAGGCGAACCCGCGGCGGTCGAAAACTTCGACGCAACAGGATCGGTATTTCCGTCGACAACGTTGTTGGCGACATTCCCACCAATCGGCGCCGAGCTGCGAACGGTTTTACCAAGGGCGACGTTGATGAAATCACCGTTGTCGAACTCGGCGGCATAACCGGTAAGCGTTTCTTGTACCCGGTCGTTGTCTTGCCCAAGAAGGAGGCCGCGGTCGGTAATGGTGAGGTCGAGGACGCCCTTGAAGGCATTGGACGTGGGGTTCCAGGTGGGCATGCCTTTGCCGGTGTAGGGCGAAAGGGCCCCGATCTGCTCGGCTCGGTACACATAACCTGGCGAGACGAGCTCGTCTTGGAACGTGGGGTCGGTAACCGGGTCGGCTTCGTAGATGTTCCACGGATTCATCGGGTTATCGATACGGCCGGGGTACGCGGAGGGGGCCTTCGGGTGGGGGAGATACCGGAAATGTCCGCCCACGTACACTGCGTCGTCGTCGATCGCGACGGAAAATACTGAGTCAAACGCTCGAGTCCGCCACGTTGGAGCGGTCGCTCCCGTTGCGAACGTCTCATAGCGATGGATCTGGTCGCACACCAGCAGGCCGTCGGCTCCAGTGTGAGTCACGACAAAGTACGAACCATCGGGAGAGATTTCCATGTCGGTGACCCGGATGCCCTGATTGTTGCACCGCTCCATGCCGTAAATCGGCTCGGCGAGATCAGGGGTGGAGGCGACAAAACTTGTGAGTGTTCCTCCGCCGTTGGTGATGTCGATCGTGGCGAGTCCGGGCCGTGATTGGCCACCGATGAGAAGACCGCGATGAAGCACAACGAGGCGGGTGTTGTCGGGGGTGACATCGACAGTGACCACGCCGCCTTGGCGGTTCGGCGGTTGCGGAACGCCGTTGATGTCGGGCGGCCAGCTAAGTGGGCGTCCGGCTTCGACGGTGCTGCCGAAGTCGAACGTTGGGTCGATGTCACCAGTTTCAATGTCGACTCGAAGTAATCCGTTTCGAACCAGTTGCTGCGATTCTTTGAAGCTACCGCCCATGTACAAGTGCCGATCGCTGACGGCCATCGTGGCAACCTGCGAGTTGACGTTGGCGATGAATTTCGTCGAGATGGCACCCGTGTTTACGTTGTACATGGCGACGTTCTTGCGGCGCCGTTCGTTGGCGTAGCCGAACGAACCGCCGACAAAGATGTTCTTGTCATCGCCTTTCGGCACGAGCGCGAGGACGCTGTCGTCGAGAACGGGTCGGAAGTGGTCGGCAAACTCGCCGGTTTCGGCGTGGTAGGCGTAGAGGTACGGCTGCGGCACATTGGTGCCGTCCTGCAACAAAACATGGGTGAACGTGCCGCCGACGACGACGTAGTCGCCAACCTGTTCAATGTCGTAGACCTTGCCGTCTTCAACGATCGGCAGACCTGTGCGAACGTCCTCGGTGACTGTTGCGCCTGCCGGGGTAGGCGCAATGAGAGCGAAGCTGCTGATGAACGTAAGCGCAAGCACGGCCACGGCCAGGGCGCGAAAGCCAGCAGAGCATTGTCGACGTGGTGAACGCCGTTCGGAAAGATGCGACATCTTCGAGTAATCGGCCGTTTTGACCTGCACCTTTACCCCAGCGTTGTCCCCCCTTACTCCCGGCGTTGTCTCCCATCGTTGTACCCCCTGGTTGAGGTTGTGGTGGCGGGGTCCGTGGCTCGTCGCTTGTGACGGGTCACCGATACGATCCTTCAAGAAGCTCAACATGTGGAGACGATGATGCAGACGAAACTTCTGGTAGGTGGAACCTGGCGAGAGGGCGCAGATGGCGACAGCTTTGCGGTAATCGACCCGGCAACTGGCGAAGAAATAGCCACCGTCGCGGCTGGAACACCAGCCGACGCCACAGCCGCTGTTGACGCTGCCGACGCAGCCCAACAACGTTGGGCCAAGATGCCCCCTCGTGAGCGGGGCGAGATCCTGCGAGCCTGCTGGCAAACGCTAATCGATCACACCGATGAACTCGCTGGCCTCATCACCGCCGAACACGGAAAGCCACTCGCTGACGCGAAGGGCGAGATCGCCTACGCCGCCGAATTCTTCCGGTGGAACTCCGAAGAAGCTGTGCGCATCCACGGCACGATTGGCATGGCACCGTCGGGCAACAACCGGATCATTGTTCGCCACCCACCACTCGGCGTGATCGTTATCGTCACCCCGTGGAACTTTCCGGCGGCGATGATCACCCGCAAAGTCGCTCCAGCACTTGCCGCCGGAAACGCCGTGGTGATCAAGCCGCCACGCGAGACCCCACTCACGGCGCTTCGTATTGCCGAACTCCTCGAAGACGCAGGTGTACCCCCGGGTGTCGTCAACGTTGTTCCTACACTCACCTCAGGCGAGTGGTTTCATGCGGCAACCGAACACCGGGCTACCCGCATGGTGTCGTTCACCGGGTCGACCGAGGTTGGTCGGGTGCTCCTTCGTCGCGCCGCCGATCGTGTCTTGCGAACCGGCATGGAACTTGGCGGAAACGCACCGTTTGTTGTCTTCGCCGATGCCGACATCGACGCAGCGGTTGAAGGAGCGATGGTCGCCAAGATGCGTCACTCTGCGCAGGTCTGTACAGCTGCCAATCGTTTCTACGTCGAAGCTGGTGCCGAAGCAGAGTTCACCGAAAAGCTCGCTGCAGCGATGGGGGCAATGAAGGTCGGCAACGGCCTCGATGCCGATGTCACGTGCGGTCCAATGATCAATGCGAAAGCTATCGAAGACATCGATGGCCTTGTGCAGTCGGCGATTGGGGCTGGTGCCAGCGCAGTCATTGGCGGTTCCCCGCTCGACCAGCCCGGCTATTTCTATCCGCCGACGGTTCTTGGTGGGGTGTCACCCGACTCACCGATCACCACCGAGGAGATCTTCGGGCCGGTTGCACCGGTCATTGCCTTTACCGATGCTGAAACGATGCTTTCGCACGCGAACAACACCGAGATGGGCCTCGCCGCCTACGTCTACAGCTCTGACCTTGCCAAAGCATTGAACATTGGCGAGCGCATCGAGTCGGGCATGGTCGGTATCAACCGTGGCGCGATGTCGGATCCTGCGGCACCCTTTGGTGGTATGAAGCAGTCGGGTCTCGGCCGCGAGGGCGGCTACGAAGGGATCTATGAGTTCTGTGAAACCCAATACATCGCCGCGAGCTGGTAACCCGCCGGCACCGCGAACGGTGACGTCCTAGTGGTCGCCCTCAAGCTTCGGCGCTCGCCGAGTCGTCCGGCACTGCTCGGTCTGCCCTGGAACCAGCCGCTCGAAGCTTGGCCCGATGCCGACTTTGTTCGGCTGCCGGCCGGAACGCATCGCCACGTCGTGCGCTTTCTTCGCCACGGCGACGAGTACTACGCGCTGAAGGAACTTCCGCCGAGGCTGGCCGAGCTCGAGTTCACGAATCTCGATCAACTTCGCACCGATGGCTTGCCGGCGGTCACTCTTATCGGCATCGCGGCTGACCGAGTCGATGATGACGGCGAGCCGCTCGAGTCAGTGTTAATCACGCGACATCTCCGCTACTCCCTGCCGTACCGGACCGTTTTCACTGACCTGAGCAACGAGGTTCAGCGACGTCAGATGATCGACGCGCTAGCGGTGCTGCTCGTGCGTTTGCACATCGGCGGGTTCTATTGGGGCGACTGTTCGCTCAACAACGTCTTGTTTCGTCGAGATGCTGGAGCGCTTCGGGCGTACGTCGTCGACACCGAGACCTCCGAATTTCAGGACAACCTGTCTGACGGGCGACGCGAGCACGATCTGGCTATCGCCGCTGAAAATGTCATTGGAGGCCTTTTCGACCTTCAGGCTGCCGGCCGACTCTCCGAGGAGATCGACGCTCTCGACGTTGCTGAAGCGCTGACCGATCAGTACCGGCTGTTGTTTGCTGACCTCACCGCAGCCGAAGAAGTGCCCGCCAGCGAGTTGGGGCGAATCCAAGAGCGACTCGAACGGTTGAACGACCTCGGATTCGATACCGAGGAGTATGAGCTTCGAGACGACAATGGCATCGTTCGCTTTCGGCCAACGGTGGTCGAGGAGGGCTATCACAAACGGGCACTGGCTCGACTTACTGGCATAACGGCGCATGAAAACCAGGCACGCCGGCTTTTGAATGCGTTGCGAGGGTACGGCGCTTGGCTAGCGCAGACCGAAGGCGAGGCCTTGCCCGAAGCGGTTATGGGGTACCGGTGGCTTACCGAACGTTGGCACCCTGCCCTCAACGCCATCCCGCCTCATCTTCGCTCGCGGCTTGAAGACGCCGAAATCTACCATCAGCTACTCGAACACAACTGGTACCTCAGCGAGCAGGCAGGCGAAGAGGTCGAGCTTGCCGCGGCCGTCGAAAGCTATATCGCGACCGTGCTTGAGTCGGCCGACGACGAACGCAGCGTGTTGCCGATCGAAGACGATGCCAGTGGACAAACCAGCGGCGAACCGTTCGACGAGCCGGTCTAGCTCCAGAGCGTGACGTGCACGCTGGGTCGAAAGTGGCTGATGTTTGCTGCGGATCCCGAGAGCATGGCCTGTGTTGCACGGGGTGTGGTGATGAATCGCATCAGCTCGAGTGCCACCGCCGAAGACTGAACCGGTGCCAGGCTGCTGGCCGTCCAGAGGCTGCTGGCCGACGCTCCGACAACGTTGAGACGATGCAGCATCCCCGATGAAATGTCGCCTTGCACCCGAAACTCCGGGACCACGGCAATGCCACCGCCTGTGTGGGCTTCGGCTATCGCTGCCGCATGACTTTGAAAGACCTGCTGGTGCGATTCGGGGACCTTAAACCGCCTCAGCAGTTGGGCGGTGGCGCCGTTGGGCTCAACCGCAGATGGGCCAAGGAGCCATGGTTGCCGAGCGATCGAATCGGCTGGAGGGCGAGAGCCAGACAGTTCGTGTTTGGAGGCGACTACCAAAATCAATTGGTACTTGAGGAAGTCGCGGTGGCGGAAACGCTCGTCAGGCCGGTTGCGGTTTGGCCCAACAGCGACGTCGGCTTGTCGAGAGCTGAGAAGCTCCGCGAAACGGTCGCCCGAGTGCACACTCAGTTCGACCTGGAGATCGTCGGCCCGTGTTGAAAAAAGTTCGATGAGACCGGGGGCTGCATATTCGGCGAACAGGCTGGTGGTTGCCAACCGCAATACCCGACGTCCCTGGCTTGCGGCGAGTACCTCTTGGCGGGTTTGGTCCTGCAATCCCAAGAGCTCGACGGCCCTGGTAGCCAGACGTAATCCTCCGGGCGTGAACACCAAACCATTGGCAGCCCGTTTGTACAGCTGGTCGTCGAGCTCGCGACGCAGCGCTGAGGTGTGCGACGAGATCGCGGCTTCGCTGACACCGAGTTCGGTCGCGGCAGCCTTGGCTGAACCGTGTCGCACGATGGCGGCGTAAGCGGTCAGCTGAGCTGGTGTCACAGGCCCCAGCGTGGCCGAACAGTTCTTCATCGGCAAAGCCCAGCGCCCCACAAACCCCGAGCGACTTAAGGGATGGCTTAAGTAGCGGTTGACCAACACCTGACGCTTTTCCTATACCTGCCTCAGCCGCATTTCTTCAGGGGGAGACAACTATGCAGGTACCTGCACCGTTCGAGTATGAACGGGCGACGAGTGTCGAACAAGCCATCGCGCTTCGAGAGCGATTGGGCGAGGAGGCCCGCTTTATCGCGGGTGGCCACAGCCTGTTGCCAATGATGAAACTTCGCTTGGCCAACCCCGAGTACCTCATCGACATCAATGATTGCACTGAGCTTTTCTACATCACTGAGGATGCAGACCAGATTCGTATCGGTGCGATGACCCGTCACCGCGAGCTGCTCGATTCAGCGCTGCTCGCCCAGCACTTCCCGATTTTTCGCGACGCAGAAAAAGTAATTGCGGACCCCGTGGTGCGGAACCGAGGCACCCTCGGAGGGTCGCTCTGCCAGGCAGATCCGTCGGAAGACCTTTCTGCGGTCTGCGCGACACTCGATGCGAGCTGCGTGATCAAATCGACCACCGGCGAACGCGTGGTATCGATGCATGATTTCCACGTCGGCCCCTACGAAACCGCGGTCGGCGACGCCGAAATGCTCACCGAGATTCGTATCCCGCTCAAACCAAACGGTAGCTCGGCTTACGAAAAGGTCGAGCGGCGAGCCGGTGACTGGGCGGTGGTTTCGGCTGGCGCTGCGGTTTGGATGGATGGTGCAACCATTGCAGAGGGCCGGGTTGGCCTTGCAGCGGTCGGCGCCAACACCACGTCGATTGGGCCTGTCTCAGAGATCCTCCGAGGCGCCACGCCGTCTGAGGAGTTATATCAACAAGCCGGTGAGGCGGCGGCCGCCAATTGTTCACCGCAGACCGACCAGCGCGGAACCGCTGAGTACAAAACCCATCTCGCCATGGAACTCACCAAACGCGCATTGCGCCGTTCGGTGACCCGAGCAAACGGACAGGAGGCCTGACATGCAGGTAACGATGACAGTCAACGGCAACGAGGTCAGCGAGGAGATCGAACCCCGTCACCTCCTTGTGCACTTCATTCGCGATCAACTAGGGCTCACCGGGACTCACTGGGGTTGCGACACCAGCAACTGCGGCACCTGTGTGGTGCTCATCGACGGTGAACCCACAAAGTCGTGCACGACTTTGGCAGCGATGACCGGTGGCCACGAGGTCACCACCGTCGAGGGACTCGAGGTCGACAACGTGCTCGATCCAGTGCAAGAGGGGTTCATGCAGTGTCACGGCCTGCAGTGCGGCTTTTGTACACCCGGCATGATGCTCACCGCACGTGCACTTCTCGATAGCAACCCAAACCCAAGCGAAGATGTCATTCGCGAAGCAATCTCGGGGCAGATTTGCCGCTGCACCGGCTATTCCACCATCGTCCGGTCTATCCAGTGGGCCGCCGAACATGAATCCGCAGTTTCGATCGGGAGCCCCGCATGACCACCACAGAACCAGCCCCAACCGAAGCCGAAGAACGTCCGGTTGGTTTCGGACGCCTCCTCCGCAAAGAAGACCCCCGTCTGATTCGAGGCATGGGCAAGTTTGTCGACGACATCCAGATGCCCGGCATGTTGCACCTCGCGATCCTCCGGTCGCCGATGGCCCACGCCAAAATTGTGAGCATCGACAAGTCGGCAGCTGAGGCACATCCGAAGGTCGTCGCAGTTATCACCGGTGAAGACCTTGCCGAGCAGGGTCTTGCCTGGATGCCCACGTTGTCCAACGACGTGCAGGCAGTGCTTGCCACCGACAAGGTGCGGTTCCAACACCAAGAGGTCGCGTTTGTTGTTGCCGAGGATCGTTACTCGGCCCGTGATGCTCTCGAGCTGATCGAGGTCGACTACGAGTGGATCGACCCGGTGGTCGACGTCCGTTCCGCCATGGACGCCGACACACCGGTCATCCGCGATGACCTTGAGGGCAAAACCGACAACCACATCTTCGATTGGGAGACCGGCGATGAGGCCGCGACCAACGCAATCTTCGAATCTGCCGACGTAGTCGTCAGCGAAGAAATCATCTACCCGCGGGTGCATCCGGCACCCATGGAGACCTGCGGTTGTGTTGCCGACGTCGAGCGGGTGAGCGGACAGCTCACGCTGTGGAGTACCACCCAGGCACCCCACGCTCACCGCACGGTCTACGCACTTGTCGCTGGCCTGCCCGAGCACAAGATTCGGGTCATCGCCCCAGATATTGGCGGCGGCTTCGGCAACAAGGTACCGATCTACCCAGGGTATGTCTGTGCGATCGTTGCGTCGCTGGTCATCGGTAAACCCGTCAAATGGATGGAAGATCGAACCGAAAACCTCGTCAGTACGGGTTTTGCTCGCGATTACGTGATGCAGGGAGAAATTGCCGCCACCAAGGACGGAAAGATCCTTGCGGTTCGCACAAATGTGCTCGCAGACCACGGCGCCTTCAACGGTGTCGCTGCACCAACCAAGTACCCGGCCGGGTTCTTTGGCGTGTTCACCGGCAGCTACGACCTTGAGGCGGCGTACTGCAAGATGCAGGCCGTTTACACCAACAAAGCACCGGGCGGCGTTGCCTACGCCTGCTCGTTCCGCATCACCGAAGCCGTCTATCTCATCGAACGCATCGTCGATTGTCTGGCCTACGAGCTCGAGATGGATCCGGCCGAACTTCGCTTGAAAAACTTCATTCAACCCGACCAGTTCCCCTACGAGAGCAAAACGGGCTGGGTGTACGACTCGGGCGACTACGAGCCGGCGATGCGTCTTGCGATGGAGATGGCCGGCTACGACGAGCTTCGTCGAGAGCAGGCCGAGAAACGCGAGAAGGGCGAGCTGATGGGTATCGGCATTTCGTTCTTCACTGAGGCGGTGGGTGCAGGTCCTCGCAAGGACATGGACATCCTCGGCTTGGGTATGGCCGATGGCTGCGAGTTGCGGATCCACCCCACCGGCAAGGCGGTTGTGCGTTTGTCGGTCAAGACCCAGGGTCAGGGCCACGAAACCACCTTTGCGCAGATCGTCGCTGAGGAGATCGGTATTCCGCCCGAGGACATCGAGGTCATTCACGGCGACACCGACAACACCCCGTTTGGTCTTGGAACCTATGGCAGCCGTTCGACGCCGGTGTCTGGCGCAGCTGCAGCTCTTGTCACCCGCAAGGTGCGCGACAAAGCGCAGATCATCGCCTCGGGGATGCTCGAAGTTTCGGTAGCCGACCTCGAATGGGTGAAGGGCTCTTTCCACGTGAAAGGCGACCCATCGAAATCGGTGACGATTCAAGACATCGCAATGAAGGCCCATGGCGCAGGTGATCTGCCAGAAGGTATCGAGGGAGGGCTCGAGGCGCAGATCTGTTACAACCCCGAGAACCTCACGTATCCGTTCGGCGCCTATATCTGTGTCGTCGACATCGACCCCGGTACCGCGGTCGTGAAGGTACGGCGGTTTATTGCGGTCGATGACTGTGGAACCCAGATCAATCCGATGATTATCGAGGGCCAGGTGCACGGCGGCCTTGCCGATGGCGTCGGTATGGCAATGATGGAAATGATCGCTTTCGACGAGGACGGAAACTGCCTCGGTGGATCGCTGATGGACTACCTCATTCCGACGGCACTCGAAACGCCAGATTGGGAAACCGGCCACACCGTGACGCCTTCACCACACCATCCCATTGGCGCCAAAGGCATCGGTGAGTCGGCCACGGTCGGTTCGCCGCCAGCGGTCGTCAATGCCATCGTTGACGCGCTGAAGCCCTACGGCATTCGCCACGCCGACATGCCGCTCACCCCCTCGCGGGTGTGGGAGACCATGCGGGGCAACCACACTCCGCCGATTTAGACCGGCGTCGTTCAACGTCCACGGAGAACCATGTCGACACAACGTAGACACGCCGCTCGGGTAGCCGAGTTGGTGCAGCAGGGAACAGCTTTTGTCCAAGCGACGGTGGTTCGTGCCCAATGCCCAACCTCGGCGCGGCCCGGCGACGCCGCAGTGGTGCTCGCCGACGGTTCGATCGAAGGATTTGTTGGCGGCCAATGCGCCGAAGGTTCAGTGCGTCTGGCAGCTGTTGGCCTTCTCGATACTGGCGAGCCGCTGTTGCTTCGAATCCTGCCCGAAGACGGAGGCGAGTTCCCCGAAACAGAAGGCGCTCTCACGGTGGTCAACCCTTGCCTATCGGGCGGTGCGATCGAAGTATTTCTCGAGCCGAAGCTACCGGCGCCGCGACTCGCGCTCGTGGGGAGCACTCCCATCGCGGAGGCGATTGCGCTGTTTGCCGAGCCACTGGGCTTCGCAGTTTCCCGCAATGATTTGCCGGTCGTTGATGGCGCGAGCGCTGTGCTGATATCTAGTCATGGTCGGGGTGAACCAGAAAGTATTCGTGCAGCTCTCGACGGCGACGTGGGATTCATAGGCCTGGTGGCCAGTGCCACCCGTGGAGCTGCGGTTCTCGACGAGCTCGACCTGACGCCCGCCGAGCGCAAGCTGGTGCGAACGCCTGTGGGGATCGACATCGGCGCAACCACGGCCGAAGAGATTGCACTTTCGATTCTTGCCGAGGTCGTGCGAGCACTTCGTGTTGAAGGGCTTCGTCCTGCTGCTCAGCGAGAGGTCGATCACCCCGAGACCGCGATCGACCCGGTGTGTGGCATGACGGTGATGGTCGGACCCGATACGTCGCATCTTGCTCACGAGGGCATCGACTTTTGGTTCTGTAATCCCGGATGTCGCACGCGGTATGCAGAAGAGCTCGGTGTCAGTTGACGCCCAACGGTGAAAAGGTGGCCGGCCTGGTGCTTGGTGCCGGAGCGTCGCGACGCTTGGGACAACCGAAGCAACTTCTCGACTACCGGGGTAAGCCCCTGCTGCAAGCGGTGGTCGACACAGCGAATGGTGCGCCGTTCGATCAGGTGATCGTGGCAATTGGCGGAGCGTCCCCCGAGGTGCAACGGCGCGTCTCATTTGGCCGGGCTCAGCTGGCCGAGAATGTACATTTCACCACTGGCTGCTCATCGTCGATCGTTGCAGCCTTGGACCTGGTCGATCCAGAGATTGCTGGACTCGTGCTCCTGCTCGGTGATCAGCCCGGGGTCACCACATCGCATGTCGTCACGGTTATCGGTGAAGCCTTCAGTAACGACAACGCGTGCCCGTTGGCTGTGGGGCGTTACGACGATGGTCGCGGCCATCCCTTCTGGTTCGCACGCGAAGTCTTTGACGATCTTCGCGAACTTCAGGGCGACAAGGCCGTGTGGAAGTTGCTGGAATCGGGCAAGTACCCGGTGCACGAAGTTGCACTTGCTGGCGACGTGCCGCTCGACGTCGACACCTGGGAAGACTATGAGCGGTTGCTTGAAGTCGACCGTGCAAGGCGCGCCGAAATCGGAGACACACCGAAGTGAACGTTGAGACTCGCTTGTTCGCTGATCGCCAGGCCATGACGGCCGCCTTGGACAGCGTCGACTACGTGGTTGACGAGGGCCTTGCGACATCGTTGTATCTTGCTCAGGCGATTCGCCAGCCGTTACTCCTCGAGGGAGAACCGGGGGTCGGAAAGACGACGGCTGCAAAGGCCATGGCTGCAGCGATTGGTGGGCCCTTGCTTCGTCTTCAGTGTTACGAGGGAATCACTGCCTCTGAAGCATTGTACGAATGGAACTACGCCCGCCAGTTGCTTTCGATTCGGCTCGCAGAGACCGGGTCGACTTCGGTACTCGAGTCGGATCTCTTTACTGAAGAGTTCCTACTCGAACGACCTCTTCTGAAGGCGGTGCGTCACCCCGGGCCAGTGCCAGCGGTGCTGCTCATCGACGAGATCGACCGGGCCGACGACGAGTTCGAAGCCTTGTTGTTTGAGTTCTTGGGTGAGCAGTCGGTCTCGGTACCCGAACTCGGCACCTTTACCGCCACGGTAGACCCAGTGGTGATTCTCACATCGAATCGCAGCCGCGAGTTGCACGATGCGCTGAAACGCCGGTGTCTTTATCACTGGATTCCCTTCCCGTCGGTCGAGCGAGCAGCAGAAATTGTGCGCCGAAACGTCGCCGAGGCTGCTGAGCCGTTGGTGTCTGCGGCGACGGCGTTTGTACGCGATGCCCGACGGGTCGATCTCGACAAGGTGCCTGGTGTCGCGGAGGCCATCGATTGGGTCGGCGCTCTCCATGCTCTTGGTGTCACCCACCTCGAGAACGCCGATGTCGTCGCGACTCTCGGGGCGATTGCCAAGACCCCCGACGACATCGATGCGTTGACGGCAGCAATTGCTTCCGAAGAGCTTGTTGTCGACCACACCACATGACAACCAACTCTCAAACTTCGAAACCTCCCGAAAGAGAATCACACCGTGAAAATTGAAAACGAATTCAAGGTGAATGCCCCGCTCGAACAAGCGTGGGCAATCCTTACCGACATCCCGACCATCGCTCCGTGTATGCCAGGAGCAAAGCTGACGTCGGCCGAGGGTGACGAGTACGCCGGAAAAGTGAAGATCAAAGTCGGTCCAGTGACTGCCGAATACGCAGGCACGGCCCACTTCTTGTCGAAAGACGATGAAGCCCACCGTGCCGAGTTGTCGGCAAAGGGACGAGACTCGCGGGGTTCTGGCAATGCCGAGGCGATCATCGTTGCGAACCTGCGTGCGGACGGTGAAGGCACCCTGGTCAACATCGACACCGATCTCAAAGTGAGTGGCAAGGTCGCGCAGTTCGGTCGCGGGGTAATGGTCGATGTGTCAAAAAAGCTCATCGGGCAATTTGTGGTGTGTCTCGAAGAGAAACTCTTCGATCAAAGCGGTGGAGTCGTTGATGAAGTGGCGGCGGCCAGCGCTGGCGTCGCGGGTGCTGTTGCTACAACACCAGCTGACAATGCTGCCTCGGCTGGTTCTGCCGACGATGCTGCCTCGGCTGGTTCTGCCGACGCCGGTGCAGCTGAAGCCCCGGCTATGGACAAGGGCGACGCCGATGACGAAGAACTCGAAGCCCTCGATCTTATGGATGTTGCTGGCGGAGCAATGGCGAAGCGGGTGCTCCCTTTGGTCGGGGCGGTCGTTGTTGCCGTCATCCTCTGGCTGCTGCTGAGGTAGTACCACAAGTGGTCGAGCAGACACTTTTCAGGTCGGTTGACGTCGGCGTCTTTGTTGCCGCTCTCACCGACCGACTTCGAGGCGCCGGCATTGCCGTGGGCTTGTCCTCGTCACGACGCCTCGCCGAATCGTTGGCGGTGTGTCCGGCCACAGATCCGACGACGATGTATTGGGTAACGCGTGCTTGTTTGGTGAACGACCCTCATCAGATCGAGCGGTTCGACGCGGTGTTTGAGGCGGTCTTCGCTGGCGACGGTCTACCGATTCGACCAAAGGAACGGAACTTCGAACGTCCGCCACCTGCTCCCACCGCGACGGGCAAGTTGCTGCGCAACTCGGCGCCAACCGATGGCATGGCTGAGGCTGCCGGACGATTTGACACAAGCTTTCGGCCCGAGATCGGCGAGACGTCGCACGAAGTCGATGACGAGAGCGATCGCGAGCAGACCGAGATTCCCGAGATCTTTCCGGCGGCGGTGGCAGCGCTCGCCGATGAGCCGTTCGATCGACTGAGCGACGAAGACCTCGATTGCATTGGCGTTTGGCTCGAACAGCAGATGTCTGCGTTCCCTTTGCGTCGGAGTCGTAGACGGCAGCCTGCGCGTTCGGGGTCGATCGACATGCGCCGAACGATCGCCGCCGCGCGCTCGACCGCTGGCGAACCGGTGCTTCTGGCTGCGAGTCGGCCGAGGTTGAAACCGCGACGGGTGGTCATGGTGGGAGACGTAAGCGGATCGATGGAGTCCTTTACTCGGATTTACCTGCATCTAATGAGGGCTCTTGTCGTGAAGGGCAACGCTGAGGTCTTTACGTTTTCAACACAGCTTCGCCGCGTGACGGTGCAGTTGCGCGATCGCGACCCGCAGGCGGCAATTGACCGATTGTCCTCTGAAGTGACGGACAGGTTTAGCGGAACCCGCATTGCGACGAGCCTGGCCGACCTCGCACAAAGCCCGGTGTGGGCGAACTCGGTGCGTGGCGCGACGGTGCTTATTAGCTCTGACGGTTGGGACACCGACGAACCCGAGCACTTGGCGCGGGCGATGCGGCGATTGGCGCGGTTGAGCTACCGGATTGTCTGGGTCAATCCGAGGTCAGCGGCCGATGGCTTCGCTCCGTCGGCCGGGGGTATGGCCGCAGCGTTGCCCTGGGTTGACGCGTTTTTCAGCGGGCATTCGTTACGTTCGATCCAACACGTGATTGAGGAGATTGCTTTGGGTTAAACCCGCCGTCGCCGGGCGCTGTGGCGATGGCGGCGGTGCTACCCCTAAGGTCGCCGGTGATCGACCACCAGGTCGATAACTAGACGACGATGGGGGAGCAGGATGAACCGACTCGATGGAAAGATCGCGCTGATCACGGGGGGTGCTCGAGGACAGGGTGCGGCCGAGGCATCACTTTTTGTGGATGCGGGCGCCAAGGTCGTCATCACCGACGTACTCGATGACGAGGGTAAGGCGATGGCCGAGTCACTTGGTGATGCCGTCAGCTACCTACACCACGATGTGTCGTCGTCCGAGCAATGGAGCGACGTGGTTGCATCGGTCATCGAGCAGCATGGACGAATCGATGTCCTGGTCAACAACGCAGGGATCTTCCAAATTCTGGCGCTCGAGGGCACGACCGACGAGGACTGGCAGAAGATGCTGTCGGTGAACCAGACCGGGGTTTTCTTCGGAATGCGAGAGGTTGCGCCGCATATGCGTGCCCAGGGCTCGGGAAGCATCATCAACATTTCGTCGGTGGCCGGGCTCTCCGGGGCCGCTATCTGTTTCGGCTATGGGGCCACAAAGTGGGCAGTGCGGGGGATGACGAAGAGTGCGGCGATCGATCTAGCTTCGGCGGGCGTGCGCGTGAATTCGGTGCACCCAGGAATTATCGATACGCCGATGTTCGAGGAGTTCGGTGACGCGGCGGGCGGCGTCGAGGCCCGAATTCCCGTCGGTCGTCTGGCTGAGGCGGAAGAGGTTGGTCGAGTGGTGCTGTTCCTCGCGTCCGATGACGCGAGTTATTGCACCGGCCAGGAGTTCGTTGTCGACGGCGGATGGAACGCCTGATTCTCCGGCTGTGCTGCGGTTGGCGTCGCTACGGCATTGCTAACGAATTGCTAAGGAATTGCCGGGGCCGAGCGAATTCGTGGTGGGGGAATCGGCGGATTTCCCCCACCACCATCGACATCCTCATCTGTTGGGACGAACAGAGTTGGGAATCGACGATCTTGTCGATATTCGTGTGAACGTGCCGAAATGCTAACTACAGTTGGGAGCGTGTGCAACCTTGTGCAATAATATTCACATAACGAACTTGTTTCTAACCATAGACGGAAACAGGTAGCTGTCTGGAGAAATTTCGCACTATCTCTACAAGTTTGCGTAACCCTGTTTGCGTAACTGTTTGCCAGACGGCTCGTAGTGGGGGAGAACGGGTGACAAAACGAAGCACTCGGGTAACGATGGAAGAGGTGGCTGAGCGCGCCGGGGTTTCGCACTCGACGGTGTCTCGGGTGTTGGCCGACCATCCGAACGTGCATGGCGATACCCGCTCGCGGGTTCTACTCGCGGTCGAAGAACTTGGGTATGTCGTTCACCCGGGCGCCCGAAGTCTTGCTGGTGGCAAGCGTGGAATCATCGGCGTCATGGTGCTCGACCTTACGAGCGCGTACATCAATCAAGTCGTGCAGTTCCTCGATGCTGCGATGATGGCTGAGGACTATGCGATGCTTTTAGGAACCACCAGAAATCGAGGAAACGAGCCCGGCGAGTACACCCGGCAGCTCGAAGCCGAAGGTCTTTGCGACGGCGTCATTCTTGTGCTCCCAGGCCAACACGAAACCTTCTCGTCAGCGCTGTCGAATCGCTCCATTCCGTACGTTCTGCTCGATCACCCATTTTCACCGCATGCTGACTCGGTGCTTGCCGACAACAAGTCCGGAACCTACCAAGCGGTTGCCCACTTAGCCGACCTTGGCCATCGACGCGTGGGTTTCGTGGGCGGACTCCTCAGCACAGCAGCTGGCCGCGACCGCGAAGAAGCCTTTCGACAAGCTGCGGTCGACTTCAACTTTGACCAGGACATCGAGTTGTTTGTCGATGGCGACTTTCGCGAGCACACCGCCTACGACGCAACAATCAAGCTTCTGTCGCTCGACTCTCGGCCATCGGCAATCTTTGCGAGCGCAGACGCCGCAGCTATCGGCGCGCTGGCAGCGTGTCGCCGTTTGGGCCTCGACGTTCCAGGCGACATCTCGGTGGTTGGTTTCGACGATCTACCGATCTCAAAGACAGCGCGACCGGCCTTGACGACCGTTCACCAACCGCTTGGTGTGTTGGCCGAACGAGGTGTCGATCTGCTGCTGCGCCGGATTGCCGATCCTGACAAAGCGGCCGAACACATCCAGCTTGGCACCCACCTGGTAGTCCGCGAGTCCACCGGCCCTGCGCACCTTGGCGGCGTTGTATCAGTCGATGATGATGAGCGAGTCGAGGATTGACCCAAATATTGCGAGCGTCTCGTCGTAATTTCCCGGTTCGCCCGTAGTTGCCTCGGTCGCCGTCGCTACAAGGCCACGACCTTCGGGCGATCGCACCACGACCACTCGGGTGCGCAACACGCCATCGCGAGTACGAAGGTCGAAAAGGGTGGCCGGATACCCGTTGACGTTGAAGGCGTCAGAGTTGACCAGCTCTTGATTTCGCTCCTCGAGTTCAAGGGTGGCCGCGAGTTGGTCTTCGTACCGGCGTTCCATGACGAGGCGTATCTCGGGTACGAACTCGTCGCTCGAAACTTCGCTGAGAGGTCCGCGACTGAGCCAGGTGCATTGGTCGATCTCCTCGTCGGTGGGGATCGTCAGACGCTGGTCGGCAGCCGGGCCACCGATTGACCAGGTTTCGGGATAGTTCACCGAGAAGTCTTGGGCGACGCAGCTTCGCGTCGGCAGTGTGGGCCAGGTTGTTGTGGTCGATGGCAAAACAATGCTTGTCGGTGGCGTGGTGATTGCTGGCGTTTGCTCGGCGAACGGCAGCGAGTTGGGGACCGCCTCCTCGCCGTCGACGGTGCAGGCCGTAAGGGCGAGCACGCCGACAGCCGCGGAAAGCAGCCCTCTAAAACGCCACAAGGGCCCGGCAGAAAGTAGGTGCGAGAACATAGGTCTCTGTACCTATCGGCGCCGTTGGCGACGCCTGAAGTCTTTCTGCCTGGGCCCAAGCAGGGCGGGGGATCTTGTTAGTTGTTCAATGCTTCCGCTGGGTCGACGTAGGTCATGTCGAGCGCTTCGGCTACCGCCTCATCGGTGATCATGCCACGGTGCACATTGAGGCCGTTGAGGAGATGCTGATCGGCAAGTAGTGCCTGCTTCGGGCCAGCAGCGAGTGCCAGAGTGAAGGGAAGGGTCGCATTGTTGAGCGCCAGAGTCGATGTTCGAGGAACGCCGCCAGGCATGTTCGCTACGCAGTAGTGGACCACGTCGTCGACGATGTAGACGGGGTCGGAGTGGGTGGTGGCCTTCGAGGTTTCGAAACTGCCGCCTTGATCGATTGCTACGTCGACTACTACCGATCCGGGACGCATCCGGCTGATCATGTCTCGTGTCACAAGCTTGGGGGCTGCGGCTCCGGGGATGAGTACGGCGCCGATGACCAAATCGGCCTCCACCACGTAGTGGTCGAGCGCGGCTGCGGTCGAATAGATCGTGCGAAGTACCGGGCCGAATCGCGCATTGAGGGATTCGAGAACTTCAGCGCTGCGGTCGAGCACGGTGACATCGGCACCCATGCCAACGGCCATTTCGATGGCGTTGCTGCCGACGACGCCGCCGCCGATAACGACGACCTTTGCCGGGGCTACGCCGGGCACTCCGCCGAGAAGAACGCCGGATCCGCCGTGCGGGGCTTCGAGATGATGGGCGCCGGCCTGGATCGACATGCGGCCCGCAACCTGCGACATGGGCGCAAGGAGGGGAAGGCGGCCCTTCTGGTCGGTGACGGTTTCGTAGGCCACGGCGGTGCAGCCGCTTGCGACGAGATCGTCGGTTTGTGCTTGGTCGGGGGCGAGGTGCAGGTAGGTGAACAGTGTGTGGTCGGGGGTGAGGCGTGCTCGTTCGATCGCCTGCGGTTCCTTTACCTTGATGATCATCTCGGCGCCAGTGAAGACGTCCTCGGCGGTCTCGACGATCTTGGCACCGGCGTTTTCGTATTCGGTGTCGGTAAAGCCCGAGCCCAGGCCGGCGCCCTTTTCGATGAGGACATCGTGGCCACGATGTGTGACCTCTCGAGCGCTGGTGGGCGTGAGACCGACGCGACGCTCGGCATCTTTGATTTCTGCGGGTACTCCGACGATCACGGCGCCTTCTCCAAGTTTCGTGCTTGATCTGCTTTCGTTGAACGGTACAGAAGTGACGGTGGACACCGATTGCGAAAATGTCCTCTGCATGGCCCTCGGACGCCTCGATAGTGTGGATAATGTCGAATCTGGGCACACTTATTGCGTATGGAACCGTTGGACGCAATTGACCGCCAGATTCTCAATCTCCTACAGAGCGATGCGAGGCTCGCGAACATCGAGGTTGCCGACCGGGTTGGGCTGTCTCCTTCGGCGTGTCTTCGGCGAGTTCGCAGACTTGAAGACAACGGGGTCATCGCCGGATTCGTGCTGCTAGTTGATCCGAAAAAGATCGGCCGTCCGGTCGATGTCTTTGTGGAAATCAGCCTCGATAGCCAGTCAGAAGACAAGCTTGACGCGTTTGAAGCGGCGGTGGCCGAGTGCCCAGAAGTGATGTCGTGTCACCTCATGGCTGGCGAGTACGACTACATCCTGCATCTTGCTGTGGCCGATACCGCCGACTACGAACGGATACACAAGCAATACCTCGCCCGGTTACCCGCAGTCGATCGCATCCGGTCGAACTTCGCGATTCGTACGGTCTACGACACCACGAAACATGAACTCGATTAAGCGCGTCACCGCCGGGCCGAGGTGGTCGGCGTCAGTTCTGGTAACGCTTCACGAGGATTTCGCCGATGACTGCTAGGCGGGCGACTGCCTCAGGCGGCGCGGTGATCTCGATCCCCTCTGCGAGCCCGGCTGTTCTCGATGCTAGGGAAAGCGCCGAGTAGTCGGTGATGGTCACATTGATCTGGCCGTCGCTGCGGGTGGCGCCAACAGTGAGCCCGGCGCCAAACATCGATCGCAAAATCTGCAGTGTCCATGGCGCAGCAATCGCTTGCGCGGTGATGCTGTGCGCGTTCTCGTCGTACGCCACACGAATTTGTTGCCAAGCCTGATGGAGGTCGAAGCCCGATGGTCGTACGGCTTCGGCACCGGTGGGCTGTGCTTTGGTCACCCGGTCGACGCGAAAGGTTCGCTGCCCGTTGTCGGTCTGCGCTACCAGGTACCAGATTGACGCCTTCGCCACGAGGCCGAGCGGGTGCACGGTGCGCATGCTCGGCCCGCTCGATGGCGAGAGATACCCGAGGTTCACCTGCTCGCGGTCGATGACCGCCTTCTGGAGGACCTCGAGAAACTCGGGATCATCGTGGTCGCGAACCTCGCTCCAGCGGGTCGAATCGACCAGCACTGCTTCGGCAGCTGCTGCGGCTTCGGCGCGAAACGGCTCGGGTACCGCCTGTGCAAGTTTACGCAACGCATCCTTGAGACCGGGGGCCGACGGCGCTGCGCTCCCGGCGGCAAGGAACAGTGCTCTTGCTTCCTCGGCTCGCAGGCCGGTGAGGTCGGTGCGGGCACCGCCAACAAGCTGCCATCCGCCGTTTCGCCCCGGTTGTGAGAACACGGGCACTCCCGACATGGCCAGGGCCTCGAGGTCTCGACGCGAGGTCTTTACCGAGACTTCCAGTTCCTCTGCCACCTCGCGTGCGGTAACCCGTCCGCGGGCCTGCAAGAGCAGGAGGGTCGCGAGAAGTCGGTCGGCGCGCACCTAGGCATCGTTGCACACGAAACTGGACAACGACTGTCTAGTTTGTGCGCGATCCGGCTTCTTTTGTGTGGTTCGCGGTCTGGCCTACCGAGGTTTAGAGAACCGTGAAGTTGTAGCTGGTCGACCACGATGACTCGTTGAGCGACGTATCGATCACTTTGACGCGGGCTTGGTAGCGGCCGGGTGGCAACGCAGCGAGCGCGACACTCCACGACGTCGACGGGCCGCCAGCGATCGCGGGAACCAACTTCGCCCAACCTGGGGCAACGCTCTGCCCATTGGACTGAACGTAGTCTTTCGTGTCGCGGTTGCGGATGGTAAGGCGTACCTCGGCCACCGACGTATCGTCGGTCGCGATTCCAGTTAACGATCCGGGCATCGCGAGCTGGTCGCCCGCCAGTGCAGTAATTGAGCCGGTTGGCGCGGTGATGTCGGCGCCAACGCCTGGACTGATGACGAAATCATGGTTTGCAGACCAACTTGTTTCGTTCCCTGCGGTGTCCATGGTCTTTACCCTTGCGCGGTAGTTACCAGCAGGAAGACCGGCGAGGGGGATGCTCCACGATGCCGAAGGTCCGGGGGTAATCGCTGGCTCAATCTTTGCCCATGTCGAGGCCACACTTTGGCCATCGGCTTGCAAATAGTCCTTGGTGTCGCGGTTGCGGACAGTGACCTTCACCGTCGCAACGGAAATATTGTCGGTCGATGTTCCGGCAAGTGTCGCCGGCAGCGTCACTGCCTGACCTGCCAACGGTGCAGTGAATGCTCCGGTAGGAAATGTCGTGTCAACTGCTGGCGGTGGCGGGGGAGGCGGAGCCAGCCCAAAGTCGAGTTGTGGAAAGACCGTGATGCCTCGTGTGCTGCGGCCCTCGATACGCGTGAAGTCGCCGGCCACGAGCATGCCCCACGGCGACACGTCGAGTTCCCAGATACCGAAACGCGAGTTCAAAATGGGGTCCCAGGGCTCCGAAATGCCCGTCGTCTCATCGATTGCCTCAAGTCGAGCGTTTGAGTACGCGCCGTTGTACTTCTGGAAGTGCCCTCCCACGTACACCAATCCTTCGTGCACCAACAGCGCCTGCGGATCGCCGCCATGGGCCACCGACCACAGTTGCGCGCCGGTCGCGATATCGATTGCTTTTGTGCGGTTGCCGCCCTGACCGGGAAGGCCGCCGGCCGCTATGTACAGCACTGTTTCGTCGTCAGAGAGCGCAACATCGATGACGACCCACGAGTTCACCACCGCAACATCCCATGGCTGCGCATCGCCGGTTGCGGTAAGAATTCGTGCCACTCGCTGGGGAGCTTGCACTTGGTCGAGAGCAGTGAACGTTCCGGCCGCGTACAGCTCCGAACCGTCGGCGCTCAGCTTCAAATCGCGGACCTTGCCGTTGGTATTCACTTTCCATCCTCCGACAACGGCATCGTTCTCGAGGGCGGCGATATCTTTACGCTGAACGCCCAACACCTCGTTGAAGTCGCCGCCGATGTACAGACGCGAGCCATGGTTTGCCATGGCCATCACGGGGCCGGTAACACCGAAGTTTGGACTGAGTACTTGCCCGGTAACCGGGTCGACCTTGGCAAAGTTTGCCTGCGCGACGCCGTTGATGGTGGTGAACTCGCCGCCGATGTAAATACCAGAGCCATCGGTCGCTGCAAGCACGCTGTGCACGGTGCCGTCGGTGTTCGCCATGAACCCGTGATCGATACGTCGGTCGCCCATGTGGATGGCGGCAGCGTTAGCATGCGGCGTGCCCCCTGCAGACGTAAAGCTGCCGCCGATATAGACGCGGTCTCCCAAATACGTCGTCGAAAGAATCGAGCCGACGTCGAGATCATCGTCAAAGCCCTGCATCCAATTGGGTTGTTGGCCATCGGGCGTGGCGGCAAAGGCAGGGCTGATCGGAGCGAGCAGCGCCAAGCACAGGGCAATGGCGAGCAGAGCCGCTAAAACTCGGGCTCGCAGAATCAAAACGGTGGTCACCATTTTCGTTTCATCGGCCAGTTGGCCGATTTCTGGAGCCAAAAATCGGGGTGCGTGCACGTGCGCTTCATCAAACGTCTTGCTGTCGCCCGGCTCTAGGGTCGGGTGTATGCACCTTCCGCAACTGCTACCCGTCGTACTTGTGCACGGCGGACTTTTCGAGCACACAACCCCGATGAGTTACTGGACCGACGCTGGCGTCACCGAGGCGCTTGCGGCGACAACCACCCGCTTTATCGCGCCGAAGCGGCCGGCCAAGCCTTCGTCGTGGGAAGAAGAGCGCGATGTGCTCTTGGCCGCGATCGACAAAGCCGGATTCGACCAGGTCGCGCTTGTGGGCGCCTCGAAGGGATGCTCTGCCGCCGCCCGCCTAGCGGTTGATCACCCCGACCGCGTTAGTCGTTTGATGCTCGCCTGGCCGGCTACCGCCGGCGACCAAGTGCTCGACGACCTTTCACGCATCGTCATCGAAGACCTCGCCGGACCTGATGTCGCCGACAACTTGCTCGCTGGCGACACAATCCATGGAGTTAGCGACGCCGAACTCAGCACCCTGCCGATGCCTCTCGTCGTGGTTCCGTCGATTCCGGCCAGCCACGCGCACCAACGCGATACCGCAACAAAACTCGTCGAGGTGCACCCCGACAGCTACCTAGCTGGTGGCACTCCCGATCCGCTCGACAAACAGTTTGGCGACCACCTCGACGAGTTCATTCGGCTGGTACAGGTGATCGCCGTTGTCGAGCACGACGACTAGCCGCAGCAGAATCGCCGTCTGGCGATGATGGCGCTAGCTTGCAAACCAAGATCACGAACGAACAGCACCCCTGGAGACACATGACTGACGTAGTACTAACCGAGGCCGTGCGCAGCCCAAAAGGTAAGCGCAACGGAGGACTCTCGTCGATGCATTCGGTCGACCTTCTTGGCGAGATTCAAGCCGAAGCCCTCAACCGGTCGGGTCTCGACCCGCTCGAGGTCGGCCAGGTAGTCGGCGGTTGTGTTGGTCAGGTCGGCATGCAGACGATGAACGTCGCCCGCAATGCGTGGCTTGCTCAGGGCTTGCCCATCGAAGTGGCTGCAACCACCGTCGACGCGCAGTGCGGATCGTCGCAACAGGCGACCAATATGGCGTACGCCATGGTGAAATCGGGTGTCATCGACGTTGCGATGGGTTGCGGTGTTGAAGTGATGAGTCAGGTGCCGATGGGCGCCACCGTTCCCAAAGACCTCAGCGTTGGTCGACCAATTAACCGCAACTACTGGGCCCATCACGAAGCGACCTCGCAGTTCGAGGGCGCCGAGCGTATTGCAGACCAGTGGGGCATTACCCGCGACGATGCCGATGCGTTCGGTAAACAAAGCCAGGATCGTGCGATTCAGGCGTGGTCCGAAGACCGGTTCTCAACCCAGATCAAGGCCATTGCCGCGCCAGACCTCGGTGAAGACGGCAAACCAACCGATACCACACACCTTGTCGAGCGCGACGAGGGCCTGCGCGAAACCACCCTCGAATCGCTCGCGAAGCTCAAGCCGGTCGCCCGAGAAGACGGCGTGCACACCGCAGGAAACTCGAGCCAGATCAGCGACGGCGCCGGCGCAGTCATCATGATGAGCGCCGCCAAGGCCGACGAGCTCGGACAAAAGCCGATGGCCCGAATCGTCGACTCGGTACTGGCTGGATCAGATCCTGTGCTGATGTTGACGGGCCCAATTACGGCCACGCAGCAGCTTCTCGAGCGCAACAACATGTCGATCAACGACATCGATGTTGTCGAGATCAACGAGGCGTTTGCCTCGGTCGTGCTTGCGTGGCAGAAAGAAACCGGTGCCGATATGGCGCGAGTGAACCCCAACGGTGGAGCCATCGCTCTCGGGCACCCCCTTGGTGGCACTGGCGCGATTTTGCTCACGAAGGCTGTGCACGAACTGCATCGCTCCGACAAAGAGTTCGCCCTCATCACCATGTGCTGTGGTGGAGGCCTCGGCACCGGTACCCTCATTCAGCGAGTCTGATCCGTTCTCTGTTGCCCGGCAGGCTCGTTGGTTGAGCGGTCGGGCAACTACGTTCTGATCATCTGACGCACTACGAAGTAGTCGAGATTTACGAAGGAATCATCATCAATGGAAAAGATTAACGAAGGCCGCGTGGCCTTGGTAACCGGTGCAGGTCGCGGTATTGGCCGCGAACATGCGCTCATGCTCGCTGCCACCGGTGCGAAGGTTGTGGTGAATGACCTCGGCGGCGCTGCTGACGGCGCTGGCGCCGACGAAACTCCGGCACAGAGCGTCGTGTCTGAAATTGAGGCCATGGGTGGCGAGGCTGTCGTCAACGGCGGCAACGTCGCGGTGATGGACGATGCCCAGGCAATGGTGCAGCAAGCCATCGACACCTTTGGCGGTCTCGACATCCTCATCAACAACGCCGGAATCTTGCGCGACCGCATGATCTTCTCCATGAGCGAAAGCGACTGGGATGCGGTCATCAATGTGCACCTCAAAGGCACGTTCGCCCCAACCAATGCGGCAGCGATCTACTGGCGTGAACGGGCAAAGGCCGGCGAAGAAAACGATGCTCGGGTTATCAACACCACCTCGCCGTCTGGCATTTACGGCAACGTTGGCCAGAGCAACTATGGCGCTGCTAAGGCTGGCATCGCAGCGTTCACGCAGATCACGGCAATGGAACTCACCCGCTATGGCGTGACCTGTAACTGCATCGCCCCAGCTGCGTACACCCGTATGACCGCCGACCTTCCAGGATTCGCCGGCATGGACGAGGCAACCCAGGAGAAGCTTGGCCCGCGTTGGATTGCCAACGCTGTCACCTGGCTTGCCAGCCCAGCGGCCAGTGGTGTCACCGGACGCTGCTTCGATGTCGTCGGCAACCGCATCGGCATCGCCGAAGGCTGGGTGCTTGGCCCCCAAGCCGAGCAGACCGAAGAGCCTGGCGACCTGGGCGACGTTGTTGCTGGTCTGATGGCCGACGCTCGACTCAACTCGAATATGGGTGGCGTGCCTGAAGAGGGGCCCGGTCGTCCGAGTAACTCGATCTAGTCGCCGCGGGCCAGCTGCTGCTGGTCGTTCAGCAACGAGTACAACGGTGCGCTGTCCTGCGGGGCGGCGCACCGATGCGTTTTGCGCTGCTCAGCGAGTTAGGCGCAACAGTGCTTGTATTTCTTGCCTGAACCGCATGGGCAGGGAGCATTGCGACCCACCGGATCGACTTTTCCGTAGTCGTCGGCAATCGATGCTCGAACGGTTCCGGCCTTTTCTAGCGCGCCGGTAGCCGAGGTTGACAGGAAGACCGCGCAGCTGCTGTCTTGGCGAAGGGTTTGGAGCCACCCGGGCGCGAGTTCGGGAAGCGGCGCTTTGATGGTGCCCTCGCCGAGAGGGTTTAGCAGCACGACATCGTGACGACGGATCTCGATTGTCCAGCCCAGCGCGTGGGCGAGGTTGTCTTCGGTGCTGGCGGGCGCAGGGCTCCAGTCGTCGGGCAGGTCGACGACGGAGGTGAGCACCAGCGCGGCGCGAGGCGATGCGACGGAGCGTTGAAAGGGTTCGGCGGTTCCATCCTTGCCAGAACCAGAGGGTCGAAGTGTTTGGCGCATGACCACCGCAGGTTACTCTCGGTCAAAGCAAGACCCACAGCAACCGCACCCAGACGGGGTCGGCAGCGAGAGTTCAGGGAGATCAGGGAGAGGTCAGGGAGAGGTAATGACTGTTGAACACGTGTCCGCGGAGACGCCGGGCGATGAGCTCGCCGAAATACTGGGCCGTGACGGTTGTGTGGTCGTCGACAACCTGATCGGTGCCGATGTTGTCGATGCGGTGATGGCCGAGATGCAACCGTTCATCGAGGCGAATGGTTTCGGACCCGATTCGTTCACCGGCAAAGCAACGAAGCGCACGGGTGGGATGGTTGCCCGGTCGGCAACCGCCCGTGATCTCGTGATGCATCCCACGATCCTCGCGGCCACAGCAGCCCATCTGGGACACGCGACGAACTATCAACTTCATCTCACGCAGGTGATTTCTCTCGGGCCGGGTTCGCCGTCCCAGCCGGTACACCGTGACCAGTGGGCGTTCGATTTCTTTGCCTTCCCCCAGGGTTACGAGGTGCAGTGCAACACCTTGTGGGCGGGCACCGACTTCACCGAGAGTAACGGCGCCACCCGGGTCGTGGTGGGCAGCAATCATCACGCCGATGGCATGAAGTACGAGCTTGCCGACACCGAGCCCGCCGAGATGACCAAGGGGTCGGTGCTGTTGTACACCGGCTCGATCTATCACGGTGGCGGCGCCAACACGACCGACGCCACCCGACAGGGCATCAACATCACGTACAACGTTGCGTGGCTGCGCCAAGAAGAAAACCAGTACCTGTCGGTGCCGCCCGACATCGCCGCAGGCCTCGACGACGACCTGTTGCGACTTCTTGGGTACGACCGGGCGGCGTACGCGCTCGGCTATGTTGACGATCTTCGCGACCCACTCAGTGCGCTACGTGACGATGCTGGACCAGCTGGGCTTGGCAATGTCCGCGCCACTCGCGATCGCATCAACGACCTCCGGGGATAGCTCTGTCGTCGAGTTCGCAAACGAAAGTATTTCGTTCGAGTGAACTGTCTGCTTCAGGTTTGCGAAGTCGCTGCCGATAGGAAGTTTCCCGTAGGTCGTTCTACCTACGCTCAACTCGTCCCACAGCAGTCCATTTCCCTACGCCAGGAGGCGTGATCATGCTGAAGCGTCAAAAAACCAAAACCGGTGCCGTCAAAGTCACCTTTGCTCTTCCCCTCGACCAGACTCCCGAAGCGGTATCTGTCGCCGGAGATTTCAACGGTTGGGATCCGTTAGCTACGCCGCTCAAGAAGCGCAGCAACGGCACCCGAAGCGCATCGATCGAGATCGAACAAGGCACGACGGTGCAATTCAAATATCTTGCCGACGGCGGTCACTGGTTCACCGAGACCGACACCGACGTCTCCGACGAGGGCAACAGCGTCATCGCCGCCTGACCCCAGGTTCCCACCCGGGCCACAAAAGGGACTGCACACGTCTCGACGCTAGAGTGCGGCCACGTGTCCGGGCCTGCTGCACCATCGAGAACGCAAGACGAGCCCGCCGAGGTTCCGACAACCTTCTGGCGTCCGACGCTCGCGTCCGCAGCAGCCGTAATGCTGGTAGCGCTTCCTGCTTTCTTGGTAGGGGCCTTTGCGCCAGCGATTAAGGAAGATCTGCGGATCGGCGACACTGAGATCGGCGCCATCTTCACCGTTGGTTACCTCGTGTCGGCCTTGGTGCTCCAAAGCGGCGGAGCGCTGGCCGATGTTCGCGGCCCCCGCCTGGCCATCCGGCTCGGGCTGATGTTTTCGGTGGTTGGATTGCTGCTCATTGCGACCACGGCAACCAACATCACCCTTTTGCTGGTGTTCTTTGCCGTGTGTCGAGTCGCAGAAGCGATTGTGCAACCAGCCACAAACAGCCTGGTTTCGCGGGCGGTCATCCCGACGAGACGTGGAACAGCGACCGGCATCAAGCAGGCAGCTGTTCCGCTCGCCACCATGTTGGCGGGCCTCTCCGTTCCGGTGCTGGGCGGCACGCTTGGCTGGCGCTGGACCATTGGCGTCTGTGCTGTGGTGGCGCTGCCTGTGTGGTTCGCTGTTCCGGCTGTGGCCTCGCTTCCCGCCCGAACGCGGCGCTCAAAGGCCGATCTGTGGGCCGAGCGCCACCTCAAGCTAGCGGCGATTGCCGGCGGATTTGCCGCCGCTGCTGTGGTGACCGCAAGCGGGTTTCTTGTTCTGGCAGCCAAAGAAGCTGGATTCAGCGACGGTCGTGCCGGACTACTTCTTGCTGTTGGCGGGGCAATCATGATTCCGGCTCGGTTGAGTTGGGGGATCTTGGCCGACCGGTATGCGTTTGATCGCTTTCTTGCTGTTGCGGTCTGCTTGTCGGGAGCGCTGGTTTCGTTCCTGCTTTTTGCAACAGAGAATCGTGCCGCAATTGTGGTGGGGACCGTGCTGCTGTTCGGTGTTGGCTGGTCGTGGCCTGGTTTGTTCTTGTTCGCAGTACTTTCCGAGCACCCCGAAGCGCCCGGAGCCTCGACGGCGTTGGTGCAGACAGGAATTCGGGTTGGTGCTTTCGGCTCACCGTTGTTCTTTGGTTGGGTGGCAGAGACTCGGGGCTACGCGACAGCGTGGTTCTTGCCAGCCCTCTGCGCCGCGATCGCCTCGCTGCTGCTCGTAAGGGTGTCGCGTGCTCTAAAGGCGCGGTAATTCAGAATCTCGTGACACCACCCGACAATACTTGTTGCCCTGTGTCACGAGATTCCGGGGTTTGGGGATAGAGGAAGCGAAAACTCGATCTCTGGAACCGGCGGTTGGCCGGCGAGCATTGGGCTTTCCATTGAGCGTCCTGTAGGTGCAAAGCCAGCCTTGGCGTAAAAAGCATGTGCGCGCGCCGCTCCCGGGTGGGTCCAGAGATGTATCGACGCTGCGCCGTTCATTTTGAGCCGGTCGATCGATTCGCTCATGAGCGCTTCGGCACAACCGGTTCCCCAGGCGTCGGGATGCAGATAGAAACCGAGGACCTCACCGAGCGAAGCATCGTCGGGGTCGATTCGCAGCGTCGAAAATCCCACAACTCGACCGTCGAGGACGGGAACCAGCAGTGTGAAAAGCGGATTGAGACCATCGGAAAAATCTTTCGGCCAACGTTCGTACCGATCCTGCACCGCGATTGCGAGAACCTCGGGCGGAAACAGGTCGACGTAGCCCACCCGCCAAGCCTCGCCATGCGCAAAGCCAATCGCTTCGGCATCGGCCTGCACCGCTTCTCGGATCTCGATAGTCAAACCGCTGCTGCTCATCTATCGAGTATGACCACTCGGCGCCTCGTGTAGTAACGAATTACCTATGGGTCCTCTTCAAGGTGTGCGCGTAATCGAATTGGCCGGTATCGGCCCGACTCCCTTCGCCGGGATGATGTTGTCCGATCTTGGCGCTGAGGTGATTCGGATCGACCGCGTAGGAGGGAGCGGAAATCCGGTCGCCTCGTCAAGTGGCCCCATGGAGCGCGGGAAGCGGGCGATCGCGGTCGATCTCAAGAGTCCGGAGGGCCGCGAGTTGGTGCTCGACCTCGTTGCCTCGGCCGACGTTGTTTTGGAAGGGTTTCGGGCCGGGGTTGCCGAGCGGCTCGGCGTTGGGCCCGCCGAGTGCCTGAGTCGCAACCCGAACATCGTGTTTGGTCGCATGACCGGCTGGGGGCAGCAGGGCCCGATGGCACAGCGGGCGGGTCACGACATCAACTACATCTCGCTTGCTGGTCCGCTAGCCCATATTGGCCGGCACGGACAGAAGCCGACGGTGCCGCTCAACCTTATTGGCGACTTCGGTGGGGGCTCGATGTTTGTTGTCCTTGGCATCGTGAGCGCCTTGTATGCAGTGAAGGCAGGCGGACCGGGGCAGGTGGTCGATGCGGCCATGGTCGACGGAGCGGCCTATCTGCTTTCGCCCCTGTACACGGCTCACGCTTCGGGGTTCTGGAGCGACGAGCGGGCGACCAACCTTCTCGACTCGGGGGCGCACTTCTACGATGTCTACGAGACCGCCGATGGTGGGTTCATGGCCGTCGGGGCCATCGAACCGCAGTTCTATGTTGAACTCCTCGACGGACTCGGGTTGGGCGACGAAGAGCTTCCAAAGCAGATGGACCGCTCGGCTTGGCCCTCGATGGCTCAACGCTTCGACGCCATTTTCGCCACCCGAACACGCGACGAGTGGACCGAGATATTCAAAGACCGCGACGCGTGTGTCTCGCCGGTGCTCACAATGGGAGAAGCGCCAAGTCACGAACAGGCCGTGCGTCGCGAGGCATTCTTTACCGCTTGCGATGTGGTGCAGCCCCGTCCCGCGCCCAGGTTCTCCGCAACGCCCGCCGAGCCTTGTGAAACCTCAGACCACGCAGGCGAAAGCACCGAGGCTGTTTTGGCCGAGTTGGGTCTCGACGCAACGACGATCGCTGGTCTGCGGGCGAGCGGCGTGGTCGGCTAGCTGCTGTGGCGGTGATGTTGTCTTGGCTGGCAACGGTGCAAGCACTGCGCTAACCATGACCGCATGAACGTTGTTGTTTGGGGAACCGGAAATGTTGGTCGGCCGGCGTTGCGTGCGGTCGCTGCTCATCGGCAGTTGAACCTGGTCGGGGTTGTGGTCTCTGACCCGGCGAAGGTCGGGAAGGACGCTGGCGAGCTGTGCGGGACCGGTCCGGTCGGAGTTGTGGCAACCGACGACACCCAAATTGCTTTCGCTGACGATGTCGATTGCGTCGTCTACGCAGCGACGGCCGACACAAGGATCGAAGCCGCGACCGGCGAGTTATTGATGCTGCTTGGGGCGGGTCGCAACGTTGTTTCGACCTCGTTCTACCCACTCCTGCACCCCGAGATGGTCCATCCAGTTCTCAAGCCACTCATCGACGACGTCACCCTCAGCGGGAACTCGTCAGTGTTCATCAGCGGCATCGATCCCGGCTGGGTCATGGACGCACTGCCACTGTTCCTCAGCGGCGTGTGTGCGGACATTACCGAGATCCGTGCGCAAGAAGTCTTCAACTATGCGTTCTACGATCAGCCGCAGATCGTGCGCGAGGTGTGTGGTTTCGGAACCACGATGGACGAAACACCGCCGATGCTTCTCGACGTCGCGTTGATGACGGTGTGGGCGCCAATGCTTCGGGTGTTGGCTGATGGGCTCGAGGTGACCCTCGACGAGATCACGACCGAGATCGAACGTCGCCCGCTCGACAACACCATCGAGGTTGATGGCATGGGCACCTTCGAGGCCGGCACGCAGGGCGCGTTTCGATTCGAGGTGCAAGGCTGGGTTGCTGGTCGCAAGCTGTTGGTTATCGAACACATCACTCGTATCGACGACTCGTGTGCTCCCGACTGGGACCCATCACCATCGCATGGCGGTGTGCATCGGGTGAAGATCAGTGGCCGTCCGAACCTCGAGGTGACCGTCCACGGCAACGAAGAGGGCGAACCGGCGGCGGCCGGCGGCGGAAACGCCACCGCCGCCAACCGCATCGTCAACGCGATTCCGGCGGTGGTGGCCGCCGAGGCCGGTGTCGTGCATCCGCTCGATCTGCCCCGTATCGATGGGCGCCACCAGCTCCGGTGAGCTTCTTTACGAAAGAGTCGGCGAAGTTCTGGCGCGGTCTAGCGAAGAACAACAACAAAGTCTGGTTCGACGAGCACCGCAAGGACTACGAGAAGCACCTCAAGGCGCCCTACGACGCGTTGGCCGAAGCCTTGGTTGAACAGGTGAAGGAAGTCGAACCCGAATATGAGGTCAGCGCCAAGCAGGCCAAGTACCGCATTAACCGCGACATCCGGTTCTCGAAGGACAAAACGCCTTACAAGACGAGACTCGGAATAACGGTCGGCCGTAGCCAGAAACATGACTGGAGCTATCCGGCGTACACCGTGAGCATCGGTGTCGATGGCATCTCGGTGGGTGGGGGCCTGTACATGCCCGATCCGGAGTTGCGCGACAAGGTCAGGCGCTACGTCGGTGAGCATCGCGACGAATTGGCAAAACTCGAAGCCAAGAACACCCCGTTGTTCAAAACGTTCGGACCCCTCGGCGGCGATGCCCATAAGAGGGCTCCTGCTGAGCTGAAAGAACTCGCCCAACTTGAGCCTCGGGTGCTCAACAAGCAGTGGGTGTTTTGGGCCGATATAGCCGACAAGAACCTCTTTACCAATCCGGAACTCGATCAGATCATCCTCGACTACTGGGAAGCGGCACGGCCCATTCAGGAGTTTCTTAAAGACGCCGTGAGGTACTGACTCAATGACGAGAAAGGTAGTGATCACCGGAGCAGGACGAGGTCTGGGAAGCGTCCTGGCTGATATGGCCACGAGTGCCGGCGACGATGTGCAGGCAACGATGCGTTCGCCGCAAAAGGCATCAGACCTCCAACTCGATCTCGACGATCCAGCATCGATCGACGCACTCGCCAACAGGCTTGGAGCTCGACTCGACTGCGTCGATGTGCTTATCAACAACGCTGGTGTCGATGCTCAGGTTTTTGGTTCGGGCGTCGACGAGCGCGGACCCTTCGACATCGATCCCGACCATTTCCTGGCCACGATGCGCACGAATGTGGTCGGCCCCATGCTGCTCACCCGGGCTCTGCTGCCGCTTCTGCGAATGTCGGCGCACGCCAAGATCATCAACGTCAGCGCGCAGGGCGCGTCGATGGCTTTAGGACGAACTGCAGGCCCCGATATTGCGTACAACGCGTCAAAAGCGGCAATGAATAACGTCACGGTCAAGACAGCACACCTGCTTGACGACGAGGGGATCACGACCATCGCGTTGCATCCCGGGTGGCTCAAGACCGACATGGGTGGCGACTCTGCTCAGATGGAGGTGGCCGACGGTGCCCGCCAGATTTGGGACACCATCAACGGGCTCGACCATGCCCAGAATGGTGCCTTTCTCCGCTACGACGGTGTGGTGCACCCGTGGTGAGGTTGGCTCGCCGGTAGCCTGAGCGGGTGATCTGCTCATCTTGTGGTGTCGAGAACCATGGCGATTCGGTCTTCTGCGATGCCTGTGGATCGATTCTTGGAACGGGTTCGTCGACCGATACGACACAATCGATTCCTGTGGTATCGCCGTATGAACCCACCCAGGCGATTCCTGTGGCGTCCGAGCCTCCTGTGGCGCCCACGCCTCCTGCGTCGCCACCGCCGCCTCCGCTGCCAGTTGCGGCGGCGCCGGTTGCTCCTTCGCCGGCCCCGCCGGCCTCGACCACTCCACCGCCTCGACCAGCGGCCCCGTCGAACGTACCGCCTCAACCAGCAGTTGGCTCCCAGCGCTCGAAGAGTTTGTTACCCCTGGTGGGTGGTGCGCTGATCCTGGTCGCGATCCTTGTTCTGGCATTTCTCGCTGGCGGTTTCTTCTCCAATAACGACGACGGCGGCGTCGCCGAGGGAGCCGACGCATCGGCGGCCTCGACCGGCGAAGATAACGACGCCGCAGCAGGTACAACGGCGCCCGCCGCGACTACCGACGAGCAACCCAGCGTCGACGAAACTGCCGCCGAGATTCCCGACGGTTTCGTTGCCTATGAAGGCCGGTGTTTCTCGGCGGTCGTTCCCGACTCTTGGACCCTTACCGAAGATGCAGGCGAGCGTTCGTACGGTCGTCGAACGGCGTGGAGTCGCGGAAACGAAGAACTCTTTGTCGACAGCTCACCGCTTACCGACCCTGCGGTTACCGGGAAGGCGGCGGCGGCCGAACAACTCGGCTTTCGCAACACCGCCACCTCGGGCCTCATTGAGGAAGCGGGCCGCGACGATATGTGGAGCTACACCTACACGCGGTCTGGTCGGCCGTCGATTGCTATCTACTTCATCGACGGCCGGGGTTTTGGAATTGTTGGCTCGTCGAGCAGCGACCCCGACGCTGTAGTAGCCGAAGCGCGCTCATTGGCCGCGTCGATCCAGGTCACAAATCCCGACTGCTAAGAGCTGCGGCCCCTGTTTTTGTATGGGATTGCGGGTGATCGTTGTTCACACCTTTACGGTTTAGTGAAGATTATTCATTGTGAGTGGTCGCTGTGTCACAACTTGTGCTTGACTTTCTCGTGAGGCGGAAACCTCACCAATATGTGATCTCGAACTGCGAGTGGAACCCGGTTTGTTATCGCTTGGGGAGTTGGCTCCTTTCCACACCATCGGTACCGGAGGAGTCAACTTCCCGTTGGTTTCCGCGCCCGACTCGGAGCCACCCTTGGCGGTTCGTTGGGCTGTTTCGGGTACACCGGCGGCCAGGGAGCATCGAGTAGTCCTGCGGCCATGTCGGCCTCGTGCAACGCGAGGAGCGGGCCAAGATCCTGTGGGTTGTCGTTCATCGCCGCCCAAGGATTCCCTCGATCGGCGACGAGCGGCGGCACTGTTGCGATGGTGAGATCCTCGGGGGTGACGTCGGCAACCTCGTCCCACGTGATCGGTGTCGATACCTGGGCGCCGACCCGCGCACGAACTGCCCAAGCACCAAACACGGTTTTGTGCGGGCAATTCTGGTTGAAATCGATGAAGACCCGCTGGCCGCGCTCCTCTTTCCACCACGCAGCGGTGAGCAGTTCGGGGTGTCGACGTTCGAGTTCGCGTGCGAGCGCAACTGCACCAAACCGCACCTGATAGCTGTCCCATTCAGGCCGGAGTCGAACATAGATATGGAGCCCGCGAGAGCCGCTTGTTTTTACGTACGGCTCCATGCCGAGCTCGTGGAAGAACCCCTGCACTAGCAGCGCAGCTTCGCGTATTTGGTCAAACTCGATGCCTGGTGACGGATCGAGATCGATACGAAGCTCGTCGGTAACCTCTGGATTCGCAGCCAGATACGGCCAGGGGTGGATCGGAATCGTGCCCATGTTGACCGCCCACACAACGTGGGCCATGTCGGCCACAACGAGCGCGTTCGAATCGGTACCGTTTGGTGTGCTTACCGTCGTGGTTTCAAGCCACTCGGGGGCACCCTTCGGCAGCCGTTTCTGAAAGAACGACTTACCGCTCGCCCCGTCGGGGTACCGCTGCACAAGAATCGGTCGGCCCTGAGTCGCCGCAAGAAACGGTTCGGCAACCGCCAGGTAGTACTCGATCAGGTCGAGCTTCGTTTCGCCCCGTTTGGAGAAGAACTCTTTGTCGGGGCTCGAGATCCGAACCTCGCGGCCAGCAACCTCAAGGGTCAGGTAGACCTTTTCAGCTGCCATGACGGTCCTCGATCGTTGTTGCTAGGGCTTCACGAGAGAAATTTCGAGGTGCAACTGGTCGCCCTCGACTCCTCCTGTTGCCACACCGACCGCGCCATTGAGAAACGCAAAGGTTTCTGACGCTGTTTGAAAGTAGAGGGTTTCGGTGATGCCATCGGCGTTCTGGCGACCTTTTGCCTCGTAGCTGACGACATTGTCGCCCTCACCCATCGATGCCCGAATGAAAAGTTCAGCGATGCCATCTTCGCGCACCGTGACGTAGTCGATACCCGAAACCGGCCAGTCGCCTTCCCAGTGACTCGACGTAGCGGTGCCAGCAAAGTGGGCATCTAGTCGGAGTCCGGCGGGCATTTTGCCCTGCATCTTGAAGTCGAGGGTGCCGGTGACGGTGGCGAAGGGTTCGAGAGTAGTCATAGCGGCGACAGTATCAGGCGCCGATTGTTGCCCGAAAAACTGTGCCGTTGCCGGTCAGTTCGTAGGGTCCATCAGACGCAGCGATAAAGGCGACCTCGCCCTGCGCGAGGTCGATAGTTTCATTGGCGTTGGCGATAGTGGCTGTGCCTGCCGTCGTCATGAGTATCTCGGCGCTCGCCGGCGTGATCGACGAGGCTTCGGCGGTCGGTTCGTAGCGGCTGAGGCTGAACTCGCGCACTGGCGATTCGAAGGTGTGAGCGCCCGATGTCGCCCGCTGGATCGGCGGATCGATCGGCGTGCAGTCGACCACCGCCAGCAACTCTTCAACGTCGATATGTTTCGGCGTGCAGCCGCCCCGAACCACATTGTCGCTGTTGGCCATTAGCTCCATCCCGGTGCCCTGCAGGTAGGCGTGGAGGTTGCCAGCAGCGAGAAAGACAGCCTCGCCGGGTTCGAGCACGAGGTGGTTCAGTAGCAGAGCGACAACGACGCCGATATCGCCGGGAAAGAAGCTGTTGATGCGGTCGGTCCAGAGTGCCTCGTCATCGAATTTGCTGCCAGCGGGCAGGGCAGCCGCTGCGTCGACCACGGTGGACACGAGGTTGGTTGCTGAGTCGCTTGGGAGGCGAAGGAGCCATGCAAGTGTCGCTGAGAGAATTTCGGCGTCGCTACCTGAACCGTTGAGCTGCTGGTGCATATCGCTGAGCAGCTGGAGGTCGGGGAGGCCGGAAGCAGCGTCTGAGCTGAGCGTCGCGGTCAGCAGATCGAACAAATCGCGGGTCTCGGCCAGGTTGCGAAACCCGCACTTGGCAACGAAAGGCGTGAGCGCACAGATGAGTTCTGGCTTGTGGTTCGCGTCGCGGTAGGTGCGGTTGGCAGCCGTTCGCTCGATACCCGCAGCATCCTCACGGGCAAACCCGACCTTCGCTTGTTCTAGCGACGGATGAGCCTGAATCGACAAGGGCTGGGCAGCCGCCAGCACCTTAAACAGGTAAGGAAGCTGTCCGAACTCGTCGGTGATGTCGGCACCAAGAAGGGTTTCGGGGGTGGCCGCCACGACCTCGTTGAGAGGGATGCCATTGAGCAGGCTCGGCGCAACAGGATGAGCTCCCATCCACAATTCGGCCTGCGGTTCACCCGTTGGGGCCAGACCAAGAATCGACGGAATCGAGTCGGTATCGCCCCAAGCGTAACTCTGTACCACGCAGTCGAGTTTGTTCATAGATCTAGTGTGGCGTGCACTTGGCTGGATCGGCGGAATTATTTGGCGTTCGGAAACGCTGTTTTGCTCATACCCGCGCCAAGCTTGGCTACGGCATCGGCTTGCTCGAACACGGAGAACGCAATGGACCTCACTTTCGATAACCGCTTCACCGACGAACTTCCGGCCGACCCGAGTGAGGTCGTGGCTCCTCGCCAGGTGCACCACGCTGCATATTCACGGGTCGCTCCAAAGACGACCAGCGCTCCAACCACCGTGGCGGTGGCCAGCGAGGTCGCCGGACTTCTTGACCTGACCGACGACGATGTGGCCTCCGAGCAGTTTGCACGCGTGTTCTCCGGAAACGAACTCCTCGAAGGTATGGACCCCTTCGCTATGGCCTACGCCGGACATCAGTTTGGCAACTTTGCAGGCCAACTCGGCGACGGTCGGGCGATTGCGCTCGGCGAGGTCGTCACCGCATCGGGCGACCACCTGATGTTGCAACTCAAGGGAGCAGGTCCTACGCCGTATTCGCGCCGCGCCGATGGTCTTGCCGTGCTGCGGTCGTCGGTGCGCGAGTTTCTTTGTAGCGAGGCAATGCATCACCTGGGAGTGCCAACAACTCGGGCGCTCAGTCTCGTGCGAACCGGCGACCAGGTGTTGCGCGACATGTTGTACGACGGCAACCCGGCGTATGAGCCAGGGGCCGTCGTGTGTCGGGTCGCTCCTACCTTTATCCGCTTTGGCAACTTCGAATTGTTCTCTTCTCGGGGTGAAATCGACGAACTGCGTCAATTGACCGCTTTCACCATTCGCACCGAGTTTCCGGAGATCGCAGCCAAACACGATGACCCTGCGTCGCCCGAAGCGGTTACCGAATTCTTTGCCGAAGTCGCCCGTCGAACCGCAACGATGATCGTGCATTGGATGCGGGTGGGCTTCGTGCACGGTGTGATGAACACCGACAACATGTCGATTCTCGGCTTAACGATCGACTACGGCCCTTACGGCTGGCTCGAAGACTTCGATCCGGGCTGGACACCGAACACCACCGACGCCGGCCAGAAACGGTACCGCTATGGGCAGCAGCCGCAGATCGCTCAGTGGAACTTGGTGCAGTTGGCCAATGCGCTCTATCCATTGATCGAAGAGGTCGATCCGCTGCAGGCCGGAATCGAAGCATTCGCCGAGGCTTTCGAGGCCGAATGGCAGGACATGATGGCGGCAAAGCTTGGCTTGGTCGACGGCTGGCAGGATGCCGACGGTCAACTGGTGAGCGACCTGTTTGCCATGTTGCAGGCAACCGAAACTGACATGACGATTTTTTATCGCCAGCTCGCCAACGTTGGTTGTGTAGCCCCGACGAGCAACGACGCCGACATCGATACCACGTTGATCGATGCCTTCTATTTGCCAGATGAGCTCACCGCAGAGGTTCGCTCGGTTATCCATGACTGGCTCACTGCGTACAAAAAGCGTGTTGCTGCGTCAGGTGTTTCTGACGCAGCTCGCAAGGTGTCGATGGATTTGGTGAACCCCAAGTTTGTGCTGCGGAACTATTTGGCGCAGGTCGCGATCGACAAAGCAGAGGCGGGTGACGACTCGCTCGTGGTCGAACTGCTCGACGTGCTTCGCAAGCCCTACGACGAGCAGCCTGGCAACGAGTACTTCGCCGAACGTCGTCCCGAATGGGCCCGCACAAAGGTCGGCTGTTCCATGCTCAGCTGTTCGAGCTGACCGGTTCTAGCTGAGCCGTGCGACGTCGTCGGCGAGGAACCAAACCTTGTCGCCGAGTCGGTAGGCGGCGAGGCGGCCCTCGTTCACGTGGGTAATCACGTCACCAATGCCGCAGCTCAGGCGGTCGGCTACCGCTTCGATATCAAGTTCGTCGAAGTCCTCGTCGTTGAGAACTACACCGGCGTCGGGTTCGTCATCGCTCACCCATTCTTGATCGGCCGCAGACGACAAACGATTAACAAGCAAAGAAGCCGAAATTTTGACCCACCCCAACCGATTTTGGTCACTTCAGAACAACAGAAGGGGTTTAGGCGGCTGCTCTGGTTTTGCGGAGTACGGGATCAGCGACGCCCAGGAGGGTGTCGGCGAGTCGCAGAACCCGACCTGACGCTCCTGGGCTCTCGGCATCGACCAGATTGCCCATGACCTGCAACGTGATTTGGGCGATGGCATCGGTGCCCACCGCCATGCGGAGCCCGCTCTTAAGAATCCATGGGTGACCGATGAGAAAGGAGAACCGACGACCTGTCCGAAGGAATGCATCGAAACGTTCGCCCACGAGTTGGTCGTAGCGCTCGGGCGCTGTGGCCGGGTTGGCCAAGAACAGTTCGGAGGCCAACATCCCCGACTCGAGGCCGTAGTCGATGCCTTCGCCGTTCATCGGGTTGACCAAACCGGCAGCATCGCCAATGGCGACCCACCCGTCGCCATGACGCTTTTGTGTGCTCATCGGCAGCCGCCACGCACGAGCTCGTTCGAGATTCGGGCCCAGCTCCCATGAGTCCTGCACCAAGTCGCGATAGGAGGCAAGAAGCGAATTGAGGTTGAGTTTCTTAAACCCCTTCATCGTCGACAGCGCGCCGACGCCGATGTTGACCGTGCCGTCGCCAGCCGGGAACATCCAGCCGTAACCCGGGATAGCTGTACCGTGTTCGTCGCTCAGAGTGAGACATGCTTCGAGGTGCTTGTCGGCGTGTCGGGGCGATTCGGCATAGGTGCGAATTGCCAAACCAAACGGTTCGTCGTCGACCCGCTCGGCTCCCAACATTCGTGCAACTGCGCCTGGTGCACCAGTAGCGGCGATGGTGAGATCGGCGGTGACCTTGCGGCCGCCTGCGTCTACCCCCACAACCCTGTTGCCATCGATAGTTGGAAGCGCTTCGGTCTCCCAGATCACCTCGGCGCCTGCTTCGGTGGCGGCATCGATGAGATGGGCGTCGAGCTTTCGTCGAGGCCAGACAGCGCCATGGGCGGGGAACCGTGAGGTGCCAGGCCACAACAGCTCGCGTTCGGTCTTGTTGGCGATCATCCGGAGCCCGTCGATGTGATGAGCGCCGGTCATATCGATGTTGAGATCGTTCAGCGCGCCGACTGCCCGCGGTGTCAGGCCATCGCCACATACTTTGTCGCGGCCGTACGGGGCCTTATCGAACACCACAACACTGGCGCCCCCTCGGGCGGCCTGAATTGCTGCGGCAGCACCGGCCGGGCCGGCGCCGATGACGGCGATGTCGTAGTGATCCACCATCCCATGTTGCCGCGAGGGCGCACGAAATCCGCTGTCGAGTGACGCTGGACCGTGGCGTCGCGCGGTCGTTTGACACGCCAAGAGCCCACCTCAACCATCGCAACGTGGGTTTGCGCTGGTGAGGCGGGCTCGTACTTGTGGTTGGTCTGTCGCCGAGGCGTGCCGCAACTCCGTCGTCTTAGACGGAGACGTCGTGCTCGGTGTCGGCAGTGTTGGTCGCTGGCACGTGCACGGTTGTGCCGCTGCGGTTCGACCGACTCCGCAGCAACCGCAACGCCGCCCAAGCAAACAGCGGCACCCAGAAGAAGGGGAGTAGGAGGCCGAAGAGGATCACGCCAATACCGATCATTTTGGCGAGAACATCAAGGCCCGAATCGAGCGAGTCCTTAAACCCGGGAAGCGCTGTGCTTTGGCGAACTTCGAGGAACCCGTTGCCGCGTGCACCAACGCGGGCCACGCCAAGATCGGCCCCGTCTTCGTTGATGACCTGCGCCGAAACCTGGGTACGAAGCTCGGTGGTGAACACAGCCGAGTCGGCCTCGAAGTAGGCGACAAGGCGTTCGCCCGGAGCAAGGCGCCCGTCGAGACTGCCGGCGGTAACCACAACGTCGTCGGACGAAATGCCGAACCCTTCGTCGATCACCACGAAGTCGGTCAGGTGCGTGTCGCCGGTGTTCTCTACCCGCAGGCAGACGGTAAAGCTGTCGTCTTCATCAACGGTAAGCCGTTCGAGGCCTTGGCACGAGATGCCTTCGTCGTGGCCGGAGTATGCGGTTTGGGTGAGGGTGAGTGCTGGGCCAGGCACGATCTCGACGAGCGATACGGTGATGGTCGCGAGGTCGACACGATCCTCGATTGTTCGGAGAGATCCGCGAAGGCGTTCGAGGGTGGTTTCGCGTTCGAGTAGTTGTGCCTCGAGCCGAGCGACCTGCTCGAGGCCCGTGGCATCTTGGAGGAAGCCACGCAGACGTTCAACGCTGACCTCGGCGGTAATGATCTGGCTCCGAAGGTCGCTTACCCGAGCCGTGACATCCTGCGACGAGATGCGCTGGTCGCGTAGGTCGCCGATGCCGCCAAGCCGAGAAACCGCTTCTTGAAAGTCGGCCGGCCGAACCTTAAAGGTCAACAGCGTGCGGTTGACGCCGTCGGTTGAGGTTTCTTGTCCAAAAAGCAGTCCGCCCAGCGTTTCGATGGCTCGCATTGCTTCACCTGCGGCCTCGCCTACGTTGTCGACGGCTACCGAAATCTCGGCGGTGAAGATGATGTCGCGGCCGATGTTGATGGGTTGGAGCGCTCCGGGCGCGGAACCATCGCCCGACCCGCCAGTACCGAGGGCGGGCACATCCGATTGCTGCCTGAGGGGTGCGGACTCGCCCTCGTCTGCGCTCGCGGACACCGCCCGTGCTTCTTCGGGCTCTTCTTCCATCGCCTCTTCTTCGACCGCATCCTCGAACGAGTCCAGCGCCATGGCGTTGCCTGCTGTCGAGGAGTCTGCGGCATCAGACGAACTGTCGGTCGCACTATCTTGACCGTCGCTTCCGGTACCGCAAGCGGCTACCGCCAACGCAAGAACCAGCAGGAGCGCCAGTAGTTGCTTGATCGTTGGTTGTTTACCTTGTGTTCGCTGCCTAAACATTGTGTACATCCCCACGGTTGTTGTTGTTCGTTGGGGTTGTGACGACGCCGAGGTGCCGACTGGTTCCGCTATCAGCAGCCTTTTTGATGACGGTTTGGTAACAAAACCGAGTGGGCTAGCGGACTGGTGATGTCAGGCGGCTTGGCGGATGCGTTGCAACAGCTCATCTGCAGTTGGGCGGCTCGCCAGCTTGGACAACTCGGTGTTGATGTACCACTCGAGAGACTGGCCGGCGGTATTTGCCCGTTCGATTAGCCGGTCGACGATATGGTCTGGCAGGTCGAGACGGATGTCGCCCGAGCGGGCACGCACAGGTCGAAAGGGCAGCGCCCCGGAGGCAACGGCTGCCACATCGTCTTCGGAGCTCTGCGGCTGGTGGTCGGTAGGGTAAAGCAGTTCGATTCGCATGACCACATCTTGCCGAAGGGGTGTGACAACCTCGGTTCTGTTGTTGTAGTGCGACCATTTTGAGGCACTTCCCGAGAAAATTTCGGGGTTTAGCCGGGGACGTAGGAGGTCCAACGGGCGCTGAGCTGGTCGCGCAGTCGAGGGTCCGATAGCGCTTCGCGACCGGGTGTTCGCGGTGCTGTTTCACGACCGGGTGTTCGCGGTGCTGCCTCCGGACCGGGTGTTTGCGGTGATGCGGTTTCACTGGCGAGCGGTTCGTCTAGCGCTTCGCCAAACCGGGCCAGCACCTCCTCGATCGACACACCGCCCACTCCCATCTCGGCCGCCTCACGAGCTTCAGGCGAATCATAGACCTTGGCCTTCCACGACAACGACAGCCGAATTTCGACATCGTCGTAGCGGGCCAGTTCGTTGTCGCCGTCGGTAATCACCCAGTGGTTGCCGTCGAAATCGAGCAACGAATCGATCGTCATAGTGGCTGGAGGCACAGCGCCCTTGGCTCCCGTGCGCTCTACCTTGTGATGCATGAAGTCGTTGTCGCCCACCACCGCGGTGTTCCAAAGATCTTCGTGGCGAATACTCTGCGCCTCGCGGCCCTCGGGCCAGTACCGGAAGAACCCACGTTCGCCCTCGTAAAACCAGGACACCGCAGTGATAATGGTGATGCGTTCGGCTTCAAAGAGACCCGATGCGCCCATTGCGCTAAGCAGCCACCCGGGGGCGTTCGACCGGTCGACACCGACGAACTCGGGAATGTCGGTGTGTGAGAACGGCGCACCGCCTGACGGCGCGGTGAGGTTGACGAATACTTGCTGCGGAACAACTTCGCTCGAACCGCACATGCTTTTGGCAGCATCGACGAATGCCGGAAGCGTCAGCAGCGACGAGGCTTCACGAAGAACAGCCTCGCCGCCCAATGCCCAGTCGCCCCGAAACACCGGTCCGATAATCCCCGCCGGTATCTGCACATCGGCGGCGGTTCTGCCATCGGACGCGGCCGAGGCAGCAGCGCCATCGATGAGGTAGCGAGCTGGTTGAAAGTACGGACCGTTCTCGCGGGCCAAGGCGCGAATCTGTTGCGGGTTGTCGAGAAGCGGATCGACCAGCACAGGTGGCAGGCAGGCGTTGGCTGGCCGGAGTGCGGCAATGGACATGGCAACCGGTCCCTTTCTGTCGCGGTCTAGTTCAGGCTGGCCTGGGTGGCGATAAGTGTCTGTCGGGTTCGGGCGATCTCATCGGGGTTGCCGCCCATCGGCACCGCGGTGAAGTCGGTCGCCCCAGCCGAAGCGATGGCGGCGATGCCGTCGGCGACTTCCTGCTCGGAACCGACCAACGACAGCTCGCCGAGGCCGTGGAGCCCTTCGATATCGAGCATGCGGCGATAGCTGGGCAGCTCGGCATAGATCGAGAGCATTTTGGCAATGAACTCACGGGCCGGTGCCGGATCATCGGTGACCCACACGGGAAGCGAGCAGACAATCGACGGCTGGTCGCGGCCAGCGTTGGATGCTGCCTCGTTGATGATTGGTGCAATATGTTCGCTAATGGTCTTGGGTCCAACACACCACAAGATGGTGCCATCGGCGCGGGCGCCGGTGAGCCTGAGCATCTGTTCACCCAACGCGGCGACCATGACCTTTGGCGGCTGATCGGTGATACGTGGATACTCGCCCTCGAAGCTCCAGAAGTGGCCATCGTGGCTGGCCTTTCCCTCGGCCAGCAGCGGCTGTAACACATCGAGAAAGTCCATCATTTGGCGAACCGGTCGCTCCCAGGTCATCTTCCAGCGATCCTCAATCGCTGGCTGGTGCGACAGGCCAATGCCAAGAATCAGTCGGCCGCCGACGGCGGCTTGCGTGGTGAGCGCCTGCCCAGCCAACATTTGCGGGTGGATTGTCCAGGTCGGGATGACCGCGGTGCCAAGCGCGGCGGTTGAGCCGGAATCGCCGTGTGCGGCAAAGATGGTGAGTGCATCTGCCTGCCCGGTTTGGGCGAGCCAGTACGACTCGAAACCGTCCTGCTCGTTCGTGGCGATATCGTCGACGAGCGTGGCGAGGTTGGGATGTGCAAGAAGGCCGGAGCCGTTGATTCCTAGACGCATACGGCGGACCTTACGGTAGCGATCCCAGGAGTGCCAGAATCATGGCGTGACGATCTGGTTAGCGGTGCTTGCAGGGACAGCCCTGGGATACGTGTTTACTCGTGGCGATTTTTGCTTCCACAGCACGTGGCGTGGGCTGCTTCGGTCGCCACGCGAGCTTTCGTTGTTTCGCTCCTATCTCGTGGTGCTCGTCGTGACGACCCCGGTCGTGCAGCTGCTGATAGGAGTCGGCGTGATCGACCCGTTCATCCCGGCGTTTGCGTGGCAAGCAACGATTGGCGGCGGACTGGTTTTTGGCATCGGCATGGTGGTTGCCGCCACCTGCATTACCGGCATGTTCTACAAACTTGGCGGCGGAATGCTGGGAATGGTGGTGGCGCTTGGCGCCTGGGCGCTCGGCGACCTGGCTGTCTACAAGGGCCCGTTGAAGGGCTTGCGCGAAAGGCTCTACGACAACCCGGTGACCGCCTCGACCAGCGCAGGTGAAGAGGAGGTGGCCACCGTCGTTTCGTTGCTCGGCTGGCCGGGCCAAGTTGCGCTCGCCGGTCTTGCCGGACTTGCTGTTGGTTATCTCGTGTGGCGAGCGCCAAAGGCCGAATCGCCAACCGACCCACGCGGGCAGCTTTGGGGTTGGTTGCCGTTGGGTCTGGCGACCTCGGCGGTGCTGCTCATCGCCTGGCTGTTGGTGGACTGGCACGGCGGCGACTACTCGTTTGGAACGTCGGGGGTGCCCACGCAACTTTGGGACATCGTCGCTGGCAACGACACCGGCTCACGGTGGATCCCACTGGCGCTTGTAAGCCTGGTACCCGGTGCCTTTGTCGCCGCGCAACGATCGGGAACGTTGTGGGTCCGTTCCGAATCGTTTGCGCGGTTCGGTCAGCTGGCGGCGGGGGGACTGCTGATGGGAGTGGGGGCCGGCCTTGCTGGTGGGTGCAACCTCGGTCACGCGATGGTCGGGGTGCCGCTGCTCTCGATGGGCAGCATCTCGGCGACGGTCGCGATGGTCGGCGGCGTTGTCGCCGCCGACCGTGTAAAGCGACTAGTTAACCGGCCTGGGTAGTGCCGCAGTTACCAGCGGGCGAGTACGACCCGTTCGGGTAGACCGCTCCGACGGCGATGGTTGCGGTGGTACCGCGAGGCAAGCTGATACCGACGTTCGTGCCGTACGCCGTGCCGTAGTTGTCGGCCCGGCCAGGAATCGAGATTCGGTAGACAAACGAACTCGCGCCCGGGAACGGATGCCACTCGGCGTGGACGCCACCTTGAATCGGGCGCACCCAGCACTGCACCGGATCGTTCGAGGCCGTGCCGGTGCCGCAGTTCGATGATGGGGTGTAGGAGCCGTTGCTGAACTTGCCAGAGAGAAAGACCTGCGCCTGTCCGCCGCCAGTGACCGGGACAAACGAGCCGGAGTTCTGCACCTCTCCATACCGGGAAGCTTGGCCAGGAACATCGACCCGGTAGACGTGGGTTACCGCACCCTGGACCGGGTTGTACGAGAGGTAGACGCCGTTGACCCCAGTGGTGACCGAACAGTTTGGCCCGCCCGTCGCCTGTTGCTGTGGCTGGGTTTGCGGCTGTTGTTGGGGCTGTTGTTGCGGCTGGGTTTGCGGTTGCTGTTGCGTAGCCACGGCGCCGCCGCCGAAGTGTGGGCTGTTACGGACCCGGCGGAAGGCCTCAACCGACTGTTGCGAACTATCCCAACGTCGCTCGCAGAAGCCGGAGTTGTTGTTCTGGTGGAACCACAATACGGCACGGATCGCCGGGAATTGGTTGGTGATCGAAGCGCCCATGTCGTCGATCCAGCGAGCCTTGGCGTTGGGATCACCCGGAAGTTCGTTGGTTGCGGTTTCGCCGATCATCAGCGGCTTGCTCGGGTGGTTCTGCTGGGCCCAGTTGTAGAAGTTTCGGGCTTGGGTTTCGAAGGTCTTCCACGGTGAGTTCGCGTGGCAGCCGTACCAGTTGTATGGGTTGTAGGAGATCCAGTCGATGATGTCGTCGCCCGGATACATGGCTTCGACCTGATCGAATCCGCCGTCGCTGTGGCCCATGTAGTTGATGAACCACACCAGCTTGTCGCCAGCGATGGGCTCCATGATCGAGTGCGCCCGGCGATACATGTTGGCGTAGTCGGCATTCGATCCGAAGGTCGGGTCGTTCTCGGGTTCGTGATGTAGCCCGAAGATGACGGTTTGGCCGCTGTCACGAATTTGGCGTGCTACCCGGCGAAGGTTTTCGTCGTGGTCGCCTCGAGCAACCTGCTTCCATGCGCTGACATCGGTGCGCTGGGTCGCGACCTTCCACGAGTACACGATCTTCTTCCCCTGGCTGAGAAGCTCCCACTCGTGATTCGTGAAGAACCGGGCGTTGGGTCCCACTTTGTAGATCCGCACCATGTCGAGAGCCGCGCCCAGCTTGTATTCCTGCGTGCCCATGTCCATCCAGTCGACGTGGCGATCGCTTGAGCCGAGCAGCGTGCCACAGGACGGGACGAGGCGGGCGTCGAGTGTCCTGCCCTGACACTGCGCTGCGGCGGCTTGCGGCGCTGGCATAAATGCCAGTACCGAGGCGACCAGCAGGAGTGTTACTGCGAGAAGTGTGCCGGTGCGGCCAAAGGAGCTCGCGCCTGATCTGAACGCTGACCTGAACATCATGGTGTCTCCCACGGGTAAGGGGGTTATCGCCGTGATGCACGAGGGTACGACTGTGGGTAACTTTCAGCCAATTGGGAGACGTCTTAGTTTATCTCAACGCTTTTCACTTCGTCTGTAGGTCGAATGGCCTAGGCGGGAGTGAACGATGCGTCGAGGTGTTTGACGCCGTGAATAAACGCCGACTTCAGCAGGTCGGGTTCTCCGGTTGCTTCGATGTCGGGCAAACGATCGAACAACTCGCGAAACATCACCATGATCTCGCGGCGCGCGAGGTGGGCTCCCAAACAAAAGTGCGGCCCCGGCCCACCAAAGCCAATGTGGCGATTGGGGTCGCGGCGCACGTTGAACGTATACGGATCGTCGAAGATGTCTTCGTCGCGGTTTGCTGCCAAATAGAACATGCAGAGCTTGTCGCCCTCGGCGATATTTTGGCCGCCGAGCACGGCGTCGCTCGTTGCGGTGCGACGCATGTAGGTGACCGGTGACGCGAGTCGGACGATTTCTTCGACAGCGGTCGAGCTGACACCGTCAAAGTCGGCCTGCCAGATCGCCCGCTGGTCGGGGTTGTCCGTGAGGTATTTGAGGCCCCAGCTAATGGCGTTGCGTGTGGTTTCGTTGCCGGCAACGACAAGCAGAATGAAGAAGCTTGCGATGTCTTGCTGACTGAGTTTCTCGCCATCGATCTCGGCGTTCACCAAAATGGTGGTGAGGTCGTCGGAGTCGCCGCCTCGTTTGCTGTCGGCTACTTCGAACATCAGCTCGGAAAGTGCGCCGCCTGCAGTGAGGAGCGCGGTGAGAACATCGGCTCCCTCCTCGACGTATTCGGGGTCGCTGGCGCCAAGGATGATGTTTGTCTGGTCGAACACAAAGTCGAGCTGTGACTCGGGGATGCCCATCAGGTCGCAGACAATTTTGAGTGGCAGGCGGGCGGCGACATCGACGACGAAGTCGCAGGAGCCTTTGTCGGCGACTTCGTCGACGATCATCGTTGCCTGTTTGGCAACGATGTCTTCGAGCTTGGCGAGCATTCGGGGGGTGAAGCCCTTCGAGACCAACCTGCGAAGGCTGGTATGGCGAGGGTCGTCCATCGCAATCATCGAGGAGAAGAAGCTGTTGAACTCGGGAGGTGTGTCGAGAATCGTGATGCCGGCTTCCGACGAGTAGATCTCGGGTGTCTTGGACATTTCGATGATGTGGTCGTATTTCGTCACCACCCATGCCCCCGGGCAGCTGATGCCTAACTCGGTTGCGTCGGCTTCGGGAAGAAACTGCGGCGGTTGTGCCCGAAAGCTTGCGAGCTCCTGTTCGACAAGGGTCGCATCGCGCGTCCAAAACTCGTTGATCAAGGGGTTATGGACGTCTGGTTCTACAACAGTCATGTTCGCAGACTAGGGCGACTCTGCGTTGTTGCTCTATCTCACTGATCTTCTGGGCTTTCTGGGTGCTGAGTATTTCGCGAAATCGGGAACCTAGCCGCCTCGTCGTATCGTCATAGGGGTATGAAGGCATCTACTTTCCCCACTTTTTCTGCAGCTGGCCTGGCCCTGCTGCTGCTCCTCTCGGCCTGTGGCAGCGACGGCGAACCGGTGTCGACCGGATCGTCGAGTGCTGATGGCGACGAAAACCAGATAACTGACCCAGCACAAGACGAACTGGGCAGCACAGACAGCACAGACAGCACAGACAGCACAGACAGCACAGACGGGGCTGGAGCGACGGCCGACGAGCTGAAAGAGCAGGTACTCGAAGGTTCTGCGACCGAGGACACCGACGATCCGCCGTCAGATCTTGTGCAACCGATCGACCAGCCGCTGCCCGACGCGGCGTCCGACCAATGGCAACGGGTCGCTGACGCTGTTGACCCGAGCCAGATCGTTGACGCAAAGCCCTGGGCTATCGATCAGGCGCTCGCCGTGAGCGCCGACTCGGCGGAAGTTGTGGTGCGGTTCACGGCCGGTAACCCGCCGTGCACGCAGGCACGCGCCACGGTGGTCGAAACAAACGAGACTGTCGAGGTGAGCCTCGAAGTTGGTTTGCACCCAAATGTTGCCGCCATGAGCTGCCTTGCCGGAACCTCCGGTAGTGAGATCGTGGTGCCCCTCGAGGCGCCGATCGGTACCCGAACGGTCACGGCGATCAACCCGTAGATCCGCTGCCTCGCAGCATCGTGGCCCATTTCTCAAAGTCCGACTGATCGACCGTTGGCGAAGCGATGATGACCAGCCCGGTGTTGGTCGTGTCGGCCGCGACTGGTGTTGTTTCGATACGTCGGCCAACCATCTGCACGATGTGCCCGGCGGTAATCCCTTTGGCGCGTACTACGCCCGCCGGGGCTCGACGAAGAACGGCAACCACGTCGTCGATCTCGGCGATCGTTGTTTGGTCTGCTCGAACGCTGATTGTCTTGTGTAAGGCGTGAGGGCTGACCGTCACCGAGCTGCTACGGCTCGCAGCGGTGTAGTCGGCCACAACGAGTGCGAGATCGAATGGTGCGACAAACACGGGCGACCCAGAGTGTGAAGCCACAAGAGCTAGTCGGTCAGGCACCGCATCTGCATCGAGCAGATCGGCTTTGGTGGCCACGATGAGGTCGGCCTGGTCGAGTTGTTTGCGCACGGTGTCGCCGACGAACTTGTCGCTCGTGAGCTGACCAGCCCGCTCAAGGTCGATCACTACGACGACACCGCAAAGGTCGAATCCGGGTGTTTGTCCCCAAGGCGTGAGCTGCCAGGGATCGCCCACGCCGCTCACCTCAACAATGACGTGATCAACCGGAGGTTCACGGCTCGCGATGTCTGCCATGACTTCGCCGAAATCACCAGCCAACGAACAGCAGATACACCCGTTGCTTAGCTCGATGGTGTCGCCATCGTGGCTGGCGATAAGCGAAGCATCGATGTTGATGTCGCCAAAGTCGTTGACGACCACCGCATACCTCTGACCGCTGGCGGTTGCGAGAAGGTCGTTGAGCAGCGTGGTCTTTCCCGACCCGAGATCCCCGCCGATGCAGGTGAAACCAATCGCCATCAGCTGCTGGCTGGTTGGGGGACTCCTGCCACCACGGTTCCCCAGACTGAGATGTCGCGCAGATCGACGGGCGGCACCTCGTAGGGGTCCTCGTCGAGTACTGCGAAGTCGGCCCATTTGCGCGGTGCAAGCGACCCAATTTCGTCGTCCATTTTGAGTTGGTACGCCCCACCAATCGTGACCGCCGCTAGCGCCTCGGGTACCGAAACCTTTTCCCCAGCACCCAACTCAACGCCGGTTGCCGTCAGGCGGTTTACCGCGCACCACGCGACGTGGAGTGACCCAAGAGGTGTAACGGGTGCGTCGCAATGCATCGACAGCGGCACACCGGCTCGAAGTGCCGTTGCTGCCGCGTTCATGCGAGCGGCGCGGTCGGGGCCGACGGTGGTGCTCGCATGTTGGTCTCCCCAGTAGTAGAGGTGATTCGAGAAAATGTTTGCGCACAGGCCCATCGCCTTCATACGCCGGTACTGGCCCGGCGATGTCAGCTGACAATGCTGAATCGTGTGGCGATGGTCGCTCCGGGGATGCTCGGCGAGGACCCGTTCGCAGGTGTCGAGAAACAGCTCGACGGCTTCATCGCCATTGCAGTGGGCATGCACGGTGATGCCAGCTTGATGAAACACCGACAGGAAGGAATACACCTGCTCAGGAGCGAGGAGCCAGAGTCCGTTTTCGCCGGTGCCGTGATAGTGCGGCCAACGAATGCGAGCGGTGAACCCCTGAATCGATCCATCGAGGATGATTTTGACATGGCCGAACCGCAGTTTGTCGGTGCTTTGTACCCGAAGGGCTTCGACCATTGCTGGTGCTTCAGCGGGATCGGTCAGGCCTCCGATGTTCGGGTTGAAGAACAGCGACACCCGGGCGGGGTAGTCGTCGGTCACGGCTCGCTTC